>NZ_CP185260.1:3273745-3979991 GCF_049117195.1 Alteromonas algae
AAACACCCAATACGATAGATTAATTTGCACACCATCGTCATTGCTAAAACCATATTCGCCGGGCAGTAAAAGGGTGTAGCCCCGATACTCAACAATGAGCTTTCTTTCAATGGCAGCAATAATCTGTTTTGCCGCACTGCGGTATTCGGTATTACCCCACCTTTCATAAGCACGAAGTAGTGCCCATGCAATAAGAATATCCCCATCAGATGCATTATTAGGGTCATCGATACAGCGTTTATCATTAGACGCGCATGGTGAAAAACGCCAATGAAAAAGCGTGTCTTCTCGTTGTAATGTGTCTCTCGTCCAGGCCCATAATGCGTCGAATGTCTGCTGTTCATCGGCGTGTACGGCGAACAAAAGTCCGTACCCCTGCCCTTCACTGTGCGACACGCTGTTATTGCCGGTATCGACTACCCGTCCACCGTCAATAAACAATGCACTAAAGGCAATAAACTGCCGTTTAAAGGCATTATTGTCTGGCTGAGTACAACCTGAAACCATAAAAAAGCAAACAAGTAGCGCTTGAAACCAGCGCCACTTAATCAGGTATCGGGTTAGTCCCATGACGCCTGAACTTCTTTATTTCTTCTTTTAAGCAGAAGATAAATAATCAGGCTCAGCATAAACACTGATAATAAGAAACCGACTAGCCAATACCAAGGGTGATTTGATAACCATAAACGTAGGGTTAGCCAACGGCTGTTTGCTTCCCCCATCTCGAACTTGTCGTTTACTTGCATCACTAAAGATGGGGTAAGCGCATTATCCCAAACAAAGAAATCACCCGCTAATTGCCCCCACATCGACAAACTGACCAAGTCGTGAATACGTTCGGTCAACAGTTCTGGAGTTTGCGCCGCCATTAAAAATACCGTGTCTGTTTTCGAATTATGCGGTGATTTTTCGGCAATAAGTACTGCAAGTGGGCCTAATTCATTGGTTTGTATGGTAACGCCATCGGCGCGCATTTGTTTGAATGACTTGTCGCTAGCAATATTACGAACTCGGTTGTACAAGGTATTTTGTAAGCGATAAGGCCAGCGGTTAGTTTCGCCAATAGCCGATGCAAAACTGTCTTGTTCAATCTTACTAAGCGTGTCTGGAGTCCCCAGTATAAAGCTCGTTCCCTTCTCGGGTATGGTCGACTGTATTATTACGTCAATGTTCAACAATGGCGCGCGAGCAGATTGTGCAAACTTTCCAGCCAGTGTCAGTGCGGCGCTCAAGAAATCATTGGACGGAATAACAATATGAGATTGAGGCGCGCTTGCGTAGCGAGCAAATGGATAACCCGTTTCGCCAAGCAAGCGTAAATCGGGCTGAATGGCAACATGGCCGGCTTTAGGAAGGGTAAGGCTAGAAGTGTTATTTAATTGAAATATAAGGTGCGAACCAAACACGTCGTCACACTCAACCCCTGCTAACGGCGCACGCATGGTGACAGAGAAATCGATATTGTTAATACCGCCACGGAAAAAACGCGCAGGAATGTTCAGCTCGTAATCCCTAAAGGCTTCACCATTGGTATTGCCTAAATACAGGCCGTGTACTAGCTCGTCATTAACACTCACGTTCATAATTGAACCAGGGCCGTAACCCGCACCATAGCCGAAATCGAGTAAAAACTTAACGCTCGCATTTTCAGGCACATAAAAGTCGGCTGGAAGGCGAAGGGTCATTCGCTTATTGAAATCTCCTTCATCTCTAAATCGTTCACTGGTAAACCCTAGGTCTTCAAAGGTGTAGTGCTCATCGGGAGAGACAACCTGTGTTACTTGAATAACGTCTGCCAATGCATTGTTTTGTGAGTTCACGATAAGATTATTAGTGGCATTCAATGCGTCGTCTTGCAATGCCAAGCTGCGTGCAGCTTCATAAACCTGTTCAGGAGTATCTCCACTGACAATAAGGCGATAGGCCGGCTTAACAAGTGTTTCACCTTTCACGCGAAATGCCGGCGTACGTTCAACATGCAAAAAAGGCCCGTTAATGTCATTAATAACATCATCCGTTAATAACATCGACAGCGCTTGTTCAGTACCAACAAGAACGTGAACATTGGCCTGTCCCTCATCACGATACCACGACGATGTCTCATAATTCTCAATGTTTGATTCACTCCAAAACGTGGATGAACCCTCGTCACTCGCCCCAAACGCCTGAGCAACGTCAGGAAGAACATGTTCGTTTGGAAGGGCTAATGCATCAATAGCCAGGGGTTGGTATTGATTTCTCAGCGCCAGGGCTTGCGCGACTAACGACAGCGTTTTTTCTTTGGTTATGCTGACTTCATCGAGGTCACTGTAAATATCGACATGTCGCTGGCCGCCGATACCAGGGTGAAAGAAACCACTTAAATCACGTAGCGCTAGCGTATCTATCGCTTTATTGGTTTCAATAGACAATGTGGATTTATAGACGTTAATTTCGCTCCATAACTCTGGTGCACTACCATCAACACATTGGTTCGCATAATGCTGACTAACCGCAAGCGTAAGCTGGTTAAAACCAGGTCGCCACAGTTCTGTGGGTATGACGATATCAGAGGTTAAACTAGGGCGGTCAGGGTCAAAGGCAATCTGTCCGATAGTGGCATTATTAAACCGCACAAAAAGCTGAGAACGTTTTTTGATAAGCGCTTGCGAACTGACAACATTTAGCGTCAACGTAGAACGCACCACTTGGCTGTTCGGTGAAAGTGGAATGGCGATATCCGTACTGGCAGCTTTTCCCTGCATACGTGCGATACCTTCACCATAAAAGTCGGTAAGGCGATACGTTGTAGTTTCTGCAACGCTAGTTGCGCTCAGTAATATCAAACCACAAAGAAGCGTTATTATTCTTATCATTATTTTTCCTTAGCAAACCCAACTTTTTTTGTCACTTGCCGAAGCAAACGCCCTGACAGGTGATACAAATGAATCAGCGTGGGCTTTAGCCCCACGTTCAAAACATGTTTAACGCCAAACCAGTATGATATTTGGCGTGTTCTTCTGCGCTGAAAAGACTTCCAGCGACGGCTATCACAGAGACTAAAAGCAATGACATCATTTTCCTCATTGTCGGTCTCTGGCATAAATCGAACACGCAGTAGGTTACTTTCACTATCGGCATTAAGAATATCAATGTTTAATGTTACTGTTTTTTGCAGCGCGTGACACCACCCAGATAGTTTGGCGTTGGCAAACCTCGGCGGCTCACCTTTAATCATTACGCGCGCGCCGCCTACCGACAAATCAACAAGTTCGCCTCTATGCAGCTGTCCATCGCCGCCCATCACCATAACGCTGTCGCTAGCAGGTAAACGGGATTGACTTCTAACCTGCTTACGTTCAAGCAGCACACTCATTACGCTAAGTAAAAGCAATAAATTGAACGTATTCCACAGTAACACAACAACGGTAAGCTCTCGGGTTAACGGCTCAGCAAAATATTTGACCACACCAAACACCGTCGCGAAACTCAATATGGCAATCAGCCAATAAAATACATTCGACAGGGGTGACACAAATGTTTTGTCTAAACTCTCCCCTTTAGGTGTAACCACAAAAGACGGGGCTCTTGGCCGAATAAACACTTTTACAATAGCGTTTAACGTAAATGCACATTGCAAAATTTCATATAATTCTGACACCAATGGCCATCGGGTGCGACCAAACAGCATGGTCGATAACGTGTAGGTGGCAATAACATGGGGAATGGTGAACGCAAAAATCTCAAGTAGCGACGCATGGTAAACTTGTAAGCCGAACACCAAATAAGCCAATGGCATTAGCATGAATATTATTCTCGCAAACGGGAACAACCAAAACATGATAGAGCTCATATAGCCTACCCGCTGGTACCATTTTAACCCCTCTGCTTTGTACGGCTTTTTAAGCAGGAGAATTTGCGTCATTCCTTGCGCCCATCGCATGCGTTGCTGAATAAAAGCGTCAAAGGTCTCAGGCGCCAAACCGCTTACCATGGGTTGATCAACATAAACCGATTCGTAACCCATTTTATGCAAATCAAGGGCGGTTTCTGCATCCTCGGTAATCGATTCACCAGAAATCCCACCAACCAAATCAAGATGCTTTCGGCGCATAAGCGCTGCAGAACCGCAGAAAAATGAACTCGACCAGTAATCTAAACCTTTTTGAATGGTGCCGTAGAACATGTCGTTTTCAGATGGCATACGCGTAAACGCAGAGAAATAATTTCGTTCAACCGGGTCAGGGTTGGCCATAAAATGCGGAGTTTGAACCAAAAACACGTTAGGCTTTTTGATCATCCATGGCACAGTGCGGTCTAAAAAATCGCTAGTAGGAACGTGGTCGGCATCCAAGATGACAATGAGATCTGACGTAGTATTACCGATAGCACTATTTACATTACCGGCTTTTGCGAATTCGTTTTTAGCACGGGTATGGTAGGTTACACCAAGTCGGTCGCAAAGCCGCTGTAATGATGCTCGTCGCGCTCTCGCGCTGTCTGCCGACGCCACATTTGGTTGGTTAATTTTCTGGTCGGTTCCCCCATCATCTAACAAATGAATATGTAACTTGTCGGCGGGGTACGACATCATTTTTGCCGCGCGAAGGGTAATTTCTAATATATCTTCAGATTCGTTATAGCTTGGCACCATAACATCAACGGTAGGAAGCGAACCCAACGCAATGTTATTCAGTGTTAACGGCGGTCGCGCCAAAGGAAAGGCATTAACAATACAACCTAGCACCGAGGTTAACCCGGCGTATAATTCGGCTAAAAATAACAACCATACTGCTACGAGCGAAATAATATCCGGCGCGGTCATCGTATACATGCCACGCCATAGCAGGTAGCGAATAGTTAAGCCAACCCCTAGCAGTAACGCTAGAATTCTAAAGAATTGTTTATGCTTTTGTTGTGACTCAGCTTCTTTGCTGCATAGTGAAATAATGAAGAGGATAACGAAGGAAACAATCAGCTGACCTGATGCATCCATAGGTGCCAAGAGGAGTGCACCGATTGTAAATGCAGCAAGCAAAAGCGCCGCTACATAGCGGCCGTGATGATGTGATTTAGCTTGCCTGTCTTCCAAGGTTTATATCCGAGACGCTGATGAACGTAATGACATCATAGCTCGCTCGGTCAATTAAACTCACTTTGTCTTCGGCAAAATCGAGTTCGTGATTACTGGCGTAAAAACGCGAAGATAGTTCATCACGAATACGGTGACAATCTTTTGAAAGCAAATGCCACACCGGGTACAAAATAAGCCCTGTACACAACACTATGTTAAGGCCGATAAAAACAGAGGGCGACAACGTGGGTGATGTGTAAATCGAAAACAACAGCGATGCTATGGTTACAATATTAACAACTGCTGTTATTTTACGCAGACGTCTCATTTTTAAAAGCTTTTTTTCCACTTTTAAAAACTGAAACAGTCGGGCTCTCCACATATTGATATGCGACTGCGTATCAGCGGTAACCAAGGAAACTGTATTATGACCATCCTGAGATGTAGCGCGTCCGTGCTGATTTGCGCTTTTATTTGACAACGTAACTACCACTTCCACAACACTCCACCACTGTAATTGGTGGAGAGTACTAATATGAAACAAAAGTTAAAATTAGCGCGTTAATACCGCGTTATTAAAAATGATACGTAGTTTTTTAGAGGTTAACCATTGTACTTTAGAACACTTTTCATACGGACTTTGTCCGCTTCAAGGTCGAGATAATGCTTACCAGATTACTAATATTGAAAACCGTCCCAAAAATACTGCCCACCGATATGGCATAAATAAGCCCTAACGACTCGGCTACGAGGAAGGTACGCCTGATTACATGAACATCTCGCAATACAACAGAGCCTACTGTGAAAATAAGCGAAGATGCATAAGCAATAAAGATATTCCAATCATGGTTTAAAACGAACCACTCATACAGTAAAAAGAACACATTGGCGCCAATAAAGAAAAAGAGTACGGGCTTGCTTCTATTTTTAATGGCAATAAAGTTTCGAAGCCCCGCCAATAGCGTGCCAACCCCCGCTGCCATGGCGTCCAACATGAAAAAGTGCGCACTTAAAAACAACAACGCAAAGGCTGAAATAAAAAGATAGCGATCGACATTATTTTGCCGATACCCCAAGAAATTGAGGACTACCGCTAAAGCCCCAAACGCTTCAGCAATTAACAGTGTCATAGTCAATACACCTACTTAAAACCGTAAATAGAAATCGCGACATAATGTTTTATAAGCAGCGGTATAGTCGCCGTTGCCATCACGAATAATTAATACTTCCTTGTTTACATGGCCTTCCCTTTTACTGAAGCAAAACGCCATCAAATAGGGCGATGATGCCTGTGCATGCTTTACCGTCATTAATCTTAGAGGATGTAACCCATTCCGCTTGGCCTCTTCAAGAATTAAGGGCGCGCGATTATACGGGTAAACACAGTATAATGCGCCATTACTTTTTAACTGATTTGCGCTGAATGTGAAGAGCTTGCCAGGAGTAAGTTGGCGCTCTTGCCGCGCAACGTGTCGCTGCGTTGTTTGACGAGCAAATGCTCTGCGCGTCGTATCGACCGCATCAAAATACGGTGGGTTAGTAATAATGACATCAAGGAGGGTGTCGCAGTTAAAGTCATCAAGCGCACAGTGAAACGTTTGTACCTTTTTACGCCATGGCGACGCGCTTGCGTTTTCACTGGCTTGAACAAAGGCATCATCGTCAATATCAATGGCGTAGATATGGGCTTCTGGTGTTGATTTTTGTGCCATCATCAACGCAAGGATCCCCGACCCCGTGCCGATATCCAGTATGTGCGAGGCATCATTGGGCTGCGCCCAGCTACCTAATAGTAAGCTGTCGGTTCCGACCTTCATTGCGCATTTGTCATGCGCCACTTCAAATTGTTTACACCTAAACACACACTGTCTCTTGAAAATAATAGTGAAGGTTCACTTACCAGACTTGAAGTAACATCATGTTTCTAGCCACGTCGATTGGATGAACCGGTCTGTATTTTTTTAATGGCCCTTTCAGTAAACTTTGCCAAATGGGCGCCGTCTTTTGTGCCATATCTTCTATAAAACGCGTATCGTCTCGCTCGCCAAGTAACAAAGACGGGCGCACCGCAGATGCGTTGGGCAGTTGCGGCATCCGCATAATAGCATTTTCTAATTCGCCTTTTACGCGCAGGTAAAAGTTACTGCTTTTTGCATCTGCGCCAACCGATGATATCCATACAAAACTGTCTGCGCGTTGCGCTCGCGTTAATTGCGCCGCTACATGAACATACTCGAAATCCACACGCCTGAACGCTTGTTTTGAGCCTGCTTTTTTAAGTGTGGTGCCTAAACAGCAGTACACATGATTTACGCTAAAATAACCTTGATAGTCTTGGAAGTTTTCAAAGTCGATAACCACAGGTTTCAACTTTCCGTGAGGGTCATTAAACATCGATGACGCAAGAGGTTTTCTAACTAAACACGTGACCTCTGCATACCTTCTGTCTTGTAAAAGTGTGTTTACAAGCGTTCGTCCCACTAAACCTGTCGCTCCTAGCACTATTGCGGATTTCATACTTTGCACCTTGTATCATGGAATGGTTTCTCTACAATCAAACCTTCGACAGTAAAATATGCAGATAACAATGAAAAAAGCCCTTTTAATTGGAGCCGCTATGCTCTCTACTGCTTTACACGCTGAAACGCTCACTATTGAGCGTATTTTCTCTTCCCCTTCACTTGATGGCAATGCCCCGCGTTCGCTAAAAGTGTCACCAGACGGTGAACGCGTATCGTTCTTGAAAGGAAAACAATCTGATTACGAACGATTAGATTTGTGGGAATACCATATCGACAGTGGCGAAACTCGCATGCTGTTCGACTCTAACGACCTGCAAAGTGGCGAAGAAGTCCTTTCTGATGAAGAGAAAGCGCGCCGTGAGCGCATGCGCTTATCAGGTAGCGGTATTGTAAGTTACCAATGGTCCGACGATGGTAAAGCATTGTTGTTCCCGTTAGGTGGTGATGTGTTTTATCACAAGTTAGGCGAGAAAGGCGCAAAACAGCTGCTTGACACTGATGCGTTTGAAACCGATATCAAACTATCGCCGAAAGGTAATTACATCTCTTTCATTCGCGACCAAAACCTGTACGTAAAACATATTGCTTCAGGTAAAGAAATGGCAATAACCAAAGAGGGTGGCAAAAACATCAAGTTTGGTATGGCCGAATTTGTAGCACAAGAAGAAATGGGGCGTATGACCGGCTATTGGTGGTCTCCAGATGAAACCCACATTGCATTCACAAAAGTAGACGAAAGCCCCGTCGACGTAATTACACGCACCGAAATTTACGCTGATGACATTAAGCTATTAGAGCAAAAATACCCGAAAGCCGGCACACCAAACGTACTGGTGGAGCTTGCTATTCAACACATAGATAGCGGCGAGCGCACGTGGGTAGACTTAGGTGAAGATAAAGATATCTACTTTGCTCGCGGAAAATGGATGCCAGACAATGAAACGTTCACATACCAATGGCAAACCCGCAACCAACAAGCTTTAGAGCTTCGCGCCTTCAACTTGCGCGACAAAACCCAGCGTGTATTGCTCACTGAAAGCAGCAACACATGGGTAAATTTACATAACGACCTTTATTTTTTAAAGGACAAAGGCCAATTCATCTGGGCGTCTGAGCGCGACGGCTTTAAACACCTTTACCTTTTCGATAACAACGGCAAGATGGTGAAGCAATTGACCCAAGGAAACTGGGTTGTTGATAGCGTTGAGGCCATTGATGTTGCCAACAACCGCTTGTTTTTCTCTGGCCGTAAAGATACGCCGCTAGAGAGCCACGTATACACGGTATCACTTAGCGGTGGCGAGATTGCACGGGTTACCGAATTAGGCGCGTATCATAGTGCCGCATTCAGCAAAGACGCCTCTATTTTTATTGACCGTTTTTCTACCATTAACTCACCCGCCCAAGTCAGTCTTAACGACGCATCAGGCAAGCGCATTACCTGGTTAGAAGAAAACAAAGTGACAAAAGGCCACCCTCTTTTTGCCTATATGGATAGCTGGACAGCCCCAGAATTCGGCGACATTACCACCAAAGACGGTGCAACACTTAAATACCGCATCTACACCCCAGAGAGTGCCAAACAAAACCCAAGTCAAAAACATCCGGTGATTGTATACCTTTACGGCGGCCCCCACGCTCAGGTAGTAACCAATAGCTGGGCGGGCAACCGAGGTTTACTTTTCCAACATTGGGTTGACCAAGGCTATGTCGTATTTACATTAGACAACCGTGGTTCAAACTACCGTGGTAAAGCGTTTGAAGACCCTATCTATAAGAAGATGGGCTTTATTGAAGTAGATGACCAAATAGCCGGTGTTGAATTCTTACGCACATTACCATTTGTTGATGCCGATAACGTTGGCGTTCATGGCCATAGCTATGGCGGCTATATGACATTAATGACCATGTTTAAAGCCGGTGATTACTTTGCTGCCGGTGTATCAGGCGCCCCAGTCACAGACTGGCGCTTGTACGACACTCATTATACAGAACGCTATATGGGTAACCCTCAAACAGACGATGATGCTTACACGGCGTCATCGGTGTTTCCTTACGCTAAAGACTTAAAAGGTGACTTACTTATTTACCATGGTATGGCAGATGACAACGTTTTGTTTACCCACTCAACCATGCTCTATAAACACCTTCAGGATTTAGCGATTCCGTTTGAAACGATGGATTATCCAGGTAAAAAACATAGCATTCGAGGGAAGCAAACAGGCATTCACTTATACAAAACAATAACCAACTTTTTCGAGAGAACACTCAAATAACTATAACTAGATGAAATACAAAGGCATAATGGATATTTATCCTTATGCCTTTTTTTTTGGGTATTAAACTTTATAATAATTTTTTGCTACATGGTTTGTTAACTTTTTCTTAATGATGTACGTTGAAGACTGAGCTTTGCGCTCATCTGCATAAAAAAGACGATAAAACGCAGAATTCTTACAACAAGTAGAATGAGTAGTAACCATGAATAATAAAAAATTTACGCCCACTCTGATCGCCGCTAGTTTGGCACTTTCTAGCTTCGCTGCGCTTGCAGACAACGACCGGTACATTATCCAAGTCGACAATAAATCTAAAGGTGTGGTTAAAGCCCTCGCTAAACAAGCTGGCGCCGATGTTCATGTGGATGCTGACGGATTTATTGCTGCCACATTTTCAGGAAAATCACTAAGCGACGTTAAAGGGTTACTTAACAACCCGCACGTGAGGCTTATTGAAGTTGACCAAAAGCGTAGCCCATCAGCGCTGTTTAACGATGACGCGGGCAACCCTTCCACAACACAGTTAACCCCCTATGCCGTTTATCAATCACAAGCTGATCAAGTAACGTTTGACAGTAATGCGGGCATGAAGGTATGTGTTATCGATTCAGGTTTAGATTCATCGAATCCAGATTTTAATTGGTCTGCAATTTCAGGCGATAATGACATCGGCACGGGCAACTGGTTTGAAAATGGTGGACCTCACGGTACGCACGTCGCTGGTACCATTGGTGCAGCCGATAATGGTTTTGGTGTTGTGGGCATGGCTCCGGGTGTAGACATGCACATCATCAAAGTATTCAATGCTGCTGGCTGGGGATACTCTTCAGACCTCGCGCAAGCTGCACAATTATGTTCACAGGCAGGCGCTAACATTATTAACATGAGCCTTGGTGGCGGTGGTGCAAACTCAACCGAAGAAAACGCGTTTAAAGATTTTGTGGCCGCGGGTGGTTTAGTGGTTGCCGCTGCGGGTAATGACGGCAACAACGTGCGCTCGTACCCTGCGGGATATTCATCAGTAATGATGGTTGGTGCGAACGATGCAGACAACAACATTGCCGATTTTTCTCAATACCCCTCATGCTCTAGCGGTCGCGGTAAGCGCGTTACGACGGATGAAACCATTTGCGTCGAAATAACGGCCGGTGGTGTAGACACATTGTCTACGTACCCCGCCAACGGCGCTTCACTATCGGCGATGAGTGCTGACGGTGTTGGTTTTGCCTCATCGGCAATGGAGAACACGGGCAGTGCATCAGCAGCAACCTATTTCTTCGGGTTAGGCGACGGTATCGATAATAACGCAGCAGGGAAAGTATGCGTGATTGACCGTGGCACTGTGTCATTCTACGATAAAGTAAATAACTGCGAATTGTCAGGTGGTGTTGGTGCAGTATTAATTAACAATGAACCTGGCATGCTGTATGGCACATTAGGCGATACAAATAACACCTCGATCCCTGCGGTAGGTGCTGCACTTGAAGACCGCAGCGCGCTAGTCGCAGCAAATACTATCGACATTACCATTGGTGCAAGTGATTACGGCTATATGAGCGGTACGTCAATGGCGACACCTGCCGTAGCAGGTATCGCAGCATTGGTATGGTCAAACCACCCAACGTGTTCTGGTGAAGAAATTCGTAGCGCATTGAAGGCAACAGCGATGGATGCTGGTGCGTCGGGTAAAGATGATTTCTTCGGTTATGGTATTGCGCAAGCGGCGGACATGAATAACTACCTTACACAAAATACCTGCGCCGGTGGCGGTGATACTGGTGGTGGCGGTGATACTGGTGGAGGTGGTGGTGATACCGGTGGCACTGGCGACTTAACATTAAGCGCCTCGGGTTACAAAGTAAAAGGTCGCCAACAGGTTGATCTCTCGTGGGCTGATGCTACCTCTTCAAATGTGGATGTTCTTCGCAATGGTACAGTAATTACCACTACGGCTAACGATGGCGCTTATACTGATGCACTTAATGTGAAAGGCGGTGGCAGCTATACGTACCAAGTCTGTGAAGCGGGCACAACTACCTGCTCTGCAACGGTGAGTGTGGTGTTTTAAAGATAACGTAACAAGAAATAAACTGCGGGCTTATTAAGCCCGCTTTTTTTATGCAAATAACTGACTTGCTAAGTTCTTTTGTACGGCTTGTGCCGACGATGCACTTAATTCAATTTCAATCGCGTCTGCTTTACCCGACAGCCAAATTTTAAGCTCGGCATCGGTATCAAAATGACCGGCCGTTTCAACGATAAACTGCGTGATAGATTTATAGGGAATGGAGTGATAATTCACTTTTCGACCCGTCAGGCCCTGCTTATCTATTAATATTAAGCGCTTATTTGTAAACACACTCAAATCGCGTACGAGTTTGAATGCCGCAGTGACTGACTCATTATCGGCTAAGATTGGCGAAAGCTCTTGTTGAACGTCTTCAGCATTTGTTTCGCTGGCATTTCCCATTATCGTGTCAAACAGTCCCATTATATATCCTTAATTATTATCTGGCGGTGCATACGGCTTGGCTTAAATGAAATGCAAACACCGCCGTTTCAAAAAATAGTAAGCGTAATTACTCTAGCACGCCCCTGCTTACGCTATGAATATTTTTCGCACTGTCGCCTTTACTAGGTTGATAACTTCAGCAATACCAACATAGCGTGACGTGGCACGTATAAACCTTGCGACGCGAATCAGCATAGCGCGTTAATATACATTCGATTTGTGAAAGTTTGGTGGTAGGGTAGTGACTATTATTATCAGCAATTTATAGTGAGCCATGACTTCAAGCCTTGATTTCGATGCAATAAAAGCAGCATATTCGCGAATAAGTGCCGACATAAAACGTACCCCAATTATGGAGTCTTCATTGTTGAACCAATGGATGGGACACCGCATTTTGTTTAAAGCAGAATGCTTACAAACCATAGGGGCATTTAAATTACGAGGCGCATTACATTTCTTAGCGCGTAAAAAAGAGCAAGGGTTGCTGCCGACACAAATTGTCGCGAATAGCTCAGGAAATCATGCACAGGCCGTCGCTTATGCGGCTGCCAAATACGGCATTCCGGCAACAATTTATGCCAGTGAAACTATCTCGCCGATTAAAGCTGCTGCAACAAAAAGCTATGGCGCGACGCTATTGACCTTCCCCACCCGCCAAGAGGCTGATATTGCGGTTAAGGCTGCGGCAGAAAAGGAAGGAACGGTGTGGATACCACCTTTTAATCATAAGGACATTATTGCCGGACAAGGTACCGCTGCCCTAGAGGCACTTGAAGATAGCGGTCACGTCGATGCGGTATTTGCACCCTGTGGCGGAGGTGGGTTGCTATCGGGAACGTTACTCGCCACGCGCGCAATGCAACCTGAAGCGTTGGTTATTGGCGCAGAACCCGCAGAAGCTAACGATGCGTCGATGTCTCTTCAGGCCGGCGAAATTGTTTCATTAAAAGAACCCCCAATAACGCTTGCTGATGGTGCAGCAACGCCATCAGTGGGTGATATTACCTTTCCTCTTCTTCAAGAACTTGATGATTTTTATGAAGTTGATGAAGTACAAATAGCCTACTGGACACAATGGTTGCACCATTTACTTAAACTACACGTAGAACCCACATGCGCGATGACCATGGCAGCTGTAGCGTCATGGGCGGCCAATACTACGCCGGGGCAAACTGCGCTAGTGATGCTGTCTGGTGGAAACATAAGCCAGACCGCTATGGCTCAAATTTGGGAGCGAGACTTTTTGCTTCAGCCCCCCATTATCAACACGGAAGAACAACAATGATATCAACAACAACCAAACACACTTCTGTAATTAAAAAAGTATCACTGCTTTTTGCAAGTGCGGCATTGACAACATTCAGTCTTAACGCGGCGACATTAGTAGAAAATGTGAAAGGCTACACCCTCAATAACGACGGACAGCTTATCACCTTTACCAACATGGTAATGGATGATGGAAAGGTGCTTGCCCTTAATAGCGAAAAAGATGCTTACCCAATTACCAAAACCATCAACGGTGGCGGCAAGGTAATGCTACCGGGGTTAATTGACGCTCACGGCCACCTGCTTGGGCTTGGTGCGAACTTATTAGAAGTAAACTTACGAGAGAGCACCAGTGCTTCTGATGCTGCCAACAGTGTTGCAGAATATGCTTTTGCCAACACCGCGCAGTCATGGATAACCGGACGAGGATGGAATCAAGAACTGTGGTCTGACAGGGCCTTTCCAACCGCGAGTGATTTAGACAAGGTTGTTTCTGACAAACCGGTAGTGTTAACCCGTGTTGACGGCCATGCCGCATGGGTGAATACCAAAGCGATGGAAATAGCGGGAATAACAAAAGAGACTAAATCGCCCGCAGGTGGTGAGATCATTAAAGATGATAATGGCAACCCTACGGGGGTTTTTATCGACAACGCATCACTGCTTATCGAGAAACACCTGCCCACCGCTAGTAATGCTATTTACGCCCAACAGCTGCGCGCTGCTGGCGACCATCTATTGGAAAATGGCATAACATCTATGCATGACGCAGGTATTTCACGCGACGTTTACGATTTTTACTTAAAAGGCGCAGTAGAAAGTAGCCTGCCTATTCGTATTTATGCCATGGTAAGTGCAACTGATCCTGAGCTCACTACAATGCTAGGCAATGGGCCCGTGCGCGATGACGACGACTTTTTATATATTCGCTCGGTAAAAGCGTATGGTGATGGTGCACTAGGCAGTCGCGGGGCGGCATTACTTGCCCCATACTCTGACGCTCCGCACCAACATGGCTTATTGCTAACGCAGCCAGAAGATATGACGTCGCTATTTACCACTGTTATTGGCGCAGGCTTTCAACTTAACTACCATGCCATTGGCGATAAAGCTAACCACGTTGCACTTAACGAGTTTGCGTCTACGTTTAAGGCACTGGGCGGAAGCGAACTTCGTAACCGTATCGAACATGCGCAAGTTATTGCCCCTGACGATCTCGCCCGCTTTGCAGACTTAAAAGTACTTCCTTCTATGCAACCTACTCATGCCACCAGCGATAAGAACATGGCTGAAGACAGAATAGGCAAAGAGAGAATGAAAGGTGCGTACGCGTGGAAAACACTCCTTAACTCGGGTATTGCGCTCCCTCTAGGGTCTGACTTCCCCGTAGAGCTTGCCAATCCGTTTTACGGCCTCCACGCTGCAGTAACGCGCCAAGATCGCGACAATCAGCCAGTGAAAGGATGGTATGCACACGAGGCGCTGACTATTCAGCAAGCATTTAAAGGGTTTACCTTAGATGCCGCTTATGCGGGCCATATGGAAGATACACTAGGCACATTAACGCCGGGTAAATGGGCTGATTTCATTTTAGTCGATCAAGATATCTTTACCATTGACGCAAAAGACATATGGAAAACAAACGTGCATGCTACCTTTGTGGCAGGTGAAGAAGTATTTAGCGCATCGATGAAGTAAGAATATTATGCTAACGCGAAGTATTGGCGGTATAGGCGCCGCCTTACTTGTACTAAACGGGCTTATTGGTGCGGGTATTTTTGCGCTTCCCGCTAAAATGGCAGGTGAGCTGGGCGCATTTAGCCCTTGGATTTTCCTTATCTTTGGTGCCTTGATGTTAAGCATTGTCTGGTGTTTCGGCCAGCTTGCCATTCATTATCAAGAAACGGGCGGGCCGGTTGTTTACGCCCAAAAAGGGTTTGGAGATAGCGCAGCATTTCAAACAGGGTTCATTTACTACCTTGCGCGCGCCACGGCCATTGCGGCAAACATGCATGTACTGTTGCTGTACGCTGGCTATTTGTGGCCCGAGTTAAACACCGGGATTGGTAAATCTATTGCCATTATCATGCTAACTAGCCTGTTAATTACCATCAATATTGTAGGGTTAAAAGCCGCGATGCGCGCGCTTGATACCATCTCAGCGTTGAAGCTACTCCCTTTTATTTTGGTTATCGGTGCAG
Organism: Alteromonas algae; assembly: GCF_049117195.1. GTDB lineage: Bacteria > Pseudomonadota > Gammaproteobacteria > Enterobacterales > Alteromonadaceae > Alteromonas. The sequence continues at coordinate 3,289,579 of NZ_CP185260.1, forward strand.
GGTATTGGCACCTCGATTTCACCATGGTGTCGGCCGATACCGCCATTCCAGCGCTAGATACAATATCAGCGGGAGCCCTGCTTACTTTATATGCCTTTATCGGTTTTGAAACCGTTGTAGTGACAAGTGGCGAAACCAACTCACCGAAAAGAACCATACCTCGTGCGCTTATGTTCACGGTATCCGGTATTGCACTGTTTTACTTTTGTGTACAGTGGCTTTATTGGCATACCGTTGGCCCGGCAAAGCCAGACAGTGCGCCACTGATTGCGCTTGCTGATATCATTTTCGGAAAAACCGGCGCGCTAATAATGACATTAACTGCGGTGGTGTCGGTGGCGGGTAATTTATTGGCGAATATGATTTCTACATCGCGGTTAACCTATTCAATGGCGCAGCAAGGGCTGATTCCTGGAAAGCTAGGAAAGCGTGGACTAGGTAAAGTACATAACCGCTTCGACACCCCCTATATCTCAGTACTGGTATTGGGTATTTTTGCAGGTCTTATGGCACTCAGTGGCAGTTTTGCATGGCTTGCCATATCGAGTGTATTGGCACGTCTTGTCGTTTACGCCATGTGCGTAGTGGTATTAATTAAAGCCCAACATCAACAGGCACATGCTCACGCATTTGTTAAACGAACCGTGCCATTCATTGCCCTTGGGGTCTGCGCATGGTCTTTAACGCAGTCGTCAACAAGTGCTTGGTTATTTTTAATAGGCGAGTTAATTGTTGGCGCCTTACTTTACGTTGCGTTGCATAGAAAAAAACATAGCCAAGCATAACTATCGCGTTGTCATTGAATAGACGATGCAAAGCCAAACCTTGTTAAAAACCGAAAATGATAAGAGTGAAATAGTGGAAATAATTGTTAACCCCGTTACTCCCTTCGCCCAAAACTGCTCCTTAATTTGGGACGCTGCCACAATGAAAGGGGCTTTTGTTGACCCAGGTGGCGACATAGAAACACTTATTCAAGTTGCAGCCGACAACAACGTTAATATCGACAAAATCATTCTTACGCACGGCCACCTAGATCATGTGGGCGGTTCTGTGGCCATTGCGGCGCACTACAATGTGCCTATTATTGGGCCTCATTACGGCGATAAATTTTGGTTAGATGCATTAATGCAACAAAGCCAAATGTTTGGTTTTCCTCCAGCAACGCCTTTTGCACCCAACGAATGGTTAAATGACAATGACACTATCGCGCTTGGAACGTTAACGTTAGAGGTGCTGCATTGTCCCGGTCACACTCCTGGACATGTTGCATTAGTAGAGCGTGTAAGTAATAAGGTTATCGTAGGCGATATTATTTTTTCCGGGTCGATTGGCCGTACCGATTTTCCTCAAGGTAACCAACAGCAACTTATTAGCGCAATTAAAGAAAAAATTCTCACTCTCCCTGACGACATGACCATTTATCCGGGGCATGGCCCCACCACAACGGTTGGCGCCGAACGAGCGACCAACCCATATGTTTCAGGTCAATGGGGTTAATGACACCGCTCATATCAACGCATTAAAAAAGGCGAGTTTTACACTCGCCTTCGCGCCACTGTCGCCAGCTCAAATGCTTATTCGTAGGCGCCGCTTGCATAATGTAGTTCATAGCTGTGGCTATAAATTTCAAGAATATTGCCAAACGGGTCTTCCATATAAATCATGCGGTAAGGCTTTTCGCCCGGATAATAATAGCGCGGTGCTTTCATACGTTTTTTACCACCCGCTGCGACAATCCTATCTGCAAGGCCCTCTACGTCTGGGTCTTGAACACAAAAATGAAATACCCCCGTCTTCCAATATTCAAAGTTATTTTCTGGGTTTTCTTGGTTACTAAACTCAAAAAGTTCTACGCCAACTCTGTCCCCCGTAGACAGATGAGCAATACGGAACTGCCCCCACCCAGCGCCAAATACATCGGTGCACATTTCACCAATGGCGGATTCATCTTCGACTATGTCGGTAGGTTTCATAATGAGGTACCACCCGAGTACTTCGGTATAAAATTTTACGGCGGCGTCTAGGTCTGGCACTGAAATGCCTATGTGGGAAAACGTGCGAGGGTATGGTGTTTTTACTGTGTCTGTCATGGCTATTTCCTGTGTTGTTATCGTGAACGTAGAATAACTAGACACCGCCAAAATAAAAAATTATCATTATTTTTCATTTTGATAAATTAGATTTATACATGCTAAACCCAATTTGGCTAGACACTTTTATCACCCTTGCTGATTCCGGCTCGTTTACGCGCACCGCAGAAGTTCGGTTTATGACGCAACCTGGGGTTAGTCAGCATGTAAAGAGGCTGGAGGAGGCCTGCGGGTGCGACCTTGTTGTTCGCCTTGGAAAAGGCATTCAGCTTACAGAGCAAGGCCAACGCGTGCTTGCCTATGCCAAAAGCCAGCAAGAGAAAGAGCTCGCGTTTATTACAAGTCTTAAATTTGATGTGCCTTTTGAAGGTAAGTGTGTCATTGGGTGCTCTGGCGCAATTGCACAGCGTATTTACCCTGCGTTACTTCACTTACAGCTACGCCATCCAGCATTGCATATTCATGTGGAAGTGGCACCCCGACAACGTATTCTCGCAAGCATTGCTGACAATACGCTCTCGTTGGGAATAGTGACAAACGAAGCAGAAAGTGACGAGCTGGTGTGTACCTATCTAGGCGAAGAAACACTAGGGCTAATATTGCCCCGTACGCATAGCGATGATACTTCAGAGCAAAAACACGCACCTACCATAGATAAGCATATTGCGTCACTCGGCTTGATTAATCATCCCGATGCCATGCATTATTTGCATCGCTATATAAATGATTGTGGCGACTCCTATTTAACGGGGCTTAACCCGATGAAAATAAAAACGTCGGGTTATATTAACCAATTGTCGCAAATTCTAATTCCGGTTAGTCAGGGGCTAGGCTTTACGGTACTTCCCACCAGCACGCTCGCATTTATTAACGTGGCCGATAAGCTTAGCGTTTACGAACCTAAAAACAACGTTACCGAGCCTTTGTACAGCGTGCAAACACCACACAACGCCCTTCCGGCTCGCTATGAGATAGTGAAAGAAACGATTTCTGAGGTACTAGGCTAGCGTTAATTATCCACGGCAGGGCGAGCAATATCGCTATCTGGCGATACCATATCGGCTTCCTTTTTATGCTCAGGTACGGCAACGTTACCACTGATAATGACCTCACCGTTTTGCCATAAACGCCACTCTCCGCGTGCGTAAATATCCCATTGCTCGTCGTTGGTTAGCGGCGCCGTAGCAATAATACTCACAACATCTTTGGGCGTTGTTTCAGACGCAAAATCAATTTCTACTTCAACATCTTTAAGACAAGCTGGTCCAAACGGTGCTCGACGGGTAATGCTTGCTAACTTAGTGCTACAAAATGTAAACAACCAGTCGCCATTACTTAGCAGGCAATTAAACACCCCCTGTTGCGCATAACCTTTTGCAAGGTTTACCAGTGTCTCTGCTAATTGTTCGAGCGTGGCATCACGAGACAAATGTTGACGAACATTGTTCATAATGTCGCAAAATAATGCTTCGCTATCAGTATCGCCTACGGGCTCATAAAGCCCTGAACACCCAACAAAACTAGGCAGTTGACCATTATGAGCAAATACCCAATATTTACCCCATAGTTCCCGTGAGAAGGGGTGAGTATTTGCCAGATTAATATTGCCTACGTTAGCCTGTCGAATATGACATAGTGCAGTTTGACTTTTAATCGGCAATGTTGAGACGAAGTCAGCGATTGGCGACGTGGCACAGGGCTCCGGGTCGTGAAACATACGCACGCCACTTCCTTCATAAAACGCCACGCCCCATCCATCTTTATGCGGTCCTGTCTCGCCACCACGGCGGGTTAACCCTGTAAAACTAAAACACAAATCGGTTGGTGTATTGGCACTCATGCCAAGTAATTCACACACGATGACATCCACCTTATTCAATACGACTTACATGAGCATACTCAAGCACACAAGGTGAAGCAAATAGAGGGGTGGCAAACCTAAAAAAAAGCACACCTTTTACAGTGTGCTTGCGCGGTATAAAACCGTTGGTTTAATCTGGTATTACGACCACTTTATGCATCGACAACAGACGTCTCAGCGGTATCGATTGCCTCACGTGACGACATATCCATTGGTGTTTTATCACTACTTTGTAGATGTGTGCTCGCTATGCCTTTATCTCTCACATTTTTCTGCACGGTAATAGCTGCAAACAAGCTCAGTATAAACGCCATACCAAAGAAGCCTTTCTCGCTAAGTAATAACTCGGCATTCATCAGCCCGATAATAAGCAATACAATAGAGGATGCAGTGGCCACACAAGACGCTAAAAAGTACGCTTTGGTAGTAGGTACGCCTTCCATTTTATCCCGTACGGTTTTTTGTAGGCTGACTACCGAAAACAGGCCAAATAACATAATCGTAAAATAGTAGCCTTTTTCGTTAAGTGCCATGGGGGCGTTATAAAGCCCAATAAAATACGCACTTACGCCGGTCAACAAGGCGGCAATTGACGCTATCCTAAACGCTTTAGTGGGTTGTTGTAGTGTACTCATAATAACGCTCCTAAATAGGCTGTACGTTTTGGCTGTCGCTGAAAATAAATGCGCCCGACGAAAGATCATACTGCTTCATATATCGCGCCATACTGCTAAACGTTGTTGTTTCAACACGGCGGGAATGATCGCGCAGCGTAACACCATCATTGAACATGCTCGCTATGCGAAGCTTCGCGCGGCTCATATTGACTTTCTGTGGTACAAAGTGCGCCTTTGCATTTGCTTTGAGCTGGGGAATATCGGTCGTCGAATACACCGCACTATTTAGTACATCAAGTGTGTATTCGGTACAGTTTTGCCTTTCGCTATTGAAAGGGTTGGCAATTACCGAATAACGCGGATTGTGTAGCAACGCCGCTTTACCTTCAGTAAATACCTTAATGATGGCTGCTTGCACGTCTTTGGTTGGAATAATGATGCCAGCTTCAAGCGCATAAGCTCCCCAAAAGAAATCAACGGGGTAGTCGGTAATTAAGTGGCTACGGTCAGGCTGTTGGGCATATTGATATAGGTTATGAATAGCATAGCCCTTGGCCACTTCTCCATTATCTAACGTTACCGAAGAGTAAATCGCTATCGCGGTATGGGTAAAACGAATGCCTTCGGGTAAATCATCAGAGGGCCGCCCTCGCCTTGCGATGATGAACGCACGTGCGCCTTGAGATGCCGCATATTTTTCGACGTTTTTTGAAAACGTGGCTATCGCCTCTGGTGAGAAGTTTGGCTTGCCTGTTTGCTCACTCCCTGCGTTCACCGCCCCGCTAAGTAATAGCGCTATAAGTAAAATAACTGTTTTCATACCGTCACCTATCGTGTGGTTGTTGTTACTTTAACTTTATTTGGTGCTGGGTCGGCAGTAATGATGGTTTCAGTGATCACAATAGGTTGGTCATCATGTGAATGATGCGTGCTCTGTGAGGCCGATTCTGCACTCTCTGCGATAGCGCTACCCGTAGCAACAACTACGCTACCGGTTAGTAACACCGGTACTGCTACCACAGCGCTGGCAACAGATGCGGTCGTTTTAAGGCCTTCAGACGCTGCCAACACACTGTGCTTACTGGCTTTACCACTATGATTAACTGAGTCATCAGCAATGGCAGCCGGCGATAAAGAAACAGCGCTTAACGCCGCAGCTAACATCAATGTTAAATATGTATTTTTCATATGTCTTACTCCTGTTTGAAGGCAATCGCTTTGCCTTCGACGCTATCTACACTAGAAGTAAGAATAGCTATCGTAAACCTTTTTAATTAATGTAGTATTAAATTAAACCAACAGTATTAATTATTAATACCATGAGCCAAATTAATCACATTTACGACACCTTAAAGCAATGTCTTCGCGAGCAACGCATTACCTATAAGCAGCTTGCGAACGCACTGGATGTGAGCGAAGCCAGTATCAAACGTAATTTTTCGTTGCACGCGTTTAGCCTTGAAAAGCTTGAACACATTTGTGCGTTTCTTCAATTATCTCTTAGCGAGCTATTTGCTTTATCACAAAAACAACAAGACAAAATTTCGCAGCTTTCAGAAGAGCAAGAGCTACAGCTGCTAGCGAACCCTAAACTGTTGTTGGCGGCAGTGTGCGTAAGGGACGGATGGCGTTTTGAAGAGTTAATATCTCACTATGACATTGAGGAAGTTGAAGGTATTAAACTAATGACGACGCTCGATAAACTGAAACTCATAGAGCTCTTACCCAATAACCGCTACAAACTACTTATTGCACAGGATTTTCGCTGGATACCTGGCGGCCCACTGGCCAATTTCATGGAAAATGAAGTAATGGTGAAATTTATGGCCCCAAAAAAGAATGAACCCTGGATGTTTAGATCGTACTTGCGCGGGCGCTACTCCCCCTCTTCGGTAGCAATAATACAAAGGCGATTAGAACAACTTCGCCAGGAGGCTGCCAAACTCAGTAAAGAAGACAACGCGCTGCCTATCGACGAACGACAGCATGTTGGCCTGCTTATGGCGATGCGTCCTTGGGAGCCCTCGCTTTTTGAAAAAATGAAACGGAACTAACCTGCACAGTTCCCGCTAACAGAGTGTACGCATGGGCTGTATGACATGGTAATATTGCACTAACAATATCGCTTGGTGATACCATGAAAGAACAACCTAATAACCCCTTACACGGGCTAACGCTTGAAAAAATAATCACACAGTTGCACGAACGCTATGGATGGGACGGTCTTTATTATCGTATTCGCATTAACTGCTTTAAAAGCGACCCATCCATTAAGTCTTCGCTTAAGTTTTTAAGAAAAACCCAGTGGGCACGAGATAAAGTAGAGCAACTTTATATCCAAACGTTTAGCAAATAAACGCGCGAGAAAAGCGTCCCGCGCATTAAGGCTACTTTACCGTTACCGTAAAGCCGTAGTGATAGTCACGCCATGGTAGTGTGTATTTAAACAACGGTGGTGTCATCCAAGAATCGGTGCCAGCAACCCCACGCTGTTTGTAGTCAATATTAATAAACGGCGCGCTTTGTAAAGGGATACTATGCGGGTGCGAGCTGGTTTTTTCTAGCGTGTCGTAGTCGAGGATATCGCGATATTCAGCGTTAAAACCGATTGATGGCATACCCGTTATGGTTACTGCTGGCAATGCATCATTAGCGCTGCTAACAAAACTCACTTCATAAACGTCACTTCGATGCCCGTTTTCTTGCGGTCGAACATAATCATGCGCTAGCGCCTTTATCGGCATGGCATAACGGCCAAACAAGGCAGAACGTTTACGATCCCAGTAATTTTCATGAGGCCCGCGTCCGAACCACGCCACTGAATCATAGTCAGCTGTTAGCTGAAAACGGTAGCCTATTCGTGGAAGGGCGGCATAAAATTGATTAGGGGCAGCAAGAAACCAAACGTCTACGTCTAACGAACCATTTTTACGTAATGTATATGTTGTTTGATAACGGCTTTCTACCGTTGGCAAACGGTGCTCGGTGGTAACCGTAATCTCGGTCGTAGTCTTTTGTGACGTCAGCGACATTAACTCTGCATGACTTGCAGTATCTAACCACACTTTACTTTTCTGCGGAAACCCTTCGCCAAAGTCGTTATCTGTCGGCGCTCTCCAAAACCACGGTAACAGTTCAGATTGTGTTACCACTGCACCATCTTGCGTAATAGCTGATAGCCAACCTGAATTCGTATCAATCACAAAGCGTGTTTGGCCATGCTGTAACACCCACTGCGTTTGTTGTTTCGTAAGCGTCGGCAAACTATCTTGCTCAGCGTTTTGGCTTACACGGGTGATACCTTCAAAAGGATAAGCCAACTGAACGACCGCGACTTCATGCCCTTGCTGCAACCCCTGGCGCGCAGTTTTTAGCGTAAACCGTAAGGTTAAATGATAGCGAATATCAGGTGAGAGCGTGTGCGCCATCGCAAGTTTAATGTTCTCGGATGAACGCGCAGGTGTGTTCAACGTGTTGTAAACACCGCTATCAACAATAACGCCATCAGCGAGCAATTCCCATTGCATATCCACATCGTCTAATGTGGTAAAGAAATGTCGGTTTTCAACCGTTACGACGTTTTCATGCTCTGCAGAAAGCATGGCCGTGATATCTTGGTACACCGATTTAACTTCAAAAGCATGGGGATGAAACTCTCGCGTAGCAGTTAAGAGGCCGTTCGCGGCAAAGTTGCCGTCATGGTATTGGCCCTGTACCTCAAAGTCGCCGCCATAGCCTTGAAATTCGATGCCTGACGCCGTTTTTGTCGTAATAGTCTGATCGACCCAGTCCCAAATAAACCCACCCTGTAACGCTTTATGCTTACGAATTAACGCCCAATATTCGCTTAGGTTACCGACAGAGTTACCCATAGCGTGTTCGTACTCACACAGGATCATTGGGCGATCATCACCAATTTCAACAAAGCTCTCCATTAATTCCAAAGATGCATACATTTGTGCATACATATCGGTATGTGGACGAAGTTGGGCTTGTTCTGACATCACAGGCAAAGAGGTTCTCTCTTTTAGCCAGTCGTATAAGTGCGCAATGTTAGGGCCATCGCCACTTTCATTTCCTAAACTAAGCATTACCACAGATGCGTGATTTTTACTGGCTTCGTACATATTGCTGATGCGGTCTTCATACGCGGCCTTCCACGATGGTAAGTTAACCATATGTTTTTCTTGGTTGTAGCTGTGCCCTTGGTTCGCAGCACCAATACCATGTGACTCGATATTTGCCTCATCGACAACATACATACCTAACTCATCAGCAAGCGCGTACCAGGTGGCATTATTAGGATAGTGGGAATTACGCACCGCGTTAATGTTTAACGACTTCATTAAGATTAGGTCGTTTCGCATTGACGCTTCACTTAGCACATGCCCAGTGACGGGGTCGTGTTCATGCCTATTTACGCCTTTAAACAAAACGGGCTTTCCGTTAATTAACACATTCCCATTTTTTAACTCGCTGCGCCTAAAGCCTAGCCTTAACCACGCTTCTTGCTGCATTACATTTTTTTCGTCCACTAACCGAACCCTAACCGGATAAAGCGTAGGTGATTCGTGATTCCACGGTGTAATGTTAGTGAGAAGCGTTTGAGGGACTACGGCATGCATTGAGCCGGCTTCCTGCATCACTTGCTGTTTAGTGCTGTGCACAATGCTGTTGTTGTCGTTGAAAATAGTGATATCAACATAGTGATGTTGTGAACGCTCTCCGGTAACCTCAATGGAGGCCGCAAACTGGCCTTGGCTATAATCGTCAGTCAAGTCTGCCTTTAGATGAATATCTTGAATACGCGTGGAAGGTGCACGATAAAGGAAAACATCCCGCTCTATTCCGCTTAAGCGCCACATATCTTGAAGTTCTAAGAAGCTTCCGTCTGACCAACGGTATACCTCTAACGCGATAATGTTTTCGCCCGGCGTCACCACATTTGAAATATCGAACTCGGCGGCGGTTTTACTGTCTTGAGAATACCCAACATAGTGCCCATTAACCCACACTTTGAACGCCGATTTAACGCCCCCAAAATAGGCGATAACGCTATCGTCTTCCCATGTTTCAGGTAAGGTAAAACTGCGACGGTAGCGCCCTGTTGTATTATTGTCATGTGGGATTTTGCCAATTTCTGGCGGTGCGCCATTTAATGATGGATCGGCAAAATCGGCGCGCATATTAACGTAATTAGGCACGCCATACCCGTTTAGCGACCAATTGCCAGGGACCTGTATTGTCCCCCACTCTTTTGCATTAAATGCTACATCAAAGAAGTGGCGAGGTTCGGTAAAAGGTGACGGTGCAAATTGAAACGCCCACACGCCATTTAAATTCACATAATCTTTGCTATGCCATGGTGTGTATAAAAAGCCTTGCTGCGACCTAGTATGCGCATAAAAGTGCGCTCGGGCGGGAAGCCTGTTTTGCGCAAAAATCGAAGGGGTTTCCCATAATTCAGGCGTACTTGACGATGACGCATTCGTTGCAAACGATGCGGTACACGAGATAAACAGCACCAATACAGATAACAATAACGCAGCGGATAAACTTTTCATCAAAGAGTCTCGAAGTAACATGATGAGACCATGGTAGGAAAACGTTTACCCAAAGTAAACACATTCGTGTCGAAATGTTAATGAATCGTTGCTTTTAATGGTGACCGACAGTACTAGATGCGATAAGAAGCGAGAGGAAAAAGGGGAATGTGCATCCCCCTTGCTAAGCGTGTTTATGCGTCGTTATAAAGGGTGGCTATCCACTTTTCTTCAGTAATAAAGTTCCAGTTATAGCTTTTCCATTTCTCAGCTAACCCTGCGGCCTTAATATCTTCTAAAGATTTTCCGTTCGCTTTACGTGCTTTTACATCGTTAAACGTACTACGAATCATCTCAAGAAAAGCTGTATATTCTGCTTTATTGCTGACACTACCGTGGCCCGGGATGACAACGGTATCATCATCTATCTTGTCTAATAAATGCTGCACCGACTGCATATACCCTTCTACATTTCCGCCAGCGCCTTGGTCAATGTAAGGAAACATACCGTTAAAGTACAAATCACCTGTGTGCAATACATCTGGCTGTTCAAACCACACCACACTATCACCGTCTGTATGCCCTACTGGCAAATGCATAACGTGAACGGTTTCTCCGTTGAAGTAAATTTTTATGCCGTCATCATACGTCACCGTGGGCAATGCTTCAGGTTTTACTTTTTCATCACTTGCCAGGCGTATTCGCACATTTTCATGGGCAAAGATGGTTGCACCCTTATGGCTATGGAAAAACGCGTTAGACCCCGTGTGATCACCATGATAATGCGTATTTATCACATACTTTGGCTTATCATTTCCAAGCTCACCGAGCTGTGCTGCTATCTTTTCAGCAAGGGGGGCAAACTGGTCATCAATGATGAGCACTCCATCTTCTCCTGCGGATACGCCTATATTTCCCCCCATGCCAGTAATCATATGCACAGCGCCTTTTATCGCGGTTGCCTTTACCTCAACATTGGCAAAGCGGTCTTGCGCAAGCGTGTTCGTTGAAAACGACATCGTAAGTATGGTTGACAGCAGTATGGCACTGCGTGATAACGCGTTGTTCATGTTATTATTCCTTGATGCAGGGTTTACCGACCGCTAGTGGCCTTGTTTTGTTGTTGGTAATCATTATGGCTATTTACGCCTTTCAGATCATACTTTCATCATCGGGAATATCGCCAATATAAGCAAAGCGAGGAACCTGCTGGCCATTAACTTCTACCGTTTCTGTGAACATCGACAATGGGCGCACCCATAGTGCACGCTCACCGTAGCACGGACGATAAACGACCAACTTACTTTCATCTTCAGAGTGTGTCGCAACCTCATAAACGTCGTAATCATGGCCTTTATAATGTCTGTAGCGTCCGGGCGCGTTAAATAATTGCTTAGTCATTGTTATCCTCAAAAGGTAGCGGTAATTGCAAAGTAGTGTGGTTACTGGCTAATCCTATATGCAAACCTACAAGCCGAATGCCGCGCCCTTTAGCGCGTTCAAACGCTTCTTCCATTAGCGTCTCAAAATATTCTGCTTCTAATTTCACGTGACGATGCTCTACGGTCGTAAGTTGAAAGTCGTTAAACTTCAGCTTTACACCTTGTGTCCGCAATTTAACCTGTTTTCCGGTGCGTTTACTATGGTTTTCAATGCGTGTGTTTAGTGTATCAAGTAGACGAGGCAAAAAATCTTTTACTTCGTCAAGGGTATGAATATCGTCACTGAGTGTGCGCTCAACGCCTATAGACTTGCGCTCTCTCGATACTGACAGTTCTCGTTCGTCGATGCCATGAGCACGCTCCCACAACACGCTACCAAATTTGCCCAACTCTTTCTGTATACGTTCAAAAGGGTACGAACGAACATCATTACAAGTGTTCAGACCCAACCGCTGAAGCTTTTGCATGGTAACTTTTCCAACGCCGGGTATTTTTTTTAAGGGCATGCGCTTAACAAAATCGTCAAGCTCGCTTGGGGTAATGACACAAATTCCATCGGGCTTGTTTTCATCACTGGCCACTTTGGCAACGAATTTACATGGCGCCACCCCTGCTGACGCGGTAAGCCCTAACTCTTGTTGAATTCTTGCGCGTATTTCTTCGGCGATTAACGTAGCACTTCCACCGCAAAATTGGCTGTCAGTAACATCAAGATAGGCTTCATCGAGCGATAATGGCTCTATAAGGTCGGTGTAGTCGGCAAATATCTTTCGGATTTTTTGAGACTCGTTAGCATAAACGTCCATGCGCCCTTTTACGACAGTAAGGTTGGGGCACAGCTTTAACGCATAAGCCGTAGCCATAGCAGAGCGAACGCCAAACTTGCGGGCAGGATAATTACAGGTTGATATTACACCCCGTCTATCAGAGCTTCCGCCTATAGCGATAGGAATATTTTGAAGCGCTGGGTTATCCCGCATTTCAACCGCGGCATAAAAACAATCCATATCAACGTGGATAATTTTTCGCATGGATACTCGCATTGCCGCATTTATCTATTTGCTTACGCAAACGACTAAATGCAAAACTGTACAAAAGAACAGTATAATAGCGGCTAACGAAGCGCTATACCAGCGTAACGGATGATTGCATAACGCACTTAAGGTTTTTTAGCAGCCGCTGGTGGTCACATCGATAATAGGTTTACCATCTGATGAACGCGCGGCAGCATATCTCACGCGACAATTGGCAGGGTCTGGGGCATCGTCTAAGGTAAGGTTGATATTCCCAAGTCGTCCAGCGCAGTTACCGCCACCCCACGTTAGTCCGTCGCTTGCATCCATGGCATTTGCAATGCCACTAGGGTGCGGGCATGGGAAGCCACAGCGAAGGGTAATAGTTTGCCCGGCAAGTTCAACGGTAGGGTCGGCACTACAATCGGTTTTGTTTTCAAGACGTGCTTTGTAGTTAACTAATTCCGCGGCGGTACGCATTGCGCCCTCTGTCGAGGTTAACGTGGCGATTCGGGCATCCGTGCCTAAATTCACTAATTTAGGCGCTACTGTAACAGCAAGAATGCCTAGAATAACAATCACGATAATAAGTTCTATTAACGTGAACCCTTTTGTATTTATTTTCATAAGCGCATTACCCAACCGCAGAATAGATAAAAATGATGACGATGTAAGATACTATACAAGCTCACATTGTATGAAAAGCCTATTGATATCAAAAGGGCTCTATCATTCACATATGACGAAAACCATTAATAGTAAATACGCTATCATATGCGTCTTCAATCAGTATCACACCTACCTAATTTTTGTCTTACGCTTTGGTTTATAGAGCGAGTCATTTTATGGTTAGAAAACTGTCAGCTTCTTTTACATATATTTCTTAATATAAAAAACATTGTAGTAACTACCTGAATTTCGGTGTTTTAATTATGGGCACACATATTGCTGCTCACATTTTAAACAATGCGACTGTAAATAAGGAACGTACATGGATGTCAAAAGTCTCTGCCTTGTCATAATAACCGTTAGTATGTATTCCCACACTGCCTATTCAGGCATTATAACGAGTACCACCAATACAAATTTAACACAGCGTTCTTGTCCTTCGGTGACATCAGATTTCAACGCCTATAAAAATGAATGGGGCGATGAGATCGTTGAGTACTTTGCTGACTTTCTGCCTAGCAGACCCGCTACAGTTCAAGATATAAATTTAGAGGATGCGTGTATATTCAATACACAATGGGAACGATTCTTTGATAGTGCTTCAGCAGGGAGTAAAGAGAGCGCTCAAAATATCTCAGCTAATGCTACGCGTTCATATCTCGAGAATGCTGATGGTGATATATGGCTTGAAGCAGAACTAGATAATACTGAATTGTCGTTACCGGAAGCTCACTTTGTTGTGAATTCCGATCTCAACGAACGTAACTCTGCAAACTTATTTTCAGCTCAATCGTTTATTTGGGACGGCGCTTCAACAACTCTCGATTTCATCGCAAATTTCGACTTTGCTATGTCGACTGGAAGTTGGGGAAATAGCTCTGATTCGAAATACAGACTGACGATAGGAGCAACCCAAGGGTTACAACTTTCAAGTTCTTCTATTTTTCCACTGTCTGTAGGTTCAACCTTAGCACAGAACACCTATGAGTCTGACTTAGATGTTTTTATCACCGATAGCGCTAAAAACTTTAGGTCCCTTTCAATATCATTCAACGTAAATCCAGGTGATAAATTTCAGCTATATGGTGAGTCTCAAGCTTTTGCGCTTAACGGTGGCTGGATTGATTCCGCAAATACAATGAGAACGAAGCTAACAGTACAGGGGCTAACCGACTCAGAAAGCGCGGATATATTGTCATCATCACTACGATTCGATGTACCAGAGCCTTCTATTTTCGCTCTGCTACTAATCACTATTGCCGTTATCAGTTGGCGTCAAGTCTTCAAATTAAGTTAGTAATCTAAAACAGATTAATGCAACAAAGCACTATCTACAGTAACAACAAAAACGCCGCGTAAAATACCCACGCGGCGTTTTCATCTAGAAATAGCGTTCATCAAATACTATAGAATTTGATTTTGCTTCCATTCATTCAATTTCTTTTGACGCGCTTCTTCTTTTTCCATACGAGACTTCTTGCGATCGCAGGGTTCTGGACAATCGCAGGCCTTTTCAATGCCTAATGCCCCCAAACCACCACAGCTACCAGATATCGTTTTTCGCTGTACAAGATAACCTACCGCCATCGCCGCGACCATGGCTAAAAAGAACCCAAATGCGAGAATAAATGTAGACATACCTACCTCTTAATTATGTAGTGTTACCAGTTTATCAAATTCTGGCGATGCATACTCTTCAAAACCATCATCTACACGACGAATCAGAAATACAGCAAGTTGCTCTTGCTCTGCAAGCGCCCTTGCCTGCTCCCAGCCCATCACATTGAATGCGGTCGCAAGGCCGTCAGCGGTCATAGAAGAAGGGTGTATCACCGTAACCGACACCAAGTTATGAGAAATAGGTGAGCCCGTTGTCGGGTCAATCAGGTGTGAATAACGCTTCCCGTCTTCTTCGTAATAATTTCGATAGTCGCCCGATGTTGCAACGGCATTAGTGCCTATAGAGAGTACTTTTTGCACCGCACGTTCGGTCGTCACTGGCTTTTCTATCGCGATAAGCCATTCGCTGCCATCACCACGCTGTCCGGTAACTCGCATCTCACCACCAATTTCCACAAGGTAGTTAGTAATATTATGTTTGTCTAGTATAGAGGCAACCTCATCCACACCGTACCCTTTGGCAATGGTCGATAAATCGACATAAAGCATAGGGTTGCTCTTTCTAAGGCCTGACCCTGTAGTCGAGAGCTTCGCATACCCTACGTAATCGCGCACTGCATCAATATCAGATTGATTAGGCACTTTCTCTGGGCGCTTGGTGGGGCCAAACCCCCATAGGTTAACAAGCGGTCCTACAGTAACGTCTAACACGCCACCACTTAATTTTGCTAATCGCAATGACTCTTCAACAACAAACAGCGTATCAGGTGAGGCAGCGAAATTATCAGTGTAACGATACTGATTAAACCGCGACAATTCAGACGTCGGGTCATAGGTAGACATCAGTTTATTGATATCGACTAAACGGGCGTCTATTTTCTGTTGTAGCCCCTCAACCGGTGCGTCGCTTTCAACCACATACTTCACATTGTAAGTTGTGCCCATCGTTTGGCCCTGCAAGTGAATCACAGGGCGTGCTTTTTCACTGCAACTGGCCAAAATCAAAATGCTGAACGCTATAACTGCTAGCGCAATACGAGCATAAAATCGAATCACATTGTTACCCTTTTACTTAACAAAAAGGGGGCTAATGCCCCCTTCTTTAATCGTATGCTTTTAGATTAACCACCAAAGTCATCTAGCATAATATTTTCGTCTTCAACACCTAGGTCTTTTAGCATGTTGATGACGGCTGCGTTCATCATAGGTGGCCCACACATGTAGAACTCACAATCTTCTGGCGCAGGGTGATCTTTCAGATAGTTCTGAAGAAGCACTTGGTGTATGAAGCCTGTATAGCCTTCCCAATTATCTTCAGGTTGAGGATCTGAAAGGGCAACGTGCCAATCAAAGTTCTCGTTCTCAGCCGCTAGTTCATCAAAATCTTCTACATAGAACATTTCGCGAAGTGAACGGGCACCGTACCAGAAACTGATTTTACGGTCAGACTTCAAACGACGAAGTTGGTCGAAAATGTGCGAGCGCATTGGCGCCATACCAGCACCACCACCGACAAACACCATTTCAGCATCCGTCTCTTTTGCGAAGAACTCACCAAATGGACCAGAGATAGTCGCTTTGTCGCCTTCTTTAAGGCTCCAAATATACGATGACATTTTACCAGCGGGTAGGCTTAGGTTATTAGGCGGCGGCGTAGCAATACGCACGTTCAGCATAATAATCCCTTCTTCTTCCGGGTAGTTTGCCATTGAATATGCGCGAATGGTTTCTTCGTCAACTTTTGACTCTATGTCAAAGAAGCCAAAGCGTTCCCAATCACCACGATATTCGTCTGGAATCTCAAACTCTTTATACTTAACGTGATGCGCAGGGGCTTCAATCTGAATATAACCACCAGCACGGAAAGGAACGCTTTCACCGTTAGGAATTTTAAGTTTAAGCTCTTTGATGAAGGTCGCTTTGTTATCGTTAGAGATAACGTCACAATCCCACTTTTTAATACCGAATACTTCTTCTGGTAGCTCAATCTTCATGTCTTGCTTCACAGCAACCTGACATGATAGACGGCAACCTTCGCGTGCTTCACCCTTGGTGACGTGATCAAGTTCAGTAGGTAGAATCTCACCACCACCTTCTTTGATATCAACACGGCACTGGCCACATGAACCACCGCCACCACACGCTGAAGAAACGAAAATACCTGCTTCGGCCAACGCGCCAAGTAGTTTACCACCTGGAGCCGTTGTAATTGCCTTGTCAGGGTCGTTGTTTATTAAAATTTGTACATCACCGCTAGGTACCAATTTAGACTTGGCAAACATGATGATGAATACTAGCGCCAATACAATGGCAATAAACATGCCGACGCCTAAGTAAATTTCTGCGTTATTCATTTAAATGCTCCCGAGCTCTATTAAAGCTGAATACCAGTGAATGACTGGAAGCCAAGTGCCATTAGACCAGCGATCATAAATACCGATCCAAGACCACGGATACCATCAGGCATATCAGCATACTTCAGCTTTTCGCGGACAGCGGCCAACAGCACAATAGCAATTGCCCAGCCCATACCACTTCCTACGCCGTAAACCACACTTTCGGTCAAGTTATATTCACGCTGTACTGCGAATGCCACACCACCGAAAATGGCGCAGTTAACCGTAATAAGCGGTAAGAATATACCTAACGCGTTGTATAGCGCAGGGAAGAACTTATCTAAACTCATTTCTAATATTTGAACCAATGCTGCAATAACACCGATAAACGTTAGGAAGTTTAAGAAGCTCAGGTCAGCGTCAGGGAAACCAGCCCAAGCAAGCGCGCCTGGAGCAAGAATATTAACGTAAATAATTTGGTTAACCGGTACTGAGATACCCAGTACAACGATTACCGCAACACCAAGGCCCATAGCGGTCTTAACTTTCTTAGATACAGCCAAGAAGGTACACATACCTAAGAAAAGTGATAACGCCATGTTCTCAACAAAAATTGAGCGAACAAATAACGACAAATAATGTTCCATGACTTACTCCTTAGGCTCAACTTGCTCTGGGCGAATGGTACGGATAAACCAAATCATACCGCCAATTAAGAAGAACGAACTAAATGGTAGAATTAACAATCCATTACCTTGATACCAACCGCCATTTTGGACTAATGGAAGGATCTCAAAGCCCAAGATTGTACCAAAGCCAAATAGCTCTTTAATGGTACCGATAACCACAAGAATGAACGAGTAACCTAAACCGTTACCAATACCATCTAAGAAGCTCATCAAAGGTGGGCTCTTCATGGCGTAGGCTTCAGCACGGCCCATTACAATACAGTTAGTAATAATTAGACCAACGAATACTGACAGCTGCTTCGATATTTCATACGAATATGCTTTTAGAATTTGGTCTACAACGATTACCAAAGACGCAATGATCGTCATCTGGATAATAATTCGAACACTAGATGGAATCTGGTTACGAATAAGTGAAATAAACAAGTTTGAAAACGCTACAACCGTGGTAAGCGCTAATGACATTACTAATGCTGTTTCAAGCTTAGTAGTAATTGCCAGTGCTGAACAAATCCCCAAAACCTGAAGGGCGATTGGGTTGTTGTCCAAGATTGGCCCAAAGAGGGCCTTTTTCATTTCTTTAGTATCTGCCATGAGACTTCCCTTATGAACGCCATGCTTGGTTCTTCAGGAACTGGCCGAAGCCTTGCTCGCCTACCCAATAACGAATTGTGTTTTCAACACCGTTACTGGTAAGGGTCGCACCTGAAAGCGCATCGATTGTGTGAGGATTGCTTGGGTTAGCGTTTTTTACTACACGGATAGCCACTTCGCCATTCTCGTATAATTCCTTGCCGTCCCACTTGTCCTGCCATGCAGGGTTTTGCACTTCACCACCCAATCCTGGGGTTTCTTTTTGCTGATAGTAAATGAGCTCTCGCACAGTTTGGCCGTCAGCGTCTAGCGCTAAGAAACCATACATAAGGTCCCAAAGACCACTACCGTGTACAGGTAGAATAACGCGAGATACATCACCAGCAGCGTCTCGTACTAAATAAACACTGGCAACGTCAGGACGACGTTGGAAACCAACGTTGCTGTTCGTTACTTGTGTGCTGTATTCAGTTTGCTTTGCCGCTTTATACATATCGTAATCTGGCTGAGGCGCGTCAACAAACGTACCTTCATCAAGGTTAACAAAGCGCTGCTCTACACGTTCGCTATAAGTGCTTTCAATAACACTGTTGCTCATACCAACTTCGTACAAACCCGCGGCATTTAAGATGTTACTCTTTTTATCCAGCGCGGCGTTAGTCTGTTGTAGCGAGCGCAGGCCAACGGCTGCGCCTGATACTACAATTGAGCAAACTAAACATACTGCAACAACGATACCTACCGTTTTGCCTAAAGATTCTTTCTTAGCCGACACGTGCTACCCTCCGCTTGATATTGCTTTGTGCGACAAAATAGTCGAACAGTGGCGCCCATAAGTTAGCAAACAGAATTGCTAGCATTACGCCTTCAGGGAAGGCTGGGTTAAGGACGCGTATCAGTACCGTCATAAAACCAATGAAGAAGCCGTATGCCCACTTACCTTGGTTAGTGAATGATGCAGATACTGGGTCTGTTGCCATGAAGAACATACCAAAGGCAAGTCCACCCACAACGAAGTGCCAGTATGCAGGCATTGCAAACATTGTATTGGTATCGCTACCAATGACGTTAAGTAGCGTTGCGAAGAAGGCAACACCTAATGCTACACCAGCGACAATTCGCCAGCTTGCAATACGCATGTACATGATAAACAAACCGCCAATCATGATAGCCAATGCAGACACCTCACCAGCAGAACCAGAGATGGTTCCGATGAAGCTGTTCATCCACAGGTCCATGTTTGCATAATCAAGATTACCTGACGCCGCTTGGCTTAGAGACGTTGCACCCGAATAACCATCAGCGGCCACCCATACTTGGTCACCTGAAATTTGAGCAGGATAAGCAAAGTAAAGGAAAGCACGACCAGATAGTGCTGGGTTAAGGAAGTTACGACCTGTACCACCAAAGACTTCTTTAGCGATAACAACACCGAAAGTAATACCTAAAGCAACCTGCCATAATGGAATGGTTGCTGGCAGCGTTAGCGCGAACAATACCGAGGTTACAAAGAAACCTTCGTTTACTTCATGCTTACGCACAGATGCGAAGAGAACTTCCCAGAAACCACCCACAATAAAGGTAGTTGCATAAATCGGAAGCCAGAAACAAGCACCGTAGAAAAACAGCCCCAACGTGCTTGCGTTGGTTAGGTCACCGCCTAATGACGTGAACAATGCTGCTTGCCATGCATCAGGGAGTGTACCTGCACCCATCGCAACAGCATCTTGTGCCTGCAAACCGATGTTGTACATACCAAAGAACATCGCTGGGAATGTTGCCATCCATACCATGATCATGATGCGTTTAAGGTCGATGCTATCACGCACGTGCGTGTTGGCTTTATTTACTTTGCCCGGCGTATAAAAGATGGTTGCCGCTGCTTCATAAAGCGCATACCACTTTTCATGCTTACCACCCGGCTCAAAGTTCGGTTCGATTTTTTCTAAATACGCTTTTAAACCCATGACTTAACCCTCTTTCTCTATCGTGGCCAAACAGTCGCGTAAAATAGGACCATAGTTGTATTTGCCAGGGCATACGTAAGTACACAATGCCAAATCTTCTTCATCCAATTCTAAACAACCCAACGTCTGAGCACTGTCAGTATCACCAGAAATCAGGTCTCTAAGCAGAAGCGTAGGAATGATATCTAGGGGCATAACGCGTTCATAATTACCAATTGGAACCATAGAACGTTCAGAACCATTGGTAGTTGTTGTCATATCAAATTTCTTGCTACCACCTAGGTGACCTAGGTAAGCACGAGTCACTGAGTGCTTGTCCGAGCCTGGAGTAATCCAGCCAAGGAATTTTTTCTCGCGACCTTCTTTTAATAGTGAAACTTGGGTGTGGAAACGACCTAAGAAACCGTGAACGCCTTGTGCCGTTGTACCGTTAAGTACTGAGCCAGAAACAACACGTACATCACCGTCTGACTGTTCGCCATCGGTAAGTTCAGTAAGGTCGGCACCAATTAGCGTACGAACAAGACGAGGCTTTGTTGCAGCAGGACCCGCTAGCGAAATAACACGACGGTTATCTAGCTGACCTGTTGTTAACAACGCACCAATCGCCATCACGTCTTGATAGTTTACATGCCATACGATTTTGCTAAGACCCGCAGAATCGAGATAATGGATATGTGTACCGGCAAGGCCTGCAGGGTGTGGTCCGCCAAATTCTTCAACGTCGACGGCTGCATCACCAGTAGCCACTGAAGCACCTGGTGCTTTACACACAAAGACCTTTCCACCGCTCAATTGTGTCAACGCTTTAAGACCATTAACGAAATCGTCTTGGCGCTCAGCGATGATAACAGCAGGATCTGCTGCTAACGGATTAGTGTCTATCGCTGTAACAAAGATTGAACTTGGGACAGAATCTAGCGCTGGAGCCTTGCTAAATGGGCGCGTACGTAACGCTGTCCACATACCAGACTCAACGAGGATTGACTGAAGTTGCTCACGTGACGCGCTCGCAATCTGATCAGCAGCGATAATGTCAAAGCTGACGGCATCGCTACCGCTTGCTTTAACAACTACTGATTGCAGAACACGTTTTGCACCACGGTTAACCTCTACCACTTCACCCGCCGCTGGCGCAGTGAATTTAACGCCAGGGTTCTTTTTGTCTTCAAAAAGAACCTGACCTTTCTTCACTACGTCGCCAACTTGGACGTGCATGGTAGGGCGCATACCCACATATTCTTCTCCCAGAATGGCAACGCGCGATACAGCAGACGCTTCAGCAATCTCCTGTTTCGGCGCTCCCTCAATTGGGAGGTCGAGACCTTTCTTGATTTTTATCATATGTAATTGCACTACTCTAATAGAAATACCCTTTTGCATGACCGCAGTAAACCTGCCTGTCAGCATGCAAAAAAGCATTTAAAACAGGTGTTATACACCTTTAATTATTTGAATGACGGAACTTGCTACGTTGTCACGACCTGCTTACTTTTTAGCCGCAACGTTTATTTGTTATAGACCAACGTCAGAATTTTACACCTTTTTATGCTTTTATCGGCGTAATGAATGCTGCTGTTGAGCGAAGGTAGATACGCCCCCCACTTAATGCCGGGATTTTAGCATTAACAAATAGGTTTGTGCCATGCAAATCACGATTAAAGCTAAAAATTTCTACAATTTAATGTAAATTTTTTAACTCGTATCACGTAATTAGGGGGTAAAAAGCCGTCAACGAAGACGGCTTTTAAACACTTGGTTAGTGTCAGACACTACCAGCCTATTTGAGCTTCAACATCTTGTTCGTAATCAACCGTCTCAATGTCGAAACCGAAAAGTTTCAAAAATTCATGGTGGTAACCTTTATAGTCACTTAACTCATGAAAATTCTCTTGGGTAACTTGATCCCACAGCGCTTTAATTTTCGCTTGTGTGGCATCATTTGTTTCTTTTCCGTCCATGCGGAATCGATTGGCTTCGTCCAAGGTGGGGTTATCACCAAACAAGCATTCAGTAAAGAGCCCATGAATTTGTTCAATACACCCTTCGTGGGTGCCTTCTTCTTTCATTACTTTGTAAATTAAAGAGATATATAAAGGCATTACAGGGATTGCTGAACTGGCCTGAGTCACCAACGCTTTTAACGAGCTAACGTTAGCTTGGACCAGCAACTTACTATTTTTACCGATAATTGCAGCAGCGGCGCGGTCTAGGTCTTCTTTTGCTTTGCCAATCGTAGCTTGGCCATAAATAGGCCATGTGAGTTCTTTACCAATATAGGTGTAAGCTGTGGTTTTGCAGCCTTCAGCAAGCACATCGGCATCACGCAAGAAGTCCATCCAACGTTCCCAGTCTTCGCCACCCATTACTTTTATCGTGTTTAAGATTTCGTCGTTATTGGCTGGTTCTAACGACACATCATGGACTTTGTCTTTATCGGTATCATAGGTTTTGGTGGTGTACGCTTGCCCTACTGGCTTAAGCGTCGATTTATACGTCACCCCAGTTTCAGGGTCAGTACGACGAGGCGATGCCAAACTGTAAATTACAAGATCGACTTTTCCCATGTCGGCTTTAATTTTTTCAATCGCTTGTGCTTTTATTTCGTCAGAAAACGCGTCGCCATTAATGGTGTCTGCATACACCCCTTTCTTTTTAGCTTCGCTATGAAATGCGGCGGTGTTGTACCAGCCTGCCGTTCCCGTTTTGCGCTCGGTCGGTGCCTTTTCAAAACAAACACCAAGCGTGTTTGCACCGTATCCGAATGCTGAGGTAATACGCGATGCTAAGCCATATCCAGTAGAGCTGCCGATCACAAGCACGTTTTTAGGGCCCTCGCCAATGCTTCCTTTGCTCTCGATATAAGCAATTTGTTCTGCAACCGATGCTGCACAGCCCACCGGATGCGCGTTCGTGCAAATAAAGCCTCGTACTTTAGGCTTAATAACCATATTCATTTTCCTTTTATTAGCGTGCGCGTATTGTAAACATGCATGGGCGTTTAACAACTCGGAGCAGATGCGCTGTCGTAACACGCGCATTGCAGCCACGTTTCTCATGCAGTGAATCAAAACCGAAAACGTAATCTAGTATAACGCCCCTTCTTATTATTACCCATGTCTTTGAAAATTAGCGACTTACATCATCATATTTTTTCATGAGCACGCTAAGGCGCTAAGAAAAAAGGGCTTACACCCTATTGATGTAAGCCCTTTTTACTACGAGTAATATAACGGTGTTATTCGCGGTTTTTATAATATTCTTGGTCGGCAAGCTTGTGATACGCCGCCACATCTTTATAAAAAGCTTGGTAGTTGCTGTAGATTCTCGCAAAGTCTGCGTCTTCTTCTGACAGGCGCGTCATCACTTTTTCAGTGGCTTGCTTCAGCGCTTGCATTACATCATCGGGCAACGGTTTCACTTTTACGCCGTGCTCGTTAATGAGTGATTGCATGGCACTGTTATTTCGCGCTGTATATTCGTCAAGCATATCTTGATTCACCGCGCGAATGGCAATGCGCACAATAGATTGTAAATCGCTAGGCAGGCTTTCAAAAGCGTCTTCATTCACGATGAACTCAAGCATGGTGCCTGGCTCATGCCAGCCTGAGTGATAATAGTATTCTGCCGCTCTATGAAGGCCAAACGCCAAATCGTTGTACGGGCCTACCCATTCAGTAGCGTCAATAGCGCCTGTTTGCAGCGACACGAATATTTCGCCTCCAGTAAGGGTCACTGGTACGCCACCAACTTCTTTAAACACTTCACCACCAAGCCCTGGAATACGCATATTAATGCCGGCAAAATCGTCAAGGCTATTTATTTCTTTTTTAAACCACCCCGCCATTTGCACCCCGGTACTGCCGCCCGCAAAGGGAATAACACCAAACGGCTTATACAGCTCCTGCCATAACTCAAGGCCACCGCCATAGTGTAGCCAAGCATTCATTTCATTGGCTGTCATCCCAAATGGGATGGCTGAAAATATCGGAGCGGCCGGAATTTTGCCTTTCCAGTAGTACGACCCCGCATGACCCATTTGCGCCGTACCTTGCGCAACCGCGTCAAACACCTCAAATCCCGGCACCAGTTCACCTGCACCGTATACCGACACTTTTAAGCGTCCGCTCGACATCTCCTCTACATATTGAGCAAAGGTTTCAGGCCCTCTGCCTAGCCCCGGGAAATTCTTTGGCCACGCTGTAACCATTTTCCATTCATAGGTTTTTGCCGGCTCTACAGCGTTGGTCGACACCGTTTCTTTGTCTGAACATCCACTTAATGCAGTCAATGCCAATACGCTGGCCAATGACAACAGTATTTTTGCTACTTTCATAATGGTTATCTCGATGAGTTATATACAATATCTGGCAGCCATGTGGCGAGTTCCGGCCATATGGCAAGGGCTAACAGTAATAATAGCTGGATAGCAATAAACGGCATCACCCCACGATAAATATCTGACGTTTTTACCTCAGGTGGCGCAACACCTCTTAAATAAAACAACGCAAAGCCAAACGGAGGCGTAAGGAACGAGGTTTGAAGGTTTACGGCTAGCATAATACCTAACCATACTGGGTCTAATCCCATCGCCAATAAGATAGGCGCAACAATGGGAACCACAACAAACGTTATCTCGATAAAGTCCAAGATAAAACCTAGCACGAATACTAACAGCATGACCAAACACATGGCGCCAATAACGCCACCGGGTAAGTTAGTTAAAAACGTTTGTACAAGGTGCTCTCCGCCAAACCCTCGAAAAACTAAGGAAAATACAGATGCCCCAATCAGGATCATAAAGACCATGCAGGTAATTTTTGTCGTGTCTTGCATGGCGCTTTTCAACACATGCCGCGTAAGTTTACGCTGCGTGAGCGCAAGCACTAATGCGCCCATCGCTCCCACACCGGCTGCTTCTGTAGGCGTCGCATACCCGCTAAGTATCGACCCTAACACGAGCAAAATTAAAACAAGCGGCGGAACAAGAGCATGCAGTAACGATGGCGTATCGTCTTTATCGTCTTCAGAAAGAGTGGCCTGCACCTCAGAGTAAGTACTTACCTCTTTCATACCAGAGATATTACTGAGGAAAATAACGTAGATAAGATAGAGCGCAACAAGTAGTAGGCCTGGAAGTAGCGCCCCAACAAATAAGTCGCCAACAGATACCGAGTCAGGAGAGAAAATCCCCATCGACAATTGCGCTTTTTGATATGCACTTGAAAGTACATCGCCAAGCAATACGAGGGCGATAGAAGGCGGAATAATTTGCCCTAGCGTACCCGTTGCGCAAATAGTGCCTGTCGCAAAAGAAGGGCTGTAACCTCGATTGAGCATTGCGGGTAATGACAACAACCCCATCGTCACTACGGTAGCGCCAACAATTCCGGTACTCGCCGCCAATAACATGCCTACTATGACTACTGAAACGGCCATTCCTGATTGATATCGCCCCATTAACGACGACATAGCAAGCAGCAAATTCTCGGCGACTTTCGACTTTTCTAGCACCACGCCCATAAAAACGAAAAGCGGAACAGCAATAAGGGTTTGATTAGTAAGAATGCCGTAAAACCGACTTGGCAACGCGTTGAGATAACTGGGGTCAAATGCACCAACAACATACCCTAGCCCTGCGAAAATAAGCGAGGTACCCGCCAATGTGAATGCCACAGGAAAACCAAACATGAGTGCGCCGCACACACACAGGAAAAGAACAATAGCCATCCATTCCATTAGCCCTGCTCTCCCTGCTTAATAATACGAACATTACGTATTATGTCAGATACGCCTTGTAACAGTAGCTGTACCGTCATCACAATGATAAGGGATTTAAGAATGAACACTAAGGGGAGACCACCAGCCTCTTTTGAACCTTCAAGTAGGCGCCATGATTCGCTTACATAAGAGAAACTGTAAATAATCACAACAATGGTCAACGGCATCAGGAAAAGCATTGTGCCAACCACGTTAACCCACGCTTTTCGCACAAGCGACCAGTTTCGATAAAGCACATCAACACGAACATGACCGTCTGCACGCAGCGTGTAAGCCATACCAAGCATAAAGACAATACTGTGGAGATACATTACCGATTCTTGAAGCGCTATCCAGCCGCTATTAAACCCATAACGCAGTACAACAATAGAAAACGTCACGATAACCATCAATAGTGTGGCCGCACTGACTGCCTGAAATATAAACGCATTGCATTTATCAATGACCGAAAGCGGCATCTGGTGCATTGACGTTGGAGATTCATTACTACTGGCAAGCGCCATACTGACGACCCTTCCACTTTACTTAACAGTTTTTTTACATACCGCTAGAGTAATGAGTTTCTATTTGTTTGCCAATGCTTTGCATAAAAAATAGTGAGATGAGAAAACAAGGTAGCGATTTTTTTTGTAACCAAGGCGAGAAGCCTTTTAAGACGGCGATAAACCAGGGGGAGAGAAAACAAATAAAACAAGTAAGCAGGTATGCCTGCTTACTTGCATGATGCGGAATTAACCTAGTATATCAAGCAATTCAACATCGAAGATTAGCGTGCTGTAAGGGGCAATAGCTGCGCCTGCACCTTGTTCGCCATACGCAAGGTCGTGTGGTACGTATATACGCAATTTACCACCAACTTTCATAAGTTGTAGGGCTTCTGTCCAACCTTTGATTACACCACCAACTGGGAACTCAGCCGGTTGACCGCGCTCGTAAGAGCTGTCGAATGTGGTGCCGTTAATTAGTGTACCGTGGTAATGAACACGTACTGTGCTAGCAGGAACAGGTGTTTCACCGTCGCCTTCTGCAAGTACTTCATACTGTAAACCAGACTCAGTGACGTTTACTTCGTCACGCTTTGCGTTATCTGCTAAGAATACGTTGCCTTCTTCGATAACCGCTTTGCTTGCTTCTTCTTTTTCAGCTTGCATACGGTTGTGGATCTCACCAAATGCATCACGAAGCGTGTCGTTATCGATTTGAGGTGCAGAACCTGAGAACGCATCTTTTAAACCGGCAACTACCGCATCAATAGCTAATCCTTCAAAAGGATTTGATTGTAGTTGTTGACCCATTTGAAAACCAATGCCGTAACTTGCTTGGGTTTCTACCGTATTGAATGTATCAGTCACAAGAACTCCTGAAAGTAAATTACAAATGCAGTACAAATTTCAAACAAATCGCTCTTTTCGATTTTGTTTCTGCATTTTCCGGTGCGGGAGTGTATCACACCAGAAAAAATCTTGCTTTGCGCATTGGTCAAGCAGGCCTAAAAGTACCAAATTGTTGTAAATTATAACTGAAAGTGGTTAGACAAGCCGCTCACGACACAGTATGGTTAAGGCCATATATTTAGGAGGATAGCATGCAAACACATTACGATGCTGAACTAAAAGATACCGTTCGGTACCTTGGAAAGACCCTTGGTGAAACCATTCAAAACCAGTTAGGTAACGAGTGGTTAGAAAAGATTGAAAAGATCAGAAAAGACGGCCGCGCGTCGTACCAAGGTGATACATCTTGCAGTGAAGAACTGAAAGAAACTTTCAAAACGATGTCCGACGATGACTTGCTTACCGTAGGTCGTGCTTTTGCCCAATTTCTAAATTTAGGCAACATTGCCGAGCAAGAATATACCAGCGCAATGAATGTTGATGCCTCTATTGATGCGCTTTTTGAACATTTAGACAAAGCTGAACTTACTGCTGAGAAAGTACAAGAAGCAGTAGGTAAACTTAATATCGACCTCGTTCTTACCGCTCACCCAACGGAAGTCACGCGCCGCACGCTTATTCATAAGCATAAAGAACTCGCTAGCTGCCTTCAGGCGGTACACCAAGAGTCACTTAACGATGTTGAGCGCATGAAGGTAGAAACGCGTATTGCCGACCTTATTGCGCAGGCGTGGCACACTGAAGAGATTCGTTCGGTACGCCCTACTCCAGTAGATGAAGCACGCTGGGGTTTCTCAGTAATAGAAAACTCATTGTGGGAAGCCGTACCCGATTTCTTAAGAGAGCTTGATGGCCGACTAAACCAAGATTACGACATCTCACTTCCGCTTGACGCGGCGCCAGTGCAATTTAGCTCTTGGATGGGCGGCGACCGCGATGGTAATCCCTTCGTGACATCAAAAGTAACCGAACAAGTATTATTACTTGCGCGCAAACGTGCCGCTAAGTTGTTTGCTATCGACCTAGACCGTCTACAAGTAGAGCTGTCGATGTACGATTGCAACGACGCACTTCGCGAAAAAGTGGGTGACGCAAACGAACCATACCGCGCGCTATTACGTCCGTTGGTAGAGCGCTTTGTTGCCACGCGTGATGGCATTGCAGACTACTTAGCGGGTAACAATCCAGATACCTCAAACTGGATCGAAAGCAATGAAGAACTCATAGATGCCTTGTTGCTATGCCACCAATCACTCATTGATTGTGGGATGCAGGTTGTCGCAAACGGCTTACTCTTAGACACTATTCGTCGTGCTAATGTGTTCGGCATCCACCTTCTTCGATTAGACGTACGTCAAGATTCAGAACGTCATTCTGATGTATTCAGCGAGCTTACGCGTTATTTAGGCCTTGGCGATTACGCGCAGTGGAGCGAAGCGGATAAACAAGCATTTTTGCTTCGTGAGCTAGGTTCAAAACGCCCACTTTTCCCTGCGCAATGGGATGCATCAGACGATGTAAAAGAAGTACTCAATACGTGTAAAGTGGTTGCCAAACACAGTAAACATGGATTTGGCATATATATCATCTCAATGGCAAGTGAGCCATCAGATGTATTGGCGGTTCAACTTCTATTGAAAGAAAGTGGCGTTGACTGGCCTATGCCTGTAGCACCGCTTTTTGAAACGCTAGACGATTTAAATAACTCTCCAGACGTCATGCGTAAACTACTGTCGATAGACTGGTATCGTGGATATGTAAAAGGCCGTCAATTTGTCATGATAGGCTATTCTGACTCTGCGAAAGATGCTGGCGCGTTAGCAGCTGGCTGGGCACAGTACCAATCGCAAGAGGCATTGGTGGCAATTGCAGAAGAATACGATGTATCGTTAACGCTTTTCCACGGGCGTGGCGGTACAATTGGTCGTGGTGGCCTACCTGCGCACGCGGCTATTTACTCACAGCCTCCAGGTTCGTTAGAAGGTGGATTCCGCGTAACAGAACAAGGTGAAACTATTCGTTATAAGTTTGGTATGCCGAAATTAGCGAAACGCAGTTTGGGTATCTATGCCAGCGCCATTATCGAAGCAATGTTGTTCCCACCACCAGCACCGAAACAAGAATGGCGTGAACTTATCACCACCATGGCGGGGCAAGGACGTGATAACTACCGTGCTACCGTGCGTCATGACAAAGAGTTTGTTCCGTATTTCCGTGTAGCTACACCAGAGCAAGAGCTGGGTAAACTGCCTCTAGGCAGCCGCCCTGCGAAGCGCAAACCTCAAGGTGGTATTGAAAGCCTACGCGCTATTCCGTGGATTTTCGCTTGGGCACAAACCCGTTTGGTACTGCCAAGTTGGTTAGGCGTAATGCGTGCGATAGACAGCATTAAAACGCCGGAAAACGAGAAAGTAGTCAACGAAATGTTCAGCGAATGGCCATTTTATCGTTCGCGCTTATCTATGCTAGACATGGTTTTCCACAAGGCTGATCCGCGCATCAGTGAAGCCTACGATGAGCGTCTTGTGCCTGAAGAGCTGAAACATTTTGGTGAAGCATTACGCACTGAGTTAAAAGAGAGCATTTCATCGCTACTTGCTATTACCGGCGACGACGACATTATGAAGAACGACCCGCAAGGTAAAGAGTCGATGGAGATACGCGCAGCGTACCTGCAGCCTCTTCATTATCTTCAGATTGAACTTCTCGACCGTATCCGTAAAGCTGGTGACGATGCACAGAACACAAGCTTAGAGCGCGCCATGATGGTAACCATCACGGGTATTGCAACCGGTATGCGTAATACCGGTTAATAAACCGTAGTCAGTGTAAATAAAAACCCGCGTTCAACGCGGGTTTTTTTATACCTTTTTTAAGCACCCGCTCTATTTCTCTATCGTTCTATAGGATTGTGAAGCGTTAACGTACTTTTTGAGCGCTAAGCGTCTGACTGCCTCACCCGGGACAGTTACCCTCTAGTGTCCCCCAGTATATCGTTAGGCGTGTACTTGCAGTAAAAAATACAAACTCATAAATCATTGAGGACATTATTATGCAGGAGATGAATACTTACGAAATAGAAGCAGTATCTGGTGGAATGAATGACTAAAAGAAGTGAACGAGACAACGATTGAAACTGAGTGCTTGTTACCACATTAAAGAGCGCTTAAAACTGGTAGTGTTGTCGTAAACAGGCTTACGCTCCCTCAAAAGTCCGCACAAGGATGCGACGGCTAAGCCTTCGAGGTGTAACAAAAAGGCTGGATACGTAAGGTCGAACAGACTGTCTGCAGCATGAATGCTACAGCCAAGCTTCCATGTATGGAATCTCGGCATGCCTGTGTAGGCCTTACGTATCCAGCCTCTATTCGGCGGATGCAGCGCATCCGCCAACAGCCTATTAGCCGTTTACGAAGTCAACGCCTAGCTTGATGTCGCCACGTAGGCCTTCAAGCATGTCGTTTTTCGCTTTTTCTTCAAATGCGCTTAGCTCGCCGTATGGCAAGATTTCTTCAACACCGTTTGCACCTAAGCGAACTGGGTGTGCGAAGAATGCTGCATCGTCACTCTCGTCAGTTTGAACGTAAGTGTACTCAACCACGTTCTCACCTTGCATTGCTGCAACGAGAGACAAACAGAAACGTGCTGCTGCTTGACCCATAGAAAGAGTAGCAGAGCCGCCGCCAGCTTTTGCTTCAACTACTTCAGTACCTGCATTTTGGATACGAGTAGTAAGGCTTGCAACTTCTTCGTCAGTAAACTCAACACCTTCAACTTGTGAAAGAAGAGGAAGGATAGTTGTACCAGAGTGACCGCCGATTACCGGTACGTGTACCGAAGATACATCTACACCTTTAAGCTCAGCAACAAAAGTTTCAGCGCGGATAACGTCAAGCGTCGTTACACCGAAAAGTTTGTTTTTGTTATAAACGCCTTTTGCTTTCAGCGTTTCTGCAGCGATAGCAACAGTTGTATTAACTGGGTTGGTGATGATTCCAACACACGCGTCTGGGCAATTGTCAGCAACACCTTCAATAAGGTTCTTAACAATACCAGCGTTGATGTTGAACAGATCTGAACGATCCATACCTGGCTTACGCGGCACACCTGCAGGGATAAGAACAACGTCACACCCTGTTAATGCATCAGCAAGGTCATCTTTACCGTGACCGGTTACTTTTACCGCAGTGGGGATGTGACTCAAATCAACAGCAACACCTGGAACAACTGGCGCTACATCATAAAGCGCTAATTCTGAACCTGCTGGCAATTGTGTTTTCAACAACAAAGACAGCGCTTGACCAATACCACCTGCAGCACCTAACACGGCTACTTTCATACCATTTCTCCTATGGGATTACTCACGTATTTAAACGGAACGTCACACTAATGCAACGCGTGGGAAAACTCAATCACCGGATAGTCTTATTGACGTTATTTATGATGATTTTTACACGATATTCATTATAATGAATGTTTATGCAAGCAAAATGCGTAAAGTCTACTAAAAGACAGCATTTACACTGCCTACCATTATACCCTAACAATAGAAAAAGAGCGCTAATGGCAAACGTAAAACAAGAACAACTCATTAAAGCTTTTAAAGAAATACTTAAAGCAGAAAGCTATGGTTCACAAGGCGAAATTGTTGAAGCGCTAAAAACGCAAGGTTTTGACAACATTAGCCAGTCTAAAATATCACGAATGTTGAGTAAATTCGGCGCAGTACGCACGCGAAATGCGCGGGGCGACATGGTGTATTGCCTGCCACCAGAGCTAGGCATGCCGACGGCTAAAAGCCCGCTTAAGCAATTGGTCCTCGACATTGTTCATAACAACGTAATGGTAATTATTAGAACAAGTCCCGGCGCGGCTCAACTTATTGCCCGTTTACTCGATTCACTGAGTAAGAAAGACGGCGTATTAGGTACAATAGCAGGCGATGACACAATATTTATTGCTCCTGCTGATGTGTCGAATATAGAAGAACTGCGACAGCGTGTAGAAGACCTGTTCGAAAACGTATAAAAACGCTATTTGACCTGGTCGCCCAACGATAAAAAGCCGCACGTTGTGCGGCTTTTTTGTTACTTAATGCTAGGTTTACGCTAACAATTTAATAAGGGCTTCAGCCGCTGGCTTTGATGATGGTGGGTTTTGCCCCGTCACTAACAACCCATCAGAACAGACCTTTACCGCAAAGTCGTCGGCGCTTTCGTAATTCCCACCTTTTTTAACCAGTTCATCTTCCACAAGATATGGCACAACGTTGGTCAGTTCCATCGCCGCTTCTTCACTATTGGAAAAGCCAGTTACCGATTTCCCCTTCACTAGGTGCTCGCCATTTGGCAGCGTAACGTCTTTAAGCACGATGGGCGCATGACACACCGCACCAACAGGCTTGTTAGACGCAATCATTGCTTCAATTAATGCAATTGAATATTCATTGTCTGACAAATCCCACAACGGGCCGTGGCCACCGGGGTAGAACACTGCGTCGAATTCTTCTTCGCGAACGTCTTCAAGCGGGATAGTCGATGAAACAGCACTGCGTGCAACCTCGTCCTTAGCATAACGCTTTGCATCGTCAGTCATGGCATCGTCAGTAAGGCTATTGGGGTCAATGGGCACTTGACCACCCATTGTCGATGCTAACGTTATCGTATAACCGGCATCTTTGAACGCATAGTAAGGTGCAGCAAACTCTTCTAGCCACATACCTGTTTTGTTTCCCGTGTTGCCCATAATCTCGTGTGATGTCATTACCATTAACATACGCTTAGACATTTTATCCTCCTTGGATTTATTGCTAGTAGTGTTAATGGGTTCGTGTGAAACAGGGAATAAGATCAGAAAGTCATGAAGTTAAATAAAAAAGGGGACGTAATTTAATAAAGGTCAAAAAAAATGCCACCTCCCTTTCGGGAAGTGGCATTTATTATATTACGCTATGTTTCGTGTAGCTAACTACGCTTAGAAGCGGTAGTTAATACCTACACGGATTTCCCATAGTGAAGGACCACGAACGATAGTCTCTTCAGGTCTAGAGAAGTCACTGTAAACGAACTGACCTGCGTCATTTACGCTTGCAGTAATAACTTCATCACCACCGAATGAGCCTTGACGGAAGTCACCCCATTGGTCGTTGATTAAGTTAGTTAAGTTCTCGATTACGAAGAACGCGCTAGCGCTGTGACCTTCGTAGAAGCCTGGTAGCTCTTGAGAGATACGTACGTCAGCTTTAAACCACCAATCAGCACTTTCGCTGTTACGCGCAAGGATTTCGCCACGTTCAAAACCGTTTGCATCTACCCAACGGTTAAATGCAGTTTCAGTTGATTCGTCAGCGAAAACAACGTTTGGATCGTTTACTTCAGGAATGTAAACAAGTTGACGACCGCTGATACCATCCCATGGGAACGGGTCAGCTAAGTCACGGTCTGTGCTGAATACATACGAGTAAGGCTTACCTTCGTTAGCTGTTGCAAACAAGTTGAAACGCGTTTGGTAACCGTCAAAGAACTCAGCAGTGTAACCTAGTGAGAAGTTGAAACGGTTGCCAACTGCATAGTCTGATGTAGCAGGTGTAGGGTTGTTTGGATCGCTAGTTGCAAAGTTTGCGTAGTTAGAGAACGCAACCGCACTTGTCATCGGGTTAGCATCTTCCGCATCAACGTATGCATAAGATAGCGCAGCATCGAAGCCATTATCCCAATCTTTACTTACACCAACAGAGAATACTACTGAGCTACCGTCACCTTGGGTAACGTTACCTAGGATGAAGTCAGACGTTTCGCGACGTGGATTAAGAATGTCATAAGCCGTACGGCCGTCAAACAATGTTGCACCGTTATCTACAATGTTCGCATCACGAACGATTGCAGAATCTTGGCGATCTGTATAGATCACGTCAGCGTTAATAACATACTCACCTGGGGCAATATAAGTTGCACCGAACGCATACTTCCACTCTGACGGAATTTCAAAGTCAGGTGCCGTTGCGTTAGTGTTTCCATCGCCATCAGTTAGGCTTGTACCCGCAACTTCGTCAAACAATGCTTGAGGTACGTTGTAGATAGGGTTGCCTTCGCCAGTAAGCGCTAGGTCAAACAATGACGTAGTACCTGCTGTGAAGCCTGGAATGTTGAATTCGCGCACACCGATGTTTGTTACACCGTCGTTAGAGTATGCGTTTGAAATCCAAACGTTCGGGTTACCGCCTGAGTATAGACCCAAGCCACCACGAAGTTCTAAGTCTTCGTTGATAGTGTATGTGAAACCGAAACGCGGTTGAAGAAGGTCAATACCGTCTACGTTAGCAGTGTTCGCAAAACCATAACGGTCAGTAAAGTTTTGGTTTAGCGTTGGTCTGTCGTCAGAACCGTAAGTGTCATAACGTAAGCCCGCCATGATCTTAAGGTCGTCAGTTAGGTAGAATTCGTCCTGAACGTAGAATGTAGTTACGTCAAATGCGAATGAAGCACCTGCGTCAGCTGGGTTATTAGTACCGGCTGAGTTGTTGTAGTAAATACGGTTTACTAGGCCTTGCTCGAAATCAGAAATGCTGTTGAAGCGGTATTCGCCCACAGTGTGCTGCATGAACAAGTTAAATACGTCAGTTTCTTCATATTCAACACCAGCTGTAATTTCGTGGTCACCCAAGAAATAAGTACCAGCAAGTTTAAAGTTGAACACTTCGTAGTTTAGGTCGTTTGATTGGCGTGAATCATCTGGACCAATGTATACCGTGCCGCCGCTATCAGTACGAATTTGTGCTTCAGCAAAACCAGAATCAGCGTCAAGAGATTGCTGACGGTTATCTAGGTCAGTGTGACCAATGCGAAGTTCAGTTGTGAAATCGTCAGACCAGTTTGAGTATAATGAACCAACAACTGTTGTTAACTCAGCGCCACGCTCGTAGAAGTGGTTGCTAAGAGAAAGACGCGAAGAACCGCCGTCAGACTGGCTTACGCTGAAACCATCGTTCCAGTTATAAACAAGTGATGCACGGTGATCAGCGTTGATGTTCCAATCCAATTTAACAAGAAGCTTTTCATCTTCAACTGGTGCAGAACCTGGCGTACCACCAACGTCATAACCGTATACGCGTTGTGCTACTTCAGAAATCTGGTCGATTTCACCTTGCGTTACACGGTTGCCTAGTGCGTTGTAATCATAAAGCTGAACACCTTCTAACTTCTCGTATGCCGCGAAAAGGAAAAGTGAATCTTTAATTAGTGGAAGACCAACATTGAAGCCATAACGCTTTTCAGTGTAGTCACCGTTATCACGCTCTTGGCTAACAGTCTCGTCGCCACGGTATGAATCGCTCGTGTAATCGAAGAATACGCCACCGTGAATTTCGTTAGTACCAGACTTGGTTACCGCGTTGATGTTACACGCAGTAAAGCCGCCGTATTCAACGTCAAATGGTGCAAGTTCTACTGCAACCTGTTGAATAGCGTCATAAGAGAAAGGCATATACTCTGTAGGGAAGCCGTTGCTATTTAGACCGAAGTTGTCATTCATACGAATACCATCAAGGGTCAAGCTGTTGTTACGTGGGCTTGCGCCACCACAGCTGATTGAGTCGTTGAAGCTTTCATCAACGAATACTCGAGGGTCAACACGCACGATGTCACCGATGCTACGGTTGATAGCTGGTGTATTTTCTAGTGCTTCAAGGTTGAAAACAGTTTGAGGGCCAGTTGCACCGAATGCTGTTGAAGACAACGAGCTTCCGCTAACCGAAATAACTTCGATATCGCTTGCATCTTCAAGAGTAAGGTTAACGCCGTATGCTTCACCAAGGTTGATGAATACGTCGTTTACTGTTGTATCTTGGAACTGGTCTGAATCTACAACGATGCGGTATGGACCACCAACGCGAAGACCACGTAAGTTGAACGTACCGTTTGCTCCAACAACGACTTCACGTGCCGTACCTGTCGGTTCGTGAATTACAGTAACTGAAGTGCCCGCAGCAGGTGTGCCAGTAGGTGTAAGAATACGACCTTCCATTGCAGATGACGTTTCTTGCGCCATTGCTGTGGTAGACAGACCTATTGACAGCGCGACAGCAGCAGCGATGCGGCTGAACTTTGCTGATGTGTTCATGTGTGTGTTTCCCTTATTGTTTAGAATTCTTTCGGCGTGGAAGAAATTTATCTCTAACACAACCTCTGATACTTCATTTCATGACTGCACGGATTGTCAATGAGCTTTATGTCATTTTTATTACAGCATGAGAAATTTCATTGTAGCTAATGATTACGTAGTGGCCAATTTTGAATAAAAAACTTGACCAACTGGTCAAGTTAATTTACTTGTTATTATTGTCGGCTACCGGTACTTATTAGACCAGCCTATTCTTGACACACGTGCAACTAATAAACAGCGTTTAATAAAAATCAGACTGATTTATAAAAAATACATAAAAAACAATAAATTAACACTTTAAAATAAACTTACCTATTGCAATAAATAACATTAACTGATGAAATCACCCCATAAATCATTAATTCATTTGGTCGTATTTTTGACGAGATTCAGAATTATCGCTACCGGAAGGTGGCTATTATTCACTCTAGCGGCGCTAATAAGCGGCGTGGCGAGCTATTTTTTTCACGTCGTTGAATTTGAGAGTTTACCGCCTAAGACTGGACAGCATTTAACCTGTGCAACGGCATTATCGGGTAATTCCGACGTGTTTTCGGTTTATGTGACAGACGGCACAATGGCGCAGATGGCGATTGACAGGCTTTGCGATAATAAAATCATTAAGCGTCAATATGGCGAGGTAAAGGTAATTATCGGCCAGAGCGATTATGATACTTTTAGGTATATTAACCATGGTGTCGCCGACCTTGCGATGGTTAAAAGTAACGTAGTGAGTGCATTTGGCGCCGACCAAATATATGGCCTAACAAGTATTGCTTCGCACCCCAATTACAGTGCGTACTTTATCGCCCTACGGGAAAAACCTAAATTAGAAAAAGAATATCTGCTCGGCAAGCGAATAGGCTTGCTTGACTACCCGAGTAGTCGTTCAGGCCACATTATTCCCAAAACCATACTTCAAGACTTAGGATTAACCGACGCAACGGTAGACATTACCTATTACAGTACGCATAAAGAATTGCGACGAAAATTGCTCGCGGGAGACGTAGACATTATATCTTCGTATTGGGCAGAGGAAGACAGTGAGAGTTTCTCTGAAAACTATATCGCCCCTCTTATGGACAGTGTAAGTGGTATGCAGTGGTACCTTAAAATGCAAACAAGAAACACTGACCTATATTGTGCAATGCAAAGTATTGTTCACGAGATAGCAATGTCACACCCCCGACCTTATTACAAAACGATTATTCTAGAACCGGGATGTGCCGATGACCTTTCCTAACGTTCATATGAAATCAAAACCTGCCATTTTTTTAAACGGGGTGCTGCTCTTCGTTTCTTTCCAGCTTCTCGCTTGTATCGGCCAATTCTTGGGGGCGCAAGCCACCATTCACAGCGCTATCGACAAGGTAGAGCGACGTATTAGTCTAGACAGCGCATTTTTAGATGTGGGCAATGAAACGTTAAGTACACCGGTTAATCAATATGCGGTCGTGCGTTATTTGTACGAAATCAACGATGAATTGCGCCAACGAGGTCTGCCTATTCGTGTTTCTGACGTTCAAGGTGTTAAGGCGAAACCAGAAACACTTGACGGACTGACACACCTACGTCCCGTTGCGCTGCAAAATGCAGAACAAACCATCACACTCAATCTGGTGACGCGTTCGCCCTTTTTTACTCTAGAGTTAAGTGTTTTAGCATTTATCGCATCGTTAGTAGTATTGCCCGTATTCGCAGTGCATTCGCGCAAGCCAACACGGTCTCATACCGTGTTAGAAGAAATACTGCCGCCAAAGCCAAAGCTTATTATCAATCTTGAGGATAAGACCTTAAGTAACGGTGTAAATGACACGGTCGTAGTATTGCAAAACAAACCGTTGTGCTTTTATTCCGCATTGGTCAGGTTTTGTATTGAAAACCCAGGCGAACCGTTGCAACCGCATAAAGATGTGCCGCATGAACTGGTTAACCTTGCCAACAAAAGTTTCTCTAGGCTTATAGAGTTAGGCCACACCAAACGAAAACGTCCCGACTTTAATGCAAATCTCGATAAAACGTTAAGTGAAATTCGTGCCTCACTCGACGAGGTATTTTCTGAATTTATCACTGAAAAAGAATGTTACTACCCGCCTCGTGCACAGGGTGAAGGTTCTCGGTCAAAACAACACTCTTACGCACTGACTAACATTACTTATGACGATATAGAATTTATTGGCAACTAGTAGGTGAAGCGCGGATAAGTGCGTGGTTATTGACTCTGGTTGCATACATTTCGTGCAGCACAAAATAGCACTGCTTTAAAATTTGACCATTTGGGCGGTTTTTCGCACCGCCTGATATTGCTCGCAATGCATTGAAAATACGCGAAAGTTCTAGCAAAGAACGATCCAAAAAACACTTTCAGTTTAATATATCATTGATTCATTGAGGCTAAACGCGTATCTTTGCACCAATAAAATCAGCTTTATACTATTATGCAATCGCCTTTAATTATTGCCATATCTGGAGCGTCAGGCTCTGGAAAGTCATTATTTACCGAAAATTTGTTCAATGGATTTTCTGCACAAGGTCGCCCCGTACAGGTGCTTCGTGAAGATCATTACTATCGTGCGCAAGACCATTTGCCTATGGAAGCGCGTGAGCAGAACAATTACGACCATCCCAATGCATTTGAACACGAATTGCTAAAAGCCCATTTACGGGCTTTACGGGAAGGCCAACCTATTGACTACCCTCACTACTGCTTTAAAACACATACTCGTTTACCAGAAACAGAACGCTTAAATCCCGCTCCTGTCATTATTCTCGAGGGTATCATGCTACTGGCGCGCCCAGAGCTATTGCCATTGTACGACGTGAAGATTTTCGTCGATACCCCGCTTGATATCTGCCTGATGCGAAGAATGATGCGTGATATTAAAGAACGCGGCCGCTCTATTGAGTCAGTAGCAAAACAATACGAAGAAACGGTTAAACCCATGTATCACCAGTTTATCGAACCAAGCCGATTTACTGCAGATGTTGTGGTGACACAAGGTGGTAAAAACCAAATTGCACTTGATGTGATCAAGTCTCACATTCAGCAAGCGCTTCTTTAAGGGAATAAAATTATGGTAGGTTTACTGGGCGTTGCGCTCCTTATAGGTATTGCATTAGCGATGTCGTCGGCGAGGCGCAATATCAACTGGCGCACTGTTGGTGGTGCATTCGCCATTCAAGCCAGCGTTGGTGCGTTTGTCCTGTATTCCGAACCCGGCAAGGAGTTCCTCCTCAAAGCAACAGAATTTGTTGGCAATATCATTGGTTACAGCCAAGACGGAATAAGCTTTTTATTCGGCCCCCTCAGCAACAATTCTCTTGGCTTTATTTTTGCGGTTAACGTACTTCCCGTTATCGTTTTCTTCTCCGCACTCATTGCGGTGCTTTATCACCTAAAGGTGATGGGCGTTGTTATAAAAATTATTGGTGGTCTTCTGCAAAAGCTATTAGGCACCAGTCAACCTGAGTCAATGTCTTCGGCGGCAAATATCTTTGTCGGTCAAACCGAGGCGCCTCTGGTAGTTCGCCCCTTTATTCCACACATGACTCGTTCTGAGCTGTTTGCCATTATGGTGGGTGGTTTGGCATCAATCGCGGGCTCTGTTATGGCCGGATATGCAGGTATGGGCGTAGAACTAAAATACTTATTGGCCGCGAGCTTTATGGCGGCTCCTGGCGGATTGTTGATGGCGAAGATTATTTTGCCAGAAACGACTAAACCAAATGAAGATTTACACGACGTAGATGCAGACAGCGCAGGCTACGCCAACGTATTTGACGCTGCTGCTAGTGGTGCAGCGTCAGGCATGCAGCTTGCGTTAAACGTAGGTGCAATGCTACTCGCTTTCATAGCGCTTATTGCCAT
Source organism: Alteromonas algae (assembly GCF_049117195.1). GTDB lineage: Bacteria > Pseudomonadota > Gammaproteobacteria > Enterobacterales > Alteromonadaceae > Alteromonas. The sequence goes on from NZ_CP185260.1 coordinate 3,330,225, forward strand.
GTTCAACGGCCTCATTGGCTGGACAGCGGGGCTATTTGGCTATGAAAATGTGACTTTTGAAGGGATCCTGGGGTTTGTTCTTCAGCCACTAGCATGGGCAATCGGCGTACCATGGGAAGAAGCACAACTTGCTGGTAGCTTTATTGGACAAAAGATGGTGGTTAACGAGTTTGTCGCTTACCTCAGCTTTTTAGACAACCAAGATCAGCTGTCTCAAGCCTCTCAGGCCATTATCACCTTTGCATTATGTGGTTTTGCAAACTTCTCTTCTATCGCTATTTTGATGGGCGGAATTGGTGCTATGGCACCAACACGCAGAAAAGAAATTGCGCGACTGGGATTAAAGGCGGTTATTGCTGCAACCTTATCTAACTTAATGAGTGCTGCACTGGCTGGCATTTTCCTTTCTCTCGGTTAACGTTTTTTTAGACAGACTATTTGGTCAAGTTTTTACTAGACTAAACGGTCAGGTTTATGTAAATTACGCACATTCTTCGCAGGCGTTGATCTGAATCAACGCCTGCGTCTTTTTTCTGTAGCCCGTCTACCTTTATAATGCCGCAATCAAAATATACGGGATAACGTTATGCAATTAGTTGCTGTTGATTACCAAGCTGAAAACGCACAAGAAGAATTTGTTAAATCACTTCGGGAAACTGGATTTGGTGTTCTTAAGAACCACCCTATTCAGCAGTCTTTGGTCCAGGGCATTTATGACAATTGGCAGGGTTTCTTCGATAGTGAACAGAAGAACGATTACCTTTATAACAAAGGTAAACAAGACGGATTTTTCCCTCAGAGTGTTTCTGAGGTAGCGAAAGGTTTTACGAAAAAAGACATAAAAGAGTATTTTCATTATTATCCGTGGGGACAATGCCCTGAAGCATTACTTCCACAGATTTCTCAGTATTATGGCGAAGCCAATGCGCTAGCCACAGAATTACTGGGATGGATTGAGAAGTACTCTCCGGTAGAAATTAGTAGCAAATATAGTCAGCCGTTGGGTGACATGATTAAAGACTCTGATCAAACGCTACTTCGTATTCTTCATTACCCGCCACTAGACGGTAACGAAGAGGTAGATGCCATTCGTGCCGCTGCGCATGAAGATATTAATTTAATTACCATTCTACCCGCGGCCAATGAACCAGGGTTACAAGTTAAAGCGAAAGATGGAAGCTGGCTCGATGTGCCATGTGATTTTGGTAACTTAATCGTAAACATTGGCGATATGCTTCAAGAAGCATCAGGTCAATACTTTCCATCAACGAGCCATCGGGTGGTAAATCCAGACGGTGCTGATATGACAAAATCTCGCATATCGCTGCCGCTGTTCTTACACCCTCGACCAGATGTTGTTCTATCAGAACGTCATACTGCGGGGTCATACCTGCAAGAACGCCTTCGTGAGCTGGGCGTTATATAAGTTAAGTTCCTTTTTGTAGTGTTATTTTGCCACGGCTTGTCCGTGGCTTTTTTTTATCTGTTCACCATTACTCTGATAGCCCCGCTAACGTGATCAGTTTAGATTGGTATCGGCTTTTCTCTTGTTCATCTGTCGCCAAACGTTTGGCTAGCGTCAGGTAATCCTGCGCGTTAGACACATCACCGGCTTCTAGGTACGCTTTTGCAAGACCAAAAGCAAACTCATGACGAGAGCTATCAAGCTTACGTGCCTTATGATAAAAGCGAATAGCGTCATCGACCTTTCCTTTATCAAACGCCTGCTCACCCAAAATAAAATGATAGAACGGGTTCGAGCTTCTGCGTAATTCAACCATATCGATAATCTCTTTTGACGCCTCCTTTCTTCCTTGATAATTATAGAGAATGGCAAGATTTTCCCAGGCTGTTAGATTGTTATCATCATTGGCAATGGCATATTGATAAGCCACCTCAGAGACCTCGTAGGCATTAACCATGCGATATAGCACACCTAAGTTAACCCAACTCTCCTGCACGTCAGGTGCTAACTGTGCCGCTGCTTTAAAATAGCGGTAGGCGCGACTGTAACTGTTTGCAATAAGCGCTTCAGCCCCCTTGTTGTTATAGAACATCGCTATAATGTTTTTTTTGCTAACCACGTTGCGAGGGAAATGGCTTCTTATCATTTGAGGGTCAAAATCGACATCAACTTTACTGGGGCCAATGAAGGTTATAAATGGGTCATCTTTTACCTCCACGCGTAAATTGACATGACCGTTTAAAAAACTAAATCCGGCCCTGCGAGTCCAATATTCAGGTATCTCAACCGAATAGAACGTAGCGTTGTACCCCGCATATTCTGCCAATGCGTACGTCATAATAGAGAGCGACAGGCAATTGGCTGTGCGGTTATCAAACGTTGTACTTGCAATTGAGTTCGCACCGCTTCGATACAGCATCCCCATTTGCGAATGGTCAAAGATAGCCGAAACTAATGTGTTGATATTTCTTTCACGGTTTTCAAGAGGTCTGAAAATGCCATCAACAAATGCTTTTGCATCGTCATTGAGCGCAAAAATAGTGTCTTCGTCTTCTAAAGGAAAAGATTGGTAGCTTGGAAAGAGTGAGTCATCAAATATTGCGCGTTCAGGCGCTTCATTACGCGAGGGTGTCGATTGGCAACCCGACAAACAAAACATGCTCAACACAATTAACATCGTTTTATACATCTGTCATCCCCGCTTAGAACGTCATATTGATTATAGCGCAACCACTTAAAATTCACATTTTATTAACACCTGGAATGTATCAGTGCGTCATTGTTATACCGATCACAAAATGCCATTACTAAAACTTAATCATCGAAACGCGTAGGCACGGCGTAATCAACACGGTATTAACAATTTCACTATAACCTAAGTAAAAAAGGAAAATTTATGCGTAAATTTATTTCAGCAGCCCTTGTATGCCTATTTAGCTTCACTGCGACTGCAGGGCATCACAAAATGCACGATCACGCAGACATCGTAGACACCGCAGCAAGTAAAGAAATGTTCTCGACGTTAGTGGCTGCCGTGAAAGCAGCGGATTTGGTGGATACCCTAAAAGGAGATGGCCCCTTTACTGTGTTTGCACCGACAAACAAAGCGTTCGCAGCCCTACCTGATGGAACCCTTGAGATGCTGCTTAAGCCAGAAAATAAGGCAATACTTACACAAATTCTCACGTATCATGTTGTTGCGGGTAACGTAACTGCCAACGATGTCATGGCACTTTCTTCTGCAAAAACGGTGGAAGGCAGCACAGTGGCGATTAACGCAGGAATGGGTAAAGTCATGATAAACAATGCCAATGTGATCAAGGCTGACGTTAAAACCAGTAACGGTGTCATCCATGTCATCGACACGGTATTGCTTCCTGCTGACGTTGCAAAAGCGCTATAATCTTATCTACAGCAGCAGTATTGTAAGAAGCATCGAACAATGACACGTCTTGTCTTCGATGCTTTTTACTCCTACATTTTTTCATACACATCGGACTGAGGACTTTGTTTTACAACGCCGACGCGCCTTAGACTTAAATCCAATATCGCTCAACGGTAATATCAACTATCATCTTACAGTCAGTCTCAGTTGTTTGGACTAAACATGATACCTACTAGTGTAAACGGTAAACGTATAGATGATTGCAATATACTTATCGTTGATGATCAAGAAAGCAGTCGGCTTGTCCTAAAAACGTTGTTGCAAGACATTGCACATTGCGATGCAGTAAGCTCTGGGCATGAAGCCATCTTGTTTTGCAGAGAACATACACCTGATCTTATCATAATGGATGTCATGATGCCCGATTTAGACGGCCATGAAACCAGCAGGCTCTTGCACGAGTCGGAACGATATTGCCCGCCGATTATGTTTGTTACCTCATCGAACAGCGACGAAGAACAATCTAAATGCTGGGATTCAGGTTGCGTTGATTTCGTAACCAAGCCCATCAGCGCTTGCACGCTCACAAACAGAGTTCGTTCTCAGCTTGTTAATAAGCTTAAAAGCGAGGTGTTAGAGTCGTTAATTTATATCGATAGATTAACCAGTACTTACAACAGACATTACTTAGATGATTACCTGCCCAAGCTTTTTAAAGATGCAAGCCGCAATCATTTACCGCTCTCAGTGATTATGGTAGATATCGATCACTTCAAACAATTTAACGATACCTATGGTCATCTTGAAGGCGATGAATGCTTGAAGGCGGTTTGTCAAAGCATGAACGAATGCTTACTGCGTCCATTCGATAAACTTATTCGAATGGGGGGAGAAGAGTTTCTGGTGATTCTTCCTAAAACGGATGAAAGAGGCGCTGCTATTGTTGCCCAGCGCATACTTGATGGCGTATTTAATCTAAATATTGAACATCAACACTCGCAGTATAAACGGGTGACGGTAAGTGCAGGTATTAGCTGTAAGCCTCATACTGTAAAAGTAGCCGTTGACCAGATGCTGTTAGAAGCGGATAAATACTTATATGAAGCAAAAAGTGCTGGCAGACATTGTTTTTTCCCAAATGCCAACAAGCACCATAATATGCATTCAAAAATAAAAGTGCTCAGTCGCTAGATTTAACGTTCCATTGTGACGTAAATACAATGGCGTCCTCATTACATTCATCCTAGCATTTTACGTCCTGTAGCGTGAGTATGCTTCATCTCTCCCAACCTACTACTGCTTGTCACCCCCAACTGCGTATATTGTGCGAGTAGCAGTTGAAGCGTCGCTAACGCATCGTCTAACGCATTATGTTCAGGTGCTATCGGTAGCCCTAAACGCTGTCTACATACCCTTAATGTAGCGCTATTGTTAGGCAAAACCTGATGCTGTTTTTTAAGCTGATAGACCGCTAATTGCAGGGTATCGATAAACGTTACACTTACTTTCGGCAAACCACACTGCTTGATGGCATTGTCCAACGCAGCAAGGTCAAGGGTTGCATTATGAAACACCAACACATGGTGTTTTAACAACGGGTATAGCGACCCTATTACCTCGTTTAACGGCTGCCCTTTTTCAAGCACCTCGCTTGTTAAGCCATGTATCACAGGGCTTTGCCCAAGTACTGCATTGGTTTGAATAACCTCATAGCGGCAGGTGCTAAAATCAATTGAATAATTTTTTGCCCCCACCCAACCTATTGATGTAATTTCAGCTTGCTTCGTATCTAATGATGTTAGCTCTAGGTCTATAGCGAGTAACGGTAACGATGCTACTGTCATGTCATTAAATGCCACGCGTGTTGACGTTTTGCTTCCACGCAACCAAGAAAATAGACCAGACAACATACTACGCCATGCCTCCTGAAAACTTCATCACCATAGCTTGATTAGCGCGGTCTATTGCCTTGAAGGCGGCCTTTAGTTGATGCTTTTCGATTGAGGATAACGCCGAGACTGACACACAGTTATCGGCGACATTATTTTGCAACTGGTGACGCCAGCGCAACCGATTAAGGAACAACCAAATGTCTCGAAGGTTATCTGCATCGCGCGGTGACAGCCCCGAGGTTTCAGGTAACGCAGCCAACCGGGCTAACGTATTAGGTAATGTAATACCACTTTCCAAAGCGTAAATACGAGCAATATTATTAATGAGCGCAACCGCACGCACTTTTAAATCTATCGTGTCTTTTTGCTTCTTACCTTTCTCATACGTAAATTTATGAAACATAGATAGTGGCACAGAAACATCATTGCTATGCCTCGCTAGCGCGGCTAGAAACATGTTTTGTTTTAGTAGCGGTATGCGTTGTGTTTGTAGTTCATTGAACAGCGATTGATCGCCTGCCGCACAGCGTGTATCCAGAAAAATATTAAAGTGCATGATGGCATCTTTAGTAGGCGCATTTACCCATCGCCTTGCTTCAGCAAGTGCACTAGAGAGCGACAAACGAAGCGCTGGATTGCTTGCCATAATATTGCCATCGCATAACTTAATGCCGCATTTTGCCAACCCATTGCACACATAGTCTGCCATGTTAGCAAAGTAATCCGCTTGCTTTTCATTAGGGTCATTGGCAAGCAGTAATGCGTTGTCTTGATCAGACCCCATGGTCTGGTCTTCTCGCGCCTGCGACCCATACACTAACCACGCGAACATCATAGGTGCTTTACCTTTATCTTGTTGATAAAAACCAATTAGCTTGCGCGTCATAATATCCGTTGCTTGCGATAATACCTTACCGGCAATATCGTAATCACCGGCACGTTTCGCATGCGAAGAAAAATAGTGAGGAAGCTGCCACGACAATCGCGTCAAATCATAGAGATTCTCAGCTTTAGAAAGCTCTCCTATGATAAAGAGCACATTTCCTCGTTGATGGCGGATAATATCACTGGCGGTAAGCATACCAACAGGCTTAAGCGTTTGCCTGTCTATCACAGGTAAGTGATGTATATTACGCTCGGTCATCATCGACATTGCGTCAAACAAGGTTTTATTATTGGTAATGCTGGCAGGGGAAGCTGTCATTATTTGACGAACAGAGCACGTCGTATCTAACCCACTGGCCACCACTCTTGAGCGAAGGTCTCTGTCAGTCACTATACCTACAAGCTGCGAACAATCTGTGATCAATAAAGATGACACCCGCTGCGTAGTCATAATGGTAGCGGCCTCTCTTATTGATGTTTCGACATCGGCACCAATTGGCATTTTGTCAATTACGTCTCTTAACCCTTTGTAGAGCCACATAGAATTAGAGTCGTTCATCGCCTTGTTTTGCAGCGCGTTGTTTCGAAGGCTTTCAAAAAAGCTGCGAATTTCCGTATTGTCCAACAATGGGCGAAGTGCGTTTTCAGGAAAACAAAAAATTAAGCCTGCGTTTTCCACCGTTATGGTTAAAGCATGGCGTTGATTGTCTAATATATTTGAGAAACCGAAATAGTCGCCTTCGCTAACGTGACGTATTGCCCCTGGTTCATCAACTACCGAAAATTGGCCACTTTGAATCAAGTATAAACTTGGTTCATTACTTATCACCGTCTCAGCATTATCGTTCGTCACATAAATGAGTGTGGCATGGTGGATAAGAGGCGCTAATACATCCTCGTGAACGGCATCAAAAGGGGCAGAGGTTTTTAAGAAATCTGACACTTGTTTAGCAATGACTGTCATAACGCCTCCAAAATAAAAAAACCAATCACTTCGAAGAAAGTGATTGGTTTAGGAAAGGGCCAGGTCAATCTGGCCTAATCACATTCATCGGTTAGTGTGCTGACGCCTCACCAGCCCCTTTAGGGTAGCGAATGCTTTCTACTAACTCTTGAATTTCTTCTGGCGCTTCATTCGTTGCTTTAAATACGATAAACGCGACTAAGAAATTCACCATCATACCTAGCGTACCGATACCTTCAGGCGAAATACCGAACCACCAGTTTTCAGGTGTATTGGCTGCAGGGTTCACGAACTTGAAGTAGATAATATAGGCCGCAGTAAATGCTATACCTGCAATCATACCTGCTATTGCCCCTTTGTCATTCATGCGCTTGCTAAAGATACCCATTATAATTGCTGGGAAGAAGCTAGACGCCGCAAGTCCAAAGGCAAAGGCAACCACCTGTGCAACGAACCCGGGCGGATTAATCCCGAAGTAGCCGGCAATAACAATTGCCACCCCCGCAGCAAGACGTGCATAGAACAGTTCGGCTTTGTCGGTAATATTGGGCGCGAAGTTACGCTTCAATAAGTCGTGAGACACCGACGTAGAGATAACCAACAGTAAGCCCGCTGATGTGGACAGCGCCGCTGCTACCCCACCTGCTGCTACTAGTGCAATAACCCATGCTGGCAAGTTCGCAATTTCTGGGTTCGCTAACACCATAATATCGCGGTCGACTTTCATTTCATTACGCTCATCACCTGAATAGAACATGATGCCGTCACCGTTCTTATCATTAAACTCGATAAGGCCCGTTTGCTCCCAGTTCTTTATCCAAGAAGGTGCTTGTTCGTAACTTGTTCCGGTCAACTCTGGCCCATTGATTGTTTCAATCATGTTCACGCGAGCAAAAGCAGCAAGTGAAGGCGCCGTGGTATACAGAATGGCGATAAACGCCAGCGCATAGCCCGCCGACTTACGTGCATCATGTACTTTAGGTACAGTGAAGAAACGAACAATAACGTGAGGAAGACCCGCAGTACCCACCATCAGAGCAAAAGTGATAAAGAACACGTCAATGGTACTCTTCGTACCGGTCGTATATTCATGAAACCCGAGTTCCATGGATAAGTTATCGAGTTTTTGCAAGAGATGCATACCTGAGCCATCAGCGAGTGTCGCGCCAAAGCCAGTCTGCGGAAGAATATGACCCGTAACCATAATTGAGATAAACACAGCAGGTACAATGTAAGCAAATATCATCACACAGAACTGTGCAACCTGCGTATAGGTAATGCCTTTCATACCACCAAGTACGGTGTAGAAAAAGACAATAACCATCCCAATTACCACACCCGCGACAATATCAACTTCTAAGAAGCGGCTAAATACTACACCAACACCGCGCATTTGACCGGCTACGTAAGTAAAACAAACAAAAATAGCGCAGAATACTGCGACAGTTCGTGCTGTTTGAGAATAATAACGGTCGCCTATAAAATCAGGTACCGTAAATTTACCGAACTTACGTAAATATGGCGCTAAACAAAGCGCAAGTAACACATAGCCGCCCGTCCAGCCCATCAGGTAAACCGCACCGTCATACCCCATGAATGAGATAAGGCCTGCCATTGAAATAAATGAGGCCGCTGACATCCAATCGGCCGCAGTTGCCATCCCGTTAAGCAGCGGAGGTACACCACCACCTGCAACGTAAAAATCGTTCGTAGATCCTGCCCGTGCCCAAATAGCAATGGCAATATAAAGTGCGAATGTTCCGCCAACAATAATAAAAGTGAGTGTTTGAACGTCCATGGTATTACTCCTCGTTTACGCCATAACGTTTGTCCATGTCTTTCATTTTTGCCATGTAAACAAAAATGAGTGCCACGAACACATAAATAGAACCTTGTTGCGCAAACCAAAAGCCCAGTTTAAAACCAAAAAATTGGATGTTATTCAGTGCATCGACAAATAATATGCCCGCACCAAACGACATAACAAACCACACGACTAAAAGCTTAAAAAGGAGAGATAGGTTCTCCTTCCAATACGCTTTTTTGTCATCATCATTTCTAAATGCCATTATTCCGTCCCCATGTCAGGTTAATCGGTTGTTGTTTTTTTACATTTTCCTAACGCCCGGCTTTGATAACGTTATTGCCGTCGGTAGAAAACAATTTTTTTTGTTATCAAGGACAGCAAAGTCAAGCATTTTAGGAGCTCGCGTATTACTCTAGACCTGACAAGAAAATTCACAAATGAGACCATGGTCGTAGGTAGACTATGGTCGAAATGCTTATAATGAACACGAGCTTGTAAATAATACGTTAAAGGAATGGTATGACATTCGGTTGGGTTACCCTTGCAGTTCTCTATCTTTTTCTGTTGTTTTCACTTGCAAGTTGGGGGGATAAAAACTCGCCAACCGCGCGGGCGCTAACGTCTCACCCAGCAATATACTCACTTGCGCTAGCAATTTATTGTACGGCGTGGACCTTTTTTGGCATGGTTGGCCAAGCGAGCAGAGATACGTGGATTTACCTGCCGATTATGCTAGGCCCCATGTTAGTGTATTTAGTGGGCTATAAATTTATCTATAAACTGACCTTCGTCAGTAAAAAACAGCATATCACTACGATTTCTGACTTTATTGCATCGCGTTACGGAAAACGCCAGACCGTTGCACTGTTTGTCACGCTTATTGCGCTTTTGGCCACTATCCCTTATATCGCACTGCAACTTAAAGCCATTGGTTCTACCTTTCAGCTTCTCACCCAACAAGAGAACAGCCAATTTATCATTGTGGCGGCCACTGCATTTATCGCTATTTTTGCCATTTACTTTGGCACCAAGCAGACCGATGTCACCCAGTACAGACGGGGGCTAATGCTTGCTATTGCGTTTGAGTCGACACTAAAGTTACTCGCCTTAGTGCTTGTGGCAATTGTCGGCTACAGCGCGTGGAAGCAAGCCCAATCGGGCCCGTTCTTTGAAAGCTTTATGAATGAAGCAGCGCTGTCACAATTTAGTTCATTCACATTTATTGCACAAACCATCATGGCCGCGGCTGCAATCGTGTGTTTACCGCGGCAATTTCACGTGGCAATCATCGATAATTTAAGCCTTGGACATATAAAAACCGCGCGCTGGTTGTTCCCGCTTTACTTGGCTATCATTTCTGCTGTTATTCCTGTCATTGCCATTGCGGGTAAAGCAATATTTCACGGCCAGGCGGTTGAACCTGATTCGTTCGTCCTTTCTCTTGCTGTATTTTCAGAGTCGGTATTACTGCAAGTGATTGTATTTATTGGGGGCCTGTCTGCTGCTACAGCCATGATCATTGTCGCCACCCTTACATTAAGTACTATGTTGACAAACGACGTCATCCTTCCTCGATATTTAGCCTTAAAAGACACCACAGAACAAACCCAAGACTTCTCAAAACAAATAAGACTCATTCGGCGTTTAGTCATTGGTTTTATCTTGTTAATGGCGTTTTTGTATCATCAACAAATGACCACCAGCCGCTCGCTTCACTCTATCGGGTTAATTGCGTTCTCCTTAGTTATTCAACTTATGCCTGCTATCGTTGGCGGTCTTTATTGGAAGCGTGGGCATGCGCATGGTGTTTATGCAGGCTTACTCGTTGGGTTTATCATTTGGGTATTATGGCTAGTGTTACCTGTTGTGGGCGACCGCGTTTCACAGGTAGAACAAAACGACCTTATTAGCCAAGGCGCTATGATTAGTTTAGGGGTTAACGCCCTAGTGTATGTGGTTTTTTCTTGGTTTGCGCCACAACGACTTATTGACCGCATTCAAGCAGAGGCCTTTGTTTCGCCAACAATGACATCTAATAGCGTGTCGAAAAATCAGCATGGCAACGTTAAAGTTTCCGACCTTATTACTTTGCTCTCCACATTCATGGGCTCGGGCCGATGCGACCAACTTATTGAACAATACCAACAATTAAACCATTGTGAATTGAAAAGCGATGATACGCCTGACGAAGCCTTCCTCGCGTTCTGTGAGCGAGCGCTTGGGGGCGTTATTGGTGCGTCGAGCGCGAAAGTACTGTTAGACAGTGCCCTGCGCGGAAAGAAAATGGATTTCACAGAAGTCATTAATTTTTTCGACGACACCACACAGGCAATGCAGTTCAATATGACTGCACTGCTCACCTCGCTTGAAAATATGGATCAAGGCATAAGCGTCGTCGATAAACACTTAAACTTAGTGGCCTGGAATAAACGCTATGCCGCACTCTACCCCTACCCTGAAGAGCTTCTGTCAGTGGGTACACCTATTGAAAAACTTATCCGATATAACGGAACGCAAGGTGAGTTCGGCTCTGAAAACGTTGAAGAAGAGGTTAATAAACGCTTAGAGCACTTGCGCTCGGGGCGTACGCATCGCTTTATACGTCAGCGGAACGACGGCCGGGTGATAGAGATGGTCGGCAACCCACTTCCTGGGGGCGGTTTCGTTACTAGCTTCAACGATATCACAGGACACGTCGAAATACAGCAAGCGCTAGAAGAATCTAATATTGATCTAGAAGCCCGTATTAAAAAGCGCACGGCAGAAGTGCACTCGATTAATGCAGAATTACGCCTAGAGATAGAGCGGCGCTCAGAAGCGGAAAAAGAGCTTATTCGCGCTCGAAAAGCAGCAGAAGATGCTAATGCAAGCAAGTCACGATTTTTAGCATTAGCCAGCCACGATGTACTACAACCACTTAATGCCGCTAAACTTTATATTACCGCGTTAGAAGAACAAGAGCTGTCGTCAGCCGCAAGTGTCATCGTCAATAAGCTTAATCATAGTGTGGCATCCAGTGAAGCGTTAATTGGTACGCTACTCGATATTTCTAGGCTCGATCAAGGTGAGATGAAGCCCGACATTGAAGCGGTGAATATAAAAGCGTTAATCACCCCGCTTGTTGATGAAATGACGATGCGAGCAAAGGAGAAAGGGCTATTGCTTAAGGCAGTTATTCGACCGGTTTGGGTAAAGGCAGACAAAACGTATCTTTATAGAATAATGCAAAACTTGCTTTCAAATGCGGTGAAATACACTGAAAAAGGCAAAGTATTATTGACCGTAAAAGCGCAAGGAGACGATGTCATATTTAACGTTTATGATACGGGAATAGGCATTTCTAGCGACAAACAAGGCGCCATATTTGGTGATTTCTATCGCACCAATCAAAGCAACGAACATGGCCTTGGCTTAGGGCTGGGCGTGGTAAAAAGGCTAAGTAAGCAGTTACAAAGCGACATCAACGTTTCGTCAACTATTCACCGAGGAAGTCATTTTTCAATGTCACTTTCACGCGCTACACCGCTTATTGACGACACCATAACCAAAACTAAAAAAGCGACAACATTTTCTGGCCTTCAAGTGCTGTGTGTTGATGATCAAAAAGAAAACCTAGACGCGATGAAGACATTGCTTGAAAAGTGGGGCATTGCCGTGCGCCTTGCCAACAACTGGGAAGATGCGCTTGCGCTTTGCGATGCAATGCCTCCGCATATCTTACTAATGGACTATCAGCTTAGTCATGATGACAACAAAAATGGGCTGGCACTTATTGATGCCATAAGGTTAAGGCTTAACATTGTTATTCCTGCCGCGCTTATAACCGCTACACCAGATGAAAGCTTAGTATCACGTTGTAAAGATCAAGGGGTTAACTATTTATCAAAACCATTAAAGCCAGCGAAACTACGAGCGCTGCTACAAAGTATGACGCGCTATATTGAAGAGGCACATAACAAAGTGAGCGAGTAACGACATCGGCTAAGTAACCGTTACCCCATTTAGTACGAAGGACGTTAGGCGATTAGTACCATAAAATGATGGTGTATCTTTTATGGCTGAGGGGGCGTTAGTGGTTCTGTAGACGCGTCATCAACCGGAGGGGTAACCGTCACTTTCCCCATTGTCCCCCACACTGTTTTAGGGTTAATTAGCACAGGACGAGTGAGTATTAAGTTATTCGGGTACATTAATGTTTCTCGCTCAGCGGTTAAAAGCCGGGTACTGAAAGGCCCTAAGTCTGCAATGTATCCTTCGATAAAATTATCACCGTCCAGAATACGAATAAAGTTGCCACGCCGATAAGCGACATTGGTAAGTAATATAAAGTACGCCGTAATGTTACTGATTAACGACCAGCTGGCAAATAGGGCCACCCCCGTTACGGTAATAATTGATGTAGAAAGCACCAATAGACCAGAAAAGTCGATACCCCAGGCTAGTAACAAGAGAGATAATGAAACAATGGCAACAATAACGCGGGCGGCAAATAAGCCTTTCAACGCGCTGCCTGATTTCAACTTAGACTTTGCTATATTGCTTTCTACTTTCGGCAATAATTTTCGCGACACCACCAAATAGAACAGCACGACTAGCCCGCTCCAAATGATATTCGGCTGATAGGCATAAAACCATTGTAACGCGTATTGCCACAAATCAGACATGCAGGTTGTTCCTTGATTAAAAAGCGCGCATAGTAAGTGGAGTGGAACAAAACTTCATGCAAAAAATTCGTTCCTAACCACAATTATAATTCGTAAGACATAGCAAAGCGTAAACCCTACTATGCGCGAATATTCGCTATATCTTCATGCCACTTTATTGCCAGCGGACATTACACTAAAGTATAAATGGCAAACTAACTAACTCAAAGGCTTTATACAATGCGCATTGCGATTTTATCCAGAAACCCTCGTTTATATTCTACGTCACGTTTAGTAGAAGCGGGGAAAGAGCGAGGACATGAAGTAGATGTCATCGACACCATGCATTGCTACATGGATGTAACTAGCGCTAATCCGTCGGTGCGCTATAAAGGAAAACGCCTTCCCTATTATGATGCGGTTGTTCCTCGCATCGGCGCTTCGGTAAGTTTTTACGGTACGTCAGTGGTAAGACAATTTGAAATGATGGGAACCTATAGCCTTAACGAATCAGTGGCTATTAGCCGTTCTCGCGACAAGCTTCGTTCGTTACAGCTACTTTCTCGTAAAGGGATTGGCATGCCGCGCACAGGCTTTGCACACCACCCTGATAAAATTGATGACGTGATCAAAACCGTTGGAGGCGCTCCGGTCGTTATAAAGCTGTTAGAAGGTACACAAGGTATCGGCGTCGTACTTGCTGACACACATAAAGCAGCAGAATCTATTATTGAAGCCTTTATGGGGTTAGATGCCAGCATTTTGGTTCAAGAATTCATAAAAGAAGCAGGCGGCAGTGATATTCGCTGCTTGGTCGTCGGCGGAAAGGTGGTTGCAGCAATGAAACGCCAAGCTGCGCCTGGTGAATTTCGCTCTAACTTACACCGTGGAGGCCAAGCAAGCTTAGTCAGACTAAGCCCTGCTGAACGTAAAACCGCCGTAGATGCAGCAAAGACTATGGGGCTTAACTGTTGTGGTGTTGATATCTTACGCTCGAACAATGGCCCTGTTGTGATGGAGGTTAACTCATCGCCAGGCCTTGAGGGTATTGAAAAAGCAACAAACAAAAACGTGGCAGGTATGATCATTGAATTCATTGAAAAAAGTGCAAAGCCACACAAAACAAAAACGAAAGGTCAGGGCTAAATGAAAGGCGACATATTAACTATTGGCGGGCAAAAGGTTGCAATGGGCGAGTCGGTCAAAATTGACCTTGAAATGCCCCCTTTGTATACCGCAACTAACATGAGCATTCCTGTTTTCGTAAAACGAGGAAAGCGAGCGGGCCCAGTGATGTTTGTCAGTGCAGCTATTCATGGCGATGAATTAAATGGTATCGAGATCATTGGCCGTCTAATGCGCTCAAGCGCCATTAATCGTCTTCGCGGTACGCTGATTGCAGTTCCAATGGTTAATGTGTATGGCGTACTTAACCAGTCTCGCTATTTACCTGACAGGCGTGATTTAAATCGCAGCTTTCCTGGAAGCAAAAAAGGGTCGTTAGCGGGTCGGTTGGCTAACCTTTTTTTTAAAGAGATTGTGAGTAAATGTGATGTGGGCATCGACCTTCATACTGGTGCAATACACCGTAGTAACTTGCCACAAATACGTGCCAACCTTGATGACCCTGAAGTATTAGCAATGGCAGAAGCCTTTGGCGTGCCAGTATTACTTAATGCAGAAATTCGCGAAGGTTCACTTCGTCAGGCAGCAAGCGACAACGGTGTTAAAGTGCTTTTATATGAAGCAGGTCAAGCACTACGTTACGACGAGTTTTCAATTAGGGCTGGCGTTAAAGGTATTATTAATACAATGCGCCATTTAGGCATGCTGAATAAAGGTAGGGCCAAAGGCCACAGTATTTCGCGTTTTGTTGCGCGTCAAAGTGGCTGGGTTCGTTCACCTGAAAGTGGTTTTGTAACGCATTTAGCGCAATTGGGCGACCACGTGAGTAAAGGCGATAAATTAGCCAGCGTTGCTGACCCTTTTGGTGCCCATTTGGCAAACATTATTAGCCCTGCTGAGGGCGTAGTAATAGGAAAACAGAATATTCCGCTCACCCAAGAGGGTGAGGCAATATATCACATTGCTTATTTTACCCAACCTGACACGGTAGCTGAGCATGTTGAATTACTTCAAGATAACCTGCTTCCACAAGAGCAGCTAGACATTGAGTGAAAATACAGTGAAAGATAAAAAAACTGTTGGTGTCGTAGAGCGTTGCAACCTTCCGGCACTCGCTATAAAGGGGTTGCATGTAAGGGTCGATACTGGAGCGGCCACGTCCTCTTTGCACGTTGATAACATTGAAGAAGTAGAACGAGATGGTGAACTATGGATTCAGTTCGATATTCACCCTGACATTCATAACGTAAAAAATGTGGTGCGACGAGAAGCAAAAGTCGAAGCCAGAAAACGCGTTAAAAGCTCAACGGCTACAAGAGAAAGGCGTTATGTCATAACTACGTCTATAATTATGGAAGACATGCAGTGGGATATTAAACTAACACTGACAGATAGGTCGGAAATGACGTATCTCATGCTGCTTGGCCGAGAAGCAATGGAAGGGCGGTTTGTGGTCGACCCAGAGTACGAGTACTTGCTAACCAGTAACGATTAAGAAGGAAAGGTGGGTGAAAAGGAACATTACCATAACTGTTTTTTTAGCATCTGTTATTGCGTTTTGCGGCGTAAGTGGTGGCGTCTACGCACAAAACGATAATGTCACCCTCCCTGACGCTAGTGCGCATACCGTGCTGCGTTTGCCGAATGTACATCCTGGCCGCGATAACGTGTTTAACTATGCAAAATCATTGCTGGAAATGGCACTAACCGTCACCGAAGAGCGTTATGGTACGTATGAATTTGTCGTTAGTGAAAGCGAACTTTCACAAGAACGCCAACTGCGGAGTTTAGAGCATGACTTGTTGGACGTAACGTGGAGCGTCACGTCGATAGACCGAGAAAAACAGCATCTTGCAATACGTATCCCCATTATGGCGGGTTTATTCGGAAAACGTATTCTTCTGATAAACGAAAGTGCTACTGCCTTTAATACACCGCTAACACTTTCACAGCTTCAGCAATTACGTTCAGTGCAAGGCTATGATTGGCCAGATACGAAAATTCTGCGCCACAACAATATGGGTGTATTAGAAACAACGTATCGCGCTTCTTTTCGTATCGTAGCTGAAGGGTTCGCCGACATGTACCCTCGAGGTATTATGGAGATTAGTAAGGAAGAAAATAATAAGGCGTTATCTCGTAATCTAGTTATCGAGCCCAATCTCGTGCTCTCCTATCCTAGCCCCATGTTTTTCTTTACGGGTATTGATAATACTTTGCTTGCAGAGCGCATTACAGAAGGCCTACTTATTCTTATTAAAAATGGGGAATGTCAGCGTCATCTCTTCGCTCAAGAGGTGTATAAAGACAGTATGAACATGATAAGAGGTAGAGCAGTTATTCACCTTGAGAACCCATTACTCAGTGAACCTAGTAAACAGGCGATGGATACGTTTTTGCCGCACTTTACTAACAAAAATAACGGCTTGCATGATGTGAAGCAACAGCATCACCGATAATTTAGGTCACTAGTGCTATCTGCTCGTAGGAGGCTCTAATTCTAATTGCGAGGCGATTAATACGGCTTGTGTTCGATTATTAATACCTAGCTTTTTGAAAATGGCAGTTACGTGCGCTTTCACGGTTGCCTCTGCAATATCCAAGTTATAACCAATCTGTTTGTTCAGTAATCCATCACGCATAAAACACAACACTTTATACTGTGACGGTGTGAGTGATGCAACATTATCAGCCAATGCCGAAAAGGCTTCATCAACCTCGTCTACACTGTCACTTAAATTGGGCGGTAACCACACATCACCATCTAAAATGGCGTTGACCGCTTCTGCAATGTCAGAAGAGCTCGCGGTTTTAGGAATAAACCCTAACGCACCTGCACTCATAATTTTGGTAATGAGTAACGAATCTTCGGTTCCGGACACAACCGCCACCGGTACATCCGGATACAGCTTGCGAATGTGAAGTAAACCAAATAAGTCGTTACTGCCTGGCATATGCAAATCGAGGAGAAGCAGGTCGACATCGTTTTCATTAAGCATGTCGACCGTACTGGTTAAGTCACCAGCCTCAAGCAGCGTCAAGGCTGGTAAAGACAATGATAACGCCCCCCGCAGGGCATCCCGATACAACGGATGATCATCGGCAATGAGTAAAGTTATCATTGAGTTATCCTTCTACTTATTCAGTCGCTCCCTTATGAGTGTATCAACAACTGATGGATCCGCCAATGTTGACGTATCACCTAATTGCTCATGCTCATTCGCCGCAATTTTACGCAAAATACGGCGCATAATTTTGCCCGACCGCGTCTTAGGAAGGCCATCCGACCATTGGATCATGTCTGGTGTTGCAATAGGGCTTAATTCTTGACGTACCCAGGCCTTCAATTCTTTTGTAAGTGTATCGTCTGCCACTACGCCCTCGTTAGGCGTCACGTACACATAAATCCCCTGCCCTTTAATATCGTGAGGGTAGCCTACAACAGCAGCTTCAGCCACTTTGGCATGTGCCACCAACGCGCTTTCAATTTCTGCCGTACCTAATCGGTGACCTGAAACGTTTAATACATCGTCTACACGCCCCGTTATCCAATAGTCACCATCGTCATCGCGTCTAGCGCCATCGCCGGTGAAATAAACGCCTTTGTAAGCACTAAAGTAGGTATTAATAAAGCGTTGATGGTCGCCGTATACGGTTCGTGCTTGGCTAGGCCAGCTCGCTTTAATCACTAAGTTGCCTTCTGCCGCCCCTTCGAGTTCATTGCCATCAGCATCGAAAAGCGCCGGTTGAATACCAAAAAAGGGACGTGTTGCTGAGCCAGGTTTCAAGTTTGTGGCCCCAGGAAGCGGGGTAATCATGTGACCGCCGGTTTCCGTTTGCCACCACGTATCCATAATTGGACAACGGCTTTGACCGATTACTCGGTAATACCATTCCCATGCTTCTGGGTTAATAGGCTCGCCCACCGTGCCGAGTAAGCGCAGTGAAGAAAGGTCACAACCTTCGGCCGGTTTGTCGCCATGTGCCATCAGAGCGCGAATAGCGGTGGGTGCAGTATAGAGGCTACTAACCTTATATTTTTCGACAACTTGTGCGATGCGTCGCACGTCAGGATACGTTGGCACGCCTTCAAAAAACACCTGCGATGCAGCGTTAATCATTGGCCCATAAACCATATAACTATGGCCTGTGATCCAACCTACATCTGCCGTACACCAATAGATATCATCATCTTTGTAGTCAAACACATACTTAAATGTCATCGCGGTATAAAGCAGATAGCCACCGGTAGTATGCACAACACCCTTAGGCGTGCCGGTTGACCCAGAGGTGTATAGGATGAAGAGCGGATCTTCGGCGTTCATGACCTCCGGCTCGCATTGTGCAGAGCAATCGTCTATGGCGTCATGCCACCACACATCAACATCACTATTCCACTCGACGTCTCCGCCAGTCAGCTTATGCACAACAACATGTGTAATCGACGGGCACGCATTATTGACCAGCGCTTTATCTACGTTGGCTTTCAAAGGAATAGCGCGGCCTGCTCGGCGACCTTCATCAGCAGTAATCACCACTTTCGCCGCACTATCGTTGATTCTGTCGGCAATTGCATTTGGAGAAAAGCCACCAAAGATAACAGAGTGAACGGCACCAATGCGAGCGCACGCTAGCATGGCATAGGCCGCTTCGGGCGCCATAGGCATGTAAATCGCGACGCGATCACCCTTAGTAACCCCCATTTTTTTAAGGGCGTTTGCAAGCTTACACACTTCATAATGTACCTGCTGATAAGTAACTTCTTGGCTGTCTTCTGGCGAGTCACCTTCCCAGTAATAAGCCACTTTTGTAGCGTGCTTTGCAAGGTGTCGGTCAATACAGTTGTAGCTTGCGTTTAAGCTACCGTCTTCGAACCATTTAATGGAGACATCGTTGGCGCCAAAGTGCGTATTTTGCACCTTTGTTGGCGCACTGTACCATTCGAGCATACTTGCATGCTCGCCCCAAAATGCGTCGGGGTTGTCAATTGACTGCTGGTACATCTCGTCATATTGCGCCGCCGTTAAATGCGTCGATTGTAAAATAGAATCTGGTACAGGGTAGGTCTTACTGGCAGTCATAATGTTGCCTCCAAAATCAAATAGATAAAAGATTACGCTTCATACTAACCACTCTAATCGTTCAGTACTAAAGAAAAATGAGACTTTGGTCTTAGCGGCTATTTTTACTTCGCGAATTGATAGGGAAAGACACGAACACATGCTGACCATCGTAATTCATCGATAGTCAGCATGTGAGTGTGTTGTAAGGTGGGTTAGAACTTAAATACCACCCCCGCACGGGCTACCGTTGCGGTAAAGTTTTCATAGTCAACGCCATACTCAGTGTCAAAATGCGTAAGCTGGGCGAAGGCGGTTAGGCCTGTTGTCACTTTGTAGCCGTAGTTGATATACGCAGTGGTATTCTTATTAAGCTCAGTAAGGCTTAATCTGTCACGCTCGCTGTCATCGACAGATGCACTGGCGTAGCCCACTTTCACGTTACTATCAGGGCTAACATTCCAGCTTACAAAGGTAAAGAACCCAGTTTCGCTAAAACTTTCTCTTACCTGCCCATCTGCGTTTAGTCTGGCCGCTGGCGCGATACCTAATGCATTTTGGTTGTTCAACGCTTCGCCTGAGTAATATTCTGCGTTAACGCTTACATCACCAAAATTAAGCGTGGTGTACACTTTAAACAGATTGGCATCTTGATTTTCACCCGCACCAAAATTCGGCTCATCTTCAAATTTAAGACTGGCAAAATGCCCTGCAACACCTATCTTATGGCCAGAAAATTTATAATTAATATCAACCGCAAGGCCCGGCATGCGCCCTAGCTCGTTGGCATTAACGCCTCCAGCGGTTGCATTACGCCCTTTTCCTGTAAGTGCACCGGTTATCGTCAAGTCGTCAACCTTATATGTCGCACCGACTTCCATGGCCAAGAACCCAGTGTTACCTGCACGAAACGCATTACCAATCCAGTTATAGCTTCCGCTCGACTTGATACCCGAGGCAGTTGACCATTTCTGACCACCGAAAATAGTTAGGTTCTTTGAATAATCATAATAAAGTGTGGCAAGTCGCAACCTTGCTTCTTGCGCTTGAATAGCGGTTTGGTTAGTAAAACCATCTTCACCATCAATAAAGTCAAATTCCAATACGCCACGAATTTTTTCGTGTTTCATGTTGAGCGAGAAACGCGATTGTGCGGCTTGGAACGAGGTCGATTCAGACTCTAAAAAATTAGTTTGCTGAGCGGTCGCAGGGGCGCCACCAAAAATATCCGTGCGTAATGCATGGGTTGGCGCTACTTGGCTGTAGGTACTGCCGTAACTTGCAATCCCCTGACTTGAAGTAACCGCTTCCGTTTTTATCATCCCCTTGAAACTAAACTCAAAAGCGTCAACTGGCGTGTTTACTAATACTAATGCAACAGAAGCTGCAATTCGCTTTAACATGTGATTCTCCCATATTTACAATCATAAAAATCAGATTCGAACGTCTGAATAATTCTTTAGTGGGAAAACAAGAGACGTAGACTGCATTGGTGCTTGCCCTCAACCCGCTAACGAAAACTTAACATTTATTAAACAACTTAATTGTGAGATAAAAATGAGAAAATTACTCTACATATCACGTCCGGTGCGACCAAAGTCTTACGGTTTACCCCGTTTTCAGCGCGGTAATTCGCAAACTTACTGTTCAGACTGAGAATTGAGCATGCTTCTTGACCAAAAAAGTGACATGCAATTAAGTAATAATCTTTATCGTTACTGCTTAATAGCAAAGTAAGTATAGGTGGTAATAGGGGAAAGCAACTCGCTTTCCTGAGAGAATAGTGATCAACGGTATAAACAGTATGAACCACAAGCACAGCAACTATGAATGCAACGTCTCTTGCTCTTTCTGGCCGGGCCGGTCACTGGATCGAAGAAATTGATGATGTCCTGTATTGACGGCAGTCTTCACTGTGCGGTAAAGACTGCCCTACTGAAATCTAAAATCCGAGGGGATACTGCTGCAACACATCACTGATACTGGCTAGCGTATCACCGCTCAACGTGACAGAAAAACCGTCGATATTTTCTGACAACTGTGCGGTAGATGTCGCGCCAATAATGGTGCTGGTTACGCCAGGCACTTGTTGGCACCATGCAAGCGCTAACTGAGACGGTGTAATTCCAGCGCCCTGCGCAATATCACAGTAGCGCGCGGTTGCTTCATGGCCAGCTTGTTGACTTCGAAACAAGCCTTGTCGCTGTGTCATCGTCCAACGTGACCCTTCTGGCCGTGCATTATTCTGATACTTACCGCTTAGCATGCCTGTCGCTAAGGGAGACCAAGGTAAATAAGCAATGTCTTCTAAGGCGCACATTTCAATTAAATAAGGCCAGTCTTTAGCATGCAGTAGGCTAAATTCATTTTGGATGGAAACCGGGGCAGGAATGTTCATCTCGCGACAAAGCGTTAAGAATGTATGTATTCCCCATGGCGTATCATCTGATAACCCCCAATGACGAATTTTGCCACTATCTAACGCCGCTTTGATACCGGTAAGAATATCGCGCATGCCGTCGATTTCTTTCTCTGGAGAGATACGAGTAGGATCGACTTTATTTGGCCAATGCTTTCCAAAGTGCGGTGTCATACGGTTGGGCCAATGAAGCTGGTATACATCGACGTAGTCGCTATTTAAACGTTGCAACGACGCATCTAGCGCACTACTGACTGACGTTCGCGTAATGGGCTTTCCGTCGCGTATATAAGCAAGCCCTGGCCCTGCTACCTTCGTCATTACCACAAGCTTATCTCTAAGCGCTGTATTTCTCGCCAACCAATTTCCGAGGATCCGTTCGGTATCGCCATACGTCTCTTTATTTGGAGGGACAGGATACATCTCTGCGGTATCAATAAAGTTAATACCTCGGTCTATTGCCATCGCTAGTTGTGCATCGGCGTCTTGCTGAGTATTTTGAATACCCCATGTCATTGTGCCCAGACAAATGTCAGACACTGAAAGCTCACTTGCCCCTAGCCTATTGTATTGCATACTTTCTCCAGCTTCATTGTTCTTGTTAGCGCGGTATTGTTTTATCTGATTACTACTATACGCCTGTAGTGTCAAAACATACCAAAGCCTGCGCTAAAAATCTCAATGTGATGGCTAACTGAAGGTTACATGGGATAAGTATTTGCTTTCCGTCCCTGTTGATTATAGCCACAAGAGTGTGCTGAGTACTGAAGGACAATGGGGTTACGACACGCGGACACACCGCGTTTCGTAATAATAGTATCTCTGTGACTTGTGTAGCGCTATGACTTCACTTTTACGCACACTTGGTCGCCATAATAGTTGTTGGCATAGTTGCATTGCGTACGCGCTTGCGAGTTAGTGTAGGTAGCGACCGTTTTCTTTGTTGATAGTATCTTAATGATGGTGTTCATATTTGCTCTCCGTTTTTGTTGCAGAGATTATCACCAATCTAACAAAAAGATTAAATAGCAAAATATCAATCGCAATTATCGTATAATTGAATCAATAAGGCGAACAACGAAAACAATGAGCTGAAAATGGAGAGAGATACCGTCAGGCGCTATTGGGGAATAAGATAGATAAACAGATACAAAAAAGGCGCTCTATTGAGCGCCTTTTTTTAATGCATTGGTTTGCTTAGATTAAAGAATCTTAGCTACAACACCAGCACCTACAGTACGGCCACCTTCACGGATAGCGAAGCGTAAACCTTCGTCCATCGCGATTGGTGCAATAAGCTCTACTACGAACTTAAGGTTGTCACCAGGCATTACCATCTCTACGCCTTCTGGAAGCTCTACAGCACCAGTTACGTCAGTTGTACGGAAGTAGAACTGTGGACGATAGCCTTTGAAGAATGGAGTATGACGGCCACCTTCGTCTTTGCTTAGTACGTATACTTCAGCTTCGAATTTAGTGTGTGGGTTGATTGAACCAGGCTTAGCTAGTACTTGACCACGTTCAACGTCTTCACGCTTAGTACCACGTAGAAGAACACCAACGTTCTCACCAGCGCGACCTTCGTCAAGAAGTTTACGGAACATTTCAACACCAGTACAAGTCGTCTTAGTTGTATCTTTGATACCAACGATTTCTACTTCTTCACCTACTTTAACGATACCTTGCTCTACACGACCCGTTACTACTGTACCACGGCCTGAGATTGAGAATACGTCTTCGATTGGAAGAATGAACGGCTTATCGATTGCACGCTCTGGCTCTGGGATATATGAATCAAGCGCTTCACCAAGCTCGATGATTTTCTTTTCCCATTCTGCGTCGCCTTCAAGGGCTTTAAGTGCAGAACCTTGGATAACTGGAAGGTCATCACCTGGGAATTCATATTCGCTAAGAAGTTCACGAACTTCCATTTCTACTAGCTCTAGAAGCTCTTCATCATCTACCATGTCACACTTGTTCATGAATACGATGATGTAAGGTACGCCAACCTGACGACCAAGTAGGATGTGCTCACGAGTCTGAGGCATAGGGCCGTCAGTCGCAGCTACTACTAGGATCGCGCCGTCCATCTGTGCAGCACCGGTGATCATGTTTTTAACGTAATCAGCGTGTCCTGGGCAGTCTACGTGAGCGTAGTGACGAGTAGGTGTGTCATACTCTACGTGAGATGTAGAGATGGTGATACCACGAGCTTTCTCTTCAGGCGCGTTATCGATTTGATCGAATGCCTGAGCTGAACCACCATATGTCTTTGAAAGAACAGTAGTGATTGCTGCAGTAAGGGTAGTTTTACCGTGGTCAACGTGGCCGATAGTACCCACGTTTACATGGGGTTTCGTACGTTCAAACTTTTCTTTTGCCATTTCTATTATCCCAGCAACGTTACATTAAAAAATTTTGAAATTTTACAACATGAGCTGGGGAGAAAATGGTGCTGATAGGCAGATTTGAACTGCCGACCTCACCCTTACCAAGGGTGCGCTCTACCAACTGAGCTATATCAGCACTGATTTGGAGCGGGCAGTGGGAATCGAACCCACATCATCAGCTTGGAAGGCTGAGGTAATAGCCATTATACGATGCCCGCAAATCTTAATTCTCTGGCCACCTCATAAAGAAAGTGGTGGAGGGGGCAGGATTCGAACCTGCGAAGGCTGAGCCGGCAGATTTACAGTCTGCTCCCGTTGACCGCTTGGGTACCCCTCCAGGATTGATGGTGCCGACTGCCGGAATCGAACTGGCGACCTACTGATTACAAGTCAGTTGCTCTACCAACTGAGCTAAGTCGGCACTACATCAAGTGGGTGCGCATTCTAGAGTAATGAATTACTCAGTGCAAGTGTCTTTTCGAAAAATTTTCATTTTTCTTTTTTAACCAGTTTTTCAACCAATTAAAAACTTACGCTTTCTACTAACTAAACAGTTCGTGTCGAGCGTAGCGGGCAAGACCTTGCACCACCAAATGAGCGAGGCGCATGTTATCAGCGCTTTCCAAAAATGCAAACACTTTTTTGTCTCCACCCCCTAAAATAACGTCAAATTCTGTTTGTTTGCTTGATATATAATCAACAGCGCTCAAATAAACACCATATACGGCAGCATGACACCCTTGTGCCACACATTCCTCAGTATCGGTCCCCACCCCAAAAGAGGTCGGAATTTCATTATTCGCGAAGACTTTTTTAGTCGATGACACTAATGCGTCGCGCATTACTGTGAAGCCTGGCACTATCCAACCGCCTAAATGTTGACCACTTACAACAAAATCTACCGTTATTGCCGTACCCACATCGATAACAAAAAATGCTTTTTTTGTTTTTTGTGCAGCACAAATCATCGCAAGCCAACGATCAACGCCCATTTTTTGAACATTGGCGTAACTATTTTTTATACCAAACGCTTCTTTCTCTGTGTGCTTTTCTACAAATTTTATTTTACGCGATGCACACATGGTTGAAATTTCATCAACCACCTCCTGATTTCTTACCGAAGCAAGGTATACATGCGTGATATTTTTTTGATTATCGACAAAATTAAATAAGTCGTTGGGGCTGTTACACACTAACGGTTCGTTTTCAGACTCACAAAGCAGCGTATATTTGATTCGGGTGTTGCCAATATCAACAAGTACCACCGAATTTTCAGTTACCACGTAAGCTAACCTCGCCACCATGAAAGCGTGTTATACCATCTTGGGTTTCTACTAATAGTGCTCCACTGGCATCAACGCCACGGTCAATACCCGAAAAACGCTTTTCACCCATTTGCAGCACAATGCGTTTGTCAGCATATAAGTCTAACGCTTCCCAATGCGGTACGAATGGCCCAAAGCCCTGTTGTGAAAAGGTAGGAAGATAAAGCCACATCGACTTTATTATCGCAGCGGCTAATTCATTTCTATCTGGGGTATGCCCCAAATAAGCGGCTAAGTCGCTGTGTGGCTGACCCACATCATACTGACCGTCAGGCATGCATACATTAAGGCCAATACCAATAACTGAGTGTGCCGTTGCACCAATTTGCCCTTCTACCTCTATTAATACTCCTGCCAGCTTTTTGCCCTGCAGGTAAATATCATTAGGCCACTTAAGCTCTGCATCATTAACGCCAAACTCTTTTAGCGCATTACATACGGCTAAGCCGACTAAAAGCGAAAGCCCTGCCATGCTTTGGTAGCCATCGGGAAACGACCAATACATCGAGAAGGTTAAGCTCCCCCCCACCGGCGCAAGCCATGTTCTTCCATGTCGCCCGCGCCCAGCGGTTTGTATTTCGGCAAAAATCACATCACCGTTAGCCAGTTCATGACGCGCATTAGCAATACGCTTTTTTAATTCAGTATTCGTAGAAGGAAGCACCGATTCGACATCAATCATTGCCCGTTTGGTATTTCCAAGATGTTTTTTTATATTATCTGCGCTTAACAATGGAAAGCCTCTCTCCAAACGATAACCTTTACCTTTAACTTTAAAAACATCGAGCCCCCAATCGGCTAACTGCGAGATATGTCCTGCGACAGCGGTGCGAGATAACCCCACTTCCTGTGCAATAACTTCGCCTGAATGAAATTGTCCATCTGAGAGTAAGGCAAGTATATGTTTTCTTATAGCCTTAGATGCTTGTCTCATGGTGTGATTTATCCTTTTATCGGTCGACTACATATATGTGAGGCATCACATAAGCATAATGTCTTATATTTTTGCCTTTATATAGTGTCGCCATATCAACAGCCTTTACACGTGGTAATGGTTTGTAAAGAAAACCCAATAGTAATAGAAGCGCACAAAAAACCAGAAGCGCATAGGGTTGCAAACATATCCAACGTGGTAAGCATTGCGCGCCAGTGAATTATATAGTTACCAACGGACATGAGTTAAGGCTCTAGAGGTAATGGCAACAGTATGCAAGTGTGTTGCGTACTGTCATTTATCGGTCAATGGTAGGCGAAGTAAATTAAGAAAGAAAGCCGAAATCCGGCTTTCGTGTTCTGTTCGTGTAGAGGGAGAAATACGCTACATCATCTTATCGACAATGCGGTCGATACAGCGAATAACGGCCCAAGAGAACGCGATACGCTAATGGCAGAATATCTAAATATTATTTGCCACTTCATAGGCTTTTATCTTGTCATGCTCTTGGAGCGTTCTTCCTATTTTATCAACACCATTAAGTAAGTTGGCGCGATGATGTTCGGGAATACTGAAGGTAATGACCGAGGAATCAAAACTGACGGTTTGAATCGACAAGTCGACGGTTACCTCCGCTCCTGGCGTGCGCTGTGCACGAAGCGCTAACGCGTTTACTACCTCATCGGGCAATACAATAGGCAAAATTTGATTATTTAAGCAGTTAGCATAAAAAATATCGGCAAAACCTTTACCAATAATGACGCTAATACCAAAATCTGCCAGTGCCCACGGCGCATGCTCTCGGCTCGAGCCACAGCCGAAATTTTTCCCTGTTATTAATATCGACGCGGTTTTATACGCATCCTGATTTAAAACGCAATCAGGGTTAGGTACGCTTTCATGTTGATCAAGGTAGCGCCTATCATGCAATAAATGCTTTCCAAACCCAGCCCGAGCGATTTCTGTTAGAAACTGCTTAGGCAGTAATTGGTCCGTATCAATATTGTCTTCCAATAAAGGAATAACATGGGATACCACTTTATTTAAAGGTGTCACAACGTGCCTCACTTAAAACGTTCGAATATCAACAAAATGGCCCGCTATCGCGGCGCCAGCTGCCATAGCCGGGCTAACTAGGTGAGTCCTAGACCCTCTGCCCTGCCGCCCTTCGAAATTGCGATTGCTAGTAGACGCGCATCTATCACCTTCATGAAGCACATCGTCATTCATTCCCAAGCACATAGAGCAGCCTGGCAAACGCCATTCAAAACCTGCGGTTTTAAACACCTCATCTAGCCCTTCCGTTTCGGCTTGCTCTTTCACTTTTACTGAACCGGGAACAACAATGGCTTTTACACCTTTCGCCACCTTGCCTTTTCTGGCGATATCAGCAGCCGCTCGTAAATCTTCTATTCGGCTGTTGGTACACGACCCAATAAATACATGTGAGATAGGAATATCAGAAAAAGCGGTTCTTTCTGTCAGCGCCATATAAGCCAATGCTTTTTGGGCTGATGCTGTCATTAATGCATCATCAAAACTATCAGGAGATGGAATAACCTCATCGATGCCTGCCACCTGACCGGGGTTTGTTCCCCACGTCACTTGCGGGGCAAGACGTGAAACATCGATATGCACTTCTGCATCAAATACCGCATCGGTATCGGAATAAAGGGTTTTCCAAGCAAGGCAAGATTCATCCCACGCCGCTCCCTTCGGTGCAAAAGGTTTACCTTTTAAATACGCGAGGGTGATGTCATCTGGTGCAATAAGGCCCGCTTTAGCACCCGCTTCAATACTCATGTTGCATATGGTCATGCGCCCTTCAACAGAAAGATGCGATAGCGCATCGCCGCTGTATTCAATGACGTACCCTGTACCACCTGCGTGTCCTATTTTACCTATCAACGCCAATATAAGGTCTTTGGCGACCACACCGGCGCCAGGCGTTCCTGAGAAAACCACCCGCATATTTTTCGCTTTCGACTGCCTGATAGTTTGTGACGCCAATACATGTTCCACATCTGACGTACCTATGCCAAACGCTAGTGTGCCCAATGCGCCATGCGTAGCGGTATGCGAATCGCCGCACACTACGGTCATGCCTGGATGAATTAACCCAAGCTCTGGACCCATAACATGAACAATCCCTTGGTTAGCGTCACCAACGGGGTAAAGCACAATTCCGTGCTGCTTGCAGTTTTCCACCAGCGTTTTTAATTGCAGCGCATTTTTAGGGCCACACGCATCAAGCGATGTCGAGCGGGTAGAAATACTATGATCCATGGTGGCAATGGTGAGATCTGGCCGCCTTACGCGCCGGCCATATTGATTTAATCCGTCAAACGCTTGAGGCGACGTCACCTCATGAATAAGGTGGCGGTCAATATATAAGAGGCCATCACCATCTACATCACCTATATAGTGTTTATCCCATAATTTGTCGTACAGGGTTTGTCCCATTTAAGTACTCACTTACTCTTGCTGTTTTCAAGAAACGCGGTTGCATGATTCAAAGACACTACGCTGGCATATTTGGCGTTCATATCATGAAGATTCGCATTATGCGCTGACACATTACGGTCGCCACACGCTTGCTCCACGACCCACGTGGCATAATTGTAATTAAGCGCATCGACTACCGTTGCGCGCACACACCCACTGGTAGTTAGTCCACACACCATCAGGCTGTCGCATTTCTTTTGTATTAACTGTTCAGATAATGGCGTAGCAAAAAACGCGCTGGGGCCAGTTTTCTCGATAATCGTATCGGTAGGTAACACGGTAAGGCGTTCGTCTACCTCTACCCATTTAGAATGGGCAGCGAGTATATTTAAGTCGGGAAGATGGCGGCGAAACACACTTTGTGTATGGTCGTCTTTATACACCACGGTTGAATAAAAGACCGGGAAATGACACGCGTGAAACAACGACACTAACGATTGTGCGGCGTCGATTTCGCTATCGAACGCACCACCTAGTGGGCTATCAAGTGACGTGAAACCGTATGTCATGTCTACGACGATAAGGCCTGGGCGGCGGCCAAACGGCACGCCCCCGATTGCCAAGTCTCGATCTTCACTCATTACGCGTTTTCTCTGAAGGTAGGCGATACCGGTGCTGGTAAGCCGGTCTCTTCTTCGCAACGCGCAAGAATTTCCTCGATAGTACCGCCACGGTTAAACACTTGTACCTCGCCCCGTGCCTCAGTCAATGCCGCGCGCATTGCAGTAGTTGCAGTGTCATCCACTGCCCCATCAACAATGACCACACCATATCGTTTAGCGCCTTCCTCGCTGACCAAGCCTCGGCGTACATCGTCCATAATACTCTCCACGGGACGCTGATAAGGGTCGCCCCAACCACCGCCGCCCCAGGTATCGAAATAAAGCAGGTCACCCTCGCTCACTTCTATTCCTTCACACTTCGCCGGTAACGTAATACTTTCGCCATTGCGTTTTACTAAACGTTTGGTAGAACGTTGACCCGGCTCACCGCCATTTACGCCCCACGGATACGTTAACCAACGGTCATCGTGTATGGCGATGCTGCCATCACACAGGAATCGGTATGCCACTGACAAACCGTTACCACCACGATGCAAGCCTGCACCACCTGAATCGACAATGGTTTCGTAAGATTCAATACGAAGTGGGAAGTAGGCTTCAACAAATTCATTGGGTACATTAGTAAAGCCTGGCCATAGTGAATGCCCGTCTGGGCCATCCCCCACAGGGCGACCTGGAATACCGCCAAAACCAATTTGAAAGAGTTGGAACCACTCGCCTTTTTTGTCATAACCTGAAAAGAATAGATGAGGAGAGTCGGAGAACCCTGCCGCATTCATTGCATCGGGTGCGCTTTGCCCAAGCAGCCCGCCCATTACATCAAAAATACGTCCTAATGCATGAGTACGGCCCGATAGCGCTGCCGGATAGTTAGGCTTTAACAAGCTGCCTTGCGGAATTCTTACGTCGACCAAATCATAAAAACCGTCGTTAAACAGAATTTGCGGGTCGACTAAGTTGATGGTGAATGAGCCAAAGAACATCTTGAACATGTCTTCATTTAAGAAGAAGTTAATAGAGCTTTTTGCCTGGGGGTCGGTGCCGGCAAAATCAAAAATAGCCTTTCCGTTTTCGCGCCACATAGTACAGCTTATTTTGTATGGCCCTTTACCTACGCCATCATCACATAGATAGTCTTCAAACGTACGCGGCTCTTCTGGCACAATCATATTGATAATGGCTTCCATGGCCACTTTGTTTCTATCCAACATGATTTCCATGGTGGAATAAAAAATATCGTCACCAAAGCGCTCAGAAATCTCTACACAACGCTTGGCCGCAGTTTTGCACGACGCCACTAATGCGTTTAAGTCAAAACGGTTCCACTGCGGTGTACGTACGTTATGAAGGATCAATTCCAAAATATCGCTTTGCAGCACCCCTTTCTTATACAATTTGGTAGGCGGAATACGAATACCTTCTTGGAAGATGGTTTCCGCTTTGATAGGAATGGACCCGGGCACCATACCGCCGTTATCTGACATGTGACCAAACATCGCCGACCACGCAATATGCCGCCCTTCTTTAAATACCGGCACCAGTACAATCCAATCCGGTAAATGCGATACTGCGGCATTCGTCATATACGGGTCGTTAGTAAGAATAATGTCGCCTTCTTCCAACTCTCCTTCGAATGCATCCATAAACCCGTGGATAAACGAACCGAATTGACCAACGACCATTTTGCCGTCTTTATTCGCAATCATGGGAAAGCAATCGCCTTGTTCACGAATACCTGGGCTCATTGCCGTTCTAAATAATACGGCATCCATTTCTTCGCGTGCATTACGAAGGGCGTTTTCAATAATATCCACGGTAACCGTATCAACATCAACACGATTAAGTGGTGCACTGTTAGTTTGTTTTATTTTTTCGTTCATGGTGCCACCTATTACTTGGATGCTTGTGGGTTAATTAAAAGATTACCGACATGATCGACCGACGCTTCATAGCCCGGTAAGACCACGGTTGTAGAATCCATCTCACAAATAATTGCAGGGCCATTTACCGTTAGCGCTGTATGCAACAGGTTACGGTCGTAAATAACCGCATCGTGGTAACGGCCTTCGTAATAAATCTTTGACGACGTAATTTCACATTCTTTCAATGTTGCTTGTGTGCTTGGCGGTGGAGGTGCAGGCAACGGCTTGCTCTTCGCCGTTGCGACCGCCCGTACCATGACAATCTCGTGTCCGTCTTCAAGGGCAAACGTAAACAACTGCGTATGCTCCGCATCAAATTGACGTTTGAGTAACGCCAACCCTTCTTTCGCTAACTCGTCTCGACTAAACTCGATGCTTAACTGGAAGGCTTGACCGGTATAGCGCACGTCTGCCTGATAAGTAATAACCTGTTCGTCGTTATCGATGCCATCGGCGCTTAACGTTGACGATGCCTTTTCAGCAAGCTCATCAAGCAAGGTGGTGAAGTCGTTAATTTCAATATTATCGAGCAGGGTCACATAGGTTTGCGACGCCTCATCTCGTACTTGTGTGGTGGCATCGCCGTAAGCACAAAGTACACCTGGGCCTGGAGGTATAATAGTAGGCCACGCATTGGTTAAAATACCTAACGCATTAGCATGCAAGGGGCCCGCGCCGCCAAACCCTACTAAGGCAAATTCACGTGGGTCAAAGCCCTGTTCTACTGATACTAATCGCAATGCACCAAACATCGCTTCGTTGGCAATTTTGATAATGCCTTCTGCGGCTTCTTCAACACTTATTCCCATTGGGTCGGCAACCTTCTTCACCGCATCAACAGCAGCATCGCGGTTGATAGACATACTGCCACCTAGCTGTACGTCGGCCGGTAAATAGCCAAGCACAACGTTGGCGTCGCAGACAGTAGGTTGGTCGCCTCCTTTCATATACGCTGCTGGGCCTGGCACCGCACCCGCCGATTCTGGTCCAACGCGCAAGGCTTTAGTGAGTTCAGGTACAAAGGCTAACGAGCCGCCTCCTGCTCCCACCGTTCGCACGTCAACAGACGGTGCACGAACGGTGACATCTCCAACTCGGGTCTCACGCCTAACACGGGCTGATGCATTTTGAATAAGGGCGACGTCAGTTGACGTTCCTCCCATATCAAAGGTAAGAATGTTGTCGTGACCACCTTGTTTGCAGAAGTGAATAGCACCAGCCACACCGCCTGCAGGGCCGGACATCAATAAATTAACCGGGCTGTCTGCTGCTGAACGTGCCGATGCTAACCCGCCATCCGAGCGTAAAATAGAAAGGTGAAGATCTTCGCCCATTTTCTCGGTTAACGCAGCGTAGAGGTTATCAACATATTTGGCGACTTCTGGGCGCACATAACTGTTTACGACCGTTGTTTCTGTTCGCTCATACTCTTGAAGTTCAGGCACCACTTCAGATGAAATTGAAATGGGCATATCAGGAAATACTTCATTGGCAACGGCTTGCGCTTGCTTCTCATTTTCACCATTTACGTAGGCATTAATAAATGAAATGGTGATGGCTGCGAACTCGCCGCGAGACTTTAACGCCTGTAATGACTCTCGAAGCGCTTGCTCATCGAGTGCTTTGTGCACGGTTCCGTCTGCATCAATACGTTCGTCAGCTTCAATGGTAAGTTCAAGCGGTGCAAGCAGTGGCTTTTTCACATAGCTTACCCATCCGCCCAAACCACCTGGACAAAACGAACGCGCTACTTGAAGCACTTGCTTATAACCTTTGGTGGTGATGAGCGCGACTTTTGAGCCCTTGCCGGTTAATACTGCGTTGGTCGCAACCGTTGTTCCGTGCATTACGCGGTTAATTTTTTTAACATCAACCCCTGACTGTTCGCAAATTCGGTTAATGCCGTTTAATACACCTACCGATGAGTCTTGTGGCGTTGAGGGCACTTTTGCCGTAAAGGTTTCGCCTGAATCTTCATTTATCAGTAGTAAGTCTGTAAAGGTTCCACCTACGTCGACACCTAATCGATAACTCATAATTCTATCCTCTGTCGCATTCATTGCTTGCATGTTGTTGTTTCAGCCACGCCTTTGCATGACCACCACGAGCTGTACCAGTAAGTTCTGTTGCTAAATCGGAGGCAGCAAGCAGCGCAGGCATATTAATCCCGGTGCTATAGCCCATTTGTTCAACCAGTAGCACTACGTCTTCGGTGGCTACATTGCCCGTGGCGCCAGGCGCAAACGGACACCCACCTAAACCACCAATCGAGGCATCAAATTGGCGAATACCCGCTTGAATAGCGGCGTAAACGTTGGCCACGCCCATGGCTCTGGTATCGTGAAAATGACAGGATAAGTGCTGCGCGCCGAATGCATCTGATAAGCGCGACATAAGCGCGAACACTTCATCGGGCGCTGCCGCACCAATCGTATCGGCAATAACAATATGGCTTGCGCCCGCGGTAAGTAGCTCATCACATAGCCGCATGACTTCATCAGGCGATGCCTTTCCTTCAAAGGGGCACTCCCATGCTGTTGCAACGTAAGCCTGCACCTTGCTTTCACTGTCATTGGCAAGCGTTAGCACGTCTTTACACATCAACATCGCATCGTCGGTCGACATACGGATGTTTTTTTCATTCATAGTTTTACTTGCCGCTACCACCAGTGACATAAGCGGAACATGTAAATCGTGGCCCGTTGTAAAACCACGCTTATTAGGAATAAGCACCGAAAATGCGGTATCGCTTATGTGCGTAAGCTGCTTAAAGATATCATCCGTACCGGCCATTGCCGGCACGGCTTTTGGTGATACGAAAGCACCAATTTCAATGGCTGGCACGCCGGCTTCAACAAGTGCATTAATTAGCGTTAGTCGCTCATCG
The DNA here is from genome assembly GCF_049117195.1 of Alteromonas algae. Taxonomy (GTDB): domain Bacteria; phylum Pseudomonadota; class Gammaproteobacteria; order Enterobacterales; family Alteromonadaceae; genus Alteromonas. The sequence goes on from NZ_CP185260.1 coordinate 3,364,896, forward strand.
ACACTTAAATGCTTCTTTTGATTTTGCAATCCATCCCGAGGGCCAACATCGTTGATAATGATTGATTCTGCCATTACCCCACCACCCTCTTTTCTCTTAGTGCTGCGAGAGCCTCGGGACTAAGACCCGCAAGCTCTTGAAGCACTTCATCGGTATGTTCGCCAACACGTGGCGCGGCAGAAAAACTCTCTTCATCAGAACGCGAGAACTTAATCGGATTACCAGGCCCTTTAGTGATATTGCCGTCGGCACTTGAAAGGTCTACCACCATGTTTCGATGAAGTACTTGTTCGTCGCTTAAGGCTTGCGAGAATTTATTGACTGGCGCACAGGGAATGCGTGCCGCTTCTAACTTCTCTATCCAGTAATCAGAAGGCTGCGCTTGTAGAATGTTGTTAAGGGTGTCGATAATAAAATCTTTCTTCGCCCAACGACCGGGCTGCGTATCAAACTCTGGCAAATCTAGCTCGGGTGCGTGTACCACTTCTTTCAGGTTTTGCCAGAAATTATCGGTAATAACCGCGATAACAATAAAACCATCGGCAGTTTTAAACGTGTCGTAGGGCACATGTACAAAGTGAGAATTGCCAATAGGGAACGGGTCCTTTCCTGACAGGAAGTACATTGTTGCCATGTAGTTCAAAAGCGATATTTGGCAATCAAGCATCGAAATATCGACGTCTTGCCCTTCACCACTTTTTTCACGTTCAAGTAATGCTGCTTGAATGCCCATTACGGCAAACATGCCACCGCCTAAATCACCAATGGGGATACCTGCGCGAACAGGGTTTTGAGGGTCGGTACCGGTGATTGACATACCGCCACCGGTTGCTTGCGCGACTTGGTCAAACGCTGGACGCTTAAAGTTAGGCCCATTGTTACCGAAACCCGTAATGGAACAGGTAATAATACGCGGGTTTACTGCTTTTAAATGTTCATAGTCTATTTTAAGGCGCGACGGCACGCCGGCCCCGAAGTTATTTACAACCACATCCGCAGACTTAACCAAGTCATAAAAAATGTCTAAGCCTTCAGGGGTTTTCAAATCAATACATACGCTTTTCTTGTTTCTATTTAAGGTAATGAAGTATGCGCCCATTCCATCCAACGAGTTTTCTGGGTCGGTGGCGAGTAATTTCCGTGTTCCCTCTCCGCTAAGCGGCTCTACCTTGATGGTTTCGGCCCCTAAATCGGCCAAGATCATCCCGCAATAAGGGCCTGACAACATATGCGTCAGGTCGATAACCTTTATTCCTGCCAATGGTTTGTTCATTATTTTTCTCTCGAACGGTGTCCCCGTGCACCTAAGTGCACGGGTAACATCAAACTATAATAGGTTGTCTATTTCGGTGTTTACTGCACGTAAACCCTTAAAAGTTGTAGGTGAAATCTATGCCGTAAGACCTAAGTGCTGAGGGATGAATAAACGACCCGCCAAACTCGGGCGCAGGGATAACCTCTTGCAAATACTGCTTATCTGCCAGGTTTTTACCCCATAGCGCCACTTCCCACATTTCACCTGCAAACGCGATACGAGCGTTTACGAGGCCGTAAGCATCGCGCGTTGCGTTATTGAAGTTTTGTGGGTGAGGACCGGGCGGTACGCCGCCGCCTAAGGTGCCAAAGAAGTCCCAAATTGTGGGCGTTTCTTCACCTTGTAACGTGTGGAAGTTGGTTTCACCTACGTACTGATAATCGACACGAGTCAGCATTAACACATCGCTGGTAATTGCATATTCATGACTAAAACCAAGCGTAAATGAACGGTCTGGTGTCTGTGGCGCTTCGTTACCGACCGATAACGGACGGTTTCTGTTTTCTTTAATTTCACTGTCGATGAAGCCTGCACCACCAAATAGTGTCAGTTCATCTGTTACGCGATAATTAAAATCAACTTCAAACCCGCGAATATCGAGTTCGTCTATGGTGGTTACTGCACGCAATAAGCCAAAAGGACCGGCGAAGAATTCAAAAAACTGATTATCTTCAACATTGGTGTTAAACACCGCTGTATTTACCTTTAGTGCGCCATCTAACCAGCTCGACTTCGCGCCAAGCTCAATACTCGTTGTTACTTCTTTCGCATAGTCGTCGGTAACTTGCAATTGAGCATTAACCGCGTCGCCCGGCGTACCGGTTCCTGATGCATTAAACCAGAAGTCGAGCGTCGCTTCGGTCCCGATTGAGTTAAAGCCACCACTTCTAAAGCCAACGCCATAACTACCGTATAAATTGAGTGAAGATGATGCTTCATAGCTAAGAGTTACTTTAGGCTGCCACTGGCTGAAGCTGGCATCACGACTTGGAATACCGTTCGGGTTTGTATTAAACGCAGGGTTGATAGGACCAACCTGACCATTAACAATGGTGTTCACATTTAACCCAGACGCTAAAACATTAGGTACGTTGTTTTCTACCTCTCGAGATTCATTGTCATAACGAACCGCAACAGACAGCTCCCACTGCTGAGTAAGGTCGTACTCAACCTGGCCGAAACCTGACATTACTGTGGTATCGAACGTGTCACTAAAAAGTAAATCAGTAGGGTTGGGGCCTGTTGGCGGTACGTATGACTGGCGAAGGAAACCTTGCCCTTGGTCAGCGCCGTAGGCAACCACGACATCTCTTTCAATTTGGGCGAAATACAAACCCGCTATCCAGCGCAGATCAGAGTCGTCTTTCGACGTTAAACGAATTTCTGCACTGTAATCACGTTGGCTTCGCTCTTGATATTGATAACCATCACATGAGGACGGTGTATAAGGACCGTATACACCGGCGAAGTCTTGACCCGGTGGCAGAACAACAAAGGGAGAAAGGAAATCGCCATATAAGTCGCTTCGGCCCGCACCGCCTAATTCTGTTGGTAGGTTATTGAGCGTTTGGCGGTCGGTTTGACATTGCGGTGTGACTTCATAACCGTAAAACGACGCGCTGGTTCCATCAGACAGCAAGTACTCATCTAAGTCGTTGTAAGCCACTATCGCGGTAACATCAAAGGTGTCACGTTCCCAATCAGCTTTGAGTGAAAGCTCTGTGGTTTCTTGTTCGTTTTCACCCGGTACGTTAAACGCAAAGATAAACTCATGATCGTTCACGTCTTTGTTAAAGGCTTGCTGACCGAATGCATCAACAAAGCTAGGCAGTGCAAACGCCGCATTAAAGTTAATCGCCCCGCCTTCTACTTCACTACGTGACGCGCGAAGATCAAATTTAAGATCATCTGACGCTTCCCAAATAAGGCGCCCTTTCATAGTGGTATCTTCTAGGAAGTCGACGGCATCATCGCGACCTAAAAATACATTTTCATAAAAACCATCGGTTGTATTGTGGCTTATTGCAAAGCGCCCAAAAACGGTGTCACTTAGCGGGCCGGTAACCATCGCACTGTAACGCTGGGTATTATTATTACCGATTCCGGCTTCTACTTTGGCTTCAAAAATATCTGAGGGTGTTTTGGTTGTAACAAGAATGGCGCCAGCAACAGCATTACGGCCATAAAGCGCCCCTTGCGGCCCTTTCAACACTTCAATTTGTGCGACATCGGTGAGGGTTTCGTTAAAACTATTGGGGTTGGTTTGGAGCACACCATCAACAACGTAGGCGAACGTCGATTCTGCATCTCGCGTTGAAATAATACCGCGAATGTTAACCTGCGTATCACCCACGTTAGCCGCATCAACAATACTTACGTTTGGAATTAAGCCAATAAAATCCCCAGTGCGCTCTACACCGGCAGCTTCTAGTTGCCTTTCAGATAACGCCGTTACCGCGATAGGCACTTCTTGAATACTTTCTGGACGCTTACGCGAAATACTGATCACTTCAATCAGCTTTTCGTCTTCGGCGTTCGTGGCTTCTTCTTGCGCAAAAGCTTGAGTATGAAATACAGACGTTGATAGCGAAAACGCTATGGCAACGCTACTGGCGATGAGGTGCTTGCGTGTGTTTAACATTGGGTTTCTCCAGACACTAGTCATTATTGTTGTGTTGAATATCTTTGAGCCTACGCCACAAAGTGGTTTGGCTAATACCTAACGCTTGCGCAGCTCGACGTTTATCACCACTACATTGTTCGAGCGTCGCTAAAATCATTTCATACTCTTTATTTTTAAGTGCTCCACCTTGAGCCCCCGCCACTTCATTAGTGTGGGAAAGCTCTGGTGCAATCTGAGAGAGCACGCTGCCTACACGGTCAAGGCCATTCATGGCTTTCACATAAGCAACAATTCGTTCTAGTACATTCTCAAGTTCACGGATATTGCCTGGCCACCGATAAGCCAGCATGGGTTGCTCGATAACACTCCACACGTCTTCTGGTGCATGGTCTAAGGCGTAGCGTTTGTTAAGTGACGCTAATTTATGAATAGCAACGAGGGGAATATCGGCTATACGCTGACGAAGCGGCGGCAGCGTAATATTGAATACATTAAGGCGGTAAAATAAATCTTCTCTGAATGCACCAGTTTTTACCATGTCTGACAGGGAACGGTTCGATGCAGCAATAAGCTTAAGGTCGACATCACGCTCTTGGTTTCCACCTAACGGACGATACTGACGCTCTTGTAAAAACCGTAACAACTTGGCCTGTTGATCTAAGGCAAGCTCACTAATTTCATCGAGAAACAACACCCCATGCTGGGCTTCTTCAATTAACCCTTTGCGACCGCCTCGTCGCGAACCGGTATACGCCCCGTCTTGATGACCAAATAATTCGCCTTCAAAAAGCTCAGACGGTATGGCACTACAGTTCAATGCCACAAATTTGCCTTGCTCATAAGGGCTAAACTTCTGCACTTGGCGCGCGACTAACTCTTTACCTGTGCCTGATTCACCAAACAACAACACGTTACTTGGCGAGGAAGCGAAAGCGACGGCCTGTTGCATAACCGATTCCATCTCGCGTGATTGATAAATAAGTTCGTGACGTTTAAGCGGGGCTTTTTTCTTTGCTTTTGCGGTGGGAAGTTTGCTGTAAAGTTGGTAGATATATTTTTGATTAGGAACTTGGTCTACGGTGTCTAGGTGATACCACCATTCTTTGCCGTTTATTTCACACTCTCCATCGGTGAGGCGCTTGCCTCCTTCGGGATGAATGAGCGTGGACAAGTCACTGGTAAAATCATTGGTCAGCTTTAAATCGTGCTTAGCAGCATTATTTAACGTAAGTGATTCATCCATGCCGTCTATCATAATAATAGGCGTTTTAGACTTATCCATTAACCACGACATAATGGCATGTTCACGGTTGCGCTCTCGCCATTCACGCGCTTTTTCAAGCGCGCTTTCGATAGTTTCAATACACGACGATTCTGAATATACCAAAAAAGAGGGAATATCTTTGCTTGCGGCAAGCCCACACACCAAGCTTGCTCCCACCATGACGACCTCTGGTTTTTTAGAGGCAATATAAAACTGCTCACGTGCCTGTTCTGGCGTGAGATAAACAGTTTGTTCTACATGCGCATTTAACTTGGGCCCGGCAAGTTGGGCAGAGATACTGGTATGGGCAAAAGAAATAACATGAATATTGTCAGAGATTTTTGAGGCTTTTTCTATCGCCTCATAAATGTCTAACTCGGTAGTAGCCAGTGATGCAACAGGAATAGACAATGCGGATTCTAGATAACGAGCGTTTGAACCTGCACTAACCACCACATCGGGGCAAAACGCTGAGATATGTTTTTTTATCTCAAAGGTTGTACCTACAATCGCATCAACAATACGAAATTCTGCGTGTTCGCGGAATCGCCCAAGCACACTGCTCATCAACTGGCTAAATTCTTTGTAGCCAAAGATAAGTACGCGCAGCTTGCTTGGTTGTAATGCGTTATTATTCAAGTCGTTTTCACTCATTTTTTTCACCTACTCATTGTTAAGCAGGCGTAATGGTTAATGACTTGTTAGCAGGTGCTGTACCAACTTTGCAAAAAACACGTTAGGCCTTGCTGTTATTGCTTTTGATTAAACATTGCTCAACCTTAGTACGCATGAATAAATATTGAACGATCACTTTTTATTTCAAAATGAATAATTTTATTTCATTTTGAAATACTTTGGCACAGTTGAAGTACTACATCGAGGCAATAAGGCAGGCGAATATCTTGCACTTCCCAATCATCGGCGCCCTTTCGTTTTTCTGAGTCTGAAAACGCAATACTATCGCGTGTTAAACGCTCGAGGTCCGCATCAATATCCGTCGATTCGAATGAGAGCAAAAATACTCCCTCTCCCCGTGTTTCTATTATCTGTGTGAGGGGTGACAGCGCGGTTAACGGGCTCACCAACACCAACCATATGCCGTTGCAATCAAAACGTGCTGATATGGCCTGTCTAATAGGAAGCGATTCTATAATTGGGTCAACATCTAAAAAGCGGCTAAAAGACGCGGATGCTTTTTCGATATCATCGACAAGAATATTAATATGGTGGATGGTTTTTGGCATGATGGGCGCAGCTCACTAGAGATAGTCTACTCGTCAGCAGCAATTTGTTTGCCAAGTGATGATCGTTACTGTGGATAACGACAATAAGAAAGGTGATGCATAGCGTAATAAACGTTAAGCCCTTTAATGTAAGGGCTTATTATTATAGAGAGACTAGACCTTGGCTACCAACCAAGCGAACTTCGGGCTCAAGCGATATTCCAAATGTGCTGCTAACGGCAGTAATGATGTTACTGGCCATAGCGCGCACATCATCGCCTGACGCATTACCCAGATTGGTTAACACAAGCGGCTGAGTAGGATGACAGCGTACCCCATTTATTGATTGACCTTTGAAACCCGTCTGGTCAATTAACCACGCCGCGGGGACTTTCATAAGCGTGGGAGACACAACATAACCCGGCATGTCGTTAAATTGTGAGATTAGCGTATCAAAATACACTTTTGTTATTACTGGGTTTTTAAAGAAGCTGCCTGCATTACCGAGCTTTGCTGGATCAGGTAACTTACTTTGTCGAATTTCAATTACTTTGTTATATACATCAAGTGCAGACGGATTTGTTAATGCGGCGAGTTCACCGTATGACGTAGCCAGCGAATAGTGTTTAGGCAATACAAAATTAACTTGGGTTATAAGCGCTTTACCTGCCAAGTCATGCTTAAAGATACTGTCACGATAACCAAACTGACAATCATCTACGGTTAAACGGGCCTGTTCGCCAGTGTCAATGATGACAGCCACGACAGATTCAATGAAAGCATTTATTTCGCGGCCATAAGCACCAATATTTTGAATAGGGGCTGCACCAACAGAACCAGGAATAAGCGCCAAGTTTTCGAAGCCATACCAACCGTTCTGCATGCACATCGTCACTAAGTCGTGCCAATTTTCGCCTGCACCAGCACTAATGTAGTGATGTTTATCATCATCAAAGTGGCTGACACCTTTAATATTATTGACCAGTAAAGTACCGTTAAAGTCTTCAAGAAAGATAGAATTACTGCCTCCCCCTACAATGTAATTAATAGGGTGCTTGCGATAAGCATCAATAAATTCATCAGCAGAAGAAAAGCTAACCACAGATTGACAGGCAGTTTGAAGACCGAAAGTACTATAAGGCTGTAAAGAAGGCATATCTCATTATTAGTGCAAATGACAGTGGCGGTAATGGTAGGGGAATGAACGTTGAATGAAAAGCGAATTAAGAAGCAAATTAGCGGAGGCGCTGTTATCTAAGAAGACAGTAAATGTGTTTTAAACCCATTATTTTTTAGTGCATAAAGTAAAAAAGCCCCTGTCGTTAGACAGGGGCTTTTTTGAATGGGACCTGGCAGTGTCCTACTCTCACATGGGGAAACCCCACACTACCATCGGCGCTAATACGTTTCACTTCTGAGTTCGGAATGGGATCAGGTGGTACCGTATCGCTATGGCTGCCAGGAAAAAACTGGTTAACAATTTAGGAAATCTGATATCAATGCAATCAAGAGTAATCTACTTTTCACTCTACTTGCTTTATTCTTTATAAGCTTGTCAATCTCAACACCACATAGCCTAAAGCTTCTTGGGTGTTGTATGGTTAAGCCTCTCGGGTAATTAGTACAGGTTAGCTTAACGCCTTACAACGCTTCCACACCCTGCCTATCAACGTCATCGTCTTTAACAACCCTTCCGGACTTTAAAAGTCAGGGATGACTCATCTTTGGGCCGGCTTCCCGCTTAGATGCTTTCAGCGGTTATCCGTTCCGAACGTAGCTACCGGGCAATGCCATTGGCATGACAACCCGAACACCAGCGGTTCGTCCACTCCGGTCCTCTCGTACTAGGAGCAGCTCCCATCAATCATCCAACGCCCACACCAGATAGGGACCGAACTGTCTCACGACGTTCTAAACCCAGCTCGCGTACCACTTTAAATGGCGAACAGCCATACCCTTGGGACCGACTTCAGCCCCAGGATGTGATGAGCCGACATCGAGGTGCCAAACACCGCCGTCGATATGAACTCTTGGGCGGTATCAGCCTGTTATCCCCGGAGTACCTTTTATCCGTTGAGCGATGGCCCTTCCATACAGAACCACCGGATCACTATGACCTACTTTCGTACCTGCTCGACGTGTCTGTCTCGCAGTTAAGCTAGCTTATGCCATTGCACTAACCTCACGATGTCCGACCGTGATTAGCTAACCTTCGTGCTCCTCCGTTACTATTTGGGAGGAGACCGCCCCAGTCAAACTACCCACCAGACACTGTCCACAATCCCGATAAGGGACCAATGTTAGAACATCAAACATACAAGGGTGGTATTTCAAGGACGGCTCCACACAATCTAGCGACTGTGCTTCGAAGCCTCCCACCTATCCTACACATGTAGGTTCAATGTTCAGTGCCAAGCTGTAGTAAAGGTTCACGGGGTCTTTCCGTCTAGGTGCGGGTACACAGCATCTTCACTGCGATTTCAATTTCACTGAGTCTCGGGTGGAGACAGCGTGGCCATGGTTACACCATTCGTGCAGGTCGGAACTTACCCGACAAGGAATTTCGCTACCTTAGGACCGTTATAGTTACGGCCGCCGTTTACCGGGGCTTCGATCAAGAGCTTCGCTTACGCTAACCCCATCAATTAACCTTCCGGCACCGGGCAGGTGTCACACCCTATACGTCCTCTTACGAGTTTGCAGAGTGCTGTGTTTTTAATAAACAGTCCCAGCCACCTGGTCACTGCGACCCCCATCTGCTTCCACCGCAAGGGCTTAACAAACAGGGGCGTACCTTCTCCCGAAGTTACGGTACAATTTTGCCGAGTTCCTTCACCCGAGTTCTCTCAAGCGCCTTAGTATTCTCTACCTGACCACCTGTGTCGGTTTGGGGTACGGTTCACATAATCATAAGTTTAGAAGCTTTTCCTGGAAGCAGGGCATCAACAACTTCGCTACCTTAGTAGCTCGTCTCGCGTCTCAGCTTTAAGAACCCGGATTTACCTAAGTTCTCGGCCTACTCGCTTTCACTTGGACAACCATCGCCAAGCTTGCCTAGCCTTCTCCGTCCCTCCATCACTGATTATATAAGTACGGAAATATTAATCCGTTTCCCATCGACTACGCATTTCTGCCTCGCCTTAGGGGCCGACTTACCCTGCCCTGATTAGCATGGGACAGGAAACCTTGGTCTTCCGGCGTGGGGGTTTTTCACCCCCATTATCGTTACTCATGTCAGCATTCGCACTTGTGATATGTCCAGCAAGCTTTACAACTCACCTTCATCCACTTACACAACGCTCCCCTACCCAGCACAGTAAACTGTGCTGCCGCAGCTTCGGTATATTGCTTAGCCCCGTTACATCTTCCGCGCAGGCCGACTCGACTAGTGAGCTATTACGCTTTCTTTAAAGGGTGGCTGCTTCTAAGCCAACCTCCTAGCTGTCTAGGCCTTCCCACATCGTTTCCCACTTAGCAATATTTTGGGACCTTAGCTGGCGGTCTGGGTTGTTTCCCTCTCCACGACGGACGTTAGCACCCGCCGTGTGTCTCCCGGATAGTTCTCATTGGTATTCGGAGTTTGCAAAGGGTTGGTAAGTCGGGATGACCCCCTAGCCTTAACAGTGCTCTACCCCCAATGGAATTCGTCCGAGGCTCTACCTAAATAGATTTCGGGGAGAACCAGCTATCTCCCGGTTTGATTGGCCTTTCACCCCCAGCCACAAGTCATCCGCTAACTTTTCAACGTTAGTCGGTTCGGTCCTCCAGTTGATGTTACTCAACCTTCAACCTGCCCATGGCTAGATCACCGGGTTTCGGGTCTATACCTAGCAACTAAACGCGCAGTTAACACTCGCTTTCGCTACGGCTCCGCTATTCGCTTAACCTTGCTACTAAATATAAGTCGCTGACCCATTATACAAAAGGTACGCAGTCACACCACGAAGGTGCTCCCACTGCTTGTACGTATACGGTTTCAGGTTCTATTTCACTCCCCTCACAGGGGTTCTTTTCGCCTTTCCCTCACGGTACTGGTTCACTATCGGTCAGTTAGGAGTATTTAGCCTTGGAGGATGGTCCCCCCATATTCAGTCAAGATAACACGTGTCCCGACCTACTCGATTTCACTGTAAAGCACGCTTCGTGTACGGGGCTATCACCCTGTATCGCTCCTCTTCCCAAAGGATTCCACTACACACTAAACAGCTTAAGGGCTGCTCCCCGTTCGCTCGCCGCTACTAGGGGAATCTCGGTTGATTTCTTTTCCTAAGGGTACTTAGATGTTTCAGTTCCCCTCGTTCGCCTCGTTACACTATGTATTCATGTAACGATACCTGTAAACAGGTGGGTTTCCCCATTCGGACATCTGTGGCTCAAATGCATTTTGTCGGCTCACCACAGCTTAACGCAGACTTACACGTCCTTCATCGCCTCTAACTGCCAAGGCATCCACCGTATACGCTTAGTCACTTAACCATACAACCCTAAAAAGCCTTGAGTTTGGCCTCATGTCCGCCTTTTGAAATCGGACAAGGGTAATGTTGTATGCATGACAAGCTAATCGGAAGAATTGCCTTGCTATCAATCAATGTTGATAACAAGCAATTCAAGTCAAGTAGAGTAAAAAGTGCGTCTTTCGACATCTCAATTACTCTTTTGATTGATTACTATTAATATCAGCTTTCCAAATTGTTAAAGAACATTCGATGAGTCCTGCAAACGCAGTACTTTCATCTTTAGGGTAAAAAACCCTAATCAATGCTTACTAAAAACAGTAAATATTCATTAGGATTTCACTTTCATGTGACACAAAACCAGTCTCCATCTTCGCCATGACTACCGCTTACTTTAGCGAGTAGAAAAACCGTCAGGGAGCTTTGCTTCCGTTTAAGCGGCTTTTTCACGACTACTTGCAACGCAAGTAAAGGAAAATGGTAGGCTTGGGCAGACTTGAACTGCCGACCTCACCCTTATCAGGGGTGCGCTCTAACCAGCTGAGCTACAAGCCTTCAGTCACTTCGCTTATTCAGTCACTTCGCTTATTCAGTCACTTCGCTTATTCAAGCTCAGATTCAAGTTGATGGTGGAGCTAAGCAGGATCGAACTGCTGACCTCCTGCGTGCAAGGCAGGCGCTCTCCCAGCTGAGCTATAGCCCCATAAACTTGTGTCGTTCTTTATTTTCTATAACAAGACTATCTGTGTAGGCACTACATCAAGAGAACTAATGACGTAATAGTAAGGAGGTGATCCAACCCCAGGTTCCCCTAGGGTTACCTTGTTACGACTTCACCCCAGTCATGAAACACAAAGTGGTAATCGTCCTCCCGAAGGTTAGACTAACTACTTCTTTTGCATCCCACTCCCATGGTGTGACGGGCGGTGTGTACAAGGCCCGGGAACGTATTCACCGCAGTATTCTGACCTGCGATTACTAGCGATTCCGACTTCATGGAGTCGAGTTGCAGACTCCAATCCGGACTACGACATTCTTTAAGGGGTCCGCTCCACATCACTGTCTCGCTTCCCTCTGTAAATGCCATTGTAGCACGTGTGTAGCCCTACACGTAAGGGCCATGATGACTTGACGTCGTCCCCACCTTCCTCCGGTTTGTCACCGGCAGTCTCCTTAGAGTGCCCAACTTAATGCTGGCAACTAAGGACAAGGGTTGCGCTCGTTGCGGGACTTAACCCAACATCTCACGACACGAGCTGACGACAGCCATGCAGCACCTGTGTCAGAGTTCCCGAAGGCACGAAACTATCTCTAGTAACTTCTCTGCATGTCAAGTGTAGGTAAGGTTCTTCGCGTTGCATCGAATTAAACCACATGCTCCACCGCTTGTGCGGGCCCCCGTCAATTCATTTGAGTTTTAACCTTGCGGCCGTACTCCCCAGGCGGTCTACTTATCGCGTTAGCTTCGCTACTCACGGCTTAAAGCCACAAACAGCTAGTAGACAGCGTTTACGGTGTGGACTACCAGGGTATCTAATCCTGTTCGCTACCCACACTTTCGCACATGAGCGTCAGTCTTTGGCCAGGGAGTCGCCTTCGCCACTGATGTTCCTCCAGATATCTACGCATTTCACCGCTACACCTGGAATTCCACTCCCCTCTCCAAGACTCTAGTCTGCCAGTTCTAAATGACCATCCCAAGTTGAGCTCGGGGCTTTCACATCTAGCTTAACAAACCGCCTGCGTGCGCTTTACGCCCAGTAATTCCGATTAACGCTCGCACCCTCCGTATTACCGCGGCTGCTGGCACGGAGTTAGCCGGTGCTTCTTCTGTTGTTAACGTCACGGCTAGCAGGTATTAACTACTAACTTTTCCTCACAACTGAAAGTGCTTTACAACCCGAAGGCCTTCTTCACACACGCGGCATGGCTGCATCAGGCTTTCGCCCATTGTGCAATATTCCCCACTGCTGCCTCCCGTAGGAGTCTGGGCCGTGTCTCAGTCCCAGTGTGGCTGATCTTCCTCTCAGAACAGCTAGAGATCGTTGCCTTGGTAAGCCTTTACCTTACCAACTAGCTAATCTCACTTGGGCCTCTCTTTGCGCCGGAGCCTAAGCCCCGTTTGGTCCGAAGACATTATGCGGTATTAGCAGTCGTTTCCAACTGTTATCCCCCTCGCAAAGGCAAGTTCCCAAGCATTACTCACCCGTCCGCCACTCGTCATCTTCTAGCAAGCTAGAAATGTTACCGTTCGACTTGCATGTGTTAGGCCTGCCGCCAGCGTTCAATCTGAGCCATGATCAAACTCTTCAATTAAATATATCGAATTATGAATCGTCGTATAGATACTCTCAATGAGTACCCACACAGATTGTCTTGTTATAAATTGTTAAAGAACGTTGCCGTTTCCGGCTGCTTCATCTCGAAGCGAGGCGCGCATTCTACGCGATTCGATTTCTGTGTCAACACTTTTTGAAAATTTATTTTCTAGAGCGTGTCTCTTGAAACCTTGCCAGCACTGCGCTTTAGCGTTAGTACCGACTTGCTTATGACTGGTTAACAATATTTGTTTTCCTGTCGAAGCGGATGCGCATTGTAGGGATATATAACTAAAGGTCAAGCGCTATACCTTAAAAAGTTGATTAATTTGAACTGAATGGTTATTTTTCAGTCAAATGTGGTAATTAGTAGACAATTAGGACTAATTACTAATAGGATGGGTGGTTATATCCTATAAAGTGTAAGGGCAAAAGCGCTGCAATTCTGTGGTAGGTATTTTTTGCATTACATAATAATTATAAGGTGGTTATATGTTTCGTAGGCTTTCATTTTTGTTCGCAGTGCTTCCTGTGCTAAGCGTAAGCGCTTTAGTAAATGCACAAACTGCAAATGAGGAAACAGTTACACCAGAAAGGAATCTAGCAAGTAGTACTCAGCAAGATGCAAAGAGTCACGCGTTTCAAACTTCTTTTTTAAAGCGTCAGGTCGATAGTTCTATGTCAGTAGGTAGAGCGATACGTTCTATTTCTGGCCATTATCCGCAAGAAGTTGTCTCTATTGTCGATATCGCACTTGATACGTACCCTGATAAATATCGCGAGATCATTTTTGCCGCCGTTTCAGCGCAGCCTTCTTCTACAGAAGAAATTGTTAAGCTGGCGATAGAGAAAGAAGTAAGCTCTTGTCCAAGCATAGTGCAAATCGCAATTAGGGCAGAACCTACTTATGTCGACTTCGTTGTTCAGGCTGCCGCAAATGCTACACCTGAAGACTTGGATGAGATTGTTCGTGTTGCAGTATTAACCCAGCCTGACTCTGCCGACAGTATTGTGCAGATTTTATCGAAAGAACACCCTAATAAAATCGTTGAGATAATGACTAGCGCGCTCAATGCCGTGCCGTTTGTTGGCGAATATGTGGTAGATGCCCTACTTGCAATATTCCCTAACGATGCCGAAATGGTAGTAGAAACCGCGGTACGGGAGTCGTCGACACAGCGCGAGCAGGTTATCCGCATATTAAATACCGCTCACCACGCAGGTGTAAATGACGTAAAACTTAAAGAGTATGCGTTATCGGCTGGTATGACCGAAACCGAGTTTACCAGCGCTATAGATAATTAGTAAGGCAAGGCTTACAGGGCACGGCTCTTGTTAGCGTTGTTATATGAATGAAGTTACTAGCAAATCATAAAAAGCGCTACGTTTAAACGTAGCGCTTTTTTTTATGTTTAGTTCGCGGTGTATAGCATTGCGGCTTCTCGATAAAGCCTTAACTCAGCTTTTAACAAATCCACCCGCGCTTTAATTTCTTTCATTTGCGCTCTAATTTCGCTTTGCGCTCGCGCATTCAGAATAAACATATCGCTGTCTCCTGCGTCAAAGCGTGTTTTTTCGACACGAGAGAGGGTTCTTGCTAGCGCCGCATTCTCGGTTTGCAACTCGGCAATGTCCTTAGCTTGTATCCAATAAACATAGGCTTGTTCAAAGCGCTGCTGAATGGCTTGTTGTGTAGACACGAGCTTGTGCGCTAATTCCCTTTGTTTCGATGTAAGCTGAGAGCGTTCAGCTTTCGCTTTTCGGTTTCCTAGTGGATAGGAAAACGACAAGCCAAGTTTGCTCTCGGTGCCTTCAAGCGTGTTAGGACCAGAGCCAATATCACGGGCAACCGAGGCTTTTATATCTAGCTTGGGTAACAAGGCATTATTGGCAAGGTCTACTTTATTGCCGACCACCTCTTGCTCTAACCGCATTACATTTAACTCAGGATGGTTATTAATACCCTTCCTTAATGTAGATAGCTCAGTGCCTCCTACCCAAAAAGGCCAATGCAAATCTTTAGGTGGTGTAGTGGCGTTTAACCGCTTCATGTCGCCTTGAGGCGTGCGCCAATAAAACGCTAACATTTGCGCATGCACATCACGCTTTTGTTTTAACTCAGCCACCAGCAAACGCTGCTGTAATATGTTGGCTCTAAACTCGGTGAGAACCACCTTGGCCAAATCGCCCTTTTCAACCCGAGTGGTTAACGCTTTCTCTCGCTCGGCCGCGTTTGCAAGTAGTCCATTTACCGCTTCAACCTGCAAGGCGCTTTCATACCACGATATATACTCGGCTACGCCCTTGTAGATAAAGTCGTTAATAAGGCTTGTTGCTTGTGCGCGCCACTGTGCACTTGCTAATCCTGCATTTCTCAGTTCGGTTCGGCGTTTATCTATCTCACGATTTTGTAGTAAGGAGAGTGTCATACCCACACTTGCCTCTCCTCCTGACAAAGTATCGTAGCCGCCTTCATACGACGGAAAGTCTCCGTCGGCAATACGATACTCGGTGAAGAGAGAGCCGTTGAAATCTTCAATAGGTTTTGTAAAGCGTTGCGCGGCGCTGCTACCGTCATAGTAACCGCTCACTCTGCTATTAGTTTTTTGCTCAATAAAAGGGTCGAAGCTACTTCGCGCAATTTCTAGTTCAGCTGCCGCTTGGTAGTTTCCCTCGTTAATGGCCATTACATAAGGATGGTACTGCGTCATACTCTCAATAAATTCATCGATTGTTGGCGCGGTTAACACAGCTGGTGTTTGCGCTATAGTACTGGCCGATAACACAGTACCTAGCGCGAAAAAAGCCAAACGAACTCGCATTTTTATTTCCCTCATTATCATAATGATGGGCTCGAGGTATTTGACATTTGAGGTTCCGATGTAGGCTGAGGTGGGAAGTTGTTAAGCTGTCGCCACATTTCATAGCCTAAGCGCACTTCTTCAAGTAGCACCCACGCTTTTACTCTACTGCCTAAACGCGCAGAGCTTTCTGCGGGCCACGGTACATCGTTTTCGTCGGGTTTAATCCATACTTGAAAGTCGCCCATGGCGTTGGCGACGGGCTCAACATAGACCACTTCACCACCAAACGTACCAATAGCACTGCCTGGCCAACCACTAAATTGAAACACAGGCCACCCTTCAAACTGAAGGCGGGCTTTTGCGCCTGGTTTCACCAGTGGCGCATCTAACCCTCTTAAGGTTACACGCACGCTGCGTCTTGCGTCGGCTGGAATAAATTGCCCCAACACATCACCAGAATTCACAAACGTTGAAACACCACCAGACAGCAGCCTAACCACGGTGCCGTCTACCGGGGCTACTTTTGTCTGGGTAGACTGACGTGACAATGTCATACTTACGGCATTAATGTCGGATACCGACGCCGCCGCTTTCGCGCGTAGCTCTTGTACCTTAATTTGAGCTTGCTCAACTTCTTTACGTGACACCAACCCTTCTTCTTGAAGCGAGATTTGGCGTTGAAGGTTGTTCTCAGCATTTTTTACTGCAGTTTCGTTTGCCACATTTTTGAGTTTTGCTGCGGACAATTGCGACTGCAATTTTTCCAACCTGTCTGCATCTATATCAATGAGGGTTACGATGGGGTCGCCAGCCTTTATTTGCTGACCTTCTCGTACATGCCATTTTTTCACTTGCCCATCGACTAACGCATTAATAGGTTGCGTACGATCTTCTGGGTCTAACGAGTCGACCATGCCTGTGCCATAGGCAGTTTGGATCCACGGCGTAAAATACAACACAAAACCACACGTAATAACTAAAAATATAATAATGCCACAAATTACGCGGTGTACTTTAGGAACCCGGAGTGCTGATAACGAACTAATATTGTCTAAAAAACGACGCTCTGCATTATTCATTTAACGCTCCTCCTTTACGCTAGTATCGCTTTTTGTATGTGCATGCTCGTGAAGCGTAGCCTCTGCATGGTCGAACAAGCTTAATACCCCGCTAAAGCATTCAGGTAAGGGAATATTGGTAAAATACAGTATGGTAAACGGCTGTGCACTTAGCCTATCAAGCAAGCGAACACGTAATGCGTAGGGAATAGCATCGAAGTGTTGATTGATAATAACCACCTTAGGCTGCGCAATAATAGCAGCGGCTAATTTAAGCAGTAAAAACTCTAACGGTTGTAATGGCGCACCTAATACCGTCACTTTCGTTCCTAAACCTTCAGGTAAACTATCTATTACGTCGGTTAGCTCAACCATATCTAATGCAGCACGTATTTCAGCAATGGTGGCTTCTGGCTTCGCCAGCTTTAAGTAACGCTCAAGCGACACTTCGATAATAAGCGATCTGTCTAGAATGGTAACCGCTTGTCTTAATTCATGGGTGTCGTAGTCGTTAAGGCTTAAGTCGCCCAACATGATGTCGCCAGACGGCACTCGCTCGTATTGCTTCAAGTACCCCAAAAGCTGCTTTTGAACCCAATTTTTACCGGTAGTAACGAAATACTGACTACCAGGCTCAAGAACAAGATCTAACTTACAGGCATCTCCCTCGTAAGACAGCACGACATTATTAAATACCAATTTAGACGACACCGGCACATGCTCAGAGTCTCGGTGTAACTGTTCTTGCGGCATGCTAAGCGCGTGACCTAACTTTTCTGCGGCACCATAAAGCTCGTAATACAATTTAAGGTATTGCGTAAAGCGAGATAGCCCTAGAAATACCGCTGACATAATAAGCTCGGCAGCAACTAGCTGCCCAATGGACAATTGCCCTTGCACCACCAATACGCCACCAATACCAAGCAATGCCGCACTGGCGGTAGCGTACATTAGTAAAAACATGACCACTTGAGAGAAAGTGTAGTGAAAGTGACGCTTGTGTTTATGAATGTAATCGTTAATAAAGGCTTCGGTACTTCGCCCCGCATACTCCACATGGTCGGCAGACTTAAAAAACTCATGCGCACCGGCAATGTCATGCAACCACTTAGCAGAATTATACTTGGCATGAGAAAGCTGAATGGCCGTGCGCTTCGCTCCCCTTCCCCACACTTTCCATACTGCGTACATTACTAAAATGAGTACCAAGTTAAAGGCAAACAATGCGGGGTGATAAAACGATACCAACGTAAAGCCCACCAGCATTTGCAAAATAAGCGCAAAACCATCAATCATCAATGAAGGAATGTTTTTTTGCAGTGTCATAATGTCGAAATAACGCTGGGTAAGCGTAATATTTTGCCGCCCCTCAAAAAAACTGTGTGGCGCCATAATCGTTTTTAAACTTAAATCGGCGGTAAGACGCGCATATACCTTACGCTCGTAATATTCCATGATGCGCATTCTTAGGGCGCTGAATACACCAGACACAAATAGCGTCATAAATAACACAGACGCAAGAATAACCACCGCCCGCGTAGAGCCAATGTTTGCAATACTATTGATAAGTGTTTGAACGGCTATAGGCACTGCCAGCGTCATAAAACTGATGGCGACGCCATACGCAATGGCCACCCAGAAAAAGCCTACTTCTGGCTTTAATAACTTAAAAAGTGTTCGTTTGGTTGCTTTTAAATCTATTGTTTTTCCCATGATCCCTACTTAAAACACTAATTAACCACATGTGTACTATAATCGAGCCAAAAATAAGAATAAATCTGTTATATTCTTCATACTTCATCGATTAAAACTGATTATGCATCACTTAAACTATCATCACCTGTATTACTTTTACCTCATTGGCCGTGAGGGTAGCGTCGCGAAAGCGGCTAAGTTACTCCACGTTACGCCCCAAACCGTTAGCGGGCAGCTAAGCACGTTTGAAAACCAGCTTGGGTATTCACTTTTCGACAGAATAAACAAACGTTTGTATCTTAACGCAAAAGGGAAACTTGCGTACCAATATGCCAGTGAAATATTTCAAAAAGGCAGTCAACTCGCTGAACTGCTGAAAACATCGCATGAACATACTACGCGAGAATTCGTGATAGGTATTACTAACGGTATCCCTAAAGTACTTTTTTACGACTTTGTGCACCACACCATGCGCAAACACGCTAACGTGAAGTATGTAATAAAAGAAGACAGCTTCGATGCGCTTCTTAAAGAACTAGCGATTAACGCTATCGACTTCATTATAGCCGATAGAGGCATTGCTCCTGGCACGCGTGTAAATGCAAATAGCTATTTTCTGGGTGAAACGCATATTAGTTTCTTTGCCAAAACGCCGCTTACACCACAACAAACGTTTCCGCAGTGCCTAAATGATATGCCTTTGCTTTTTCCTGGTGATACCTCTGGTATTCATTTGTCGCTAGCCAGCTGGCTTGAGACCGAGCAACTGTTTCCCACTATCGTAGCTGAATTTGACGACAGCGCGTTGCTTAAACTATTTGGAAGTGAAAACTTTGGCGTATTTTGCGCCCCATCCGCTATTGCCCCGCACGTTGAAACCCAATATCAAGTGCATTGTATTGGCGAAGCCCCCAGTGTAAGTGAACGATACTATGCCATATCGGGAAAGGCACATTCAGATCATGCCATTGCAGATGATATTATTCGTCAATCGAGGCAGGTGTTGGGGGAGAATGGCTAACCACCACGCGGTTCCTGCCATTACGTTTGGCCTCATAAAGTGCCTTATCAGCTCGCTCAAATATGGGCTTCAACGTTTCACCTTGGTTGCATAAGGCAATACCTGCACTCATCGACACCGTTAGTTGCTGTACCTTTTCACTCTCAAAGTATTCGCGCCAACGATTTACCAATTCATTGGCATCGTGTAGTGACGTATTGGGGAGTAATGCAATGAACTCCTCCCCACCCCATCGTGCAAGTATGTCGGTTTTGCGCATATTCTTAAGCAATAACGCGGCAAACGTTTGCAGCACTTTGTCGCCACCTGCATGGCCTTGGGTATCATTTATCTGTTTGAAATGATCTATATCCATGACAACCAACACATTAGGCACCGACGCATAACGCGCCATTGTATGGGTGAACTGTTCTTCAAATGTCTCGCGTTTAAGTAAGCCTGTTAACCCATCCGTGCGCGCTAGCATGACCAACTTCTGATGCTGCTGTTCTATTTGTGCATAACCTGCTTCTCGGGTGCGTTCGTAAAACTTAAAAATGAGCAAATAAACAAGAAACACCTCAACCACATTGCTAAGGGCCGTATAGGTAAGCGGCACTGCCACCGGCTGATTAATTTGTACAACCACAAAATACGCGGCAATGAAAAATGCCAGCAGGGACACAATGGCACCGTTCACTCCCCCTACCAAAAAGAAGGCCAGAGGCGGAATAACGGTTACCCACAAAATAGACAGCGAACTGCCTTGTTTAATACACAGGTAAATGACGATAAGCAGTGTGATATGTAACGTTACTAAGCACGCACTTAATGCGATATTCCCCGACCGCCGAAACCATAAGTACAGTAAAACAGAAAATAAGCACCCCAAGGTGTCTAGCCATATTAGACTAGGGACTTTCGAAAATAGAATATTCTCGACAGACAGAAACGCAAAGACAGCAGCAGATATAATAAGCGCGTGAAACACAAGCTTAACCCGCCAATAATCTCGACTGTCTTTAGCGTATTGCGGAAAGGTTTTGTATAAAGAAGGCATCGATTCGCCACACTACATAAACACCTTTTAAAGGTAGCTTATGAATAGCGATTTTTATAATACTCCACCAACATTTGTTACAAATGAAGAGTACCGCAAAAATGCTAGAAAGCCGAAAGCTGATACTCAAAGCCAAAACATAGGTGTTAGAAATCCTGACACTAGGCTAAAGTTGAAAGCCAACAATCAATCATGCCTGTTGAAGTTATTCGATTAATGACAAGACCTCATCCATTATCTCGGCCTCACTTTTCTCTCCTACAAACAAAGTAAATTTTGCGATACTGTTTTCAAGATGGTATTCGATGATTCTTTTGTTTATTTCAATCTCAGCTAGTGAGAACGAGCGCTCCCCCTCTGTTTGGATAAAGTATCGACGATTAAGAAACATCAAAGAGTCAGTGATGTCTTCATAGGGGAGCAATAAGAATGAATTCATCGACTTAACACCATGTAGTAGCACACTGTCGCGTTGATCAAAATTAATGAAATTACCACCACCAAAGTTGAAGATACAGTTTTCATACTCTTCTAACGCTATGGTAAGGAATGCTTTTTCATAGCGAAGGCAGAACTCGAAGAACTCAAGTTCGCTCATCGTACTTTTGTGCCGATTGTAGTCTCTTTCATTTAGCCCAAGTTGCGGAAAATATTTTTCCCTCAACTTGTCCATACTAATAACGTCTCGATCAACCTTAACAGCTATGTTCTTTGCGATTGTCGACTTCCCAACCTTCATTGGGCCAAGAAAAGCTATATCTTCAGTACGCATCGTCTGTCCTTTAAAAAAGGAAATGGTGTCGGATACTTTTACACTCCATGTCACCAAAAAAAAACCAGAAACACTAATTATTTGTAAATTCTACGTAAATTATTTTTGGCCCAGATAGTGCTTGATCATTATTTAACCAACAGCCGGAGAAGTTTAATGGCACATTCGACTACGCAATCCCGCCTAAGTAATGAGTTTAAGCTTGCTAGTGCTACAGGAGCTCTGCTAATAGGAAGCGGGGCAAATGCCGCCGTAATCAATATTACAGACTCGTTTTCACTAACATCAAACCAAGTCACTCAATCCAACAGCTTTTCAGGTCAATTCAATATTCTTGATCTGTTGCCCACAGGAGCCACATTATCATCGCATAATGTCGTATCTGCGTCGTTGAGTGTATTAGGAATGTCTAGCGCTAACATTGATCCAAGTTCTAGCGCATCAGCATATACATTATTTAGTAGTCAGAATAGAACCGCGACAGTGAACTATAGAGATTATTATAGTTACAGATGCAGCTGGTGTTGGAGTAGTCGTTCCGGATACAGAACACTATATACAAGTAGAAATTATCAAGAGCACCAATACGAGAGAGACACTTTAGAACGCTACACAGACCTCGTAAAAGACACGATGCGAGTGTCACTTGGTAGTGGTGAAACTGCGAGTGACACTGTAGGACAGTCTCAAAACTCATCAATAACTTCCCCACGAGTATTTGACACGACCCGCACTAGATTTATATATAACAATTACTTAGGGGCAGACCTTTACGCGTACGACCGATATTACAGTAATAGAACAACAGAGTATGATGTCTGGTCTGGACAACTCTCTGTTCAACAAAGCCTAAGCCAACTTACTTTAGATGACATCAATGCAGATGGGATGCTAGATATAGAGATTGCGGCCAGTGTCGGTCAATTCAGTCTAAATCAAGTAAATCTCTCTGTAGAAGTGGCCGAAGTGCTTCGCTCATCTCCGGTACCCGCACCTGAATCACTGTTTCTTTACCTTTTGGCCACGTTAGGGCTGGTCAAACGGTTCGACTCACGAGGTAGGCCTGTAAAAGCTTAATGTGTTGTTCGTCACTTAGGTCGACATTAACCATGTCGACCTACAGACCGAATGGAGCTCTTAACCGTGTTAAAAAGTCATCGTGTAGCAATGATTTTGCATGAGCTCTTTTTTGAATACTACGCAGCTCATTAAATAAAGCCTCACTATCTTCAACTCTAATCCTTCGAATCTTATCATTTTTAGCGTTTATTAGCGCATTCATTCCAGCCAATATATACATATAGTTTATATGACCAAACAAAGAAGTATCGGCAAATTCATATTCAGTGGGAAGCTTATGCCGCCATAACACTAACAATTCACGTAACCGCTCACTCACTACTTTATCGTCGGTCGCTGCTCGCCAAAACGATGTATCTCTTCTTCTACTTAAATAATAATGCAGTACAATAAAATCCTTAGCTTCATCATAAATCTTGGTGAACTGTTCGTTATACCGTGCACTTAATGCTTCGTTATCGTCACTCGCTACTGAAAAATGATCTGTGAACATTCTCAAACCTACTTCAATAAACTGCAGACCAGTAGACTCTAATGGCTCTAAAAAACCTGCTGATAGCCCTACTGCAAGACAATTTTTGAACCATGCCTTTCTCTTTACCCCTGAGTTGAACCGGTGAGACTGAAACGTATCAATATCTTCTAGGCCCAAATGACACCTTAACTCTTCGGCTGCGGCATCTTCTGTAAGGTGCTTACTACTATAAACGTACCCGCATCCGGTTCGCTCTGGTAGGTCAATTTCCCATATCCATCCTGCGTTTTTAGCTGTGGCCGTCGTAAAACAACGCGTTTGCTCTCTATTCAACAATGCCTTTGGAAGCCTTAAGTTAATAGCGGAGTCACATGGTAATTCTTCGTTGAAGCTTTGAAAATCAGTATTTCCCAGTGCATTCATTAGTATGGAGGAGAAGCCTGTACAGTCTAAAAAAAAGTCTCCTTTTAAGAATTGTCCATTATCTAATGCGACTCCGCTAATGTTGCCATGCGCGCTCACATCTACTCGTTGAATAACTCCGTCTACCGACTCAACTCCACGTTGTAAACCAACATGCTTTAAATGGCTTGCTAATTTTACAGCATCAAGGTGGTATGCATAGGGAACGGGGGAGTCGTAGGAGGTGTCAGATGACGACTTTAAAATG
Organism: Alteromonas algae; assembly: GCF_049117195.1. Lineage (GTDB taxonomy): Bacteria > Pseudomonadota > Gammaproteobacteria > Enterobacterales > Alteromonadaceae > Alteromonas. Next base: position 3,388,707 of record NZ_CP185260.1, read on the forward strand.
AGGTTATCTTCACAAAGTTTGCTTACAATACCTGTGTCGAAATCGAATCGTTGTGCTAGTGGGTTATTTGCTAGCGCCATTGAAGCCCAATGCTCTGCTATCGTAAAACCATCAGAGAAATTAGGTGAGTCAAACGGATGGTAATAACTTTCATTACTTCCTGATAACCAATTAACAAACTTAATTCCAGATTTAATTGAAGCATCGGACTTAATCATTAACTCAACTTCTGGAATTTCAAGCTGTTTAAAAAAGTGTTTTATTGTAGGAATAGTCGCCTCACCCACCCCAACCGTTGGTATCTCAGAGGGTTCGATAAGGATGATTCGAAAGCGCCCTGCAAACTTAGCAAATACTCTTTCTAAATATAATGCACTCATCCAACCTGCACTTCCCCCGCCCGCAATAACGATAGTTGTCTCAGACATATTTATTACTCCTCGCCCATAACGGGCGCCACAGTTTCGACAAATATACGCTGCGTTAGCCTTGCTGTGTTCAAGTTAGTAGGGTCAGGTTCGCTAGTAACACTCACAGAATGAAAAACATTTCCAACATACATAACTAATTGATTAAATTTTCCTTCGGTTTTATGGACCAACTTCCACATATCGAAATCGCTGGAAACATAACCAGACGTTTCTTTTAAGTTTTGATTCTCTCGTAGACGGTCATAATCTGCTTCGTTTTCACTATTCAAAACGCAGCTATTCAAAATAGTGTTTTCATAAAAACATGTCCCGCCCATGCTCGTCTCGTTCAAATAAACAATACCTGCCAACGCTACTCCGTCAGTATGTGGATGGCTTTGGTTTTTTAGAACAGATGTGCTTGGTGTGGTAAGAAGTGAAAAGTCAGTGCTCACCATTTCCATCGGAAAATCAGAGTTTGATGCTATCCTTATCACTTCACGTAGAAATGTCATACTAAGCAGCACATCGTCATTGTTTATATCAAGTGGCTCATGCCTACCAGGGTAACCAGCTTCTGAGCGCTCGAAATACCCTTTTAATGCCTGCTTTCGTACTTCAAGCGGGTCCTCATAGAAATCATCAATAACCAGCATAGGTATGTTTTCGTTTATCATTTCGACACGAGGCCGCGCCTTAAAGTTGACCTTCATCGTTTGTACCTCTTATTACCAATTTCGTCGAGTAGAATTAAAATGCAATACTATAAGCCTTAACCTTAAATGTAGTTTATTGCATAGAAAATGTTTACGCCCAATCAAAATAAGCCGAAATAGATAGGCCACATATTCCTTACATAGTAACTGATGTATTAAATAACCCCTTACGCCTATTAATTGCTATTAATCGGTTTATTTACAATGTAAGTTGTAGGTGTCAGTAAAAATAAAGGGGCTTCCTTATTTTTTAGCTGATGACGGCGTACTCCGTTTTATAAACCTTTACGCCATACCTACCTGAATTCAGCAAAAATGGAGTTTCACAATGAAAACACAAACAATAGCGCTAGCATTATTAGTGGCTGTATTTGGCGTAACCGCGTGTTCTGACGCAAACGATGCGCCTAAAGAAGACGTTAAAGCAGAAATGAAAGCGGCGGGCGAAAAAACGGCCGCTGCCTATGAAGATGCCAAAGATAAAGCGGCAGACACATGGGATGACACAAAAGATAGCGCTTCAGAAGCCTACGAAGATGGCAAGGACATGGCCTCTGATGCCTATGAAGACGGCAAAGAAAAAGCCTCTGAAATGATGGATGAAGGCGCAGAAAAAGCCGAAGAGTTAACAGATGCAACTAAAAAGAAAATGTACGAAGCATGCGTTGCCATGAAAGAAAAAATGGGCGGTGACGTAGAAGACTGCGATTCGGAAGATTAACCGTGAGCGGTATGTAACATATGAAAAAGCCGAGCGTATGCTCGGCTTTTTTAATGGCTTAACCATTAATTTATAACTTAGCAATTAATCTGCGCCAAACAGGTCACGGCTGTATACTTTATCAAGCACATCGGCAATGTCATCGGTCACGCGGTTAGCCACAATAACATCCGATTCTTTCTTAAAGGCCTCTAGGTCATTTACCACGCGAGAACGGAAGAACTCATCTTCTGTGAGCACAGGCTCGTATACAATAACTTCAATACCTTTCGCTTTAATACGTTTCATAATGCCTTGAATAGCACTGGCGCGGAAGTTATCCGAACCCGTTTTCATGATTAAGCGATAAATACCGACGATTTTAGGCCCACGGCTTACAATCGAATCGGCAATAAAATCTTTACGCGTTCGGTTAGCATCTACAATGGCCTGAATCATATTGTTCGGCACTTCACTGTAGTTAGCCAACAATTGCTTGGTATCTTTTGGTAGGCAATAACCGCCGTAACCGAAGCTTGGGTTGTTGTAGTGCTTACCAATACGTGGGTCTAAGCCCACCCCTTCAATAATTTGCTTGGTGTCTAAACCGTTGCGCTCAGCATAGCTATCAAGTTCATTAAAGTAAGCTACGCGCATCGCTAGATACGTGTTCGCGAACAACTTAATAGCCTCGGCCTCGGTGCTATCTGTAAACAATACCTCAATGTCTTCTTTTATTGCACCTTGCTGCAACAAAGAAGCAAATACTTCGGCACGCTCACTACGCTCGCCCACAATGATGCGGCTTGGGTATAAGTTGTCGTATAGGGCTTTGCCTTCACGCAAAAACTCTGGAGAAAAAATAATATTTTGCGTGCCGTGGCGCTTTTTAGCTTCTTCGGTGAACCCAACAGGTACCGTAGACTTCACTACCATCACCGCATTGGAGTTTACGCTCATTACAGCTTTAATAACCGCATCTACGCTGCCCGTATTAAAGTAGTTGGTTTGTGGGTCGTAATCGGTAGGTGTGGCGATAACCACATAATCAGCATCTTTATACGCCACTTCAGCATCTAGCGTTGCTTCTAAGTTAAGCGTTTTTGTTGCTAAATACTCAGAGATCTCTTTGTCTTCAATCGGTGACTTTTTGTCATTTAGCATTGCCACTTTTTCAGCAACCAAGTCTACCGCTTTCACTTCATTGTGTTGTGCAAGAAGCACTGCGTTTGAAAGCCCTACGTACCCTGTACCGGCTACGGCAATTTTGTACTGTTTCATTGTTGATTCCATTTACCTAATACTTTCCGGTTATATCCGTAAATTACGTTATTTCACGTTATCTGAAAACTCTTCTTTTGATTTTACCGAGAAGTTTTCACGTTTTAATGTAAGGTTTGGGCTGTAACACGGATCATTGTCAATTATACGCGACCATGTCGTTTGTAAAAACGCGAGTTCTCGATTAAATCTTGCGGCTTTTTCGGGTGAGATATCAAGCCCCCTACTTACCGACTCGTGATGAAATAATTCAGCTTCGGCACAGTACACATTATTCACGCCTAACGCTTTTACCTTTAAACAAAAATCGACATCGTTAAACGCTACCGAAAGCTTCTCTTCATTTAAACCACCAACCTTTTCAAAGTGGCTACGCTTTACTAGCAAACATGCTGCGGTTACTGCACTGAAATTATTAGTTGCTGTTATACGATTTAAGTAACCACGGTGATGACGAGGGAAATTCTTATGTGCATGGCCAGCGCCACCACCATAACCTAATACAACACCAGCATGCTGAATCCGTGTATCTGAGTAAAGTAACTTCGCACCAACGCAGCCTACTGTTTCTCTTTCAACATGCCCCACCATATAAGTTAGCCATTCGGGTGTTATCACTTCAATATCGTTATTAATTAACCCAATTACGCTTCCCTTGGCATGCTTTACGCCAAAATTGTTTATCGCTGAATAGTTAAATACGCCCGGATACCGTAACACGCTAATTTTAGGTAGTGTATTAAGGTAGTCAAAATAATCGAGGCTCTCTTTTTCGTCTGAGCCGTTGTCTATCAGCACTATTTCATAATTCGAATATGTGGTTTTCTCTAAGATAGATTCAACACAATCTTGAACAAGTTGTTTACCATTTTTCGTCGGAATAATTAAGCTAACAAGCGGTGAAGAGTTTCTCCACATAACCCTATTAATGCTCTGCTCGCGGCTTAGCATTACTGATGCATGGCTTATACTGTTTATTTGGTTACGTATTGCATTCAAATCTCTTGCCGTATCATCATCGTCAAAACACGCATGCACAAGAGGAAGCGGAATGTGCTTTATATTCACATGCTGACTACTTAACGCTGCCTTGGCTAAAATTTCGGCTATCGAATCTAAACACACTGCGTTCTCGAGCCTGTCCGCTTGTAACATTACCCCGGTACGAACGTAACCTGTCGACAACTGGAGTTCTGGATTCCAATCTGGCAAAAAACGCGGAGCGGTATATTCACCGTTTTCTAACGCTTCGTCTGTATCGCTGTAGACAATGTCAGCGCTTTTAAGCGCTTCAAGAAAGTGCTCTATTGCACTAGTGCACAGTGTGTCACCGCTTCTCAAAAGTAGAGTAGGTAGATTGCTGTCAACATTACCTATTTGATGTTGAAACCCGTTTTTATCTTCACTATTAATAGAAATCGCGTTTTTCGCACCTAGCGCTAAAACAGCTTGTTCGGTTTCAGAGAACGCCTCTTTGCAACCTAAAATAATGGCTTGCCACGGTTGCTCCGCTTCGTTGTTTTGCTGAGTAAGCAAAGAATGATTGGCATGTAACCACCCTTGATAGAGGTTGTGAATTTGCTTAAGGGTGGGTGCATCAAAAAAAAGCCCAGACCTTCTTACCGCGCTAATATAAAAATTAGTTAAACGCTCGCTTTTCTTAAGCTTGGTCTTAAGATTTTTAGGTACGAGTTGAAGGGCTGCGCGAACAGAGCGCATGACAATTTTTTTCATGTGGACGATTTAGGGCCTTAAAATAAAGAAAGCCGCTTTTAACTAGCAGCGGTTTGTTAGTTTAACACTTGTAAACTGGTATGGGTATTAGCTACCCGTGCCCAAGCGCTCACCCTGATAACTGCCATCAAGAACCGCTTTCCACCAGCTTTCGTTATTCAAGTACCATTCTACGGTTTTGCGAATGCCACTTTCAAAAGTCTCTTGTGGTGTCCAACCTAGTTCACGCTGTATTTTACTTGCATCAATCGCATAGCGCATGTCGTGACCAGGCCTGTCTTGCACGTAAGTAATTTGCTCAGCATATTTAGCGTTGTAAGCGCCGGTTTTGGGTTTAACATCGTCTAAAATAGCGCAAATTGTTTGAACAACCTCTATATTTTTCTTTTCGTTGTGCCCACCTATGTTGTAGGTTTCACCAATTTCTCCCTTCAGCGCAACCAACACTAAAGCACGAGCATGATCTTCAACATACAACCAGTCGCGAATTTGATTACCCTTTCCATATACAGGCAGGGGTTTACCCGCCAATGCATTTAGAATGACAAGTGGAATAAGCTTTTCAGGGAAGTGGTAAGGCCCGTAGTTATTCGAGCAATTCGTTACTAACGTAGGTAGCTTATAAGTGCGAAGCCACGATCGCACTAACTGATCTGAACTTGCCTTACTTGCTGAATAGGGTGAACTGGGCGCATAAGGTGTAGTTTCGGTAAATAATGGTAAATCAGTGCCGGGCGCCACCTCATCAGGGTGGGGCAAGTCGCCATATACCTCATCGGTAGAGATATGGTGAAACTTAAAGCCCGCTTTTTTATCGCCTTCAAGTGCCGACCAATACGCACGCGCTTGCTCAAGCAAGGTGTAAGTACCCACTACGTTGGTTTGAATGAACTCGCCTGGGCCGTCAATAGAGCGGTCTACGTGTGACTCTGCTGCCAAGTGCATAATTATATCTGGCTGATATTCTGTAAGCACTCGCTTTATTTCTTCAGCATCACAAATATCAACTTTTTCAAAGCTGTAACTCTGACTATCTGACACAGAAGTAAGCGACTCTAAATTACCTGCATAGGTAAGCTTATCTACATTTACAACAGTATGGTCGGTATCGTTTATTAGGTGGCGCACTACCGCAGAGCCAATAAAGCCGGCACCACCTGTTACTAAAATTGTTTTACTCATTTTCTTTATACCAAAATAGAATTTTGCTGGTACCGATTACGCTTTTAATTCATCAAGCATATTGGCTAACTGTTTACGCCAGTGAGTAGGCTTACATGATGCGAAAGCTTCGCGTGCAGTTTGTTTATCTAAAACGCTGTAATGCGGCCGCTTTGCCGGTGTCGGGTATTGGCTGCTTGGAATAGGCAATACCGGAATAGCGCTATTAAGCAACCCTTTCTCTATGCCTAGTTCTTGAATAGCTAACGCAAAGTCATACCAACTTGCTACGCCTTCATCAGTCCAGTGATACACGCCTTCTATATTATTTACAGCTGCAGACACACAAGCTTCAGCTAAGCCTTTGGCCCATGTAGGCGTACCAATTTGATCATCTATTACACCAAGTTGTAGTTTTTCAGCCATTAAGCGCAGCATGGTTTTCACAAAGTTGTTGCCGTGCGATGAATACACCCAAGCCGTGCGGATCAAGCAGCTCGCATCAGGCAGTATTTCAAGCAGTGCTATTTCACCTTCAGCTTTCGACTTACCATACGCGCCTTGCGGCTCAATAGGGTCGTTAGGCAAATACGGTGAGCCTTTAAGGCCATTAAATACATAGTCGGTAGACACATGCACCATAAAAATACCGTGGGATTTACAAAACGTTGCAAGGTTTTTAACCGCGAGGCTATTCATAGCATTGCACGCTTCAGTATCGTCTTCAGCTTTATCAACAGCCGTATACGCAGACGCATTAATTAGAACATCGGCTGATAACGGCGCCAGCGTAACTTCAACGCTTTCGCGACTCGTGATATCTATATCGCCGCGCCCCAAAAACGTAACGCGGTGCTTGCTATTTTCTAGTTCACGAGAAAGCTCAAACGCTAACTGGCCAGACTTACCTATTATTACAATATTCATTTGCAGCACATCCTTAAGCCGTTAAAACGTAGGTGCATTAACGAACGCGGTGCCATTATCATCTTTCTCTGAAAGCGAGGGTTTTTCGCCATTCACCAAAGGCCATGTGATGCCTAATGTAGGGTCGTCATATTTCACGGACACTTCAGATTCAGGGTGATAATAGTCGGTACATTTGTAAACGAACTCAGCAGACTTACTGGTTACGTAAAAACCATGCGCAAAGCCTGCAGGCACCCAAAGCTGGCGCTTGTTTTCAGCCGATAAGGTTACCCCAACCCATTTACCATACGTGGGTGAGTCTTTGCGCATATCAACGGCGACATCATAAACTTCACCGCTTACTACACGAACCAGTTTGCCTTGGGTTTGTTCTAACTGATAGTGCAGACCGCGAAGGATACCTTGACTTGATTTTGAGTGGTTGTCCTGAACAAAATCTACATCAGCGCACTGTTTCTTGAACCAGTCGGTGCGGAAGGTTTCTAAAAAAAAGCCGCGCTCGTCGCCAAATACTTTTGGCTCGATGATTTTAACATCGGGAATTTGAGTCTCTATAACTTGCATAACAACCTATTTTTATTGCTTTACTCGGCCACTGATAATTTTCAGCAAATAATCGCCGTAACCGCTTTTAACTAGTGGTGCCGCTAACCTTTCAACCTGGGCTGCATCTATAAACCCCATTCGGTAGGCCACTTCTTCTGGGCAACAAATTTTAAGCCCTTGCCGTTTTTCGATTGCGGCAACAAAATTAGAGGCATCGAGTAAACTATCGATTGTCCCTGTATCGAGCCATGCTGAGCCGCGCCCCATTAGTTCAACCTTTAAGCTTCCATCTTGAAGATACCTATTATTCAAGTCGGTAATTTCTAACTCACCACGCACAGATGGCTTCACCTCTTTGGCAAAATCAACTACGCGACTATCGTAATAATACAAACCGGTTACTGCATAGTTGGACTTAGGCTGTGCTGGCTTCTCTTCTATTGAGAGCGCATTCCAACTGTCATCAAAATCAACTACGCCGTAACGCTCTGGGTCGTTAACATGGTAACCGAATACAGTTGCGCCATTTTTCTGGGTATTAGCGGTTTTCAACGACATTGTAAGATCGTGACCGTAATAAATGTTATCTCCAAGGATAAGAGTGGCGCTAGCCCCATTAAGAAACGTTTCAGCAATAAGAAAAGCTTGGGCCAACCCTTCAGGTTTAGGTTGTATGGCATAAACTAAATTGATGCCCCATTTAGAACCATCGCCTAATAGTTCTATAAAACGCGCCTGTTCCTCGGGAGTGGTGATAATCATGATGTCTTTAATTCCGGACATCATAAGCGTAGAAAGTGGATAATAAATCATAGGTTTATCGTAAACGGGCATAAGCTGCTTGCTGACCACTTTTGTAAGTGGGTACAACCTTGTACCTGAACCACCTGCCAATACAATCCCCTTTCTATTCATTATCTTTCCCTACTAATTTTCTTTAATAATTTGAGCCAGCTTATTCGCTAGATCATTAGATAACTCAGCATTCATAGATTCAATCATAACGTGTATTAGTGGTTCAGTACCTGATTTCCTAAGCACAAAGCGCCCCGAGACACCGAGCTGCTCTTCTATATCTGCAACGGCTTGCTTTACTGCAGACGTATTGAGCACAGAATTTAAATTTTCATGTCTTACATTAACGATACACTGAGGTAGTTTAGTCATACCAACTTTTAGATCTTTCAGGGTATAGTCACTTTTTACAATTACAGCGAGTATTTGTAACGCGGCAATAATTGCATCGCCGGTAAAGGTGTAATCTAAGTTGAGGATATGTCCTGAGGTTTCTCCCCTATACGCCATCCGGTCTCGTTAAGTTTTTCCACTACATACCTATCGCCTACTTTCGTTCGAACGAATGGAATATCCAATTCATTTAAAGCATGCTCCACCCCAGGTTACTCATCAGCGTGCCAACTATCTTGCCAGACGGGGACGGTCTCAGGCTGAAAAAAACTGAATCGCGTCATGCAAACAAAAAAAATAGAGACGCCAAAATAGCCCGAGAAAGCCAGTAGCTAGAGTTCAGAGAAGGCATTTTGAAAATCTTTTAAAAAGTTGGCTGAGTTATAGCACTCCATTAAAGACTTACCTGACGATACTCTAGCATGAAAATTTTCATCGGTAGGAGATTTCAGAATAGCGCTTTTTATTTCTTCGAGTGAGTTAAATATATCTTCGTTATTGTAAATATATTCAGCCCCAGACCACTTTAAAATTAACGATCTTGCTCCAGCGGAAAAGCCATCTGCAATCGCTAGATGAAAACTCTCAGGGCCGGGGATGCCCGTGGAGTCATCACTTAATGAAAGGACAAATCCAATGTTTTCTTCAGCTAGCGCTAACTTTATGTCCCTGTGACCTAAAAACTCTATATTATCGTTTAAGTGATTCTCTTTAATAAAAGACGTGCACTCATCAAAATAAGACATCTCATCAGAGTGTTTTTGTAACCAGGGTATGTCTGAATGTTTAGTACCGAATACCTTTAATTTATAGGCTGGACTCACACTTGTTAAATGCTGAAGAACTTCAAGTGCTCTATAGAGACCTTTTCTAGCTGGAACAGAGCCAATTAGGGCAATATTGTAAAACTTATTCTCAGATTTTGATTGTAGATACTCTGTAGTATCTACAAAGTTATGAATAAGTTTAACTTTTGAGCGTGGTATCGAAGGGAATCTTTCCAGCAGTTTTTCAAAAAACAATAGGGAAACGCAAACAATTGAATCAACATTCTTAAGGTCGAGTTTTTCGCCAAAATCACGCCCAAGTTCAAAGCGATGCATACGTATAATTAATTTTTGATTTGGGGCTTTGTGCATTGAATACCATACTGCATTTCCTAACAGCCATTCGCACCAAATATAATCAGCCCACTGCAGAAGCTTTTTGCTGAGTGATTCGTCGTGTGAATCATGGCCAGTCCACTCATCAACCTTAACCTGATAAGACTTCTTCAATTCGGGAATCATTGGTTTAATAAACTTCAGATCATGTCCAGCAATTAACAGTTTAGGCTTACGCATCTCCGTGAACCCCTCAAAATCTCTAGTTATGAGGGTATTGAGGATTTCACTAACATGATTATCAAAATTGTGTTTTAAAATTTCATTTTTGTGAGAATTTACAAATTTAGCGAATCTCTCGAAATCTAAATTACTTATTTCTTTTTTGTTGTTAAAAATTAAGCCACGTATTGCAGTTTGCAAACCAATTTTTAAACGCAACGTTACATACTCAAGACCGATTTCTCGCATTGCCACAATAAGACGCCCCCAAACGTCAATGTGATTATTTAGTTCTCTACTACCGTATTCTTGAGTACTTGAAAGAGTAAATGTCTTCCGTTTGTTATAAATGAAAGTAGGGTGAGAAATATATTCAATATTGCTACTTTTAGATAGGACCTTTATTAGGAAAAGTGAGTCTTCGCCAACTCTTATATCTTCAGGCCAGTTAATATTTTCACTAACAATTAAATCTCTTTTGATAAGGCTTGAAACGGTTGTGCTTTGCTGACTAATAATTAACTTAATACGCTCAAGCTTGGTTAGTGAAGTCGACCATGATGACAATTCATTCATTGCCGTCTGTGCAACACCGTTATCAGTCAGCAAATAGCCTCTAACAATGCAAGCGTTTCTCTCAACAGCAGAATCATAATGTATTTCTAAAGTATCCGGTAAAATTTCATCATCACAATCAAGAAAGAACACGTACTCCCCTTGTGCCTTTTCAACGCCCAAGTTTCTGGGTTTAGATGGTGAGCCACTGTTTTTTGTTAGTTGATAAACAGACCAGTTGTGTTGTTTTTTGCATTGCTCATTCAAGTACTCATAGCTTCCATCGCTCGAGCAGTCGTCTACAAAAATCACCTCAAACCGAGAATCTAGAATAGTTTGTTCTCTCAGAGACGCCAAACAACGCTCCATTTTCCCCATAGCGTTATAACATGGGATAACAATTGAAATATCCATCAACTTCTTTCCGAATTAATTACTGAGCAAAAACATCTTTGTTAAACTTTCATACTAGTTATTCACTTGAACGCTGAAAGTTTTGACATGGTTTCATCATATAGCTCATCAATATAGTGAAATGGTGCTAATCCCCATTTATGATTAGGGTTAGCTATAAAGAGGGAATCTGAATATTCAAGAATCTTAACGTCAATAAAGTTTGACTCGATATATTCATACATTCTATTCAAAAAAATGTTATTCCGTGTTACTTCAGTCGACATAAATGAAGTGCACTCAACTGCGCTATTCTTATCAACGCCCGAGTAGCCTGCAAAATAAACCTTGTTGAGCACCACTGTGGGTTTGTTTCTCTTTTGCCTGATTACAAACATCAGTTCGTTGAATCCTCGGCACCAAGCTTCAAACTTTTCGTCGCTGAACCTATTCCATTCAAGGTATTCAATATTCTTAGGGTACACATTGAGAAATTCGTTTGTTAGTGTAAGGCGCCCTGCTCCGAACAAACCAATACTGAACCGCTCATCAATCAAGTCCAAAAGAAGTAGCTCAAAGTCACATTCATCCAACAGAAAAAGCAATGACTTCTCCATATCGACACGCATCATTTTCCTTTGAAATGATGATGGTAAAGCATCAAGTAAGTCACTTTTTATAACAGGTATAGACTGTTGAGTTGCTAAACTAGTCCGGGCTATATATTTGACGAGTTCACAATCAAAATCTGCATATTCAAGCGCATCTCGGCTAACACAACTTCCGTAAACAACTAACCTCATCTTAGGTACCGAGCATCATTAATAGAATACAATTAAACTTCATACACACGTACCGTAGTCCCATTGTAGAAAGCAGAGTAAACGTCTAAAAACATCTGCGCCTGCCCTACGATAGCTTTAAAATTAGAGGAATCGATAAGTCTATATTTTGTGTTTCGTGGTGCCTTTGATACAGGGTGAGACTCCATATAACTTGAATGCAGTATCGCATGCTCTACCCATTCACGCTCCGGCATATTCTCTAAATTGTACAAAACGAAAAAATCGCTCTGAATTAAACTGAAATCACTGCTCTGTGCGTAACGTGATAAATAACTTGAGCAAGTTACCGAAACTCCAAAGCGATTAAACTTTTTATAGAACTCAGATACTTCTAAATCACTTATCCTTTCAGAAACTACTAAAAGTAAACTACAGCTTTTATTTCTTCCAAAACTTTCTTCATATTGACTAATAGCTCTTAATGCTTCTTCTTCGCTGTTTACCAGACAAGACAATGTAACGCTTTCCTCACTTGGCAATACTTCATAATCAATACAGTCAAGTACATATTTCCATCTCTGTTTATATGTATGCTCTTTCAAAACTTTAGTTAATGCAGCTTCTCTCAAGCTATCTATATCGTTTTCAGTCAACATTTGAAGCTTGTCAGGTTCTTTATCTGCAAACACGACTAGCCCGCCAAACATTTCGTCGACTCCCTTAGCATAATTGGATATTACCAGTGTATTCGACGACATGAGCTCAAAAACGCGTCTAGCAAACATGGTTGAAGAATCTGTAACTGTATTAAAATTTAAACCTAGCACTGAAGATTTATAGACTTGAGGCATATTGTCATGAGGCAGACCCGCCTTAGTAAAGGCTTTGTATTTATCAGGCCACTCGTGAAGAGGATCGCCTCCACCAAAATAGCGATCATATATTTCAGGTTCATAACCCGCGGCAATAAGAGAATCTAGCACCTGCTCCATAACACGAGAGCGCTCTTCATGATTAGCGTACCAGCTACCTGCAAAAACCACTTTGTTAGAACGAGACTCGGTCTGCAGTGGATTAAAAAGGTTCGGGTTTGTCGCAAAAGGTAAAGCGAATACATTTTTAAGCCCTAAGTCCTTTTTATACTTTTCAACACATTCTTCCGCAGAAGTGAAAACAAAATCAAACTCCCGCGCCGTTTTTACAAAGTCATGCGTTCTATCAGTATAATGAGTAGGGTCTTCCTTGTTCCAGAAAATACTTGGAATATTATTCTTTCTGCAATATTCCAATATGCTTAGTAACTCTAAACGGTTTTCTTTCGCAAAGTTTTTGCTGGCGTAGACTTTACCTTTCCAAGGGCGTTTAACACTATCTACTCCCGACCACGCAGACTCACAAAAGAAGACATCCGGCTTTTCTGAATTAAATCTATCTTTCCAATTATTGGGCTCAACAATAATAGGCTGAAACTCTGATTTGAAGCTATTGTATGTAAATTCATCTGCAATAAAAGCAACTTTCAACTCACCAGCTCTTTTCAGAGCTTTATTCGGTTTTTCGCTCAAACTGCGTGTAGGCAATTTTCGTAATGAAGAAAATTGAGGTGTACAAAAACGGAAGCTATTTCTAATTTCTAATGACGAACTAGCCCAGCTTGAAACTCGAGTAGTGATTGAGACAGTATTATTTGGAACTTCAAACGTAAACTTGTCAGTCTTAAGTTCATCAGTGCTATGCTGTGTGAGATAGCGATACCAACAATTATACATTTCCGACCACTTTAGGCCCTTAACATTTTTATTTACACTTTTTCCTTCATTATCGAAGCAGTTTACCAAAAGAATACCGCATGGCTTATTTAACTTAGCATCTTGATATTGTTGGTAAAGTAGAGAAACATTGAATTCGTAACTGTCACCAATAACTGGGCACTGGAACGTAATTCCTTCTTCATCTAACCGAATAAATTGGTTTTCAGAAACAATAGGGTTAAACAGAGATTTGCTAGATCGGTATCTTCCCTCATTGTGACCGTGATGGAGGTAATGAATAAGTGGATTGATACCCGCTTTTGCAACGTCCTCGTTTTGATTTAAATACCACTTTGAATCAAACCAAATACCAGGTGATGTTTGTTCTTCGAGTCCTTTTTCTAGAAAATGGTCAATAGGACTATTTTTCCACCTACGTTTCTTCATAACCGAAGGGTATGAGCGTTTATACCAGTCTTCATCGAAACAGCGAGACGCCAATAATTTAGCTTTCATTTTATTCAAGCTCGCTTGATCTTTTTTTATAACAAGCGAGCTTATTGATCGTAAGTGTTTTTTCAGCATGTCTGTATAAGTTTCTTAGGTTATTTTGGCGTAGTCACGCGGGCAACAGGGAGCATGTTAGTTATCGAACTTCTGTTTGATAACTTCGCATATTCTTAAGCTTGCTTTCCCATCTCCATATGGGTTGTGAGCAAAACTCATTTCTTCATAAAACTGAGAATCATTAATCAATGAAGAAATTGTATCCGTTATTAATTTTACGTCAGTACCTACAAGCTTTACCGTACCAGCTTCTACAGCTTCAGGTCTTTCAGTTGTTTCACGCATTACTAAGACGGGCTTACCTAACGATGGTGCTTCTTCTTGAATCCCGCCAGAGTCAGTAAGGATCAAATAACTTTGATTCATCAAGTAAACAAAAGGAAGATAATCCAAGGGCTCTATCAACGTCACGTTATCGATATCAGAAAGTAAACGTTTCACTGGCTCTTGTACATTCGGGTTGAGATGGACTGGATACACTATTTGGCATTCAGGGTTGTCGCTCGCAATTTTTGCAAGTGATTCACAAATTCTTTCAAAACCACTACCGAAGCTTTCTCTTCTATGCCCAGTCACAAGAATCAATTTTTTGTGCTTATCAAGAAATGAAAACATTTCAGAGAAGTGAGCATTTAAAGTTTGATTTTCTTCCAACTTATTCACTACTTCCAAAAGTGCATCTATAACAGTGTTCCCGGTAATGAAAATCTTCTTTTTATCAATGCCTTCATTATAGAGGTTAGCCGCTGACTTCTCAGTTGGAGCAAAGTGTAACTCGGCTAAAGCCCCAGTCAGTTTCCTATTTGCTTCTTCCGGCCAAGGAGAATAAATGTTGCCAGTCCTTAGTCCGGCTTCCACATGACCCACTGGAATTTGCTGGTAGTAGCAAGCAAGGGTAGCTGCAAACGTTGTTGCTGTATCGCCATGAACCAAAACAATATCAGGGCTAAACTCTTTAAGTATCGGTCTCAACCCAAGCAGTATGCTGGATGTAATGTCTGTAAGATCTTGTCCTGGCTTCATTATCTTCAGATCAAAGTCTGGCGATATATCGAACAATTCAAGAACTTGATTGAGCATTTCACGATGCTGTCCAGTCACACACACTCTCGAATCGACAGCGCTATCCTTCGCCATCTCTTTTACTAGAGGAGCCATCTTTATTGCTTCTGGCCTGGTACCAAAAACGGTAAGTACTTTCATATGAATTATTCTTAAATAAAATTGAGAAGTTAGTTTACGACACTTGTTACGCTAGCAGACCAACAGCGTCTAAAACACTTTCATGCGCTGCTAATTTGTCTTTGACTTTACTGAACGCAGTGTGTTTCACCAATATACAAATAACGTCCGCTTTCAACGCGCGGTCTACTTCGACTAAAGAAACATTTTCTTCACCAAGCAGTTGCGGTAGTTCTTCTATATTCGGCTCTACTACCATAGTCTTACAGCCCATTTTGCTGATCCTTTCAGCAATTCCCAGGGCAGGACTTTCTCGCAAGTCGTCGATATCAGGCTTGAACGCAACCCCAAGTACAGCTATTCGTGCGTCTTCTCGCCCTAAATTAGGATTCGCTTTGTGCCATTCATCCAATTTTGTTCTAACTTGTTCAAGCACCCATTCAGGTTTAGAGTCGTTAACTTCACGAGCAGTCCTAACAATTTTTGCTTGTTCTGGCGCACTCGCTACGATGAACCAAGGATCAACAGCAATACAGTGACCACCTACACCTGCTCCAGGCTGCAATATATTTACTCTTGGGTGGCGGTTAGCAAGCGCAATTAATTCCCAGACATTGATATCTAACTTGTCACATATAATTGATAATTCGTTAGCAAAAGCAATGTTGACGTCTCTGAAACTGTTTTCAGTGAGTTTGGCCATTTCTGCTGTTCGTGCGTTAGTTACTACGCATTCACCTTTTACAACAGTTTTGTACAAGGAGATAGCAGCTTCTGAACATGCAGGCGACATTCCTCCAATAACGCGATCGTTTTCTACCAACTCTCTTAGAACATGACCAGGTAGCACTCTTTCTGGACAATGCGCAATACGAATATCAGAATCGCTGCCATTAGACTGAGGAAAAGATAAATCTGGCCGCGCTTCTGCTAGCCACTCAGCCATTTTTTCGGTGGCACCAATAGGAGAAGTCGATTCTAATATTACTAAGTTGCCTTTCTTCAGCACAGGCGCAATCGCTTTAGATGCGCTCTCGATATACGTGAGATCTGCTTCGTGGTTGTCTTTGAAAGGTGTTGGCACGGCAATAATAAATGCATCTGCAGGTTCAGGTGTCATAGTCGCACGTAGATAACCCTCTGTTACTGCTGCGTGAACAACTAAATCGAGGTCAGGTTCTACAATATGGATCTCTCCACGATTGATTGTATTTACCGCTTTCTCGCTGACATCTACACCAATGACTTTCATTTTTCTAGATGCGAAAACAGCAGCTGTAGGGAGCCCTATATAGCCCAGCCCAACTACTGACAAAATATTAAAATCCATTATTTAGCCCTATTAAACAACAATTTATCTTCCACGCCATGCAGATGTCAGCGTGTAAAAAACTTTGCACTTTTGGTTCCAGATATTCTTGATTAAGTGCATTCGAAAGATATATTCACCATATTAAAAAGCCACTCTCAAATTGGCAAAATCTACTTTTTTGAAAGGCAATTGCCACTTCGGAGTATTTATATCAATGGTTATGTGTAGGCGGATAATATAAAAATATTATCAAAACTCACCAACTTCCACCGCTTCAAAGTCACAAGTGCCCTTTCCTTGAATTCTAAACCCTAACTGCACTTTTCTGCATTCCGGAGGTATTTTAACAGGCATGACCTGATTTACCCAAAAAAACTGGTGAGATAATTTTTCGCCATCCTTATTCAAATAGATAGCCACAAAGCATACCCCTAAATTACCCACAGCTTTAAAGAGAAGCCCCCTGTCTTCTTTTTGTAAAACATTAAGTATCGTGCTGCCACTTGTATCCTTCACCATTAAGTATTCGTGTTGATCAGGCTCCAGTTCCGACATTAGGCGCAAAAAACTACTATTGTCATCTTTGTTAATTTTTGCAGGTAAAGTCTCCCACCCTAAATCGGCTAACCCCTTGCTAGTAATAGTCAACTCTGGTGTAACGTCTGGTAATATTTCAGCATTGGAAGTGGAAGTGAAGAACTCTGAAATATTCTGATGATAATTTACAGGGAAACTTAAGTTGTTATAAGTAAACACCTTGCACAAAGAGCTTTTTAGCATTTTCTTGTGTCTTTCTCTAGAAAGTTCTAAGTACTTAGTTCTTGCACTTATATTCTGAACTAAGTTCCCCTGCTCTGTAATCGCATATATATCCGAAGTTAAGTTATCGCTTGTGAAGCTTTGAAATAAAACAGGATATCGCCACCATCCCCCTAAGTTAGAAGGTGCATAAAATTGCATTCGTTCAATAAATTCTGTGTCAGCGCCTTTTTGGAGGTTTTCATAAAACCCATATTGCTGATGTATTTCAGTTTTCGCGGCGAAAGATGCCGTTCCATAACGCTCAGACACTCCCTCTAACGTGAGAGCACGCCCACGCGAATCAATTCTTGTAATATCGCCAAATGTATATAGCTTTTCTGGTGAAGCTAACTGGTTTAACTGAAGTTCAGCTCTTTTTGCACAGCTAATATCATCAGCATCATTAATGAAATAAACCGAGTTATTGTTGAGTGATTGATGAATTATCTTATTTCTTAACTGATAGGTGCCTTCTCCACCTTTTCCTTCATAGATATCAAATGAAAAATTTGGCTTTACAATCGATAATATATTTTTGGCCGCGGCGAGTGAATTGTCGGTGCTAGCGTCATCGCAGACATAGAGTTTCACGTTAGGGTGCGTTTGCATGAGTACGCCATAAACACTTTCTTCAATAAACTGCTCTTTGTTAAAACAAGTCATAACGAATAGCGCGTTCTGCGATGTTTTTGTAACTCCAATATTTGGAAGCCGGCGAGCTGTTATAACTCTGCGCCTTAAGTTAATTGAACTAGCAGGTAAATATCTGAAGGCAGGGTGCTGCTCTTGCGTAATGGGCTGAATATCAAAAACCAGCGACGTTTTACCATTACTTTTTACTTCTGAAGGAAAACAATTAAAGCCTTTTGTATTTTCAAAGTTAGTGTTTCCAAGCAACCACCATTCGTCAATTTCCGAAAATAGGATTCCATTAAAGGCCAAGCGGTGTTTTCTAAATGCTTCTACACCGCCTAAACGATTTATAGCTTGATCTGTAATAAACCCTGAGACTTTCTTCTGCCAAACCAATTCCGTTGAGGGTTTCAACGGTGAGTATTTAAACTGAGCGTCACCCGAATTTTGAACTTCCTTTACCGATACAACTTGAAACCAGTCGCTAACGTACGTAGGTATATCAAAAGCGTGAAAGGTCAGCTTGTATAGTAGCGGTGTGGCATATAAAGCTAGCTCAATAGGCAAAATCACTGCTTTTTCAGCATTAAGTTTTTTTATAAATTCAGTGACATCAGAACAGAAATGAAAGTCGCTGTCGCTAGCCTGAAGTCGTTCTATTATTTCACCTTCTAACCAAGTCATTATGTTTTCAGAGTCGAAAATAAACTTAGCTGATGATGCGACCAAATGAACTTTTATTCCCGTATATTTAGAAAATAAGCTCAGGCTTTTTAACGTCTCTTCAGCTACCGCATCAGAGGTAACGGTTAACACCAAATCGAAGTTTGCTACCGTTGATAGGTCGACGTCATGCGCGATACCACTATTAAATGCGTGGCTTTGATTACCTGGGTGAATCAAAGACTGTGCTAGCAGCTGAAGACAATCGTTTTTTGGGAATTGCTCGCAAAGGATCTCTCGATTTACAAAAACAGGCAACACATCGCGGCTTTCATCTTTTAATGAATGCTCTAGCCAAAAACTTAGTGGAGAAGAAGACGAGGCATCTTTAATTTCAACATTTACATGTTTAGAACTAAATTCGTCTACTATTGTATTAGATTCATAAGAGCTAGCATCAGCAAACAACACTACTTTCCATACTTCTAATGAGAAAATTTCAATCTGCTGCAAAAGTACGTTTACCACGTCACTATATTTTACGTCTGCAATAATGCATAAATTTGGGAAGGGTGTATTAACGATGTCATCTTGAATGCCATGGGTTTCCAACAATCGAGATATTGAATACGAAAGGTGTGGTTTAGCTAGCATTGCCAGTTTATACAACAAACCCGCACTTTTATTGCGTTTTTCTGATGCTGCACATTGCGCCAACTTTAACAATGAAAAGCTTTCGCTATTGTTATTTTTTGCATCCATTTACTTACACACCCTTCCAATATCATAGCGAGTCAGTATATCGAGCAGTTGGGGTAACGCGCAACCAAGTATCAGATTGAGTAACTATTTGTGATTACAAATGCGGCAAGTTTAGAAAGTGTAGATATGTTTTCGCAGCTACTAAGCATCTTTCTTCGGTCAATACGTTTTTTGCAGTTATACGTTCTAGAAAAGACTCTCTTGTTTGAATCAAAGCTTCTACATTAGAAATTGTTGGCTTAAAGTCTAGTATAAATCGCGCGGCGTCCCTGAAATCTAAACCAGAAATATTTATCATTGAATCTGAGCTAATAAACTCGTGAATTCTATGAGAGTCGTTTGCCCAATAAACAGGTAAAGCGCCAAGTGATATTGCGTCGAAAGGTTTTTCGCTGATGTAATTATCAACCACGGTATTCTCGATAGCAGATACAACGAAGTTATCATCCAATAATGTGACTATTTTATTTAGATGCCAATCTGCCAGGCTTTGTCGTGCATTTTCGCTTTCCCACCCCTTCCCTATACACCGTGTAGAAGTGCATTGTTGTTGTACCTCCATTGCAACCTTCGTTCTATACACACTTAACCCAAGCAGTTGAGAGTTATGATCTTCTTTATGATAAGCATCTCGTAAACGTTTTTCTGCAATGAAAGAATATCTACTTTTTGCTCGCTGCCAACGTTTAAGTATTTCTTTTGACGAGAGAGAACTGGACAGTTTAATTAATTGGCAATACCTCTGCGTGTACGAATTTTCAGTAGTGATGAAATATGGAAGTTGGTGAAAATCAAAAATATCTGAGTTAGCGTGGTTCACAAAATGAAAAGGCCATTTTTGGGTCCTACCATCCACCTCGACAATAACGTCATGAATAGGTCGCTCCCAACGATAATACCAAAGCGTGTCCCACAATGGCTCTTCTGATAGCACGACTATCTGTACGCTTTTGTTTTTTCCTTTTGCAGCTGCGATCAGTTCCGAACTGGTTTTAATATCTCCAAAAAAGCCACACACTAAAAAGTCAGCTTTTTCCGGTTGATCTACGACCTCAAAGAATTGAGAGAAATACGGGCTATATGATGCATAACTAAATGGAATGCGCTTTATAAATTGTCCAAATATATATATCGAAATTTTTTTATGCAAACTAGACCTACCGCGCTTCTTACGATTTATTAATAACAAAGTCTAAATAGCCTGAACTTTGGGCTTCACGACCTAATAAAGAGGAACTCTTTTGGTGTAATCCAATTATTGAAGTGGCTTGCTTATTGCCCATTAATGCTCGACTGGCTATTTTTGTTATGGAAGCATCTAGCGTGCTCTTACACTTGTTTTTTTGCTCGAACTCGATAATATCCGACACAAAATTCTCGATGCCATATAAGAATTTAAGTTGTTTAAGCGCTATCATTTTTGCTTCTAATAGTGCTGGTTTAGAGTTATGCTCTAGCAAGATGCTAGGGAGTTTATCTATCTCAGACTCCTTTGCAATTATACACGCTTCTTCCCATAAGCTTACATTTCCTGGCGGAATATACGTGTCAGCCAAAATAACTGGGATTACTTGTGCGTGAATTGCTTCCCAAAGACGGTATGAGTTCGGACCAGTTCCAGATGGGCAGAGTGCGAAAATACTGTCTCTCAGAATGTCAGCATACATTACATCGCTTTTAAATGACGTCGGCTCAAAAATTTTCGCAGCCATCTGAGTTTTATATACCGTTTCATCAAAGTCCCAACCTTCTTTGAGCTCAATGTACACGTCTGAAAAACCGTGAAAAATTGACGACAATTTATTTCTCGTTTCAGCCATATAGTATTGGTTTGCTTTTGCTCCTACAAAACCTGCTAAATACGCTCGATGTTGTAAGTACTTCGCTTTCACTTGTATAGCTGGGAATAGGGGAAAAGGATAAATTGATAACCCTGGTATACTGAAGTTTGATGCACAGTGACACCAAAAAACGTCGGTGACCCCAGAATCAATAAGAAAATTTTTATGCTGCTCTAACCTAATATGTTGACATACTGTTACTACTCGAGAATTTTGCGGTATTCGAGAAGTAACCCTATGTAAGAAATCAGTAAGCTTCTTATAAACACTCCCTTGGTTTCTATCATGCAAATCGAATAATGTAGCCCATGGAAATGCTAAATAAATTAAGTCGTCACCATTATCATCATGAAAAAACTTCACTTTTTCAAATGCGTGTTGCTCGGTTATCGCTGGCTTTTGCCAGTAGCAATCGAAACTAAGTACTTTCATTAGAAGTCTTCAATACCAAGTTATTTATTTGCCGAAAAATATGCTTTCGTGTTGGCGTGTATATCACTTCTTTGCATTATGTCTGAAGGATGTAGCCACATATAGCGTGAATGTTGGTCACGCGGTAAGTTTTGAATATGTTCGACTTTAAGTCGATAGGCAATTGCAACATAATGCGTCGATGGAGTATCACCAAACACACTATCTTCGTAAATATGATCATACGGGCCTTGCAGTGTAGCTTGCTTTATATCGAATTTTTCCCCAAGCTCCGCTAAGGTTAGCCGCTCGAAAGCACTTTTGAGCGTCTCGTTTTTTAATATTCTTCCACCAGGAACAAACCAGTAGCCTTTTGCAGGACGGTTGTTTCTATAGCCCAACAACACCTGTCCTCCTGTGTTTTCCACCAACAAGTCGATAGATACCAAGGGGGTACTGTCGATAACGGTAGTGAATGTTTGTTTCTCTAAAAATGCCATTTTTGCTCCATTAAAAAACACCGGGCGTGGCCAGTGCGGTTAACTACCTACTCATAGCGTTTGGTTATGCTGGCAAGCTTCACTGCTTCAAGGTCATGCTGCCACATTGAACAGGCGATTCAGTGTTAATCTTACCATTCGGCCAAATAACCTTTATTGACGCACGCTCATTTTTTCCGAGCCCAAATAACTGCACGGCACTATTTTGCGAAAAATAGCCGCTTCCCGCCTGAACTTCGCGCGCGGTTTTCGTGCTGTCGTCTCTAGTAACCTCTATGCGCGCTCCAATAGCCAACGGATTAAGCTCTCTACCCTCAATATTCAGCGTTACCGAACAATACTCACTCGCGCCCTTGTTTTCAAACAACATAGGTCTTTCGTTGTTCACACCAACAGCGATATCTACCCATCCGTCTTTATTGTAATCGCTAACCGCAACCCCTCGACCATCATAAGGAACAAACAATCCACTTTCTTTAGTTGGGATCTCATTAAAAGTGCCGTCTCCGTTACCGTGGAGTAAATAGCTAATACCACCAGCAAACTGCCTAAACTCGTGGTCCATGTAACTAAAGTTACCTACCAGATACAAATCTTCATGACCGTCGTTATTGAAATCGGCAGAAGTAATGCCGTACCCCGTTGTTGCCTGCGCTAGGCCTGGCAAAGGTTGCATATCAAAACTGCCTTTACCATCATTGATAAAAACCCCATGGTGTAGTGTGTTAGCATAAAGCGTAGTGACATCGTCATGCTCAAGGCGCTCACCGTAAATTTCTGTCAATGATGACTCGGCATAATCTCGAAAAGTAGAAAATTTTTCATAAACAAATGGCATTACAGCTCCTGCCATTCCGCGTTCACGCATTGGTCTTAAAATACTATCGACGTACTCGGCCTCTACAATATCTATGTCGCTGACGCCATTGTGTTCGCTATCGATGTTCCCAGCATAGAGCATGAGGGGGTACTTATCTGATGCACTGTATCGAGTATTCATGCCCCAGTTCGCTGCCGCAAAATCCATATACCCGTCTTCGTTAAAATCACCTGCTGTAATCCCTGTCCAGAGGCCATGCCACTTGCCGAGCCCATATGCAGCTGTGTTATCTTTAAAAAAACCTTGGTTGTTAACGAACAAACGAATAGGACCATACTCGGTAGCAATCATTAAATCGCTATCTTGATCATTATCAATATCGAGCCACATGGCACCAGTAGCGAGTCCAAGTTCTAATAGTTCAGGGGCAACTTCAGCGGTAATATCTATGTAAGTATCACCATCATTACGATAGATATAACTCGACGCAGGTAACGGCCATTTATTGGGAATTGCTCGGCCACCCACAAAAAGGTCCAAATCACCGTCGCCGTCTACATCATTTAATGCTAGCGCGCCTCCTGAGGCTACGCCGTTAAGTTGCTGAGTTTGCGCACCGCCCAGTATTGCTGCTATGGGTGCTTTAGGCGCTTCATATCGACTAAAACTAGAAGCGAAAGAGCCATCAGCATGCCATACCGTTGCTAATTCTTCGAGGGTAGAGGGTGTAAGGCGATTTTCAATCAACTCAAATGTGTTATTTCCTGCATTTTGATAAACCATGCCCGGCTGTCCATGTGCTCCAGCAACATAAAGGTCGTCATCGCCATCGCTATCCATGTCTGTCCATGACACACCAGGCCCAATTGCCGAAAGCCGACGTGGCAACAAAAGCTGCTCTTCAAAATCGTCATAGCCTTTGTATTGCCTATCATCAAAATTTGCTTCGACATGGGCGCTTGTTAAACCTACTTTCAAACCGACTTCTTCAAATTGCATACCGTCAGCCTTTAACCTAAGAGCTGGCGGCAGAGAAATCTCCTTATTTTGCTCTGCAATCTTATAACGCTGATTCGCTAGCAATGCATTATTATCAATTGAACTGAATTGTTGATAGTGCCCAGAGGGCCATTCTACTTCAATCTGCTCTATCTCAGTTGCATTACCTAAGCCATATACAAGAATTGGCGCATGGCTCGACAGATACCCGCCCGAACTGCTCATCTGTTTTATTTGTTTAGCGCCGTTCTTAGTGGTTACTGTAACTCTAGCCCCAATACCAAAAGTATTTGACCGGTAACCCACAAGTTCAATAACAATACGATTATTTTTAGCATCGTTCCGGTATACACCAAGTGCCTCGTTCATAACGCTATCTATCTTGTCTAAATCGCCATCATTGTCAAAATCTGCCAGTGTGGCGCCATGGGCAATATTGGCATCATCAACGCCCCATTCTGCTGAAACATCACTAAAGGTGAGGTCGCCATTATTACGAAAGGCAACGTTTGGCGTTGCTAGCTTAGGGTAGCTGTCATAGTACGCTGGGGCATTTTTAAATTGAGGAAGATTGATATTGGCGAGTACGTCGCTGTCCATTAAGTCGCCCACCATTCCATTGTTAATTAACAAGTCTACGTAGCCATCGAGATCGATATCGGCAAACTTTGTGGACCATGTCCATTCACTTGCAGCCACGCCAGCCATCCACGCTATTTCACTAAACGAACCATCACCATTATTTAAAAATAAACCATTGTGCATAACTTGCGCTGCCGCTTCATCAGGTGGCAACGTAGTATCCATTAAGCCATGCTGAGTTAATCGCAAGGTGGCATCTTTACTCAACATATCGCCTACAAAGAAATCCATTAGGCCATCGTTGTTAATGTCTCCAAAATCCATGCCCATGGCAAACATAGGGGTTTGCTGTATTTTACTAGCATCTATTAACGTGAAAGTGCCATCACCGTTATTGTGGTAAAACACATCTGGCGACCAAAAATCATTGGTAACATACAAATCAGGCCAACCGTCGTTATCAATATCACTGAACGATGCTGAAAGCCCCCAATACCCCCCAGAAATACCTGCATTTTTGGCTACTTCGGTAAATGTACTATCACCGTTATTGCGGTAAAGTAAATCCGCCTCGCCAAGTTGCCGAACACTCAGCCCCTTCTTGGTTTCGAATAACTCTATAGCGCTTTTCAAATTCTCTGGAACACTAATCTTTCCGTCTTTCATTTCAAGTTTTGGCGTGCCTATTTCGGCAGCTAAATCAGCAGGCCGATAGGTAGCGACAAAAAAATCTAAGTCACCATCTCGATCATAGTCTGCAAACGTAGCGGTAGTTGAGCCACCGTTATAGCCCACGCCCGATATATCAGTGATATCGGTAAAGGTACCATCACCATTATTACGGTAAAGTTGATTAGGAACATGCCAGTTAGTAAGAAATAAATCGAGATCTCGGTCATTGTCTATATCTGCAAAGTAGGCACCAATAGCAAAGCCCTGTTTGTTTTGCTTTAGACCCGCTTTTTCGGTGACATCTTCAAATTTGAATCCACCTATATTTCTATAAAGCTTACTTTGACCTTCCTCAGTAACAAGATACAAATCGGTTAAAGCATCTCCATCAAAATCGCCCGACGCCAAACCTGCGCCATTGAAGGTGAAGTTACGCTGATTTTCTATTGAGAGTTTGTTGAAAAATCGAATGCCTGTATCAGCTTCTTCTAGTCGAGTAAAAAGAGTTGTCTTTCTCTGCTCAGTAATGTGTAGCGGCTTCGCTTGGATAGTGTTTGGTGCTGCTATTGAGGCATTTTGAGCAGCTTGGCTATTCACTGATAGTAAACAAAACATTATGTTCACTGCATAAACAGCAAGGTATTTACCTTTAAAAAAGGTGAAAGACATCAATATCTCCAAAATAAGAGTTATTATAACTTAGTGATCGACGGGTAACCCGCTGGGGACGCTTTCGGGTACAAGGTGTGACAAGTCCTTGGAGGAAGGTGAAGTCAACGCCTCCAAGAATGCGATTAATCGCTCCACCTCCTCATTATTTAAATCTGGAACCACATTAATTTCAGGAGAAAAAGTTTGCGACATCAAGAGAATGGTAGATGTATTCAAACGAAAAGTTTTTCCTAAGCTTCTATCAAGTTGAGAAACATCGTAAGACTGAAGCATCTCAAGAGGGTTTTGGTGGTGTTCGATAACGGCTTTTAACGATGTGTAAGCGCCATTGTGCATCCAAGGGCCGGTACTAGCGACATTACGCAAGGGCGGAGTGCGAAACGCAAATGCATCCTCCTTTTTATCGGTAACTCTAGCCCGTCCAATATCAAAACCCGCGCTGTCACGATGGCCTGGCCCAATTTGTGGCACCAAAATATTATAATATTTTTGGTCGGTCATTAATGTACCGCTATGACACGAAGAACAACCTGCTTGACCATAAAAGAGTATAGCTCCCTCTTTTGCCTTAGTAGGTAAGGCGTTCGTTTCACTTCTCAAATAACGATCCCAGGGACTATCTTCAAACGCAAATGATAGTGTTTGAAAAGCAGCCAATGCATTTGCCGCATGGGCAAAATGTAAGTCATCGGTAGATGTTTCTGGATAGGCTTTTGCAAACAAATCGACATATGCTGGGATAGCAGTAATTCGTGCCATTACGCGAGCCCAAATTTCTTCAAAGTCCGTATCGCCCATTGCCGCTAGAGTGTTAGGTTTGCCCGTAATGTCAAGATCACCCTTTCGCCCTCGCATCTCTTGACGAGACGTTACAGGGAACATGGCTTGCATCGCCACTATATTGTCGAGCAGCTTTGATGGCAAGTTCTCATCTGCTGGTGAATTTATTTCGCCATGAGAATCGATTTCTACACGCCCGTCCCAAAACATACTTCGCCAATCTTGTGCCCCTCGGTTAAATATTTCTGGCGCATTGCGCGGTATCAAAAGCCGTGTTTCACCGAGCACTCTTGTGTACCCTATTCCTTGACCACCCACACCGATAGACAGACTTAAATCATCTCCCGAGTGCGTGTTGGGATGATGGCAGGTTGCACATGCTATATCTTTACTTCCGCTTAACGCTTTATCGAAAAACAGCAACTGCCCAAGTTTAATTTTTTCAGGGCTTTGAGAGTTTTCCGTCTTAATTACATTGATTTGGTGTGCGTTTATTAAGCGTGATAATTCAACATCGAGAGAAGAGCTACTCAAAGAGATGTTATTCAGAGAAGCACTGCGAACAGCAGTACTTGTAGCAACACTACCAATATCAGTCGACTCAGCAGCAAATATTACTGGAATATGAGAAAACGAGATAAGGCTAAATGCGAACCAGCCAGAAGCGACTATGGTTGTGAGAGATCGTTTCATATTAGTTGGCAAAAATGCTCACATTATTATTGTCATCTGAGTATAACCATCAAATTCATGTGCAGCAAAGTTTGTAATTATTGGAATGCATAAAACTCACCACACAAAAATAAATTAGTAGTAGAACTGCCTTCAGTGCTATTTGATTACATGTTTGCGCTTAAAGCGGTACGTTATGTTTACTTTGTAAAGTAATTATTTTTAAATTGAGTACAATAATCGTGTTTTCATAAAAGTGTATCTATCTGTAAGGAGCTATAAATGGAGTTCTGCCTCAACAAAGATGGCTTAGCTGGCCCTTTTGAGCTGTCAGAGAGCTTTCTACTGGACGACGTTGTCGCCAGCTTGGAGGACGGTGCCTCTGTGAAAAATCGCCACGTCACCAGCGGAGTCTGCCAACGACTTTTATCAAGTAAGCAGATATCCGGTAAAATTGAACTACTTTTCGGAAATGATTTAGTTGTTTGGCGAACAAACAGTTTTAAAAAAGTAGAGGGCTCAAGTGAGATCCCATGGCATCACGATCGTCACTTTGAAGATGGGGACCAACCGGTCGATTTTAATAACCTTGAAAATCACTTTTCTATTCTCGTCGCTCTTAGTGATATGGATGAAAAAAGCGGTTTGATGGAGTTTATCTTAGGCTCACACCTGCCAGATGAAGACTTCGATAGAGATACTAGACCATTTCATAAAAGAGCGTTTAACGAACACTTTTTAAATATTCCGCAGCATTTGATAAAAAGAAAACAACAGGTACCTTTGAAGAAAGGGGAGTTTATGCTGTTCCACTCAGGCTTGCTACACAGAAGCTTACCATCGACATGCACAAAAGAACGGCACTCTTTTGTAGCTAGGCTATGTCGAGGGACGACTGTAATTCCAGAAGAGCTAGCTGCTGCTAAGGAGGTCCTTAAGTATCCATTTCTATCACCTAATACAGACGACTTGGCTGGAAAAGTTGCTCTTATTACTGGCGGTAGTAGTGGTATAGGAAAAAGTATCGCACAGTCACTATTATTGGAATCTTGTCATGTCATTGTTACTGGTAGGAATGAAACTAAACTAGCATCGTCAATCAACGATTTATCTCAATATGCCGTGTGTTCTAAAGTTGTTGGTTTTGCAGTAGATGCCTCTGACTCAACGGCCATGGCTAAAATGTTCGCCAATATCCATAGAGAGTTTGGATGTATTGATATTTCCTTTATAAACGCTGCATCTAATTCAGCCAGCGGAGACATTACTCAAGTCGACATACAACACTGGCAACAGGAAGTTTTTCTAAATATATCTGCCAGTGTCATTGCTGCTAAACTCAGTGCAGCAAGCATGGGAGAGCGATGTGGGGGAAATATCATTTTTATCGGCTCTGCTATCGGGCTAAGCGGAGCAGCATCCAATTCAGCCTACGCTGCAGCAAAAGGCGCTTGTCGATCACTAGCTATGTCATTAGCGAAAGAGCTTAAGGACAAAAGGATTAATGTAAATGAATTGATTCCTGGTTCGGTAAAAACTCAAATGAATCCAAATGGTCAAAAAGAACCAAACGAGGTTGCAGCTTTAGCATTAGTGCTAGCAAAGCAAAACCTTGCACATGGTGCGAGTGGACAAAGCCTATCCTTGAAAAATCTTTAGCGTTGGAGGAGTTTTATTGATGCCTGAACAGCGAAGAACATCCCCATGTTTTTTGCTGTTCAAGCCAACCAACTAGCCCTGTTTGCAATTATCCCTTATTTTTTTCCATTATTTTTACTTTTTCTTCAAGCGCCTTTATTCGAGCATAAAGCGCTTGAATCGCTGCCAAAGAAACACCACTCACATCTAGGCTGCTAATATGCTCGTTATCTTTTCCTAAACCAAAAGACTTATAAAAATCTTGAGCCATTGGGCCAATGTGTTTGTTGTCTTCTGCATTATCAATATAGTTCCACGTGTAAACATTAAGGTTTTCAACGAGCTCCAGCACCTTTTGAAGACTTACTTCAGTGATATTCTCTTTTAAATAAACACTGGAATTTGAATATAAGGTTCCTGCCATTTTCACGTCGCCATTGTTAAACAACTGAAGCGGTAACGTTAACGTACCAGCATTAAAGTCTGAAAAGGCGAAGTTCAAACTAGTGGGTGCGTTAGCAATAAACCACTGTTCGTTAAGACTAGTATTCTCAAACCCTAGCCAGCCAGGCGCGTTGTTTTTAAGATTTAACAACATACGGCCAGTGGTATCATTATTTGTTTCTGCTATGGTCATTATTGGACTAAATCTACCGCATGTAATACCACTACTACAGTTAGCTGAATTAGTATCTAAGAAACTGCTCTGGGACACAGTTTCACCCGATTCGGCTATACTGAAAAGCGTATTTGATCCTGTCACGTCTCTAACATCAAATCTACCTGAAGGCGAACTCGTACCAACCCCCACACTGCCATCAGCTGCAACAGCGAACCTCGATACTCCACCTGTAGTTTGCACATCAAAAAGGCCTAAAGGGTTGAAGCCATTATCAATGTTGATACCAAAGTTGCCTATTGGACTTACTAAAACGGCATGATTATTGGCATCTGAAGGGTGTGCAATATCAAACAGACCATCAGGCGTTGAGGTTTCAAAACCTATGTCTCCATCATTATCGATGTATAAGCTGTTGTTTGGAGCACTAGGTCTAATTTTAAAAGGAATCTTTGAACTGTTGGTTACATCACGTACGAAAAAGTTAGTTTCATTACCTGCAACATCCCAAGCTTGCGCTGAAAAACCGCTAGACCCGTCTTGTTCCAATCTCAATGCTGGCGAATTTCCAGCTTTTACGTGAAGATTTACTAATGGTGCAGAAGTATTAAAACCAACTCCAGTACCAGTTACATAAATGGCGTTACTTGGCGCTGAGTCCAAAATCGTAAGTGGACTTTTGGCACTATCTATATTTTCTATTCTGAAATAGTTTAAACCGCCGTTAGCTGAGTCGTTTACTGTTATTTGCCAATCGATTGTAGGAAAAGACGAACTAGCGCTCGTATCTGTAAACCTTATTCTCAAATTGTTTTCTTTCAAGCGAATAGTATCAAATCCGAAGTTCTCGCCATTAACGCAGTCAATACCAACACATAAACTCCCCTTAACAACAACATCATCTTGAAACTGCTGGTCTGCACTCACATTCGTTAATGGAAGAAAAAGGGGAATGCATAAAACACTAGATACAATTTTATTTTTAAGTTTCATTATTTTTCTTCTCCCGAAAATATCTCTTTAGCAGAGAACAGCATGGGTTCGTTAGGGCGTGTGATGGTATTTTCTTTAGTTGAAATAACTGGAGTAATTGTTCGCTTTTGATTAAAGGTTTGTTCTTTTTGTGGCAGTACGTCTATCTTATGCGTTTCTACGCCGGGCTTTGGCTCGGCTAGAGTTTCTGGAATAACAATGTTTCCATTAATCGTCGTAAAGTTTCCGGTAATGGTTTTTGATATTGTTATTGTTGTTGATGCATTGGCACCTCTGCCGTTATTCATCACATCGACTATTTCTTCACCAGTGTTTTTTATCGCTAATATTTCATAGTCGTATTGGCCGTCATAGGGCAGGTCCATATCGTATATATCTACACTGCCATAGGTGTTTTTAACCTGTTTTCTAAAGCCCTGCTGATTAGTAACAGTAAACACATATTCATCGTAATTATCTACTGTAGAAACATCCAAATGTTGACTTGATGGCATTGCAAGCAGCTCCCCTTTTTGCATAGCGTTCAACTCTACCTGACGCTTTTGCTGAGCCAAACGCTGCTTTAATTCGTAGGGCTCTAAAACAAACTCATCTTGGTTAGCATAAGCCGAAACAGAGGCGCAGAGCGATACAACCAAAGAAACCTGAAAAGATAAGGACCTAGCGTTTTTGAAGGTTAATAACATACTATTTCTCCCAATGCCTTTTAGCATTGTTAAACTTTTAATTTATTCACTATTCGTGCGCGACTGACTGCTCACTTTCATGTTTTTGTTTAGTAATAAACGACATACTAATACAAGCAACAGTAGTAACGTGAGTAATACAGAGAAAGCTCCGCCTTCAGATTTAAACGGTTTAATCACTCTGATAAACAGTCTTCCTTCTGCTTCATTTGTTCCATCAGACACTGAATATGTCACCAATAACGAACCAACAAATTCGTTCGGGGGGGTAAACTGCACTTTGTTATTTTGTATTGTTGCTTCACCTTGAGTTGCCGAAACGCTAACGACTGTTAGTACATCCCCGTCAATATCGGTGTCGTTTGCAATTACATCAACGATAATGGGCGTTTCAATTGTTGTTTCTGCGCTATCACTTTGCGCTATAGGAGCTTGGTTCAATCGTTCGCTTACGCTCACTATAACATTTGCCTCACCTATCGCCTCTTTCGTATCTTTTATGCGATATGAGATAGTTGCGCTGCCAACGAAGCCAACGTTGGGCGTGTAGCTAATGGTATTATCAATAATGGCTACTTGCCCGGCATCAACCGCGGCCGAGACAAGGCTTAATGCATCGCCATCTGCATCTGTATCGTTCGCTAATACGTCAATATTTACCGCTGTTCGGTTATTTGTTTGTGCCGTATCATCCTGCGCTTGTGGCGCATTATTAACGTCAACATTCAGTGTTGCTGTTGCAAATGCTGAACCGCCTTTACCGTCTGATATGGCATATAAAACTGTATCTACACCTGAGAAGGCATCTGGCTTCACATATACCAGTTCGTTATTTACTACCTCTATCGCACCCAAGAAAGCGTTCGCAGATAAAAGCGTTAATTCATCGTTGTCTGGATCTGTATCGTTCAACAATACTTCTAGTCGATTATCACTATCAGAAGATAATGCTATGTCGTCATTGTTTGCTACCGGGCGTCGATTATTGCTCGCAGCCACAGCCAAAGCTGATGGGTCAACAATTGTGCCATTGGCTATGCCATCTTCATCATTAGGTCCACCATCACTTATGGTAAGTTGAAGGCACCAATGCCCTTCCGTAAGACCTGCAACATAAGCTTCACTTTCCGGCGGTGGGCAAACGCCCTGTTCACCTTTGGCAGAATGCACAGCGTCTGTAGTTCCATTAATTTCGAAGTCTTTCCAACGTGCCTCTGAAGCAGAGTATTTGCGATACATTGCCCCCGCAGGAATAATATTCTGTTGAGGCAACACTATGCGGTAACTTTGACCAACGTCCCTAAGACCA
This sequence comes from Alteromonas algae, assembly GCF_049117195.1. Classification (GTDB taxonomy): domain Bacteria; phylum Pseudomonadota; class Gammaproteobacteria; order Enterobacterales; family Alteromonadaceae; genus Alteromonas. The sequence continues at coordinate 3,421,296 of NZ_CP185260.1, forward strand.
GCAACAACAAAGTCAAATACTGGGCCCACAAGGGTTGTTTCGGTATCAGGTGTAATTATGGTTTTATCAATGTTAATTGCACCTGAGTTTACGATTGCCGTTGCGCCGAGTTTAAAGCATGCGCCAACCTCTCCTTCAACGAGTAAATTCGAAACATTATTATTGCTTATTGGCTGCACATTACATTCGTCTGTAGCGTCTAGATAATCAGGAATGCCGTCACCATCTTTGTCTCCCAAGCCTTCTTGATTATCTGGAATGCCATCACCATCACTGTCTTCGTCAGTTAGCGTTGGCAATGAAGAGGCAAGAAGTAAAGTAATGTCAGTAAAGCCCTCTAATCCATCGATATCTGTAGCTTTAGCCTTTACGTGATATACACCAGCATCAAGACTTTCTGGAGAAAATCTGAAAATTGTATCCGACGATGATATGTTAAGCGCATTCAGCTCGCTGGAGCTTTCGCTCCAATCCACAAATACAATATCGCTCAATGCTTTGTTCTCAAAAGAAAGATTTACGTCTACAGTACTAGCTTGAGAGTATATGGTAGTGACAGCGGTGTTATTCTGCGTGGCAGTTAATCTTAGTACTGGGCGTAACCCGCCCTCCACGATTGTGAGTATATGCTCTGAATTACCTACATTAGTGGCACCTGCAATAGACACAATCACTGTCTCTTCGCCCTCAATTGTCCCATCGCTAGCAATGTCGAAGGCTATGCTTGCTTGTGTACCGCTTTCGATAACTAGCGTACCGTCTACTAAGTTGTGATCATTGCTATTGCTCGTGCCCGTTACGCTGTAGGGTATGTTAACTGGGTATGTAGGAGCTACGCCATTTAGAAAAACCTTAATAGTGGCCCTGCTTCCCTCTTTAACGCTCTGAGCTTTATCAATAGATACTATAGGGTTAACACTTACTAGCTGTGAGCCTTGTTGAACATCACCCTGTGCGTCTGCTTCCCAAACAACGGTGTGTTTACCTGGTTTGAAAAATGGTGGTGTTTTGAGCCTTGTGGCTACTGGGTTTCCAAGGGCGTCGGTTGCAATAGCTTGCCCCAGGTCTACGCGGGTAATTAACCCTGTAGCGTTCAACGTTATGTCTTCCGGAACTTCTAAATTAACGCTTGGCACTCTCCCCTCTTCGGCAGTGACAGTAACAACTACTTTCGCCGATGATGATAGGCCACCCTCGTCGCTAACGGTGTAATCGACAATAACCGTGCCTGTCGTGTTGGCCTCAGCTAAGTAAGCAACTTTATTATCTACAATAGTCGCCATCCCTTGAGCTGCTTGGGCACTAGTTATGGTTAATGCGCTGCTTTCAATGTCGCTATCGTTAGCGAGCACATCAATAACAATCTCTTGCCCTTGAACAACGGTTGCCACATCGTCAGTAGCTTCAGGTGCGTCATTAACAGCTGTCACGGTTATAGAAACGGTAGCAGGTTGAGAGGTGTAGTCGTTGTTACTCGCGGTGTAGGTAAAAGTGTCTGTACCGAAAAAGTTTTCATCTGGTGTATAGGTGAGTAACGGCAAAGCACCCGATAAAGTACCCGATTGGGGCTGCTGAACCAGTTGATAGGTAAGCGGTAAATTATTAGGGTCGGTGCCAGCCACTGAAAAAGTAACAGACTCATCTTCCGCTGTATTTTGGCTTATATTTCTAACTGTTGGCGTCAGTGAAGCAGTACTCACGACCTCAATAGAGAAAGGCGATAGGTTTGCAGTCGCTCCAACGTCGTCGTTAACACTTATTACAATATCTGTGTAATTGCCCGCATCTGATTCGCTTGTGCTACCAGATAGTGTACCGGTACTAGTATCAAACGCTGCCCAAGAGGGTGCGTTATCTACACTAAAAATAAATGAGCTGCTGTCAATGTCGGTAACTGACGGCACAAACCTATATTCCTGCCCGGCAATAACAGATAACGCAGGCGAACCTGATATGATTGGCGCGTCGTTAACCCCCGAAACGCTTATATCCACCCTCGCGATATTAGATGTATCACCATCAATATCATTAACCGTATAACTGAAAGCGTCGTTACCAAAGAAGTTGGCATTAGGGGTATATATTACCGAGCCGTCGCTATTTACTTGTGTAGAACCATTAACAGGCAACTGCGTAACGTTGATGCTAGATACATCTAATGTACGTGTATCATCACCATCGTTGGCCAGAATGTTTATTGCTATTGGAGTGTCTTCAACAGTGGCAGCGTTATCATTGTTTGCTACTAAATGGATAGATTGAAGTTGTAGCCCAATCTGCACCGTTGCTGTATTAGAAATCGATCCCAATTGATCCTTAACATTATAGGTAAATGAGTCGGATGCTACGGTTACGTCTTCGTTTGGTGTGTATGTGATAACTCCGCTTACCCCATTAACAATTACTGTACCCAGCGACGGTGCTGATACCACGCCCACACTGGCGGCATTTATCTCATTGTCAGGCTCAAACTCACTATCTGGGTCGCTATCGTTATCAAGTACTGCTAACGCTGTAGGCACTCTTGAAGCTAACGTATAGGTATCATCTAGAGTAACCGGAGCATCATTTACCGATGTGATAGTTACGATAACCGTTGCGATATTTGAGCCTAGACCTTGCTGATCTTGCACACTATATTGAAAACTGTCTGTCCCAAATCTATTTGCGTTAGGCGTGTAGGTTATTACCCCAGTGTTGTTATCAACGGAGGCGACACCCAGTGTTCCTTGTGCTTCTATAGTAACACTTTGTATATCGAGTTCATTTTCGGTATCTGAATCGTTAGCCGTAACACTTATTGCAACGGCTTCATCTTCTATTGTGTTTGCCGAGTCATCACTTGCAACAGGGTTATCGTTAATCGCCCCCACACTTATTGTGACGGTAGCAACAGTGCTAGTAGCACCTTCGGTATCGCGTACTGTGTACGTAAATACATCGGCTCCAAAAAAGTTTATGTTAGGAGTATAGATAACCTGGCCAACTTGCAATGTGCTGTCTGCGCTTGCCGCCGCTGCGCCAACAATTTCTAGCGCACCGGAGTTAACATCGGTTTCGATAGTTATAGATTCGGGGTCTAGCATATTGGGCTGTAAATTACTTAACGCATCTACATCGTCATCATTGTCAAGAATTGAAATGACTAACGATTGATCTTCACCTGTTGATGCATTGTCGTCGACTGCTATGGGTATGTCGTTAATTGGATTAACAGTAATCGTTACCGTCGCAGGCGCAGAGACACTACCTTGGTTGTCTTCTACTGTGTAAGTAAAGCTATCCATGCCATTGAAATTGATTTCTGGCGTGTAAGTAATTTCCCCGGTGTCTGTGTTTACATTTGCTGTTGCATGCAACGGCTGCATTTCTACCTTGACGCTCGAGGGGTTCACGCCATCTGACAAGTCTTCGTCATTAGCAAGTACGGCGATAACTACTGCATCATCTTCATCAACTACCGCTATATCATCGTTGCTTCCGGGTGGTTCATTTACAGCGGTAAATGAGAGATCGCTACTAGCTAATCCTTGCCAACTATTACCCGCAGCATCTGATATATCACCAGCGCTAATAACAACTGTATAAATCTCATTTTGTTCTAGGTTCACTGCAAACTGTGCGGTAATCGTTGTGGGCTCCCGTGTAACCGAACTACCCAACAACGACAGCGTTTCAACAACCGTACTGTCTGAAAGTTTAACTAAATCAATTGAGCCACTATTTACCAGAATGGTTTCAGTGAAGTTTAAGGTTACAGCCAACCGAGCAATAGCAATGTCTATATCGTCATTTGACGGTGTAGAACTTAACAATTGAGGTGCTGCAGTGTCGTAAACTGCAGAAAATGTTGTGGCAGCGATATTGCCATTTTCGGCCACATCTTGAGACACATTAGCCGCCACGTTTAAGGTAACAGTTCCATCTATTGTGGGCGTAATAAGCGCTGTATACACCGACGCACTAACCGGTGTTAGGGTGCCCACAGTAGCATTTGCAGCGGTTACATCACTTGCTACAAACCCAGTCACATCTTCAGTAAACGTAAAAGTAGCCGTAAATGCACTGTTTGTTAGCGAGTCGGTGATGTCCGACGTAATAGCAAGCGATGGAGAGCTTACATCGTAATTAGTGGAGAATTGAGTGGCTTCGGTGTTTGCATTTCCAACTGTATCTTCAGCAACATTTGCTGCAACATCAACAGTTACCACACCGTCGCTCGCAGGAGTTATTGTAGCGGTATACACTGCGTTATTACTTGATGATAGTGCACTAACAGTGGCGTTGGCCACAGCGATATCGTTCAAAGTAAAACCAGTAACATCCTCACTAAAAGTAAAGGTAGCGGTAAATGCACTGTTTGTAATGGCACCAGTAATATCAGATGTGATAACAATGCTTGGCGCACTAGCATCATAAATTGTTGAAAATTGACTAGCTACCGTGCTGCTGTTGCCCGCGTTATCTTGCGCAGCATTGGCCGGAACATCTAACGTTACAGCACCATTGCTAGTTGGTGTTACCACGACGGTATATGCCAATTCACTGCTTGCAGATAATACGCCAAGCGTTCCGTTTGTAACCATTACGTCGCTGGCTGCAAAGCCACTTACAACCTCGCTAAACGTAAAGGTGGCAGTAAATGCACTGTTCGTTGTTGAGCCTGCGTTCGACGTTATCACAACAGATGGAGGCGTAGCGTCGAAGGTAGTGGTAAAGGTAGGTGCTGCGACACTAGCATTGCCCGCGGCATCTTGTGCAGCATTTGTTGCAACATCCAATGTAACTGAGCCATCGCTAGTGGGCGTTACCACTGCGGTATATATAGCCCCGCTACTTGACGACATTGCACCTACCGCGGCATTCGTTACAGTCACATCACCTGACGTAAAGCCCGTTACACTTTCACTGAATGTAAAGGTGGCGGTAAATGCACTGTTTATGACTGAGCCCCCAGCGCTTGAAGTGATGGCAACGCTCGGTGCTGTAGCATCAAATGAAGTCGCAAAAGCTGACGCAGCTGTATTCACATTGCCGGCAGCATCTTGTGCCACATTTGCCGGTATGTTTAAGGTAACCGCGCCGTCACTTGCTGGCGTTATGGTAGCGGTATAAACCGAAGCACTGGTTGCAGATAGTGTACCAACCGACGCATTACTGGCAGTGACATCGCTTGCCACAAAACCGGTTACGTCTTCGCTAAAGGTAAACGTGGCAGTGAATGGGATATTGGTGACAGCACCGGTTAGATTCGAGCTTATCGCTGCGGTTGGCGGCGTAGCATCGAAGGTAGTCGTGAATTGACTGGCTGCAGTGTTGTTATTCCCTGCGCTATCTTGTGCACTGCCGGATGCAACATCTACGGTAACCACGCCGTTACTAGCAGGTGTTAGCGTAGCCGTATAAACAGAAGCGCTTGTGGAAGCAAAGTTACTGGCGGTTGCGTTGCTCGCAGTTATGTCGGCTAGCGCAAAGCCAGTTACGTTCTCACTAAAGGTAAAGGTGGCCATAAATGCACTATTAGTGAGAGAGCCTGCGTTTACCGAAGTGATCACAACCGCGGGTGAGGTGGCATCGTAAGCAATAGAAAATTGTGAAGCCGCTTCATTACTATTGCCTGCGGTGTCTTGCGCTACACTGGCTGCAATATTCAGCGTAACAGCACCGTCACTGGTGGGCGTTACCACTGCGGAGTATACCGAACTGCTAACTGAAGAAAAGTTGCCTATATTAGCATTGGTAACTGCAACATCATCTAGGGCAAAACCGCTAACGTCTTCACTAAACGTAAAGGTGGCCGTAAACGCATTATTGGTGACAGCGCCAATAATATCGGAAGATATCACTACAGAGGGTGAATTAGTGTCGAAGGTGATGGTGAAGGGCGATGCTGCAGTATTATTATTGCCCGCGGCATCTTGCGCCGCATTTGCGGGTACATTTAATACGACTGCACCATCTGCAATAGGAGTAACGGTGGCGGTATAAACCGATGCACTGCTTGCAATAACATTCGTTACGTTGGCGTTAGTGGCACTAATATCTTCTAATGCAAACCCGGTCACGCTCTCATTGAACGTAAATGTAGCCGTGAATGCATTGTTTGCAGCACCAACAACGTTGGAAGAAATTACAACGGCAGGATCGTTGGTATCAAAAGTAGTCGTAAACTGTGTGGCGGCAACATTGTTATTTGTGGCGTTGTCTTGCGCATTGCCTGAAGCAACATCTAATGTTACGGCCCCCTCACTTAATGGCGTAACGGTAGCGGTGTAAACCGACGCCGTAGTTGCCGCAAAGCTTGATAACGTTGCATTCGCAGCGCCAATATCGCCTACTGCAAACCCCGTTACATCCTCGCTAAACGTAAAAGTTGCAACAAAAGCACTATTAGTTGATGCGCCTGTAATGTCAGAAGTAATAGATACCGTTGGCGTGGTAACATCATAATCAGCTTGAAACTGGCTAGCCCCTAAGTTGCTGTTACCAATGGCATCTTGTGCTACACCTGCCGAAACATCAATAGAAACTGCGCCTTCATTTTCAGGCGTAATTGTGGCGTTATACTCAGTACTGCTGATAGCGGAGAATCCGCTAACTGTAGCATTTACCGCCGTTACATCGGCCTCTTCAAAATTGGTTACTGCCTCACTAAACGTAAAGGTTGCTGTAAAACTACTTTGATTGAAAACATTGCCAGCAAGTGAAGACGTGATTGCCACCGTTGGCTGCGTGTTATCTACGGTAAATGTTGAAGATGGGCCAGCCGCCCCTGCCAGCTTGGTAGAGTTTCTGGCTGTATTGCTGCCAATACTAATTCCAAGGGTTCCATCACCAGTAATACTTGAAAGCGTTACTGTGGGTGTTGTGGTGTCGCCGTCGGTTACGGTAACCGTTGCGTCTGCATCTCCCATTTTATTTACCGTAACCGTAGACTCAGACAAATTAACCTGAGTCACATCTGTATAAGTTATTGTGTACGTTATGGGCCCTGTTGCTGCGCCAGAATTACTCGGAGCTGATATAGAAACACTAGGGTCGGCAATGGTAGGTGTCGTCTCATAAGTCACTGACACCTGCGTCGCTGCCGGATTCGTAACCGAGTTATCCTCTGCATCGTTTACCGCATTGCTAAGTAAATCAACGGTAACCTCACCATCGGCCGTGGGCGTAATCTCTGCCGAGTAAGTGTCGCCGCTACCGGTAAAGCTGGTAACGCTTCCGTTAGCAATGACTAAATCTGAGCCATCGAAATTAATAACATCTCTGCTGAAATTAATTGTGATAGGGATGGGGTTCGCAGCTGTTGGGTTACTCGCTGTAGTATTTATATTTACGGTTAACTCTTCAACAGTTAGCGTAGTATTTATGACGCCTGCGTTTACATTAGTGCTGTCTACCGTCGCGCTTATTGCTGAACTCGTACTGTTATAAATACCGGTAGTCGCGCCAACTGGCACATTGATTTGCACATCAAAAGAACAACTAGCACCAGGCAGTAACTCACCGCCCGAAAATATTAGGTTAGTAGTGCCTGACATACTGGAACTAACACCACAGGGGGCACTTGGTAAGCTCGCAGCCGACATAGTACTTATCACCGAAGTTAAACTATCGGTAAACGATATTGCCGTAGCCGCACCTGCGTTTGCGGAATTTGAAAGGGTGTAACGAAGAACGGTTGCACTGCCAGGAAGCACTGGGTTGGTCAAAAACGTTTTAGCTGCTGTCAAACCAGAAATTAATACATCCTGACTTACCGATGTATTAGATACCGCGGAACTATTCACCGTTCCACTTAGTTCGCTAGATGTTAACGTGATGGTTCCTGGCGGCGCTGCGCTTGGAATTTGTAGGGTAACAGAAAAACTGCATATATCACCCGGCGTTAAGCTTCCACCTGAAAATGTAAGTGTAGATGTACCTGATATCTCCGACCCGCTGCCACACACGTCACTTTGTACACTACTGGTACTCACGAGCCCAGACAGTGACGCATCTAGATCAATAGAAAAACCAACCTCAGTAACGGCAGCGCTCGCATTGTTACTGTAACTCAGCGTAAAAGTAGCAGTTAAAGGGTCGCCTGGTAATGCAGACGCCGATGAAAGCGCTACGCTAAGCGTAGGCGCTGTAACTAAAGTGAGTGTGTCCGATGCTATATTACCGACTAATTGTTGCCCTGACACTGTTCCAGAAACGGCATTTGAGGAAAATACGTACTCACCTGGCGCTCCACTGGGCGGTAATGTAAACACCACATCAAAAGTACAGGTTGCGGCTGCAGCAAGGGCAGCATTATTCATCAGAAAAGAAAGCGCATCATTAACGAAAGATTGGGTAAAAGTTGAACCACTCCCACAAGAATTTGCGGAGGGCAAGGTTTTTATAACCATTCCAGGAATAAAAGCGTTTTGTTCAAGCTGCAGACTTCCTGCAGTTAAACCATTAGCGTCATCCGTGTTAGTTACAGTAAAGCGCGCTGTAACATCATCACCCAACGTTGCTTGGCTTTCCAAAAACACCATAGTAGACGTTGGCGCTTTATAAACGTTTAATGTGTTTGTTACAGCAACACTGGTAGTGGGTGTACTGCCTAAATGATACGTTATTGTGCTTGTCGTGTTGGTATACGCCCCTGCAGCAGCATTTGCAGGAATAAGAACAGAAACTTCGAAAGTACAACTTTGTCCTGACGCTAAACTTACATTCGAAATGGAGAGTGTTGATGAACCGGTTGCTGATGAGCCAACACCACAGAAGTTATCGGCTGGTAACTGCGATATGGCTAACCCTGATAACGTTGCGTTAAAGTCGGTTGTAAACGCAAGCTCTGATATAGGGTTGTCACGATTGCTGTTCAATATAGTGAAAGTAAGTGGAACCGCACCCCCTGGCAAGGCCGATGCCGGAAAAAAAGCATTTAAGAACGTAGGCGCTACAACCAGTGTAGCACTCTCAGCACTAACAAATTGAGGCGTGAAACTTCCTGTCAGGTAATAGGTTAAGTTACTTGGGCTAATGCTATAACTTCCCACATTTTCGGCAGTGATATCAATGGAAATGGTGCAAGACGCACCTGCGGTTACACTGATTTGGCTAGCGTTTATTGAACTTCCAGATGCTTGTAGCGTTTCTCCGCAATCAGATACCACATTGGGCTGCGCAGATATAACAACGCCAGATGGTAGGCTTGTTTGAAAACTTGTGGCAAAAATATTCGAGCCGTTGGAGGTATTATCAATATTAAAACTGGCCCTGCTGAGGCCGCTAGGCGATATAGTAGAAGGGGATATAGTAAGAGCAAAGCCAACCAATGGGCTCTCGACAGTTAAGTTTGCTGTTGCAGAACCGCTGCTCCCTTCAGAGCTGGTTAAATTTCCCGTTGTGTTGGTGTAAGTTCCCGCCACAGCACTCGTTACATTAACGCTGATCTCGCACACTGTTCCTATACCAAGCCTATCAAGCGTATAACTTATGCTACCGCCCCCCGCCGATGCGCTTACAATGCCACCGCAGGTGTCAGTGGCACTAACAACAGGCGCTAACGTAACGTTTGCAGGCAGAGTGTTTGAAAAGCTCACAGTACTAACAGGTGTGCTGTTAGCTGAGTTGTCTATGGTATAAGTAAGTGAAGATGTGGCATTTGGCGCTATGGTTGATGGAGAAAATGCAGAGGAAAACGTCGGAGTTGCTGCGAAGGCGTTACCACCCGATGCAAATAAAAGTGCTATAAAAAATAAAAAAAACAGGTAATGAGTACCCAGGCTGGAGAGTTGACGCAAGACAACCTGCTTCATTTTTTGTATTCCATTGTGATGTAGCCGTTTTAGCAAACTTATTTACTAAACACGGTACAAAGCTACATGAGCTAATAAGAGCTAATAAGAGCAAAATTATTTATTATGAATGTTAACCATTCATTGGAGTTAATGACGTTTTGAGTTAACCGTAAATAATTAAAATATGTTTATTCAGGGCAAAGGTTAGTCGCCTTATATGTCGTTTACAAGAACACAGGCGAATCTTTAGCCGTTTAGTTGTTCAATTACGACTAAATGATAAGAAGTTAACATGCAATGTTAGATTTGTTAGCCCAATATTTAACATTTCTTATTACTATTCAGGTTTGAAGGCGCCTCTCTGGCATACCGCTTAGCACTTATTTTCATTGCGTGCATACTGTCTAATTGCTAACGTTGTTCGTGCATATAGCTGGTCTAATTTAACTAATAGGGTAAAACCAATCATGCAGTTCAAAGCAATTTCTTTATTTGCTGTTCACTTTGCTTTCTTGGCAAGTGTAACTGCTTGTTCTACAAAGCCTAGCTTGGATGCCGAAAAAAAATCTAGTGCTAGCGTTACCATTGCTGCTCAACCACAGCGCTTTATTTTAAGCGACGGTCTTCAAGTTAGGTTAACGCCACCAAGTGACTTCTCTCTTACTCCAGAACATTATGGTTTTGTTCAACCAGAAAGTTTTTCTAGAATAAAAGTATACGAAGTAGAAGTACCCTACCAAGAATATTTGCAGGGGTTGAACCAAGAAGGCTTAGCGCAAAGAAAAATTCAGTTAGTAACCAAAGAAGATATAGAACTGCAAAATGCGGTTTGTCACTTGGCTACGCTAAAACAAGCTATTGCAGGCACCGTGTTTGATAAAAAAATGATGATATGTGGCGATGAGTTGTCTTCCGTGGTTATAGAAGCAAGCTACCCCGAAAGCGCAAATGCTGCGCACAAGCAGGCAATTTTCCAGTCAATAACGAGTTTAAGTGTAAACATTGATAACCAGCTACGCCTATTTACTGGGCTACCCTTCGCATTCAACGAGACACCAGGCTACAAAATTACAACGCGCTTTCGTAATTCACTGGTAATGCGCCCCCTTTCTGATAACTCTGGAAAAAGCACGGTAGTGGTTAGTCACGGCACGAGTGAAAATACGACAACGCAGCAGCTTGCCATGCACCTAATGGCTAAAAACGGCTCGCCCGCCGATATCGACCTAGTAAGGAATGAACCAACTACCCTCGCCAATATTCCCGCGCTAGCGACAAGCGCCTATATCAATATTGGCGGTGAAGCTTATTATACAAAGCAGATACTGAGCTATCAGGGCGATCGTTTTTTGCTAGTGCAAACCCGAGTGCCTAAAGATAAAGAGGTTGTGACAAACAGTAAGCTCAATAGCTTGCTCAGTCATTTTGTGTTTAAGAAGAGCACAGTTAAATAAAGCTTCTGATATGGTTTACGCAAAAACACCGAGTTGACTCGGTGTTTTATACACATTACACGCTAGCCTCTAAAGTTCTCTTGGTTTGCTAAAAACCAATCGAATGCGTGCTGAAGGCCTTGTTCAAGATTATAAGTGTGCTTCCAGCCTAAAGCATGCAAACGCGACACATCCATAAGTTTACGTGGGGCGCCATCTGGTTTAGACGTATCCCATTTAATTTCGCCTTTAAAGTCTGTTACCTTCGCAACCGTTTCTACTAGTTCGCGAATGGTACAGTCTTCACCTGTACCCACGTTAATGTGGCTAAGCATGGGCTGGGTATTGGCCTGATACGTTTCATTATCAAGCTCCATCACATGTACGCTGGCGGCCGCCATATCATCTACATGTAAAAACTCGCGCATAGGTGTGCCGCTGCCCCACGCAACTACTTCACTATCGCCACCTTGCGCAGCTTCATGAAAACGGCGCAGTAAAGCTGGAATAACATGAGAGTTTTCTGGGTGAAAATTATCGTTAGGCCCATATAGATTTGTTGGCATTACAGAGCGGTAATCTCGTCCATACTGACGGTTATAACTTTCGCAAAGCTTAATACCTGCAATTTTTGCAATAGCGTAGGGTTCGTTTGTTTCTTCCAATGTACCCGTTAACAACGCCTTTTCTGTCATAGGCTGCTCTGCTAATTTAGGGTAAATGCAGCTAGAGCCTAAAAACAGAAGCTTTTGAACATCATTGACATGAGCCGCATGAATAATATTCGCTTCAATCATCAGGTTTTCGTAAATAAACTCTGCGGGGTACGTATTGTTAGCATGTATACCGCCTACTTTAGCTGCGGCTAAATACACTTCATCAATACTGTTTTCAGCAAAAAACCCTGCGACCGCAGATTGACTGGTTAAATCTAACTCGGAACGTGTTCGCGTGATAATAGTGATGTTTTCACGGTTTTCTAATTGCTTGACAATGGCAGCGCCCACCATTCCTCGGTGACCTGCAACAAATACAGTTTTCATTACTATTTCCTAAACTAGAAAAAGCCTCTTATGAGGCTTTTACGTAAAAGACTTTTACAGAAATTATTCTTTAGCCACTGCTACCGAATAACCGTGCTGCTTCAACAGCGCATGCTGCTTCGCTTTACCAAGGTCGTGGGCCACCATTTCTGCGCACATTTCTTCGACAGTAATTTCTGGTACCCAACCAAGCTTCTCTTTAGCTTTTGTCGGGTCGCCTAGTAGCGTTTCTACTTCTGCTGGGCGGAAATAACGCGGGTCAACTTCTACGATAACATCCCCTACTTTAACGCCAGGTGCAGTTTCATTATCTACTGCTGTCACTGTTGCTACTTCTTTCACGCCTTCGCCTGAAAATTCAACAGTAATACCCGCTTCTTTTGCTGACATACGCACGAATTCGCGAACAGAGATTTGCTTACCTGTAGCAATAACAAAATCTTCTGGTTCATCTTGTTGAAGCATCATCCACTGCATACGCACGTAATCTTTGGCATGTCCCCAGTCACGAAGTGCGTCCATGTTGCCTAGGTAGAGTTTAGACTCTAAACCTTGAGCGATATTGGCAATTCCACGTGTAATTTTACGAGTAACAAAGGTTTCACCACGGCGTGGAGATTCATGATTGAATAAGATGCCGTTACACGCATAAATGCCATAAGACTCTCGGTAGTTAACTGCAATCCAGTATGCGTACATTTTCGCTACTGCATAAGGCGAACGAGGGTGAAATGGCGTAGTTTCTTTCTGAGGAATTTCTTGTACTTCACCGTAAAGCTCAGATGTAGACGCTTGGTAAAACTTGGTTTTCTTCTCAAGCCCTAAGAAGCGAATAGCTTCTAACAAACGAAGCGTACCCATAGCATCCACATCAGCGGTGTATTCTGGCGCTTCAAAAGAAACAGCTACATGAGACTGCGCACCAAGGTTATAAACCTCATCTGGCTGTACTTCTTGCATTATTCGGATTAGATTCGACGAATCCGTTAAATCACCATAATGCAATTTAAAATTGGCGTTTTCGACATGAGGATCTTCATAAATATGATCAACTCGTTCAGTATTAAAGAGTGAAGCACGACGTTTAATACCGTGAACTTCATATCCTTTTTCTAATAAAAACTCGGCTAAATATGAACCGTCCTGGCCGGTTACACCGGTAATAAGTGCTTTTTTCATTACTTTCTCAGTTTTTTAAATAGACTTTTTATCTAATTACCATATCAAACTACATATTCTCGCTCTTTAAGCATGTATCTATCTTATCAGCGAAAAATTTTAAACCTTTAATTACTAATCCATAAGATAATCGAAATTCTGGAAATCTTCTTTATATATTTCATTTATTAAACTTACCGCTTCTTTAGTCATAAAACTGGAAAGTCTCTCTGTCGCATTAGTCGGAGCAAACTTCACATCTTTCTGTTTTGGGAATGGTATATCTAGCTCCAACTGTTTTATTATATGAGCACTATCTTCTTTCACATGCTCCAGTCTTCCAATAAAGTCATAGCTTACATTGTCAATTTCTAATAACTTCGACTGGGGTAGCCAATGCTCATTAGTCGAGTGAAAGTCATTTACATCTAGTATCCAGTTCAAAAATGCAACGAAGCCTTGCTGCACACTTGTTATTTTTCGCCCATAGTGCTGTTCTATAATTCCGAAAACTTGATAAAAATACGGATTGTCGTCTATTTCAGAACGAGTTTTGTTTACGTATGGTTCGATCTTATTCGCATATGCTGACAGAATTCTTGAATAAGGATTTCTTACAAAAGAAAACTTTTTGATTGTTTTATCTCGCAAATAAACATCTGGCTCGTTTAGTTGGGACAAAAACTCTAGCCCTGAGCGCTCTCTATCATGAGCTATATCGGGTGCTAAATAATCAGCTCTTGCACCATCATAATACCTGAATACACATTTCCAATTTGTACATGCAACTTTGGGATTATAAGCAAAAATAAATCGACGATCTCTCGTTACTATAAAATTGTAATAACTCATTCTTTAACCTTACTGCTGTATGAATTCTGCCTGAGAAACTTGAAAGTTATCTAAAACTATCAAGTTTTCTTTTTCCCCGTTAGCATCATTTGTCCTATTATGTGAGTTTTCGTTTATGAAATATTGTGAAAGTACGGACTCAACAAGTAAAAACTTTTCCCCGGCTTTTGTGCATTTCAACCAAAAAGCCCAATCTGCACTTGTACCGTAGCGTTCCTCATCAAAGAAGCCGTATTGGTCGTGCAGTTCTTTTTCCCAAACAGGCATACAATGCATAATGTTATGTGAAAGTATCAAACCATTATCATCTTTAAAGTAAAGGCTACCGAAACTAATAGTTTTATCATAGCCTTTGTTAAACCAATATTGGTCCTCACACACACTGTAATAGCTGACATTTTTATTTGTATTAGCTCTCATACCAGAAGCAGCGCCACGATAATCTGGATTCTGCTTTAGTTTTTCAAGTAATGCCATTGCTTGAAAAGGACTTCTTCTGTCATCTAGATTAGCATTTGAAACATACTTTGATTTGGACATTTCAATACCCCGCTTCCAACAGTTATAAAGTCCAGGATCTTTCTCTAACCTTATATAGGTAAAATAACAAGCCAGCTCAGGATGCTCTTTTACAAACTCTTTGTAAACTAACTCTTCTTGTTGAGGGGATTTCGCATCTAGTAGAATAACATGCCCGTTGCTTTCGATTGCCGCAGCTGCAATATTGCTTAAAAAGCCGCGCATAAATTCTTCGCCTTTGAAAATAGATGTTATAAATGTTATTTCCGGCGAATCAGGATTGTTCCATTGAATTAACTCATCAAAGTTTTTTTCGGTCTCAATATATCTGTTCAGTTCTTCAACATGTGGTAAAAAGTTGGATTCTCCTAAACGCTCTAAAACCGATTTAATGTCAACTAAAATAGACTTATCACAAGTACGCAAAACCCTATAAAGTGGATAGTCTTCGATATCCGATTTAAGATAAATTGTCCCTTCACGATCGCCGCCATAAAAAATTTCCTCAAAGTCTTTCTTCTCTGCTACTGAGTTAACTTTATTTAGAAAATGCTTTGTATCAATAACGCTACTAATTCTGGTTTCAACTAAAGGCGAATCATTTGTGTCTTCGATAGTTACATTAACCATATCAGTGCCTAGACTAACGACTAAGCGATTAACAAGTTGAAGAAGTTCCGTGTTACGCTCGGTGTCTGAAATCTCTAACCATATTGAGTAATAAAAACCCTCAGCTCTCATGTAAAACAAGCAGTACTGTATCAGTGTTATAACCTTAAAAAGGCTGGGGCTCGAAATGGGAACAATCAAAACTGCATCGGTCCAGTATACCCTTCCACCATTGATAGGTAGTTCGTTTGTTATCTCCAAATCTGACCAGCGACTCCCACAAATTGGCGGCGTCCCATTGTTCAGCTTTGTTTCCTCAACAAGTCTTTTATTTATTTCATCCTTCTGAACCTTTGCCTTGGTCTCTGACGAATTAAACTCAGGATCGTGAATGTGATAAATGTTTATTGACAAACAAGGGTTATAAAGTTTGTAGCCACTTTCAGAGATAAAATAATTTAAAAACGAATCGCAATGAAATGTTCCAATTCCGAAATCTGATTTGAAATTGTACTTTCTAGGAGCTTGATATACCCACATGTCAGCAGAAAACGTATTAGCTACACCAAGACTGTTTAATATTAAGCCTTTGGATGTTTTTGTTTTTGTGTCAGCTTCATTTCTACTTAATACAAAAAACTTTTCGTTATCTATATAGGCCGGAATTTGTTTAATTGTATTATCAACAACAATATCTGCATTTGAAATATGTACAATTGCATCTCTAAACATCGCATCTGCAAGGTCAAAAATAAATTCAAACGTTGGCCTTTTGCGATATTTTATAATTACTAGCTTTTCATTGAATACATCATCACCTAAAAGCGCTTTAATTTTTGTTAATAGCGTTCCAGAAGTTTCCTCATACAGAATAGCAACAAAGTCGAAATGCTTTATATTCTCAGTTACACAGTATAAATATTCGGCTAAGCGTTTTTCATTACTCTCATCAAATAATGATGTTATGAACACTGATTTATTCTTGAATTTGGCAGTAAATGTTGAACTACCTAACTCTATCTCGTCGCTCAAATACGGTTGGAGTAATAGCGCTCGATTATTATGTTCAGCACTTAGAACTGTCTCTAAGCCTTTAAGAAAAATTACGTTATCTACATTTGGGTCATCAGCAGTGCTACCTTCAACTTTTTTCTTACCGGTCATCAACTCAAGTACGTGCGTCGTAAGTTCAACAGATATATTGTTGTTGAAATGATCAATTACTAAATTCGTTAGCTGTGGTTTTTCCATCAGCATCGAATAAATATAATTATTGGCCCAAGATGCCAACTTAAGAACTGCATATTTTTCAGCATCAGCAATTATGTGCTCAGGTATTTGAATCAAAGGCGTTGTGCGTTTCGCAACCCAATTTCCTTCGCCGATATACTCTAACTCGAATTCAGATAGTAGATCACTCGACCAGTCATCTTTAAGGCTAGTGATATACTTATTGCGAATGTTATAAAACTCAGTAGCTTCAAACCTACCTAGGAATAAATGCTTATTAACTGACTGATGTTTCAGGCGCTCTTCCTGGTCTTGTTCTAAATGCAACATAGAGTCTTGCTCTATAAATTTAGCTTTTAAGTTCGCAGATAAACTCAGCCGTTGATATATATCACTGTCATCCCACCCGTAAGTCTGAATATTTTCATTGTAATAACCTATGGACTTGAGTGCATCTTTTGGCGCGCCGAATGAGCCGTTTACAAATTTTTGATCCTCGCGACCACTTTCAACCGCTGTTGCCCAATTTCCCCTTACATATTCAGTGTCGTTAAAATAATTGGCATTTACAAAATCAACACCAACTTCTATATCTGCGTCAAATTTGTAAATTTTATTATAGCGCGCAAATCTTAACCCTACATTAAACGCATTTGTAAGAATCCATTTTTCTTCTCCTTCAACACGGACAATTTTAATACGCGAATCATTTAATTCGGACAACGTATCAGCAACAGGAGTTGTAGATGACCAATCCACTATAACAATTTCATCGACATGCAACTCAGTCCAAGTCTTAACCGCTTTCTTTAGGTTATCATTACGATTCATGCAGCAACTGACAATACTAACGCCATTTAAAATAGGCTGTTTATCAATGCTTGATAGACTTTTATTTTCTCCTGTAGAGCCGAAACTCCACCCTATGTTTAGCCCATAGTTTGAAACTATTTTATCTACTAAAGATTTAACAATTGAACTTGGATTCCCACCGAGAAGTTCTTTTGCTAACACTTCAGCCTCTGCTAGGTTTCCTAGTTTAGCTGACTCGATTAGACGGCCTATCTTAACTGAAACTAAATTTTTCATTTTTATACTTTTTGTGATGTTTTAAATTTGTGAACTAAAGTGGTAAATTTCACATAGAGTACTAAAGTTTTTCGAAGCGGCAATTTCTGCGCGAAATTCCTCATCTATCTTTCTTCTAGACCGAGGCTCAATGACAGTGCCTTTTCGCCCGCTATCCCCTGTTACCAAAAAATAGTCAAAAGTATCCACAAACGACTCATCATATGTCAGATCCAAAATATCGCACATTCTTCTCATAGTACTTTTTGGGTCTTCAACAAAACTCTCATATTCTAAAATTTGAAATGATTCGAATGGCTCCAAGAACTTTAGAACACGAAGGCAGTATTCATCAAAAGTTTCTGGCGAAAAATGAAGCCAATAGTTTGATTTTAATGATGCATAGCAATCTATAGGATTTCTTAAAGTAACCAGCGACCTTATATCAAAGTCGTCTTTTAAGGTAGCTAACACCGTAGATTTGTTTTGATATTCATCACCAACGCAATAATCGCTATGGCTATGGTCCCTCAGAACTAAAGTACCTCCATAGCTTTCTACGTGATAAGCTGTTTCTATTACAGAATTCCTAAATAATTCAACTGCAAGTTTTTTAGACTCTGGGAACCCTGCTTGGTATGCAAGTGTCGCAATATCAGAAGGAAGGAATGTTGCTTCATCTTTGGGAAGGTGCCTATAAGAATGGGGGTGCACTTCACTCAATACAAATACATTAGGAAGAGCAGAAATACATTTAGTAATTAAAGATCCTCCGCTGCATGCTAAGTGATGTATAACCCTCAGCACTGGCTTCTTTTCCTTTTCTGTGTTCACTACTTCTAAACAGCGCTCTAGAAAATTGACTGTTTCATTAATTTTTAATGCGTCGCTAATACTAAGTGCCCCATTATGCTCTAATGGGTCAACATGAACACTAGATTCCAGAATATCGATTGCAGAACGCAGCTCTAGCTGCATACTTTTAATGTCGCTGAATTTATTTTTCACTTTCCACATTCTCGATCACTAGTTCTGGATACTGCTGCTCTAATTTGTGATAGAAAGAAGCGGCCTGTTGCAACTTTATATACAGATCTGAAACTAGCTTTTTAAGCTCAGCCTCAGCAATTTTCTTTTCCTCGTACTTCAATCTTAAATCATTCAAATCCACTTCAAGCTTTTTCATTAGCTTTGTATTTATGGATAGTGCGGAAGCTAAATTTTTCTCCTTAGACAAGCTATCCGAGAGCGCTAGCTCTTGTTTTTCATACTTTTCTTGGAGAGAAGTCAACTTTGAACTAGCGTCCTGATATTTAGCCTCGGTGGAAGATTGAGATGAAGCTAACCCTTCAGCCCACTGCTTATTTTCCATGTGCCAATTATGCTCTTTATCACGCTCTTCTGAGATTTTTTTATTTTGTGCACTTAACTCGCTATTTATTTCATACTGTTTATGAAGGTCTGCTTTTTGATTATCCAACAGAGCAGATAATTCAGCTATTTTGTTTTCGTTGGCTTCGAAGTTACGTTCTCTCTCTTCGATTTTAAGTCGTAGTTGAGATAGTTCGTTGGTTAACGTATCAAGCTTAGATTGAGAGTTCTTCAATTCGGTACTTTTGTTTTGCTCACTTTCCTTGGAGGTCTCGAGAGCTTCTACAGTTATTTTAAGCATACTTGCTTGTGCATCGAACTCTTCGGTGAGCTCAGTCAACCTGGATTTGCTGTCAGCCAACTCTTCACTTATTTTTCTCTCAACATCTTTTAGACTATCACAAATATCTTCGGCTCTCTTAAGCTTCGTTGCCTGCTCTTCAAGCTCTTTTGTTAACTTAGCAACCTTTGCATGCTCTTCCGCTAGCTTATTTTCAATCACTAGATTTGTTGATTTGCTAACCTCTAATTGATTGCATAATTCGTCACAATCTAAACTTTTCTTTTGAAGGTCAGCTTTAGACGTGCCCACTTCCCTTTTTAAAGTTTGTATCTCAATGTCTTTCGCTTCAATGAGGTCATTTTTTACAGCAAGGTCTGAATTTAGTTTGTTAGCTTTATGCGTGTTTTCTTCGTTATGTTTCGTTGATTCTATTAATTGTTGCTTTAGATCACTATTCTCGGCTTTCAGCCTCTCTATAGCTTTCAAATTTTCATTCAATTTAAATGAAACAACTGGAATATCAGGGTCATCGGAGTCTCGAGATACCTCTTCGAAACACTTTTCTTTTAATAAGGATGTAAGTTCTGTTATATCTGCACTTACTTCATAAAGTGCAGGAACAGTTCCAATCGAAACACGAAGTTTCGTTATGTTATCCAAAAACTTACTTTTAGATAATTCGCGAACTAGTATCAAAGACGTTGCAGGAGTGTCGATAAATAACTCTATTCCCCCATCTACAATCTCTCCTTTAAGGAAATCTATAATACTCACTATATCAACATCGTACGACTTTACTTTTAAGCCGGGATATAATGACTTTAACTGCGCAGGTTTGGCAAGAGCCGATAGTTCTTCAACATTACATTGAAAAAACACTGACTCGCCATTTCTTTCTGATATACATACCTGCTTGGTTGTTACCTTTGCATTATCTTTAAAATGCTCGTTTAGTTCATCGCAAGCTTCTTTTCTCGCGTCTACTAGCACAATTGAGTCAAAGTCATCAAAATTGACTTTGGGATTAGATGCTGAGCCAGCCCCAATCCACACAAACTTTTTATTCAAAACATGCACTCCTTAACGCTAATTTTTAAAGTTTTCTAACAAAACAGGAGAAGCTGAGCGCCCCTCATTTTGCCCAAACTTTAAATAGTGGACGAGAGGATTTACATCAGAATCTGCCACATCTGGATATCTCTTCAAATACCAATTACCGTCGAACGACGCGCTAGGTAAACGCCCCTCCTTTGCACCGTATTCAAGATAGTGTTCTGCAGGGTCTATATTTTCACTCTTTACATCAGGATATGTATTTAAATACCAATCAGCGTCAAACAGTTCACTGGTATAAATTAGTCCCGCATCTTGGCGCAACTTAAGTTTCTTTCTATCCACTTTACTGATTGCTTTACTAACAGCTCGCACTGGGGCGCCAATTTTCCATGAACCTGAAGCTTTGATATTTCCTAACTCAGACGTTAAGCGCTCTACTTGGTGTCTGTATTTAGCCAGCTCACCACGTTGGTGTTTAAATTTAACTTCCAGCTTTGAATATTCTCGCTTAAGCTGTTTGGTTTCACGAATATGCTCACTACGTTGTAATCTCTTAGTCTCTTCGACACTGTCGAACTCACGCTGTAGATTTGAACACTTATGTTGCAATTGTTGAGTATCGCGAGTATAAGCACTGTGCAGTGCCTGATGAACTTCATTAAGCTCATTAAACTTGTATTCCAAAGCTAAATATTCACGCTTAGCAGTTTCGTCGTTCACCTGTAGTCGTGCAATTTCTTTCTGCGCTTCAGCCTTATGAGTTTCGGCGTCCGTAGCTTTGATAAAGTATGTTTCTAGCTCACTTTGAACAACGGATAGGTGAGCTTTAAGTAGTTCAATTTCGATATTCAAGTCATCAATACGCGAAGTAGCGGCAGCAAGTGAACTTTCCATATCCCCTGAAAGCTTCTGTGCTTTGAACAGCTCATCATTTGTTCGTTCTAGTTTGACTAACTCTTCACTCAGCTGACTTTCTAATTCTAGCTGCGCCCTATTTTTATCGTTAAGCGACAATTCGAGCTCACTAATTTTTTCAACTTGCCAGCCGTTTAATTTTTCTAGGGTTTCAACTGCGTCCTTTAGTTCTTGTTCACGTTTAACCGATTGATTTTTATCATTTTCAAGCTCATGCGAAAGATTAGAATATTTTTCCAACTCTTCCTGTAGTTGTGTAACTTGAAGTCGTAGCAAGTCCCCTTCCGCTTCTACTGATGAAAGCTTCTCTTCTACTGCGTCCTTTACTTCTTGTTCACGTTCAACCGCTTGATTTTTCTCTTTTTCAAGTTCATGCGAAAGATTAGAACATTTTTCCAACTCTTCCTGTAGTTGTGTAACTTGAAGTCGTAGCAAGTCCCCTTCCGCTTCTACTGATGAAAGCTTCTCTTCTACTGCGCCCATTTTTTGTTGAGATTCCAGCAATGCATTTTTATTTTTTTCTGCTGTTTCGAGTTGTATCTCGGACTCTTTTAATTTCGAACCATACTTGCCTAATGCAATGTCAATTTTTACTTTTTCATTAGCAGGTCCAAAGGGGATGCTACTCGCCATTAAGAGCTCTGCAAGCTTCTTTAACTTTTTGCTTTGATGAACGAGTTGATAGGCAGCCAACGTAAAAATGTCGTCTTCGATTTCTACTGAACTACTATCTAAGCTCCAGCCCATCTCAGAGAGCAACGTTAACTCTTCACTGGTCGCGAAGTTCAAATTGCGTATATTTAGCATTTTTAACTTCTTACGCGCAGTACGATGAGTTGATAAAAGCTCATCGAATAACTTTGCTGCAGAGCTTGCTGCCAACTCTGAATCAGTTTCTGCTCTTAACTCGTTGGATAAAACCGTTTGTATTGCTGGATAGACAAGTATGACGGAATCGTACAAAGATAATACATTACGTAATTCATCAACAGATACGGAGTTTTTTACCAGCACATTTTCTTCCGTTTTTTCTAATGTATCGAGATTTTCCACACTAGAAATCATGCTACGTTCTAATAGTGCATTCCACTCTTCACTGTTGGATAGAGTTAAAACTACAGTCATCAAATACTCCGCGAAAAGCTGCTCAGCGCCTTACTAATATCTTCATACTAACAGCGAGCCCAAAAAACTAGTTTTATGTCGCTGTTAAAATTTAATTATCGAAATGGGGGGAATGTTTTTAGTCATGCTTCTATAAGTCAAACTATTGCACAACAATCCCTCGTTTAGCTGTAAAGTGTAACATCTACAAAGTTAAATTACATCGCTTTGCTTTCTCGCCCTCTCATTTCAAACACAGTTTTCTTCACTTCGAAAATATGGCCTCACTTAACTGCTTTTGGATAACAGAAATGTCAAAACGTGAAAGGACATCTATTTTGGCGCAAGTGGCAAGTGCTTGAAGTTTGCTTGGCTCATTGGCTAGCTCTTGTAATCGCTCAGCCACAGCATGAACGTCGCCCTTTTCCACTAACACTCCTGTATCTTGAGTTAAAATCTCTGGAATAGCTCCCCAGTTATAGGCAACAACGACACACCCTGCAGCCATGCCCTCAATTACAGTTCGCCCGAATGATTCCTGAAAGTGCGACAAATTTAGAACAATATCAGCTTTTGGCAATGTTGAAACAACATCTTTTGTATACCCTTCGTAACTCACGTTAGTTAAGCTTTCTTCTTCCAAACAAGCTGTTAAGTCTTCAGTATCAGGGCCATAAAGTTTGAAATTAATATCTATATTTCTGTCAGAACATAGCTTCGCTACGTTAAAGAAGTCTTCTATTCCTTTCTTTTTTGTATTACTGCTTAACATCACTGCAGTTATACCTGTTTCTGTTTTCTCAGGTTTATCAAGAAATTCAGACACCCTTACCATGTTATGCACTTTAAGAGTCTTGTTCGGCAAATCGATATAATTGTAGCTAACTTGTGAGTTTGCTATGAATCTATCAGATAGCTGTATTATCGATTCTCGTATTTGTGCTGGGCAGGCACCAAGCCTTTCACAGAGGTCGGCATCAAATTCAGGCAGCTCTCTAACATGGGTTATAGTTTCAACATTCTTATTTTTCGCTGCAACGTAAGGTTCCCACAAAGTCAAAGTGTTTACATAAACACATTGGGGTGAGAATTCGTCTATAACACGCTCGAATAAACTAACCGTCGTTTCACATATTCTTCGTTCCGCATGCCACCACGCTAAAGGTATAAAGTGTATTTTCTCCACATACTTTTTAATTTCATTTACGTAGTCTTGGCATTTAGCTTCGGGCAAAACAACATCAATCGTAGCTCCTTGATTAAAAAGAATTTCTACACAATCTAAAAAGCTTCTTTCGGCTCCGAACAATTCTGCTCCGACTAGATGACCTACCATTAAAACTCTTTTCGTTGAGCGAGTAGATACATTGCCTTTAATAGTGATGGTAGCGGTCTGTTTTTTTGCATCCGAAGCCCACAAACTAACTGATTCAAAATAGTTTCTCTTTTCAGCAAAAGAAAAAGCACTTAGACTAAAATTTGGATGAGGATCTCTTCCTTCATAAACACCAAATTTCGTAAAATGTAACAGTGGCTCGATTCCGGACGCTTTCACGTCTTGATTTTTATCTTCATACCACTTGGCATCAAAGAGCTTCTTATCTGCTAAATACTCTTTAAGGTTACTCTCTCTTATATTTTGCTCACCACGACAAATATGCGGTGGAACTACGAACATTCGTTTACCTGATTTCGGAATGAATAGTCGTTTAACACTGTTATGCCACCTTGTCGCTGATTCTATGTATTCTTTTCTTAAGCCTCTGAACTGGGTGCGCAAATGAGTAGTACTATTTTGAGTTAATGACCCAGCATCGACTCTTCCAAAAGCCAGAGGCACTCCAGGTAACACGTCTAAAACTTTAGAAGCCCCGAACACTTTTGCGATTCGATTGAAGAACTCGGTATCAGCATTAACTGAAACGTTGTCCCAATAACCAAGCTTTCTGTGTACTTTTCTTCGAAACATTAAGCTTGAGATATTTCGGTAAATCCAGCCTTCTTCCATTCGCCAACGTTCAAAGTTTAGGCTGCTATCACATCTGACCCAGTGTGAAAGGCAGGCAACTGCTTTTTTATTCTGTAACAACACTTTGACTTGCCGAGCTATTTTTTCAGGATGCGACCAATCATCGGCATCATGCGTGGTAATTAAGCTACCTTTTGCTTTGGATAAACCCATGTTACGTGCTGCGTATGCCCCACTATTTTCGGGTTGCTCGATGTACTTTATACGACAGTCTTTCTTCATAAATTCTTTGATTACGTTGCCAGTAGAATCTGTCGATGCATCATTCACAACTATAATTTCAAGCTTTTCATAAGTTTGTGCACAGATACTTTTTAATGCTACTGGTAATGTGGCTTCTGCGTTAAAACATGGAATGATTACGGTAACCAACGGCAGCGTAAACTTACTTGGAATTGTTACTGAGTTCACTTCACAATCTACGCTATTGAGATCTTTGCCGCCTTGAGTAGATAAGTTTAGTAAATCGTATTTGGAAAAAACTTCATTTATGCGCTCTATTTTTGAAGTGCCGCTTTCAAGCATTGAGCAGGCAAGCAACTTGTCGTTTGTAATCGACCAGTTCTTTGATTTCAATAGAGTCTCCGCATCTTTAAACTGTCTTAAATGCAGCATAATATTAAATGCGAGTAAATAGGGCCCTTGATGCCTTATATAAAAAAGTGAATCTTCATCACTTAACATTTCTTGAATATATTTAGAAGCTTCTTCCCACCTTCCCCAGCTAGCCAACCATCTACACAGAAACCAAGCAGCAAGGCCGGATGCAGGGCTTTCTTTCTTACTTACGATATTACTTAACTTTTCGGCAGATTCGCTCGGTACTTCAGCCGACCAAATTTCAAAGTCTAATTCAACAGCACCAAAACCATTCGGCCATCTGCCCTCATTCCAACCAAAATTAAGGAAGTGTTCTTTAGGATCGACACCAGCGGCAGCAATATCTGGGTAAGTTTGAAGGTACCAATCTTCATCAAACTGGTTTACTACAAAATTCGGAATATTCTGTGCCATTGTTACTCTTAAAGCTTTTATCAAAAAACATATGGTATTGATGATTGAACTTATAGTCCAACCAAATCCCAGTAAACCACGTTTTAATGGAAGTCTAAATGTGGTCTAATTAAGAAGGTGTTAACAAGACAATATTCTATGGCATACAAACTTCATTCACTTTGGAAACTCGAGAAACTAATTCGCCCCTCTGTGAACACAAAACTCAACCAAAACAAAAATATAAAGTGGATATCTCACCACATACCCAAAACTGCTGGTAGTTCATTGAGGTTAAGCTTTCAAAAAGCTGTGGGTAAAACACGGGTTTTTGGCGTCTATGCAAATACAGGCGCACATGCACTGACTCAAGGGAACCCTATTTGGGCACCTTTCAATACAGTTTTTCTTCATGGGCATTTTCGACCTCATCCTATTCATTTGGATTTTTATCCGAACGCAAAAAGGTTGGTTTGGGTGAGGGATCCAATAGAAAGAATTTGGTCATTGATCGGACACTTGTTGTCTGAGGGCTCGTCACACCCACAACACCAAATTCTCCAAAACCTTTATCTTTCTAAAGGCGTCACTAATAGAGAGGATATAGTTTACGATCTCATCGTTAATTGTCGTGCAGAAGCTTTAACTCATATTTACAAGCGCTTTTTCTCAAAAGTTCCCATAGAAGACTTCGCTTTTGTTGGTTCAGTGCATCGCTATGATGCATCAATACAAGAACTTTCAAGCATACTAGACATGGACTTAGGAAAGGAATTCCGAAATGTTAGAAATAAGACCGGAGCGAATATTCCTGCCAAAATTCTTGGTTTAAAAGATAAACTTTCAGCAGAATATGCCATCGTTGATGCTTACCTCTAACATATCGGCTTTATTATAAAGGAAGATGTAGTGCCCGTTTACAATATCAAAATCAAACATTCCTCAAGTGTAACGAGCTCAGTACATAGATGGTGTCTTGATTCTCCAGTAAATGACTTTGCCGTATCTAATGAACGAGTAGGTGAAATAGGCATAAAAGTTAGGGGATGGCTACTACCCAATCCAAGGAAAAATTTGGCCGTCGTACTTTTATGTGGTGATGAAGTCATTTCATTGACATTTAATGAAGAAAGGCCAGACGTTATTGAAAAGGTACTTAAGGACACGCCATCAGGACACCACTATCTCAAATGTGGGTTTAGGCACTCAGTGCGCTTCAAACATGCTGATTTCAGTATAGGAGTAATTGAAAATGCAAGCTACCATCCACTGTTAACAGGGACGATAGAGGGAACGCTTAAAGTTTTGGAAGGTACCGATAATTGGCTTTTTCTAGACAACGATTCAAATCAAAGTGTTGAGCAGTACACAGGTAAGCTAAAGATTTCTCGGTCTGAAAAGTTAAAGTGGAAATACTATTTCAGGTCAATCCACACGCTTTCCCAATCCAAAAATATACCTACTTGTTTATTAATCGCACCTTCCAAAGAGAATGTATATCCCCAGTTTTATCCTTACTCTGAAGCGAAAGTGACGCCTATAAAGCAATTACAAAAAATTGTTCCCAAATCGTTTCCATACATTTATCCAGCCGAATCTCTTCGTGCTATGGAAGATAGATCTTATAGGCAGTGCGACACTCACTGGACCCTTCATGGAGCAAGAGAAAGTAGTATCCTTCTTGCTAAAAAATTACTAGATAGTGAAGCAGGATTAAGAGAACTTTTTTATGACGACTTGTACGTTGCAAAGGAAGGTTTTGGTGATCTTGGCCGTAAAGTTTATCCCCCGAATAGCGCAAAAGAAGACGTATTAAGTACCTATAATTACAGGGACAAGGTGTTGTTCGATAACAACCTGCCGAACTTTGGGCGAATTATTATTATTTATAATGAGTTGGCACTACATAATTCAACATTACTCTTTTTCGGTTCATCCTCTGCCTACAGTATGTTTCACTTCTTATCTAGGATTTTCCAAACCGTTGCTTTCGTGCACACAGCAGGCAATGTTGATGAGGGACTCATTGAGCAAGCAGAGCCTGATTACTTTTGCATGCAAACCAATGCAAGGTTTGTTATAAAATCACCGGCGGCCAACGACTCTGTAAAACGATATATAGAAAGTAAAAGGGAAACATTAAAAGAGAGTAATAGCGGTCAATTATTTGTAGCTGAAACTATTCCAAGTTCAAAAGCAGCACTTGTGGAATACCTAAAAAAATTATAAAAACTTTCACCTAAATTAAAATTATCTGAAATTTCGACGCTCGCATAAGAAAAAAGCACCATAAGGTGCTTTTTTGAGATACAAATCTGCGTTATTTAGCAACGCGCCCATATCTATCAGAGAAGCGAACAATATCGTCTTCGCCTAGATAAGCACCCGATTGAACTTCAATTAGCTCTAGTGGGATCTTTCCAGGGTTTTCTAACGCATGAACCGCACCAATTGGAATATAAACTGATTCATTTTCAGTAACTAGCTGCGTTTTATCATCGATAGTGACGTTTGCGCTTCCAGATACTACAATCCAGTGTTCAGCGCGGTGATGGTGCATTTGAACTGATAGCTTTTCACCCGGTTTAACTGTAATGCGTTTTACCTGGAAGCGTGCACCGCTGTCGATAGAATCGTAACTTCCCCACGGGCGGAATACTTCACGATGAAATTCAAACTCGGGGCGATGCTCTGCTTTAAGCTTGTTCACAACCGCTTTTATGCTTTGTGCATCGTCTTTATGCGCAACCATTACGGCATCTTTCGTTTCTACAACTATTACGTCTTCTAGCCCAATAACAGACACCAAACGCTGCTCTGCATTTACGTAGCTATTTTTAGTATTTTCTAAAATAGTATCACCAACGGTAGCGTTGCCGTTTTCGTCTTTTTCAGCCGTTTCCCATAGCGATGACCAGCTGCCTACGTCGCTCCAACCTGCATCGAGTGGCACCATTGCGGCGCTGTCAGTTTTTTCCATTACCGTATAGTCGATAGAATCGTCTGGGCAGGTGGCAAAGATATCATGATCAACGCGAATAAAGTCTAGATCTGGTGTCTCTGTATCTATCGCACGTTTACATACGTCTAGCATTTCAGGGTTGTATTTGGCGAGCTCTTCTAAGTAACGGCTAGCTTTAAACATAAACATGCCGCTATTCCAGAAATAGCTGCCTGAATCTACATAGGCTTTGGCTGTTTCTAATGCGGGCTTTTCAACAAATTCGGCCACTTCAAACCCATCGCCTAATTCGCTACCCGCTTTTATGTAGCCATAACCGGTGTGCGGCTGGTCGGGCACTATACCGAAGGTTACTAACTTGCCTTCTTCTGCCAGCTTCTCTGCTTTTTCGATAGCGTTATGAAAGGCTTGGTTATTTTGAATAAGGTGGTCTGCTGCTAATACAAGTAGTACTGGGTCTTCGCCGTTCATAGTGGCGTGCAAAGCTGCTAATGCGATAGCAGGTGCTGTATTTCTGCCCACAGGCTCTAGCAGTATGCCGCCATGATGGATATCTTTTTGACGCAGTTGTTCTGCAACTAAAAAGCGATGTGCATCATTACATATGAAAATAGGGCTTTGTGCTTTGGTACCCTTTAAGCGAGTAATGGTGTCTTGCAGCATGGTGCTGTCTGAGGTGAGCGACAAAAACTGCTTTGGAAGTGCGGCACGAGATTTTGGCCATAAACGGCTACCTGAGCCGCCAGCTAATACTACTGGTTTCATTGTAATATCCTTGATGAGTGGGGCCAGGCCCACGTCCTGAAATTGAATTATTTTAGATAGTATACAAAGGAATGAATATTGATTAAATGCCAAATGTGGAAATGACTGGGTAAGAGTAACTATCTTTTAAAAATGGGGCTTGAGTTTTCACTTACGCCCCCTTATTAGCTAAGCACTGAATCTGAATGGCTGAAAAAACTTACTCGGCCCGAATAAGCGCAAGCACCTCTTTGGTTTTTTCTTCCATAAGCGGAATATCGCCTTTACTTTCTACATTTAAGCGAATAACCGGCTCGGTGTTCGACTTGCGCAGGTTAAAGCGCCATGTTCCGAACTCTAGCCCAAGGCCGTCGGTGGTATCAACAACGTTTGCTAGCGGTTGGTATTTGCTAGTAACACGCTCAAGCGCAGCGTCGGCATCTTTCAGTTTGCTGTTAATTTCACCCGAAGATGGAAAGGCTTTTATGCGCTCTTTTACCATGCTAGCGAGCGTTTGTTTTTTAACACACACTAATTCGGCAATGAGTAACCATGGGATCATGCCTGAATCGCAGTACGCGAAATCACGGAAGTAGTGGTGTGCACTCATTTCGCCGCCGTATACCGCATCTTCCTTACGCATGCGTTCTTTGATAAAGGCATGGCCCGTTTTAGACTTTATCGGTGTACCGCCAGAGTTCGCTACTATGTCTTCGGTATTCCAATATACGCGCGGGTCGTAGATAATTTTACTGTCTGTATTTTTTTCAATGAAGGCTTCGGCCAGCAAACCTACTATGTAATAGCCTTCTATGAATTCGCCATCGGCATCAAACAAGAAACAGCGGTCGAAGTCACCATCCCATGCTATACCGAAATCGGCACCCGATGCTTTTACCGCATCGGCCGTGTCTGCACGATTTTCGGGTAATAATGGGTTAGGAATACCGTGAGGGAATGTACCGTCTGGGTTGTGATGCACTTTGATAAACTCGATAGGTACGCCGCGATTTTTCATTTCAGCTTCAATGGCATCAAGCGCTGGCCCGGCTGCACCATTACCTGCGTTAACCACTACCTTTAACGGAGTAAAATTTTGTAGGTTTACATAAGACAGCATGTGCTCGACATATTCGCTCATGCACGATTTAACGGTGTAATTATCGGTATTGAGAAGCATCGACGCATCTACATGAGCAGTACCGTTGAAAAATGCATCGTCGTTAATGCTAATGCCGTTTGTGTAGTATGAAAGACGCTCAGAAACAAACTTATCACTTAACGCTTCAGCACGCTCTTTTATAGCATTAAGGCCAGTATCACCACTAATTGGAATACTGCCCGCTTTTACCAACTTCATACCATTATAGTTAATAGGGTTGTGGCTTGCGGTTACTTCAATACCACCGTCTACACCCAAATGCTTAGTAGCAAAATAGATTTCTTCCGTACCAGCCATACCTAAGTCGGTAACACCCGCGCCAGCATCAATCAACCCGGCGCTTAGCGCCAATTTAAGGGGCGTAGAAGTAAGACGAACATCGCTGCCTACTACCACTGTTTTCGCGCTTAGCTCGGTAGCAAATGCATAACCAATGCGATAGGCCACTTCTTCTGTTAACTGTGAGTTTAGCTCGCCTCTTATATCATAGGCTTTAAAACAGGTAATTGGTTTGCTCATGAGTTGTTCTCTTATTCCCTTTTTTGGATACGGTCTGATGTTTTAAATGCGGTGTAACCAGCGCTGAACTACTTCACGCTATCATATGCCTTACATCGTACATGCTATATATTACATCACTTAACGACACGAATTACTATTCTAAGTGCCGTCGATGTGTGAAATATTGTGCTGATTTTTGATGACATGTACATAACGCGGTGTCATCAATATAAGCTGGCTAACGGTAGGATTAGAGCGACGTACTATTCAATAAACCTAGCACTTGCTCATCACTCGATTTAGCTTGCGCGCGCACCGCGATGCTCGCCTGCTCTACTATCTGGCTTTGTGTTAACTGCGCAGTTTCACTAGCAAAGTCTGCGTCGGTTATTTGTGCCCTCGCCGCTGACACGCTTTCAAACATCTGTGCGTTCACCCGATACGCCGATTGCATTTGATTAATGCGTGCGCCGTAAAAGGCACGGCTTTCACTTACATACTCTGAGGCATCATCTAGCTGTTGCAATACAGCTGCGGCGTTATCACTGGTAAGAATATCGCTTTCTACTAACCCAAGGTCAGACAGCCCTGCTGGCGTTTTCGTTAGGTTAATATATTCAGTACCAATTTTAACGCTATTGGTGGCGGTAATGTCGACAGGACCTGCGGTAAAACTGTTCCCGCCATTACCAGGTTGCCCCAATGAGCCCCAGTTTGCTGTAACATCAAAAGATCCTCTACCCACTACTGATATAATAAGCGGCTCGTTAGCTACATCGATGGTGAGGGTTTCGATGTTAGAGCCGGGGTGATTATCACCACTAAAGCCAAACGTCATTCCATTAACCGTAGACGTACCTGACGTTAACAAGTCGCTATTGTCATAGGTAGCGTCTGGCGCGTAACCGTCGGTGGTTAAAAAGAATTGTGACGCAACATCTGCAGCACTAGTGATTAAATTACCGGTCCACACCGTATCGCTCAATGGCGTACCGATAAGGTGTTTACCGTTTGTGGTAAAGACCTGCAAATCGTCATCTTGAGAAAAGCTGTCGATGTTTAGCGTTATATTGGTAGAACCTGCCGGAATATAGGCCACAGACCGTAGACCGCTTCTACGTCGGTCAGTTACGCCTGGCGTAAACGTATCACCAATTGACGGTACATTGTCTGAAAGTAAGTCGTTATCGCCTAACAAGGGCAGACGGTCGAACGCTTCGGTGTTGTACGCAATGCCATTAAGGGCGTTTTTAAGTTGCTGAAATTCTTTATCAAGCGCCGCTCTATCGCTCTCGGTGTTTATGCCATTCTGAGATTGCATGGATAGTTGCTGCATGCGCTGCAAAATATCGGCAGATTCTTGCAGGCCGCCTTCCGCTATTTGGGCATAGCTAATACCGTCGTTTAAGTTTCGGTTTAGCTGTTTGTGCGCTAACGTGGCAGAAGTGAGGCGATTAGATATTTGAAGCCCGGCGCTATCGTCGGCGGCACTATTGATACGTAAACCAGAGCTTAGGCGCTCAAGCGCTGTTGTTAGCCCCGTATTCTGTAATACGGAGGGGGGCAGAGACTGCATGTTGCTGGCAACAGTTAGCATAAACATCCTTGCTATAGTTAACGGTTAGTATGACGCGATGAAGATACTTAACGTTAGAAATAGCAAGATATCTGCCAAAAACAAAAAACCCGGCCTAAGCCGGGTTTTTTTAACTATTCTGAAATTCAGAATAAAGAGTATTACTTACTCTTCAGTTGCTTCTACTGCTTCTTCTTCAGCTTCAACAACTGGACGGTCTACTAATTCAACGTATGCCATTGGGGCATTGTCGCCTGCACGGAAACCGCATTTAAGAATGCGAGTGTAACCGCCTGGGCGAGCTTCGTAACGAGGACCAAGCTCGTTGAACAATTTACCTACTACTTCTTTATCACCTGTACGGGCAAAAGCTAGACGGCGATTTGCAACGCTGTCTTCTTTAGCCATAGTGATAAGAGGCTCAATTACGCGACGTAATTCTTTCGCTTTTGGTAACGTAGTTTTGATCACTTCGTGCTTGACCAAAGAGCCAGCCATGTTTTTGAACATAGCTTGACGATGGCTGCTGTTGCGATTCAACTGACGACCACTCTTACGATGGCGCATAGTTTTATCCTTCTCTACAAATCAGTTTGATAAAAACCTGATTAATCTTTTTCAGCGATGCTCTCAGGCGGCCAGTTTTCTAGGCGCATACCTAGAGACAAACCACGAGATGCTAGAACATCTTTGATTTCAGTTAGCGATTTCTTACCAAGGTTAGGCGTTTTAAGTAGCTCAACCTCAGTGCGCTGTACCAGGTCACCAATGTACTGGATAGCTTCTGCTTTCAAGCAGTTAGCAGAACGTACTGTTAGCTCTAGGTCGTCGACTGGGCGAAGTAGAATCGGATCGAATTCTGGCTTCTCTTCTTTCGCTTCTGGCTCTGACACATCACGTAAATCTACGAATGCATCTAGCTGTTCAGCTAGGATAGTTGCAGAACGGCGGATCGCTTCTTCAGGATCTAAAGTGCCGTTCGTCTCCATGTCGATGATCAGTTTGTCTAAGTCTGTGCGTTGTTCAACACGAGCAGACTCAACACTGTAAGCAATACGTTCAACTGGGCTGTATGAAGCATCAACTAACAAACGACCAATTGGACGATCATCTTCTTCAGAGGAGCGACGGGTAGAAGCTGGAACGTAACCGCGACCCATTTCTACTTTAATACGCATGCTGATTTCAGCTTCGCCAGTTAAAGTACAAACTACATGGTCAGGGTTTACAATTTCTACGTCGCCATCATGCTGAATATCACCAGCAACAACAGGGCCAGCGCCAGATTTCACTAGAGTTAGGGTTGCCTCAGTTTTACCTTCAAGGCGAACCGCTAAACCTTTAAGATTTAGCAAGATTTCGATCACGTCTTCTTGTACACCTTCTTTGGTGCTGTACTCGTGAAGAACGCCATCAATTTCTACTTCCGTAACTGCACATCCAGGCATGGATGACAACAGAATACGACGTAGGGCGTTACCTAGAGTATGGCCGAAACCGCGCTCTAGTGGTTCCAAAGTTACTTTGGCACGAGTAGGAGAAACGTTTTCGATCTCAACTAATCTCGGTTTTAGGAATTCAGTCACAGAACCCACAATGCTTCCTCTTTAGTTAGCTTTACTTAGAGTAAAGTTCAACGATCAACTGTTCGTTAATTTCAGCAGACAGGTCAGTTCTTTCAGGAACACGTTTGAACGTGCCTTCCATTTTAGTACTGTCAACTTCAATCCAGGTTGGCTTCTCACGTTGGTCAGCCAGTTCTAAAGCAGCAACGATACGCGCTTGCTTTTTAGCTTTTTCACGAACAGAAACCACGTCTTCGGCAGAAACGTTAAACGATGGAATGTTCACAACTTGACCATTTACCATGATCGCCTTGTGGCTTACTAGCTGACGTGCTTCAGCACGTGTACTAGCAAATCCCATACGATAAACTACGTTATCAAGACGCTGTTCTAAAAGCTGTAACAAGTTTTCACCTGTGTTGCCTTTTAGACGTGCAGCTTCTTTGTAGTAGTTACGGAATTGCTTTTCAAGTACGCCAAACATACGACGAACTTTTTGTTTTTCACGCAACTGTACACCGTAGTCAGACAAACGGCCACGACGGGCACCATGCTGACCAGGCGCAGTATCGATTTTACATTTAGAATCGATTGCGCGAACGCCGCTCTTAAGGAACAAGTCTGTCCCTTCGCGACGGCTAAGTTTGAGTTTTGGACCCAAATATCTTGCCATGATCTTTCTCCAACTGTCCGCAGATTAAACGCGACGTTTTTTCGGTGGACGACAACCGTTGTGAGGAATAGGAGTCACATCGGTAATGTTTGTGATCTTATAACCAGTTGCGTTAAGCGCACGGATCGCAGACTCACGGCCTGGACCTGGACCTTTAACGAAAACTTCAAGGTTCTTAAGACCGTACTCTTGTGCAGCTACACCTGCACGCTCAGCAGCAACCTGCGCAGCAAATGGGGTAGATTTACGTGAACCACGGAAACCTGAACCACCAGATGTCGCCCATGCTAGTGCATTGCCTTGACGGTCTGTAATAGTCACAATTGTGTTGTTGAAAGACGCATGGATATGAGCCATACCGTCTGCAACCTGACGTTTAGCGCGCTTACGCGTACTACGAGCTGGTGCTTTTGCCATAACTTACTCCCCGCTTACTTCTTAATTGGCTTACGAGGACCTTTACGGGTACGCGCATTAGTTTTAGTGCGCTGACCACGTAGAGGCAAGCTACGACGGTGGCGAATACCACGGAAGCAACCCAGGTCCATCAAACGTTTGATGCTCATAGAGACTTCACGACGTAGATCACCTTCAACAGTAAACTTCGCCACTTCGTCACGAAGCTTATCAATAGTCGCTTCGTCTAGCTCTTTGATTTTTGTATTTTCTGCAACACCAGCACCCGCACAAATGCTTTTCGCACGTGTGGGACCAACGCCATAGATCGCTTGGATAGCGATTACAGCATGCTTGTGCTCAGGAATGTTAATGCCAGCGATACGGGCCATTAACAGCACTCCTCTTATTTATTTGTCGACGACCTAAAAAGCCCGATAGGATACTTATCCGTCGACCAAATTGCAAATATTAGGTGCAAAATACTTATAAACAAAACTGCAGAACCTGATAAGTATAAGTCAGGTTCTGCTCTTAGCTTTGCAAATATTCTGTACCGCTTAGATTAGCCTTGCCTTTGCTTATGCTTTGGCTCTGTACAAATTACGCGCACAACACCGTTGCGTTTGATAACTTTACAGTTACGGCAAATCTTTTTAACTGATGCACGAACTTTCATTACATCACTCCGTAGTAGGCTAACTTAACGACCGTAGCCTTTAAGGTTAGCTTTCTTCAGAACAGACTCATATTGACTACTCATCAAATGCGTCTGCACCTGTGCCATAAAGTCCATGATAACCACCACAATAATTAGAAGCGACGTACCACCGAAGTAGAACGGAACATTCCAGGCAATTAGCATGAATTCAGGCACCAAACAAATAAAGGTTATGTACAGTGCGCCAGCCAATGTGAGGCGAGTCATTACCTTATCAATGTAACGCGACGTTTGTTCACCCGGACGGATACCTGGGATGAACGCACCAGACTTCTTCAAGTTATCTGCTGTATCACGCGGGTTGAATACCAACGCCGTGTAGAAGAAGCAGAAGAAGATAATAGCTGCTGCATATAACATCACGTACAGCGGCTGACCTGGAGATAGCATTAATGCTACATCCTGCAACCACGCTGTTGATTCATTCTGCCCAAACCATCCTGCGATAGTCCCTGGGAACAGAATAATACTGGAAGCAAAGATTGGTGGTATAACACCAGCAATGTTGACTTTCAGTGGCAAATGCGTGCTTTGCGCAGCAAAAACCTGACGGCCTTGCTGACGTTTTGCGTAGTTTACCACAATTCTGCGCTGTCCGCGCTCTACAAATACAACTAGGTATGTAAGAGCAATAACAATTGCGCCAATCAACAACAAGAACAACAAGTTAATGTCGCCTTGTCTCGCTTGTTCCGCTGTCTGACCTATCGCTGTTGGCAGACCGGCAACAATACCAGCAAAAATCAAGATAGAAATACCGTTGCCGATACCTCGTTCGGTAATTTGCTCACCTAACCACATAAGGAACATAGTTCCTGTGACTAAGCTCACTACTGCCGTAAAGTAGAATCCGAAGCCAGGGTTCAATACCAATCCATTAATTAGGTTTGGCAGACCAGTCGAAATACCAATTGACTGGAAGACCGCCAGTATCAACG
Source organism: Alteromonas algae (assembly GCF_049117195.1). Taxonomy (GTDB): domain Bacteria; phylum Pseudomonadota; class Gammaproteobacteria; order Enterobacterales; family Alteromonadaceae; genus Alteromonas. Next base: position 3,457,979 of record NZ_CP185260.1, read on the forward strand.
TTAAATAACGTGTGTACTGACTAATCTTACGACGACCTGCCTCGCCTTCTTTTTTAAGCTCTACCATCGGTGGATGAACCACCGAGAGCAACTGCATGATAATGGATGCAGTAATGTATGGCATAATGCCCAAAGCCAGAACGGATGCACGCTCAAGCGCACCACCAGAGAACATGTTAAACATTTCTACAATGGTGCCTTTCTGTTGCTCGAACAAGTCAGCAAGTACAGCTGGATCGATGCCCGGAATAGGAACATATGAACCCAATCTGAAAACAACAATCGCACCAAGTACGAACAACAATCTTGCTTTAAGCTCACTCAAGCCACTTTTTGCGCCTGAATCCAATCCTGGTTTAGCCATCTAGCTTATTCCTCTACTTTACCGCCAGCAGCTTCAATCGCTTCTTTAGCGCCTTTAGTAACCTTTAACCCGCTTACTGTAACAGCACGTGAAACTTCACCGCTCTTGATAACTTTAACGAACTGGATTTCTTTTTTAACAAGACCAGCTGCTTTAAGTGTTTCAAGAGAAGCAGTATCACCATCAACCTTTGCGATTTCTGCAAGTGTTACTTCATCAGTAACAAAGCTCTTGCGTGAAGTGAAACCGAATTTAGGAAGACGACGCTGTAATGGCATCTGACCACCTTCGAATCCTGGCTTAACGCGGCCACCTGAACGGCTTTTTTGACCTTTGTGACCGTGGCCACTCGTTTTACCAAGACCTGAGCCGATACCACGACCAGTACGCTTACCAGATTGTTTAGCTCCTGGTGCAGGAGCAATAGTATTTAAACGCATGTTCTTACTCCTCCACTATCTCAACCATGTAATATACACGGTTGATCATGCCACGGACGCTTGGGGTATCTTCCAGTTCACGAACATGGTTGATTTTACGAAGGCCTAGGCCTTTAAGCGTAGCTCTGTGCTTTGGCAAGCGGCCAATTGCACTTTTAGTTTGCTTTACTTTAATCGTTGCCATGTCTGATTACCCCAAAATTTCTGCTACAGACAATCCACGTTTCGCAGCAACTTTCGCTGGAGAATTCATCTCTGTCAGCGCGTTGATTGTTGCACGAACAACGTTGATTGGGTTTGTAGAGCCGTAACATTTTGAAAGTACGTTCTGTACACCAGCTACTTCAAGTACTGCACGCATTGCACCGCCGGCGATGATACCGGTACCTTCTGATGCAGGCTGCATGTAAACTTTAGAGCCAGAGTGACGACCTTTGATTGGGTGCTGTAACGTATTGCCGTTAAGGTCAACGTCAACCATGTTGCGACGAGCCTTTTCCATAGCTTTCTGGATTGCAGCAGGAACTTCACGTGCCTTACCGTAACCGAAACCTACGCGACCATTACCGTCACCCACTACTGTCAATGCAGTGAAACTAAAGATACGACCACCTTTAACCACTTTAGATACGCGGTTTACAGCAATCAATTTCTCTAATAGTTCACCGTTCTGAACTTCTTGTTTAGCCATTATAAACTCCTAGAACTGAAGGCCAGCTTCGCGAGCTGCATCAGCTAATGCCTTAACGCGACCGTGGTATTGAAAGCCACTACGATCGAAAGCCACTGCTTTAATGCCTTTCTCAAGAGCGCGTTCTGCGATTGCTTTACCGACTACCGCCGCTGCTTCAGCGTTACCTGTAGATTTAAGATCTTTTGAAAGACCTTGTTCAACAGTTGAAGCCGCCGCTAACACTTCAGAACCGCTAGGAGCGATTAACTGAGCGTAGATGTGGCGAGGTGTACGGTTAACTACCAAGCGATGCGCGGCCAGTTCACGAATTTTAGCGCGCGAGCGTGTTGCGCGGCGAATGCGAGCTGTTTTCTTATCCATCGTATCACCCACCTACTTTTTCTTAGCTTCTTTACGACGTACATTTTCGTCAGCGTAACGTACACCTTTGCCTTTGTAAGGCTCTGGTGGACGGTAGCCACGGATGTTCGCCGCAACCTGTCCTACCACCTGCTTATCGGCGCCTTTAACGACGATTTCAGTTTGGCTAGGAGTTTCAACGGTAATGCCTTCAGGCATCTCGTATACTACTGGGTGTGAGAAACCTAGTGTTAGGTTAAGTTTGCTACCTTGTGCTTGTGCACGGTAACCAACACCTAATAACTGAAGTTTTTTCTCAAAACCTTGTGAAACACCTTGAATCATTGCATTAACAAGAGAGCGAGCAGTACCTGCTTGCGCCCAACCGTCAGCGAAACCTTCACGAGGAAGTGCTTTAAGTTGGTTCTCTTCTTGTACAACTTCTACTGCGTCGTTAAGAACGCGAGTCAAAGTGCCTTTACTACCTTTAGCAGTAATTTCTTGACCAGAGATTGTAATTTCTACACCTGAGATCAAGTCTACTGGGGCTTTTGCTACTCGTGACATTTCAACTCCTCCGTTATGCTACATAACCGATGATCTCACCGCCCATGCCTGCGTTACGCGCTGCACGGTCAGTCATCACACCTTTTGAAGTTGACACGATAGCAACACCTAAACCACCCATTACTTTTGGAAGCTCATCTTTTTTCTTATAGATGCGCAGACCAGGACGGCTTACACGTTCGATAGTGTCAATTACTTGCTTGCCTTCGAAGTACTTAAGCGTAACTTCTAAAACAGGCTTAACGTCACCAGAAACAGCGAAGTCAGTTACGTAACCTTCAGCCTTCAGTACTTCACAGATAGAAACGCGAAGTTTAGAAGACGGCATTGTTACAGAAACTTTCTGTGCCATTTGGCCGTTACGGATGCGGGTAAACATATCCGCGATAGGATCTTGCATGCTCATTTCAGCTACTCCTTACCAGCTGGCTTTTTTAAGGCCAGGGACTTCGCCACGCATCGCAGCTTCACGAAGCTTGATACGGCTAAGACCGAATTTGCGTAGGTAACCATGTGGACGACCAGTTACACGACAGCGGTTACGCTGACGAGATGCACTAGAGTCACGTGGCAGTTGTTGTAGCTTCAGAACAGCGTCCCAACGCTCATCTTCAGAAGCGTTAACATCGCTGATAATCGCTTTAAGTGCGGCGCGCTTTTCAGCATACTTAGCTACTAGCTTAGTACGCTTAGCTTCACGTGCCTTCATTGATTCTTTTGCCATAACCCTACACCCCTACTTTTTGAATGGGAAGTTAAACGCGTCCAGCAGGGCACGTGCTTCGTCATTAGAGTTCGCGCTGGTAGTGATAGTAATATCCATACCACGAACCTTATCCACTTTATCGAAATCGATTTCAGGGAAAATGATTTGCTCACGCACGCCCATGCTGTAGTTACCACGACCGTCGAATGATTTTGGATTCAAACCACGGAAATCGCGAATACGCGGGATAGCGATTGAAATCAAACGCTCTAGGAATTCCCACATACGCTCGCCACGTAGGGTTACTTTACAGCCAATCGGATAACCTTCACGGATTTTAAAGCCCGCTACTGATTTTCTTGCAACTGTGACAATCGGCTTCTGACCGGCGATAGCCGTCATGTCAGCTTGAGCATTTTCAAGCACCTTCTTGTCAGCAACTGCTTCACCTAAACCCATGTTTAGAGTGATTTTTTCAATCCGAGGGACTTGCATGACGCTTTTGTATCCGAACTGCTTAGCAAGTTCAGCTACTACTGTTTCTTTATAGAAATCATGCAGTTTCGCCATCGTACTCTCCAATATAATTAAACAAGTTCGCCGTTAGACTTGAAGAAACGAACTTTCTTCTCATCTTCAATACGGAAACCAACGCGATCTGCTTTGCCCGTTGCCGGGTTAACAATCGCAACATTAGAAACGTGAATAGAAGCTTCTTTCTCAACAATACCACCAGCAACACCCAATTGAGGGTTAGGCTTAGTGTGTTTCTTGACGAGATTAACGCCTTCTATAATTAAACGGTCATCAGCCATAAGCACACGAAGGACTTTGCCTTGTTTGCCTTTGTCTTTACCCGCTAATACGACTACTTCATCATCACGACGAATTTTATTAGCCATTATCGTGACTCCTTATAGTACCTCTGGGGCCAATGAGATGATTTTCATGAAGTTTTCACTTCTCAACTCACGGGTTACCGGGCCAAAGATACGCGTACCAATTGGTTGCTTGTTTGCATTAAGCAAAACAGCCGCGTTACCGTCAAAACGAATGGTAGAACCATCTGCACGACGAACGCCTTTTCTAGTACGCACCACCACTGCATTCAGTACGTCACCTTTTTTAACTTTACCGCGAGGAATTGCTTCCTTAACAGTAACTTTGATGATGTCACCGATACCTGCATAACGGCGATGCGAGCCACCAAGAACCTTAATACACTGAACCCTGCGAGCGCCGCTGTTGTCTGCAACGTCCAGGTTAGTTTGCATTTGGATCATGTTAGTGCTCCGCTCTAAAAATTAAGACTCTCCCGAGTCGTTAGTGCTGCTAAAAACAACTGGATATCGTTGCTTTTATATACATACCCCCATAAAAAGGGCGCGAAACTATAACAGAAAAACTGGGGAAGAGATAGCAGTAAATTGAATTAATTTTAGACGATGGCAATGTTTTTCACGTATGGCAGGAATAAACCGCGTAAGTGAACGTAAACGGCTACTTAACACGCAGTATAGTAACACACACTGCATAAAAAAGCCCCAGTTAAAAACTGGGGCCGATAACCACGCAAAGGGTTATCTAGCAGGACCGGTACTTTGCATTGAAAAGACGCTTAACGGTCGTTGTTTAGACGCGATATGATGAAGTATGCATTGCTTTAACTTTTTCGCGCTTACAGGCTTCGACATAAAGTCGTTCATTCCTGCGCTTAAACACCGCTCTTTTTCGCCGGTTAACGCGTTCGCAGTAAGTGCGACAATGGGTAGATCTTTTATACTTTCATGATTTATTGCACGAATGTGCTTTACTGCGGTTAAACCATCCATGACAGGCATTTGACAATCCATAAATACCATGTCGAATGGTGTCCGTGTCGCAACAGACCGGTTTATTGCATCTACTCCCTCTTGCCCGTTGTTCGCTAGTTCGCAACGTATGCCCATGTCAGACAACTGCTCTTTGATGACTATCTGATTTATTTCATTGTCTTCAACAACCAGAATATAACGCCCTTTTAACTGCTCTCTATTAAACGCATAGTTGTTAAGCGACGCTACAGACACCTCTTTATTTTCAGCCGTCGCATTTTGCAGTATTAACGTGACGACAAATCGAGAGCCGTCGTCAGGTTCGCTTACCACCGTAATGTTACCGTTGTAGTGATTAACGATATTTTTTACGATGGCCAGGCCTAACCCTGTTCCACCAAATCGTCGCTGTGTTGACTCTTCAGCTTGCAAGAATGGCGCAAAGACCACTTCACGTTGGGCTTTACTCATACCTATGCCCGTATCAGCGACAATAATTTTAACCGCAGACTCATTGTTATCTAAGGGCTTCACACGTGTCGATATGCGCACGCCTCCTTGGCTTGTAAATTTTAACGCGTTATTGACTAGGTTCATGATGATTTGATTTATACGAAGACTATCTCCTAAAAAGCGTTTACCTTCTAATGCGCTAGTATCGCTTTCTAAGTAAAGCCCCTTATTGCTCGCCATACGGAAGAACATGGGCAGTTGTTGCTGAATAATTTCATCGATGTCAATGGCAGTGCTCTCGTAGTGCATCAAACCGGCGTCAATTTTTGAGAAATCAAGAATATCGTTTACCACACCAAGTAGCGATTCTGCGCTTTTCATCGCTACACGGGTATATTCGCTTTGTTTGGTGGTTAACGATGTAGTGCTAAGTGACTCCAACATGCCTTGCACACCATGAATGGGCGTTCTAATTTCATGGCTCATGTTTGCAAGGAAGTCGCTTCGCGCTTTTAATGCGCGTTCGGCAATATCGGTTTTGCCTTTTAACGATTTAGTAGCGGTGACAGTATTGGTAATGTCGCGAGTAGCGCCTATTACTTTAACGCATTTCCCCCCTTCATATATGGGTTGCCCCCGACTTTCTATCCAGAGCTCATGACCGCTCTTCGTACGCACCTCAAATTCATTGCTCCAGTAAACACCCGTTTTAACTGCATTATCAAACGACTCGGCCAAACGTAATTTTTCTTCAGAACTAGCAATATAATCAACAATATCGCCTGCTGGTACGTCAGCCTGGGTTGTGATCCCAAACATAGTTCGTAACTCTCTAGACCACCTGAACGTTTGCGTTGCAATATCAAACTCCCATGTGCCAATACCAGCAAGCTCGGTAATTTGATTTAATAGTACGTTTCGCTCTTCAATTGCATCTCGCTGCGCTTTTAATTCCGCTATTTGCTCGTGCTTTGATAAGGTGGTTGATATCCACCCTGCCACACTATATACGTAATCTATCTCTTCATCAGAGAAAGGCTGATGGCGTGGTTCAGCAGACGAGAAGTTCAATGTGCCATACGTTTTCCCATTAACCTCAAGAGGAATAGAAAAGTAGCTTCGCATTGGGTACGTGTCGTAACAGGGATGGTCTGCACCAGGATGCTCATTAATATTGTGATACATTAACGCATCACTCGTTTTTAATGCTTTTACGCAGTACGTATCCGCAAGTGAAAATTGTGCACCCGCTGCAATATCTGGGTTTGGAGAAACGGCGTAGGCAATAGTGTAAACGTTATCTATGACGTTACTCACAATGGCAGTTTCTAGATTAAGCTTTTCAATGCCTACCTTAAGAAATGCAGCAACTTTTTGGTCGAACGTTAGTTGCCTGTTCGTTGAGATTGCATACAGCGCCTTTACCGCACTCATTGGCGTTCCTTTATTAGTGAATGACAGGGTAAGCGGCGGCTTCCCCTGCCTTAAAGACTACTCCAGATTTTCAATAATGAAAGAGAATAGGCCTTATTAATTAGTCTAAAAATAGGCTAACTACGGTAAAATATTGATTTCATATCCCGTTGGCGTGTTAGCGGGTTCTACGGTAACAATATAGTTTTTATCGTCGATAAAACCATGCAAGGCAGTGCGGTCTAACAACACTTGCTCTTCATTATCATCTTCATAAACCGCAATAACTTCATAATAATCAGCAGGCAATACTTCATCAGCGCTTTCTGCAAAAGTAAGGTTTTGAATGTCATATTCAGCGGTATCAATGGTTTCGTCAACGCGCACTAGGTAGAAGTCTACATCGTCAAAATCAGCCACTAAATTGATGAAGTTAACGGTTTTGTCGTAAGCCTGCGGTAAGCCACTTTCCACAAACGTAGCAGCGCCTAACTGCCCCTCTTGTTCGTATACCAATATAGCCTTGCTCTCGCCTTGATTTAACGTAATTAGCTTATTGTTTAACGATAAGGCCTCACCACTGCTATCACCGACTGTCACTCGGTAGTCGCCGTAGCGGATTGCAGAGAATGCAGATATTTCACCTGCAGCTAACGTAAACGACACATCCTCTTCGTCGGTATTGCCGCCGAACGTAACGGTTAAAGGCGTATCAATATCGGTAGCGTTGTAAATGCGATACTGGGCGTCGGCCTCTACGTCGGTGAGTGCGGTGACTGAAGACGAATTCAGTATGGTGTCAACGATAAGCCCTTCCTGTATTGCGCCACTGACATCGCGAAGCGTTAATAGGTATTCAGTGGCATAGATAAAGTTTAGGGTTTGCGACTCGAAAACAACATCACTTGTCCCAGGCTGCGTAAGGTAAATGGTGTATTCACCTTGGTCAAAATCATCACTGTCATCGTCTTTATCCCAGTAATCGAACTGAATCATGCCATCGCTTGTCACAGTCCCTAACATATTTGCCGCTTCAAAGGGGTCACCGGATTCACTTAAATAGAGGTCATATGCGCTGTTATCTGCGGTAACTGACAAACCAAACAGCCTAAAATGATCTTCTAACGTTTCTCGCTCATAGCTGTATTCTGCAATGGCGGGGTTAGCGAAATCACCACTCATGACTACAATGGTTTTATACCCCGTTTTTAATGTTACTGAATAGGTATCTATATACACTTCCTGATCGTCTGCGTCGGTGCGAATGAACTCTAGTTCCAGAGTGCCAGACTCCATTGAGTACATGGATGTCGTATCACCAAACTGTGCGAAACCAAAGCTGTCACCGTCAACTTCACGCATTTCTACATTTGCACCGTTTGGTGACGCGTTATAAAACTGTATATAAGCAAATTCGTAATCAGACTCCGTGCTATCTGACCCACCACACGCTGTTATTCCTAACAAGACAAATACCACCAAGAATACACTTCTTAAGTAGGCCGAAAATCTAAATTGCATATGCTAACTATCCTTTACGTATTTTTTATTAATAATGCAGATGTATGGCTGGGCTGGCCGCCCGAATGGCTCACACGGTACGCAGGTATGGTTAGCAATATTGTGACCGGTTCATTTCTTTACACTGTCTTTGCACTTGCTTTGCAAAACTGACAAATGACGATACTAAATTGAATAAACGGGCACAAAAAAGCCCGCTTATGCGGGCTTTACTTTACACATTAAAACGGATGTATACGTTATTCGTAACCGTAATTTAGCGTTACACCACTGTAGGTAGAATAAGCACGAATGCCGATGTGCCATGTGCCCGCAGCAGGCGCTTCTAAAGTACATACTTCACTGTTTCCATTTCGATAAGGGCGACAGTCAAAGCTGTTTGTTTCAGGCTGTGAACCGAACTTCATATATAAATCAGCATCACCCGAGCCACCACCAATGCTTACTGTCATTGTGGTTACGCCTTCAGGCACTGTCCATGTGTAGCGGTTCCAATTGTTGCGCGTTGCAGATAAGCCGGTAAGCTGACCTGACACTGGCTCTACACCAGGGTCGGTGCCTGGGTTTCCACCGCCGTTCCCGTCACACCCATTGTTGTTTAAATAGCTGTACGTATCGGCAAGCTGCATAAGCCCGTGGCCATAGAAGTTATCTTTGCCTGCCGAACCTTTATCTTCAGCAGTAGCGGTAAGTGCACTTCGAATTTGCGTGTTGGTACACTGTGGGAAGTAGCTCCACACCAACGCCGCACCACCGGCAACATGCGGTGTTGCCATAGAGGTACCGCTTAGCGATGCATAAGTATTAGTCGGGTACGTTGATTGAACTGCACTGCCTGGCGCTGCAATTTCAACTTGGTCGTTATATTGGCTGTAACTTGCGCGGTTTTCATTAGCGTCTACCGCGGCAACCGACATAACAGCATCATAACTAGCAGGGTACGATTTAGCACTGTTGCCGTCATTACCCGCAGCGGCCACTAAAAGCATGCCAGCATCGGTGAAACTTTGCATGGCGTTGCGCTCAGTGGTTGAAGCACTTCCACCACCTAAGCTCATGTTTACTACGTTCGAGCCTGCATTCTGACACTGCGAAATGGCGTCAATCAAATCAGAGGCGTACGTCCACTGCCCATTGTCATTGAATATTTTAACAATATGAAGGTCAACGCCTGGATAAACGCCAATGACGCCATCGTTATTATCATACGCAGCGATGGTACCCGCTACATGTGTACCGTGCCCATTACCGTCGTTATACCAATTACCCACAGCTGAATTGTTCGCATTTCCCGTTACCCCGTCATTAGTGCCTGGAAGGTCGGGGTGGCCTAGGTTGTAACCTGTATCAATAACGCAGACTTTGCGCGCAGTAGTATCGGCTTGAGCAAACTGATTTGCCTGTACCATGGTGTAACCATATGGCGTGGTTTGTGCCATCGGTTTACGCTTCGCATCAATTTCAATACTCTCTACATTCGGGTTATTGCGAAGTGCGTTCAATGACTTACGATCAAGTTGCGCGGCCATGATGCGATGTTTATTAAGTGCTTTCTTTACTTTACCCCCTGCGCGAGTGATATCGTTTTTAGCCGCCTGCACATTAAATGCTTTTTTCTGTTTGCTAAATTTTAATGCACCACGACCACTAAGTGATGCTTCACCCGGCGCCCCCATCAATGCTTCTGAGGTCATTTCACTTTTAAATTTAACGATATAGCGTTGGCTGTCGCTTAGTTCGATAGTGCCCCTACCAATACTACCGAATCGCTTCGCAAATGCTGAAGCAAAAGACTGCTTTTTCGTTTCAACTTTCACAGGCGCGTTGTCTTGCGCAATCGCTGTTTGACCTGCAAATGCCATAGATACGGCTAATGCCGCCGCTGTCATACATGTGTGTTTTTTATTCAAAATTTATTTCCTGTTTCTTCTGTCTTGTTGTGTTTCAGTACTTGTTTTTGGTCTTAATGCCAATGTACTTTGAAACGCTTTTTTATAAATCGACATACAGGTTAACCGTACTTCTTACGAAATATCTCTTCCTTGGCTGCATCCGCAAACCGCTTACCCACTTGTCAGGTAACGTAGGAGCAATGCAAGAAGCACTGCGCCCACAACGCCCATAATAAGAGAGTTATCAATAATTTAAGTATGCTTCGACGTTACGTTCATACATATTTCATACGTATCAGTATCGCGCATACCGTTCTTTTTTCATGCTAACTCTTGTCACACTTACGTTATGGACGCATTCATACTAGGAATAAATATTGATAATTTATATGAATCTACTCACTCAATTTGTAAGCAAATGTAAAAAGTAAGTTTATTTTTACTTAAAATTTAAACAAGTAAGAAATAGATATATGGCGCAGAGGAAGGGATTACGGCAGGTGCAGGAAAGAACATAAAGAAAAATAGCGCAGAAGAAAAATTAGACAAGAAAAGTTTAAATAACGTTATTTGGCATTCGGTTAGCCAATGATTTTTATCTGCAGAAATAAAAAACGGGTGTTTACACCACACCCGTTTTTATTAATTTGAAGAATAGGGGTTACAACCCGCGCTGCCTGACTATCTCATACAAGCACACGCCCGTTGCTACCGATACATTTAAACTACTTACGCTACCAGCCATAGGAAGTTTAACCAACTCATCACAGTTTTCTTTCGTTAACCTGCGCATGCCTTTACCCTCTGCGCCCATAACCAGTGCGGTTGGCCCGTCTAGCTTTATATCGTAAAGGGTTTTATCAGTTTCTCCCGCGGTACCTACTACCCACACCCCTTTATCTTGAAGATGTTTAAGTGTACGAGACAAGTTAGTCACTTGAATCAGAGGAATAACTTCAGCGGCGCCACAGGCTACTTTACTTACCGTACCGTTTAAGCTGGCAGATTTGTCTTTAGGGACCACAACAGCGTGAACACCAGCACCGTCAGCGGTACGAAGGCATGCACCCAAATTATGTGGGTCGGTAATACCATCAAGGACTAATAGAAGCGGCGATGACTGTTTCTCTAAAATGAGATCTAAATCAGATTCATCACGCACGCGGCCTGGTTTTGCGCGGGCAACTACACCTTGGTGTTGCTCGCCATTCACCTTTTCATCCAGCACTTTGCGATGACAAAATTGTACTGAAATACCGAAACGGCGAGCCTGATTAATAATGTTCGTTAACCTGTCGTCAGTTCGACCTTTTAATACCAATACTTCGATTACACGCTCGGGTTCATTTTCAATAACCGACTGCATGGCATGAAGACCATATAACCATTCTTGCTGTGCCATAATCGCTTACCTCTTTTTACCGCGTTGTTTGGACTTCTTATCAGTGGCTTTTTTATCAGCAGGTGCACCTGCCTTACCACTGCGTCTTGGCTTACTTGCCGCTTTTTTGATGGTTTTTACTTTCACTTTTTTACCACCAGGGGCGCGCAGCATAGACTTATCCAACAATAAATCAATCTTTCTTTCATCGAGATTAACCGCGGCTACTTTTACTTCTACCGTATCACCTAATCTAAATTGGCGATGACCTGATTCACCCACTAATGCTTGCTTTACATCGTCATAGCGGTAGTAGTCATCATCAAGCGACGTGATATGAACCAATCCGTCGATATGGTATTCCGTAATTCGGATGAACAAACCAAAGTTTGTTACCGAGCTTACAACGCCCTCGAACGTATCGCCTACGTGGTCAAGCATAAACTCGCATTTCAGCCAGTCTGCCACGTCGCGTGTTGCATCGTCGGCCCGGCGTTCAGTCATGGAGCACTGTTCACCTAACTGTTCTATCTCTGCAATTGCATATTGTTTTGCACCCGATACCGCTTTCTTACCATTTTGCTTTGCAATGATGCCTTTTAAAGCACGGTGTACCACTAAATCAGGATAGCGACGGATAGGCGACGTAAAGTGCGCGTAAGCTTGTAACGCAAGCCCAAAATGCCCGACATTCTCGCCATCATAGACAGCTTGCTTCATCGAACGAAGTAGCATGGTTTGAATAAGCTCTTCGTCAACCCGCCCGCGCGTTTTTAACACCACGTCGGTGAAGGCTGAAGGCTCTGCGTCATCGGTGATCCGGTGAGGGATGCCAATTTCACTTAAATAACTGGTAAATGATGTAAGACGATCAGCGTCGGGCTTATCATGCACACGATATAATGCTGGCGCTTCATGCTTTTCAAGCATAAGGGCAGCACTAACGTTCGCCATGATCATGCATTCTTCAATAAGCTTATGCGCGTCGTTTCTCACCAAAGGCACTATGTTTTCAATTTTACGCTGCGCGTTAAAAACAAACTTCACTTCTTGAGTTTCAAACTCGATGGCACCACGCTGTTGGCGCGACTTTTTAAGGCCACGATACAAATCGTGTAAGTTACGTAAGTGTGGGACATGCGCTTCATAGCGTTGATGAAGTTCTTTGTCGCCTTGAAGGATATTCCACACTTTATTGTAGGTTAGCCTGGCATGCGAGTTCATGACCGCTTCGTAGAACTGGTATTCTTCTAACTGACCTTGTGCAGAAATCGTCATCTCGCACACCATACACAAACGGTCAACTTCTGGGTTCAATGAACACAAACCATTTGATAGTGCTTCGGGTAACATGGGAACAACTTGGTCAGGAAAATACACAGAGTTTCCGCGCTTTTGCGCTTCATCGTCTAATGCAGAACCCGTTCTTACGTAATGGCTTACGTCAGCAATGGCGACCCACAGCTGCCAACCACCATCATCTAATGGCTCGCAGTATACTGCATCATCAAAATCTCTGGCATCTTCGCCATCAATGGTAACAAGCGGAAGCTGGCGTAAGTCTATGCGTCCCGCCTTGGCCTCTTCGGGTACCGACTCAGACAGTGTTTCAATTTGTTTGGTGATACCTTTTGGCCACTCGTGAGGAATATCGAATGTACGAAGCGCCATTTCAATTTCCATACCTGGCGCCATATGTTCGCCAAGTACTTCCACTATTTTACCGACTGGGCTCATTTTTCTGCGTGGGCGCTGGGTTAACTCGACCACAACCACTTGTCCCATGCGGGCCCCGTGGGTACTTTCCGGCGGAATAACAATTTCATGCTGAAGACGGCTGTCGTCAGGTACTACCATGCCGAAGCCTTGCTCAACAAAATAACGCCCTACAATTGGCTCGCTTCTTGGCTCGACAACCTGTGTCACAAAAGCTTCTTTTCGGCCGCGTCTATCTGTGCCGCTTATTCTTGCTTCTACCACGTCATCGTGAAGAAACAAGTTCATTTGTCCGCCGCTGATAAATAAGTCACCGCTTCTATCTTCAGGGCGCAGAAAACCAAAGCCGTCACGATGGCCAATAATACGGCCTTTCACTAATTCATCGCGGTCTTGCAGAATGTACTTTTTCTGCTTGGTGAATTGCACCTGCCCTTCTCGCTCCATGGCGCGAAGGCGGCGTTGAATACCAATTCTTGCGTCTTCACTTGTGGCATTCACTATTCCACAAATATCTAAGAAGGAAAGGGGTTTACCTTCCTCCTTCAGTACATCCATTAAGAACTCTCGGCTTGCTACCGGGTTTTCGTATTTTTCTTTCTCACGCTGAAAATGCGGATCGTCACTCATGTATTTGTAATTTACCTTTTATTTTTTAATAGGTTAGCCGTAGCTATTATCAACAGCGCACGTATTAATGCACTGCCAATATCATCAATACTGAATTATTGATGTTGATTCTTTTTTCAACCACCTGCTTTACACAAAGCACGATATGGTTGTTTGCTGCACAGTATAACAGCAATTGCAGTAAAACATTACGTTATAAAAGTGATAGGCGTGTGCTACATAACAGGTTGTACGTAAGGCATAAAAAAAGCTGCTATGCTTTGCAGTGCACGGCAGCCTAATAAAGTGAAAAAGCCTAATTTTTCGTGGTGTTTAGAACTCGTAGTACATACGAACCCCAGCAATGCGAGGCATACCGCGTACAAAGGTAGGAATACCTAATCCGCCACCCGTATTTCCTGCATCAATTAAATATTCTTTATCCAGCAGGTTGTTCACATACACTTCAAACGCAACATTACTGTCGCTTCTATTCACCTTCAGTGACACGTCGGTAAGCGAATAGGTGTCTTGCGACATGCCGGGATAGTTACTGCTTTCAAAAAACACTTCTGATTGGAAGCTTGTGAGCCAGTTTACATCCACTACCCACTCATTAACGTTGAATACTTTATTTATATTGAATGCGCCACTTACCTCTGGCGCTAAACGAAACTTGTTACCACCATACTGGAAGGGTGAGCCATCTGCTGTGTTATCGGAAAATTCAGCATCTAAAAAGCCTAGGCTTGCCGTAAGCGTAAGTGTATCGCTGTAGTTATAGGTTGCCATGCCCTCAATACCTGACATGGTAGAGTCACCCACCGTGACCGTGATGGACTGTAATGTGTCTTGATCGGTATAACTTTGCTGATAATCACTGTATTCATAGGTGAAAATGGCGCCAGAAAAGAGGAAGTTGGCGCTTTGGTATTTAACCCCAACATCATAGCTGTCGACGATTTCAGGCTTAGTAATATTCACACCCCCTGCATCAGCATTAACCACAGGTGAACGGCGACCTTTTGCATAGTTCGCATACACGTTCCAATTATTGCCCACGTCATAGCTTATCGCGACGCGAGGTAGGGTATCATCAAAATCCCCCTCTCCTTCAAACACGAAAGTACCTGCTGGCAGTGTGTACGTGTTGCGGGTATAACGGGTTTCATCGATATAACGTACACCAGCGGTAATATTGATATCGTCAGTAACAAAATAAGACATCTCAGCAACATATGAAGCAATATCCAGCTCGGCTTCAAAAATATACGGTCCCTGAATAAGGATAGGTGGCAAGTCTGGGTTTGATATGGGAGTGCCGTCGGCATTGAACAGCGTCGACACTAGAATACTACGAAGCGCTTCAATCTCTTCAAGCGACGCATTGGTCGCGATATTCTGATTCAGTGGAATAGTAGACGTTGCTTCAAGCTGCGCTCTTACTGCGTCAAACGTACCCCGAATAAATGGGTCGACCATGATGTAATAGGGCAAGATAGAGTCGTCTTTTGAATAGGACGCCCCAATAAAGCCAGCGAATTTATCACCCGAGTCGAACACAAGACGCATTGAACTGCCACTTAATGTCGCATCGTTATTAAAGAACGCATCTTGAATACGCAGTGCGCTGCCATCAGCATCAAATCCTTCACTTACTTCCACGTCTTTATAGTAGGCATCGGCATGAAGACTTAGCGTGCTACTAAAATCATAATCTATCGTTATATCGTAAGCTTGCAGCGTGCGTTCAATACCAAGTTGACCTCCAAGGCTGAACTCGGCTGCCGTGTATGGGCTGGTATCACCATTATTTGGGGCAATTGAGCCTGACTTAAATGCAATGCCTGGCTGGTCATTATACTCAAGCGCTGCACGTAAAATAATGTCGAGGTTGTCGTATTGCGCCAACCACGTACCGCGCAAAGCTTGTACGGATACACCTTGCAAATCTTCGCTATTACACGGCACGCTATTGCCAAGGTTATCGTACATATCTGCACCGCCATAATATGACGCATCGCTGCATGCATTATTTTCAACAATGCCGTCCATTTCACGATATAGCCCCGCTATGCGAACACTATGGTTATCGTTTACAGGCTTGTTGACCATAAACTCAACTTCTTTGCCTTGTTCACTGTTATAACCCACTTGTACGCTACCCGCTTCAGTAAAGGTAGGCAGTTGTGAGTGAATACTTATTGCACCGTTGGCCGCCGCCACCCCAAATAGTGTAGGCTGCGGACCTTTAAGTACTTCTACGCGAGCAATGTCGTAAAGCGCCACGCTTGCTACTGTTTTCTTACTGATATCGAAACCATCTTGATACACCGAAATGCGCGGGGTAGCTGACACGGCCGATACATCATCGGTTACACCTCGAATATTGAATGACGGTAAGCTAACCGCCTGTTCTTGAATTTGAACGTTAGGAAGTATGCGCGACAATTCGTCTAACTCCATAATATTGGCGCGCTCTAGAAACTCGCTGCCAATAACATCCATAGTGACTGGTACATCCATCACCGACTGCTCACGCATTTGCGCAGTCACCGTGATTTCTTCAATGTAATCGTTAGCGTTATTACCGGCGTCAGGCGTGGTGACATCGTCGGCATTTGCTGTGCTTTGGGCAAAAGAAGACGTAGCGATAGCGCATAAAATAGCGCTTGCTAGCAATGAACGAGTGTACATAGTGTATTCCTTAAAGAGTGTGCGTAAATGAAAACCGCGGCATGTAAGTCGTATTATTCTTGCTGCGAAGCTCTAGAAGGTAGAGCGCTTTTGCGACGTTTCAATGACGTAATCGTGACAAGTAAAAGTCACTAAAATGACAGTTTAACTACAGATAAAAGCCATAAATATCAGTGCATTACTTTCACATATAGTACTTGCATGTGAAAGCGTGTTAGTCTGTGACACTCACCATAAATAAACCATGTCGAAGGAGATAATGATGAAAAAAGCGATGATGCTTGTTACTGCCGTAAGTGCTGCAGGTTTACTAAGCGCATGCAGCGCTGAGCACGGCACTACGCAGTGCACCACAGCCCCGCAATCTGAATGGCAAAACCAAGATGCGTTTCAAGCGCAACTGCTTGCCAAGGGTTACAAAATTAATGAATTTAAAGTAACCGACGGTAACTGCTATGAAATCTATGGTTTTGATATGAAAGAAAACAAAGTTGAAATTTACTTTAATCCCGTAGATGGAAGCATTGTTAAAGAAGAAAGCCACTAGTAAATAGTGCGATATGCTGCCGCGCGGCGACATCGCTGCGTGGTAGTCATTTTTTTATCAGCCGCCTAAAATCACGTTAAGAACATACAATGAACACCAACACACCGTTGTATATTTGGGATAAAATAGTAAGGCTTTGCCACTGGAGCCTAGTGGTATGCTTCGTGGTTAATTATTTTATTGTTGAGCCTGGCAGGCTTATTCACGAAATTGCAGGCTATAGTGCTGTTGGCGCGCTGGCCTTACGAATAGTATGGGGGCTTACTCGTTCAGCAAACTCATTTGCGAGCCTGAAACACATTGACCTCTCTCGTGATGCATTTCAAACCCACCTAACACACATAAAACACCGCAATACACCGGCTCATTCTGGCCACAACCCGTTGGGGTGGTTAATGGTGATGTTGGTGGTAGTCCTTTTCGTTATTCTAGGCGTAACGGGGTTTATGATGGAGGAGATAGACGCTTTCTTTGGTAACAGTACGCTTGACCAAATCCACAGTGTTACTGCTAATATTTTATATGGCGCGGTGTGCGTGCATGTTCTTGCGGTGATAATCGTACAATGGCGGGGTAATATTTCACTTATTAGGCCAATGATATCGGGTAAACGCTCACCACGACAATAATTACCCAAGCAATGCATTTAGGCACAAGTCGTATCGCAGAAAAGCGCTTACGCGCACACACCTAACTGTCTAAGGGGCGTTTCGCTTCACGTACGGCTCGCGGGTGCATTAGTTCTTCAAGGGCCGCTAGCTGCGACGCAATTTTTTTATGCTGCGCTTTGTCGTTGGTAATAGCGTTATACAGCCAGTGATATGCATCTTCATAATCGTATGGGCTACCATGCCCTTCCAAAAATAGTTCAACCAATCGAATTTGTGCTTTTAAGCTTTGTAACGCCGATGCTTCTCGAAGGTACACCACGGCGCGCGCTTTGTCCTGCTGGACGAGAGTGCCTGTTGCATAATAACGACCTAACTGTTCAAGCGCGGCTGGCAGCCCTTGACTAGCGGCGTCTTCCATATAGCCAATACCACGCGCAGGCTCTGCATCAATGCATACGCCCCACGCTAACATGTCGCCCCACAAAAATTGGTATGCTGGCACTTTTAATACCTCGGCGCGGGCCTCAATATCTTGTACTAGCTGGCATCGGTCAGCCACGACTTGATCCAGGTGAGTGTTTTCGTTAATCATCTTAATGAGCGCATCTTGGCTATACAATTGCACAGCGCGTATTTCGTCAAGTGTTTCACCTTCTAGTGCAATAGCACTTTTTAGCGAAAAACTACTCAGTAATACGGTAAAAATGAAAAATGAAAAATGTTTCATAGCTGATGGTCTTCGTAACGCATGAACAGGATTACTAGTAGTATCGGCGGCGGCACGAATAACTTAACCCGTACTGCCGCGTCTTTATCTTTGGTGCGCAATGTCGCGCTTAGTGGCTACCGTTATGGCTGCCTAAGGCAGATTGGATATGACGGGCATGGTCTGCCAAATCAATACCCAAATCAGTAAGATACCCTCCGTCAGGCTGGGTGATTAAGCCTTTTGCATAAAGCCTTGAAGCCGCATTAACCGTGGATTGGCTAGCGTCGTGATGAATTTTCAAACCTTGAAGCAAACTATCTGATGGAAATTTAAGCAATAAATTTAATTCGTCGAGCATCTCGTGATCGAATGTCGTCATATACCCACCTTAGGCAAAGGGTTGTTGTTATGGCGCGATAGCGTTTTTTTGTGTTTCACCACCAATATCACATTTAATTAACATTGCTGTCCAGTTCAAATTACGCTTGGCGTTTCGTTAACGTCTTATCATGAATTTACTGATATAGGTTTCGCTACTTTCGTTGTTGGAATTGATCGGACTTTGCCAACAAATAGTATACTCTTGCCATAACTGTAGTTTGTGGATACCCCCAGTTCAAATGAAGTATAAAGATTTACGTGACTTTATTCGCCAATTGGAAGCCAAAGGTGAGTTGGTACGCATTACCCAGCCCATCGACACCGATTTGGAAATGACAGAAATTGCTGACAGAACCTTGCGTGCTGGCGGCCCTGCGCTGTTGTTCGAAAACCCTAAAAACCATGACATGCCGGTGTTAGCCAATTTATTTGGTACCCCCCAGCGTGTTGCAATGGGCATGGGGCAGGACTCGGTTGAAGCCCTGCGAGAAGTCGGGAAGTTATTGGCTTATTTAAAAGAGCCTGAGCCTCCCAAGGGGCTTAAAGATTTATGGAGTAAGCTGCCTGTTTTTAAGCAAGTGCTTAACATGCCCGCCAAGGTACTGAAAAAAGCGCCCTGCCAAGAAGTCATATTAACGGGAGATGACGTAGACTTGTCTAAAATTCCTGTTCAGCGCTGCTGGCCTGGTGATGCTGCACCATTGGTAACATGGGGCCTAAGCGTCACTCGCGGACCGCACAAAAAACGCCAGAATTTAGGTATTTATCGTCAACAGGTCATTGGCAAGAACAAGCTAATTATGCGCTGGCTTTCTCACCGCGGCGGTGCCCTCGACTTTAGAGAATGGTGTCAAACTCATCCTGGCGAGCCTTACCCTGTGTCGGTAGCGTTAGGCGCAGACCCTGCCACCATATTAGGCGCAGTGACACCTGTACCCGATACGTTATCTGAGTATGCGTTTGCTGGCTTGCTTCGCGGCGACAAAACAGAAGTGGTCAAATCGGTCAGTAATGACTTACAAGTACCGGCCAGTGCTGAAATTGTACTAGAAGGCTACATTGCACAAGATGAAGTGGCACCAGAAGGGCCTTATGGCGACCATACCGGTTACTACAACGAAGTGGATGATTTCCCTGTATTTACAGTAACCCATATTACCCATAGAAAAGACCCAATTTATCATTCTACTTACACAGGGCGTCCACCTGATGAACCTGCAATTTTGGGCGTTGCGCTTAATGAAGTCTTTGTGCCGATTTTACAAAAGCAATTCCCTGAGATAGTCGACTTTTACTTACCTCCCGAGGGCTGCTCTTACCGTATGGCCGTAGTGACCATGAAGAAGCAATACCCTGGACATGCGAAACGCGTCATGATGGGAGTATGGTCTTTCCTTCGCCAATTCATGTACACAAAGTTTGTTATTGTGTGCGATGACGATGTGAATGCACGAGATTGGAACGATGTCATTTGGGCCATCACCACACGGATGGACCCCGCTCGCGATACCGTGATGATTGAAAACACCCCTATCGACTACCTTGACTTCGCGTCACCCGTTTCAGGGCTTGGCTCGAAAATGGGTATGGATGCCACCAACAAAATGCCTGGTGAGACTGACCGCGAATGGGGGGTTCCCATTGTCATGGATGAAGACGTGAAAAAACGGGTAGATGATATCTGGGACGAACTTGGTATTATGGACATACCAAAGGCGACACGCTAAAACCAAAAGGTAATAAAAAATACATGTCAGAATTAAAATGTCAGGTTTCAAGCATCACGCCTTTAACCGATGTAATACACAAAGTTGAACTTACGCTACCTACTGCCGTTTCTTTTAAGGCTGGCCAATATGCCATGGTAGTCATGGGCGAAAAAGATATGCGCCCTTTCTCTATCGCAAACGCGGCGTTTGATAATACGCGCATTGAACTTCATATTGGTGCAGAGCCCGGTAACAGCTATGCCGGTGAAGTATTAGCGCGTATGCAAAACGAGAACGAAATAACCCTAAGCATTGGCCACGGCGATGCCTTTTTACAAAGTAATGGGTTGCCGATGATCCTGATTGCAGGCGGCACGGGGTTCTCGTACACCTATTCCATTTTGCAAGAACACCTTAAAAATGGTGATAGCACCCCTCTTACGCTTTACTGGGGGGCTAAACATGCATCAGATTTGTATTTAGCTAACGCATTGCAAACCCTTGCCGATGCTAACGACCACTTTACCTTTGTTCCGGTTGTTGAATTCGCTGATGACGATTGGACAGGCAGAACCGGATGGGTTCACCATGCCGTAATGGCAGATCACGCCGACTTTGCTCAACTGCAAGTGTATGTTGCAGGGCGCTTCGAAATGGCGAAAACCGTTCGTGATGATTTTACCGCTCGCGGTTTACAAACATCCAACCTATTTGGCGACGCTTTCGCATTCATTTAACCACCACGCGTAATAGTAAAAGGCTTTCTTCGGAAGGCCTTTTTTGTTTCTAGCCTCCCCTTCGGTTAAATACACTGCGTTATTCGATAACTAACGTTTCAGTGCGTTTACTCTAATTGTTCACGCTCTTCGTATTGGTTATGGTGAAAAGATAACCATCGGAGAGAATAATGATAAGACGATTACCCGCCAGATTAAAAACATTTAGTGCTACAGCCTTATCGCTAACGGTTTTTGCCAGTCCTGCCGTGACTGCTGCCGAGACAGAACAAAAAGCAGCGCTATACGATATTGCCGAGGCTATTTCCCCTAAGCGAATTGAAAGCGACATTACCACGCTCGTTAATTTCGGTACCCGACATACCTTATCTGAGACCAAATCAGACACCCGCGGCATTGGTGCAGCGCGCCGTTGGATTAAAGCCGAGTTTGACAAAATTTCAGCCGAGTGTGGTGGTTGCCTTGAGGTGTACTATCAGTCGGAAGTCATTAGTGGCGAAAGACGCATTCCAGACCCTGTTGAAGTGGTTAGTGTGATTGCTATTCAGCGCGGTATGTCAGACCCTGGTAGGTACGTCATTATGTCAGGCGATATCGACTCACGCGTGTCAGATGTCATGGATTTTACCTCTGACGCCCCTGGCGCGAACGATAATGCGTCGGGTGTCGCCGGCACACTTGAAGCGGCGCGCGTATTATCTAAATACAAATTCAACGGTAGCATTGTCTATGCCGCCCTCGCCGGTGAAGAACAAGGGCTATTTGGCGGGCGAATAATGGCTAACCAAGCCAAAAAAGACGGATGGCGCATAAAAGCAGTTTTGAACAACGACATGATTGGCAATATCGAAGGCGTTAACGGGGTGATAAACAACACCACGGCGCGCATATTTGCTGAAGGTACGCGCGTGACCGAAACCGAAAAAGAAGCGCGCACCCGACGCTTCACGGGAGGTGAAGTAGACTCGCCTAGCCGCAATCTTGCACGCTATATTGATAGCGTTGCCGACCAATACATTGAAAACCTCGATACCATGGTCATTTACCGCTTAGACCGGTTTGGTCGCGGCGGACATCACCGCCCTTTTAACGACCTGGGTTACCCCGGCATTCGCATTATGGAAACCAACGAGAACTATACTCGACAGCACCAGGATTTGCGTGAGGAAGACGGCATTGCCTACGGCGATACTCTAGACGGGGTGAATTTCGATTATGCCGCAAAACTAACCGGCTTAAACGCGGTGACGCTGGCGTCGATGGCATGGGCACCAAACCCACCCGCTAATGTTTCAATAAAGGGCGCGGTTCAACCCTCTACTACGCTCAGTTGGAATGCACTAGATGCCACACAGAACCCTCAACTGAAGGGCTATAAACTGTATTGGCGTCACACCGATGCGCCTCAGTGGGAGTTCAGTAAATTTGTGGGCAATGTCACACAAGCCACACTGGAAAACATTGTCATCGACAACTATTTCTTTGGCGTAGCCAGTGTGAGTGAAAGTGGCTTAGAAAGTGTCGTGGTATACCCTGGCGCGGCCGGCAGCTTTGGCGAATAAACTTTCAAATTGTTGCATGTCGCTTGCTTCCCACAACAGTAATAGTGTTTCGGCACAGTCTTAAGGCTGTGTCATTTGCCCTTTTTGGCGTTTAATATACCTAAAACGGTTCGCCACGACGGCGTTCATTGACACGAATAAAGTATTCTTCATACTTAAGTAAACCAATGTAATATTCATTAGCGTACCTATCGCACCACAGCATACGCTTTTATTGTGTAAACGAGGTCACTCCATTGCTATTGAAATTAACGTTATCCTTTGCCAGCCTGCTGCTTTCAACCTGTCTTTTTGCTCAGCCTGTTTTTTTGGTGGCATCGTCTTTCTCTACCTTTGTCGATAACGAAGGTGAGCCTGCTAGACTTAACGCCATTGTGGCAGAAGCCTTTGCACTCATGGAGAAGGATGTCGACTTAGCCGTTATGCGACAAGCGTTTTTAGGCAGCGAATTGAGATCAAGGCGTGCCGATGGTGAATTTGCTTACCTAGACTTAGGTGACAGAGACGACGCATATTACTATTCAAAAGCGTATTTGCCGTTACACCTTTATGTCGCCAGCAAAAAGCCTATTGCTGAAAATATAAAACTGTTGCCCCACCTCAATGATAAACGGGTGGCCATAGAAAATCGTTTTGCCAATACGCCTACCTTCAGACGACTGAAAGAGATTAAGTGGTCTAGAAACCCCAGTAGTTACGACGCATTTAAACAAATTGCGGACGATAGAGCACCATTGCTGTTAAGCAGCCGGCTACTTATTGATGAGCTCAATCGACTGGTTCAGCACGACGATGAAGAAATTCTGTTTCTCTCACCGGGGCCGTTATTAAAAACGGGGGTTCACCTTTCACTGCACAAAGATAGCAGCAATGCACAAGCGATTATCAAAGACTTTGAAGACGCTATCAATAGCATGCAATATGCCGGGCGCTTTAATGCATTGCTAGGCTTGTCGTGGCTTACTAAAGATATAAATGGCGATGGGGTGGCCGACTTCATTGGCAGTAAAGTGACTACCTCGCGGGCATCGTTAACATTAGCAGCGCACCCGTTAGATAAACATACACCGTCTACAAAAAGCGTATATGTGATTGATGGTGTTGAATACGCTTCTCTTGACGAGGCCAACCGCGTGCTACCAGAAAGCTTACCTAACCGTGCAAGCTTTCTAGACGCTGAAGTATATAAACGTATTCTTCAGCGCTGGTAACCCGAGCCGGCTTTTAGGTCGGCGCTTAACAGGTAGGTCAGTCCGGTATGTACATTTCTAATATAGTCAGTATTTCTTCACCGTCTACGGGTTTAGATACATAATTGTTAAAACCGGCTTTCAATGCTTTTACTCGGTCTGAGGTATAGGCGTAAGCAGTAAGCGCTACCGCATTAATATTTTCTATATTGGGGTTTGCACTGGCGCGTATCTTGGTAATCAACCCTAATCCATCAAGTTCTGGCATGCCGATATCTGATAAAACCAGATCATAGGCATCAGGTGCGTCGTTGAGGTGCTTCCACGCTAGCAACCCGTTTTTCGTCACTTTCACTTTTGCACCATTCGACTCTAAGAATAACTGAATAAAGTTTCGAGAATCTTCCTCATCTTCGGCCACAAGAATACGCAAATTTTGTAATCTCAACGATGACGTTAAATTAGAGGTAACGATGTCATTTTGCATGATATCAAGCGACTCGTGCTTAACCGGTGCAATAGGAATAGATACGGTAAAAGCGGTACCGCTATTAAGGCCATCGCTGTTGGCTGTAATGGTTCCGCCATGCATTTCGACTAGGTTTTTTACAATGGACAGCCCTAAGCCTAGGCCATGACGATTGTGCTCGTTCATACCTTGATAAAAGCGATCAAAGACATGCTCAAGCTGCTCTTTCGTCATGCCTTTACCGTTATCTTTTACCGTGAATACGTAGTTAGAATGGTTACGCGCACCACTCACCTCGACCATTCCACCTTTTTGAGTAAACTTAAGCGCATTACTTAATAGGTTGCTGATCACTTGTTTTATACGCAGTTCATCGCCCAAAATTTGAGTATTTACACTTTCAAAACGCAGTGACAATTGAATCTTTTTCGCCGCAAAACCGGCCTCAAGCGACTTCGCAACTTCTGAAATAGACGAGGATATTTTTAACGTATGCGTACTCAGCTTCATGGTTCCGGAAATAATTCTCGATAAGTCGAGAATATCGTTAATCAGTGAAGCCTGTGTTGATGCGGCACGCTTAATTACACCAAGTGCATCGGTCATGCGCTCAACATTATTCACGTCCATTAACGCAAGGTCGGTCCACCCAACAATAGAATTAAGCGGAGAACGTAATTCGTGCGAGATACTGGCTAAAAAGTGATCTTTTGCTTTATCAAGCTCTTCAAGCTTCACAATTTGTTTATCTAGTGACGCCTTCAAACTTAATGCATAAGGGATGAAAAGGTGATCAAACCCCTCAATAATAAGTTTGTCGTCGTCTGACCAGGCAACCGACTCATCGGCAATACTTTGCAAATATAAATCAAAAGAATGTCGTGGTGTCAGCGATTTACCAACATCTTTCGCCGCAGCCTCTTTGCCCGCCCAGCGAATCAACTTGTCGCGCTGCTCTCTAAACCATATGGTGTAATAACCTAAGGCCGGCGACACACATGAGATATAAATGCCTCGAATACCATTCAAATCGAGTGTTTCAGTAATCTCATCACCTAACTTGCTGATGGCTACCGCTTGCTCTGAGTTCTTATAAGAAAATTTTTCTAACAGCGTGTTTACGACTGATTTGGAAGGTACCTTACCAACGGTATAGTTTCCAGAGGGCGTGATAACTGCAAGTCCACAGCTATCGGTAACTTGCAGCAATTCGTCTTCTTTGCTCGCAATGGCTTCAAGAGGATTGGCAAACGTTGTTAGCTTATGCACAACATTATTTAACGTTCGCTGACGCTGTTGAAATTGCTCTTTCTTTTCGTGAAGCGATTTAGTGTGTAACTGCCACGCATACATGTGGCCTAACGACTCACACACCAACCGCTTTTTCTGATCAATATAAATAGGTTCGCTGTTATGACAGGCGATTAACCCCCATAATTTATCTTCGTACATCAGTGACACTGAAAACGACGACCTAACGCCCATATTTCTCATATACTGCAAGTGCATAGGCGACACAGAACGAACCATCGACATAGACAGGTCTAGTGGTAGTCTATTTTTGTTTGCAATCTTGGGCAATAGGTTAACTGGCGGCTCTTCAGTGTCGAATACGCAACGAACCCGATTCAATTTATAAAGCGCTCGCGCTTGACTTGGAATATCAGACGCAGGAAAAACCAGCCCTTTAAATGAACGCGTATCTCTTTCTTTCGCTTCGCCTACTACTTCACCACAGAAGTTTTCATCAAAGCGATAGATCATTACCGACTCAAAACCAATGTAATGCTTAAAAACGGCGGCAATATTGTCTGCCACATCCGTTACCGATATACAATTTTGAAGGTTTGGCAGCAACATTTGAATATCAGTATCGACAGGCAGCCACTTCTGCGCCGCCTCATAACTTAGCTGCGGAGACGGTTCAAATTCGATGACAAGCAGGCCATTTGAAGTAAATACAACGCCACTGCCTTCTTTATCCCAGTCTTTTATATGCAGCGCATTTTCTACAAATTTCCACTGGTAGGCATGGCGTAGCCCTTTATCTTTTACGTCAGCATAAATCGTACTAAAGGTATGTGATTCGGGCGAGGGAATAGCGATCAATTCGGTGATTAAGGTCTCACCTGGTACGATATCTTTACTGAAAAGCTGTCCAATATTCTCACTCACCACCTCAACAATTTTACTTTCAGGGTTTATTGCTAACAAAAAACCAAAGCTTTGTACGCTCTCAATAAAATGAAGCTTTTCGTCTTCGCAATTAGCTAAAGTGGGCGTTTCATGGCGCGAGGTAGTCATTATGGTTCCTAAAGCGTTTTTACACGTCATATTGTTATAAGTAAAATCGCATGAACCTGGCCATGCCTCGCCATTATTACATTTATTTAATGATTTTGGCGACCTAATTGCCCAACTCTTAGTGTTGTCGCTAGAGTTCTGATGGCTTTTGCGCGCTATGTTCCTGTGCCTATTTCGCTACGCGTCAAACGTATTCCCTTTTAACTTTGTTGATCTACATCAAGCAATATATTAAACTTTCAGTAATTTCTGAAACTTTAGTAGATAACGCCAATGAAAATGACACCGCTTATTACATCAGCCGTAATGCACTTTGGAGAAATGGGAAGTCGATGGGGGTTCAATAGAACGGTAGGTCAAATTCTTGCATTAATTGTGTTGAACGACGAGCCCATATCAGCGCAGGAAATTGCAGATGCGCTGAATATTTCACGAGGGAATACCAGTATGGGCCTTAAAGAATTACAGTCTTGGCGGTTGATAAAGCAACACCTTATCCCGGGTGAAAGAAAAGAATTCTTTGTAGCGGGTGGCGATATTTGGACGCTTGCAAACCGCGTATTCGATGAAAGAAGAAAACGAGAAATTGACCCAACAATGAGTTTACTTAGGGATCTTTTACTCGATGCCCCTGCAAATAGTGCAGAGGCTAACGCGCAAGCCAAGCTTAATGACATACATGATTTATTAGAATCGGTTACCGCATGGTCGCAAGAACTGCAAAGCTTGGGGCCTGAAAAGCTTAATACTTTGATGAAATTAGGGTCTGGTGTGGGTCGCATGCTCGAGTTGAAAGACAAACTTATTCCCAAAAAAGGGACGATTAACTAGGAGATACCTGTGGATGCATTCTTGCTGTCGCGTTTACAATTTGCGTTAAACATAAGCTTTCATATTTTATTCCCTACCATCACGATGGCAATGGGGTGGTTTCTTTTCTATTTTAAGTTACGTTCAAATATAACTGGTCACCCAGTATGGATGCGCATCTACCGCTTCTGGGTACGTGTGTTCGCATTAAGTTTTGCCTTAGGCGTAGTAAGCGGCGTGACCATGTCATTCCAATTTGGCACTAACTGGCCAGGGTTTATGGAAAAAGTTGGAAATGTAGCTGGCCCCCTTCTTGGCTACGAAGTACTTACCGCCTTCTTTTTAGAAGCAACATTTTTAGGCATTATGTTATTTGGTATTCGCCGAGTTCCAAATTGGGTGCACACCTTATCGACTCTCATCGTTGCCTTGGGAACGACTGCGTCTGCGTTTTGGATTTTATCTCTCAATAGTTGGATGCAAACGCCACAAGGGCACGAAGTCATTGATGGTGTAGTGTACGCGAAAGATTGGGCAGCGATTATCTTTAACCCGTCGTTTCCCTACCGCTTTACCCACATGATGTTGGCTTCTGGACTTACGGCTAGTTTTTTAATTGCGGGGCTTTCTGCCTATCGCATGTTAAAAGGCGACGACAAGTTAGCGCCAAAGCTCTCTTTTAAAACCGCAACCTACGCAGCAGCGATACTGATACCCCTACAAATTTTTGCCGGTGACATGCATGGGTTAAACACGCTTGAACACCAGCCTCAGAAAATCGCTGCTATGGAAGGGCTTTGGGATACCACAGAGGGCGCTCCGTTGTTACTGTTTGCTATTCCCGATGAGCAATCACGCGAGAATCACTTCGAAATTCCTATTCCTTATGCTGCCAGCCTTATTTTAACCCATCAGCTTGACGGTGAAATTAAGGGGTTAAACGAGTTCGAAGGTGAACATCCTCCTGTCGCTCCGGTGTTCTATGCGTTTCGAGTGATGGTGGGAATGGGTATGTTGATGCTGATTGTGTCGTGGTTGGGCAGCAGTTATTTACTGCGCAACAAAGTAGTGCCTACCTGGCTTAATCGCGTATTTGCTGGCATGGCATTTAGTGGTTGGATCGCAACACTTTCAGGTTGGTATGTGACTGAGATTGGTAGACAACCTTATTTGGTGAGTGGCGTGTTGAAAACGCATGACGCAGTGACCAACATTGCGCCTAGCAATGTTGCCTTTAGCTTTACCCTTTATGCCGTCATTTATTCTGTCTTGTTAGTCGCTTATCTAGGTACATTAATGCTGATGTGTCGCCGGGCTGTTGAGATTGAGGAAATTTCGACAGAAGAGCGTGAAATGGCTAAAGCCAGTAAAATGTCACCCGCAACGGTGTAGGAGGTACGTATGTTTGATCATGTTACACCAGAAATGCTGGGAAATATCTATGTGGGGCTATTAGGCCTGGCCGTATTGATGTATGCCGTATTAGATGGCTATGATTTGGGCGTTGGTGTACTGCTCCCCCCACGCAACGAAGGGTTTCGTGATGATATGATTGCGTCGATTGGCCCCTACTGGGATGCTAACGAAACCTGGTTGGTTTTAGCAATTGGCCTGCTTCTAATTGCATTTCCACAAGCCCACAGTGAAGTATTGCAGGCGCTGTATATTCCGGCAACACTGATGCTGTTAGGTTTAATATTACGGGGCGTGTCTTTCGACTTCAGAGCGAAAGTGGTTCAGGTAAAAAAACGTAAGTGGGACTTGGCGTTTAAATATGGTTCGTTATTAACCACACTTGCACAAGGTTACATGCTGGGTATTTATGTAACTGGGTTACGAACCGACTTATGGTCGCAAAGCTTTGCTCTACTCTCTGCGTTCGGTGTTACCGCCGCCTATATGTTTATTGGCGCGTGTTGGTTAATACTTAAAACAGAAAATGAACTTCAAGCAAAGGCCATCTATTGGGCAAAACGAGGGCTGTTAATATTATCGCTTGGCATTGTTGGTGTCAGCATTGCCAACCTTACACTTCACGATGAAGTGCGGGAATTATGGCTCTCTGCTCCTTGGGGGCTTGTGTTAATGGCCATACCAATTGCCTGCTTTGCCTTGCTATTACTGTGCGGCGTTGTATTAAAGCGCCTACCCGAAGCACAGGGTAAAGGAGAATGGCTGCCGTTTGTCATTGCATTACTGGTATTCTTGCTGTGCTTCGCCGCTTTCGGTATTAGCTATTACCCCTTTGTTATTCCGGGCAAGCTGACCGTTATGGAAGCGTTAAGTAGTGCAGACTCGCTAAGGTTCTTACTGGTTGGCGTTGTAATAGTAGTACCTTGTATTCTTGCCTATACCGTAATGGTTTACAGGATATTCTCAGGCAAAACTGAAAAGCTGAGTTATTACTAACACTCTGCGGGTTAAAGGCTTTTTTAAGTAACGCGAGCAATGGCTCGCGTTTTCTTTGTATGGCACTAAAATAAAAACAATATTGACATAATACTGTAATATTACTATATTGTGTGTGGGGAATTTTTTTAAAGAAGGAGCCAAAAATGATAAACGTATTGCAACCACTATCTAGGTTCTTCAAACGTGCACACCCCTATACAGTAGCCCATTATTTGGGGCGAAAGAATACGCAGCGTATTTTAGGATGTAAAATAAAAAAGAAGTCCAAAATCTTTGCTGAAGAGCAAGTTGAAGAACAAAATCATTAATACTCAGGCCCTTATTTAAGGGCCTTTTTTTTACGATAACGTAAAGTGATTAGCATTATCGCTCAACGCGCTGGACAGTTGAGATAAATCGCTCGCGGCCACCGCAACGTCTTTATTTGTTTTATCGATTTTCTCCCCTAACTTCTCGAAGTAACTGACTTGTGCTTTTGCATCGCGTTCTTTTTCTTGTGCCGTGCTAGCTAAGCTTGCCGCATCCTCGCTCACATCAACTAAAGACAACATACTGCGACGCCCTTCCTCTAGAGTACTCACCACTTCATTTGCCAAATGTACCGATGCATTCGCCTTGTCTCGGTTAGAGCTCATAGTATCTACTGCACCTTGAATAGAACTAACAATTCTTTCAAGCATGGTGTTTATCTCAACC
This sequence comes from Alteromonas algae, assembly GCF_049117195.1. Taxonomy (GTDB): domain Bacteria; phylum Pseudomonadota; class Gammaproteobacteria; order Enterobacterales; family Alteromonadaceae; genus Alteromonas. Next base: position 3,488,722 of record NZ_CP185260.1, read on the forward strand.
GTAGATTGATGCGTTCTTACCGCTAGGGTTCTTACTTCGTCGGCAACCACGGCAAAACCACGCCCAGACTCCCCTGCGCGGGCAGCTTCAATCGCCGCATTTAATGCCAACAGATTAGTTTGCGCAGCAATATCTGCAATGGTCTTCACCACACCTGACACGTTCGCGCCTTCACTTTGTAATGTTTCAAGCGTACTGGACGTTTGCTCAATATCTTTCGCCAAGTCTGAAATTGCACTGGCAGACTGCTGTACTTGCGATTGGCCTTCATCAATTTTAATTGCGCTTTCTTTTGCAGATGTAGCCGCAAATTGTGAGCGTAATAAACTTTGTTCCATATCGGCTGATAGCGAGTCCATTCTAACCACTAGGGCAGTAATTTCGGTCTTAAGCTCGGTAATAGAAGCGCTAGAGTGCTGCGTAGATTCTGTAAGCACTAGTGTTGCGCCGTCTATTTGCTCTACTGCGCCATGTACTTTTACCATCCCGTTACGAAAAACATCGAGGAGGCCCGCCATACTTCTACGCATATTTTCTAATTCTAAGGTTTGCTGATGGGGAAACGTCGCCACTAAATTTCGCGACTCGGCGACCTTATTTAACTGTGAAGCGAGGGCGCTAATGGGCGCTGCAATTTGTTTTTTAGACAATAACCACCCAAACAGCACCACACTGGCTAACACTGCGACAAGCACATAAATAATGTGCTGGCTGGTAGTCATTTGCTCTGCAATGCGATTGGCACGCGCAGTGGCAGCCATGGCGACCGCTTTCCTCTCTTTAAACAGCACTTGCTGAAAGGCATCGGCTGCCACAGTGATTGCTTGTAGATTATCTCGCGCCGTGTCCCAGCTTATTGCATCGGAAGACATCGTCACGCGCAAGGCACTTATGGCTGTCGTCAGCTGACCAAAATGGGCTACAAGCTCACTGTTAACCGAAATACGGGGAAGTGTGGTATCAATATCTTCTATGAGCGTACGTTGTAAAGGAGCAAATGCATCGCTAGATAATGTGGTGCCATAAAGGGAGTAGCTAATTAGCACCAGCTCTTTACTTTTTTGCTGTACCGCATCAATTTTCTCAAGCATTGGCAGGGTATCGGTGACATAGGCATCGACCTGCGTCGATACCTTCGAATTATTCACCGTTAATACTGCGGCGACCAGTAGCGTAACAAGTAATATACTTGCATAGCCCACCAAAATGCGTGCTTTTATTGTGTTGAGCATAATAACCACCCTTATTGTCGTTATCGGGTGGATTGAGGCCCCGACGCCACAACAATAAGACCCGAGTAACGTTAAAATGCTTTCAATACATTTAATTGCACAGTAAAAACGTATCGTGAAGAAGGGCGTGCAATGCTAGTAATAACGGTCGTAGCTGCTAGAAAAACGCTTGAAGACCCGTTTGCGCACGCCCCAATATCAGCCCATGCACGTCATAGGTACCCTCATAGGTATTCACCGTTTCTAAATTGATCATATGACGCATGATATGAAATTCGTCTGATATTCCATTCCCACCATGCATGTCTCTGGACAACCTCGCAATATTCAGCGCTTTTTGGCAGTTATTACGTTTCATCATAGATATCATTGCAGGGTCGTATTGGTTATTATCAATAAGCCGTCCTAATCGTAACGACCCCTGAAGACCTAGTGTAATCTCGGTTTGCATATCGGCTAACTTCGTTTGAAATAGCTGTGTTTGGGCCAATGGCCTATTAAACTGATGTCTGTCCAACCCGTATTGACGCGCCGCATGCCAACAAAATTCGGCAGCCCCCATGCTTCCCCACGAAATGCCATAACGAGCCATGTTCAAGCAGCTAAACGGCCCTTTAAGCCCTTTCACGTTTGGCAACATATTGTCGTCGGGCACAAACACCTTATCCATCACAATTTCACCGGTAATCGAGGCTTTAAGCGAAAGTTTACCTTTAATCTCTGGCGCTGAAAGGCCAGCAAAGCCCTTCTCTAAAATGAAACCGCGGATAGTATTATCTTCTGCTGCGCTCTTAGCCCAGACCACAAAGACATCGGCAATTGGCGAATTCGTGATCCACATCTTTGCCCCGGTTAATTCATATCCACCGTCGACTTTTTCAGCTCGTGTTTTCATTGCAGCGGGATCTGAACCCGCATCAGGTTCCGTTAACCCGAAGCAACCTATCCATTCACCAGAGGCAAGCTTAGGCAAATACTTTTCTTTTTGTGTTTCGCTGCCAAAGGTATTTATAGGGTGCATAACAAGAGACGACTGCACACTCATCGCACTTCGATAGCCGCTATCTACACGCTCGACCTCTCTGGCGATTAAGCCGTATGAAACATAATTGACACCCGAACATCCGTAACCCTGAATCGTGGACCCCAATAAGCCCATTTCACCAAACTGCCGCATTATCTCAGGGTTAAAGCGCCCTTCTCTATTGGCTTGTAAAATGGTGGGCATGAGTGCCTGCTGACAAAAGTCTCGCGCACTATGGCTTATCATCCGCTCTTCGTCAGTAAGTTGCTCATCAAGCTTGAGCATATCGTCCCACTGAGGGTTAACCTGGGTCATATCAACTCCATTGCGTAAATTGGTAAAAACGACGCGACCTATCTGTATCGCTAAATGGCATGTTTAGCATAGGTATCTACAAGCATGCGCTTTTTCTTCTTGGGGTACAATATTGCTGTGCCAGTCTTTGTTATGCAGATGTACATTGCCGTAAACAGGAAGGCACTTAACCTGTTATAAGTGATGTAATGGCAGTGCAGTCGTGTATTTAAGCTGCTCCATAGCAAAACTTGACGTAACATCGTTTAAATCAATTCCGCTTACTAACCGCTTATAGAAATGATCAAAGCTGTCCATGTCAGTCACCAGCACTTTCAGTAAATAGTCGAACTCGCCCGACATCCGATAAAACTCAACGACTTCTTCAAATGAAGAGGCGTGTTCAGCAAAGGCCGTCAGCCATTTACCATCGTGTCGGGCTGCTTTTACCTGCACAAAAACGGTCATGGTCAACCCTAATGAGCGCGCTTTCAATAACGCAACGCGTTTAGTAATGATGCCATCGGCTTCTAGCTTTTGTATCCGCCGCCAACACGGGGTGGCCGTAAGCCCAACATGTTCAGCAATATCGTTAACAGAAATATCTGAAGACTGTTGCAATAAGCCTAATATCGCTTTATCTAGCTTATCCATAGAAAAAAAACCTAACTAAAACATTATTCGTAAAATTTTATTCTAGCACAAGGCGTAAATAGGTTGCTAAATAGAAAATACATTCACGCTAGCATGTCACTATAAACCTATGATCTTTCAAAAAGCGCTAGCCGATATGATAAATACCATGACACGTCAAAATACCAACATCATCAATAATATCGCTGATACTATTGGTAATACGCCTTTGGTCAGACTGTCTAACATTCGCACTTTTTTTGATTTAGAAACCGATATTCTGGCAAAACTTGAAAGCGTAAACCCAGGGGGCTCAAGTAAAGACCGTCCAGCCCTTTCCATGTTAACCGCCTTAATGAACAGTGAACAATTCAATAATGAAACCGAGGTGGTCGAAGCGTCATCGGGCAATAGCGGCGTAGCGCTAGCTTGCCTGTGCGCAAATTTCGGGATAAAACTGACAGTATGTATGCCTGAACATATGAGCATTGAGCGCCGCCTAATGATGAAGCACTACGGCGCAAATGTTGTGCTTACCCCAAAAGCTGAAGGTATTGCCGGTGCGATGGCAATGGCAGAAAGGCTTACACAAGCGTGTAAGCATAGAATAGGACTCGACCAGTTCTCAAATCTGGCGAATAGCGCTGCCCATGCATCGACCACTGCAAAAGAGATATTGCGTGACACCGGCGGTGACTTTGACGCATTCATTACCGGCGTTGGCACTGGCGGTACACTTTCCGGCGTTGCCCATACGTTTCGTCATGCCGACTGCAAAGCAAAAGTGATTGCGGTAGAACCAAAATCTTGTGCAACGTTAAGCAAAGGAGAGAAAGGTAGCCACGCTATTCAAGGTATAAGCATCGGCCATATTCCTGCCTTGCTCAACATTGACGATATTGATGCTGTGGTTACCGTTAGTGACCACGACGCCATTACTATGGCAAGAGAGGTAGCAAAACGCGAAGGTATCGCGGTGGGTATTTCATCTGGCGCAGCTCTGGCCGCTGCCGTGCAGCTAAGCCAAACCTGTGGTTACAAAGGTAAGCGTATTGTTGTGATGTTTGCTGATAGTGCAGAGCGTTACTTTTCAACCGCGCTATTTGAACACTAGCACTGTGCGTATTGCCACCTTAAAGCTCACCATTATGGCAAATTAAACCGTGCTTCATACTAACCAAGCTAACGTTCTACAGTTTGGTTAATGCCAGCGCTTTTATTTAACCCACCACGGTTGGCTAAAGTCGACATTTTCTGGGGCAACTTCAAAGCGAAACGGCGGCTCGAAGGTTTCCCAGAACCGTGCCTTAGCATCAGGGTCTAAAATAATGAAACTACCCTTTTCTTTATAGCGGGTGAGTAAGGCTTTATAAGCATCAATAGGTGTTAGCGGATTAGTCTGTTGAAATACAACTCGCCCGCCGAATGTGTCAAACATTGCCTTTTCAGTTTGCCATTGCAGCACATTTTTTTCGGCAATTTGCGTAATCTCTTGCGCTGATTTATCGGTTAACGTGCCCGCGAATGTGCGTTTAAAGGAATCGGTTAATTTTGAATCGATAGCAATATTTTGCTGCTGGGCATAATCGGCTAGCACGGCGTCGATTACTTGATTCGTTAAATTAGCCAACATGACTTCGCCTAACGCAGCACGAAACCCGTCGCCCATCTCTTCTTTCATCTGACTTAATGTGGTCTCGTCGGGTTTTACGTCAGAAAGATAAAGCGCATTACCGAACAAGGTAGCAATATGATTATCGTCATCATCTGCCAATACGACTTGGCTTAGTAAAAGAGAATATACTGTGAAGAGAAAAAAAGAGAGATAAGACCGTTGCCCCATGTGTGTTTTCCTTGATTGAAACTCACCAACACTATGTTGAGATTACAGTAGCAATTAAGGCAGCGATTGGACAACTAAATTTTTAGATAGATAGAAAAACGGCGGTCATAATGACCGCCGTTTTTAAATTCTTAGATGGCTTGCACGTTAGCAGCTTGAAGACCTTTTTGACCTTCTTCAACTTCAAATTCTACGCGCTGACCTTCTGGAAGAGTTTTATAACCTTCAGAAACAATTGCACGGAAATGAACGAATACGTCCTTACCGCCGTTATCTTGAGTTAGAAAACCATAACCTTTATCAGCGTTAAACCACTTAACGGTGCCTGTAACTTTAGACATGTCGTATAGACCTCAAATATCATATTAAATTGCGCAATAGGCGCGTGTAACTATATCTTTAAATTGACGGACTTATTGGGTCTTACTTACGAATGGACAAACAACTTACAACAAATTACAGGGTAACTCGAGCGGTTTTAACATATAGCAAATAATACAAATATCACGTCTATTTAAAGACTTCGGGCTTAGAGCCAAATGCACTATACCATTCTTCGGGACGATTAATATACAAATTAATCGCTAATTTAAAAATTTTCTAAAAACTTTAAATTACAAAGCAAATACGCCTAAGGCATCACTGCCCATTGCGCCATGCGAGATACCAAAAGCAAGTACCTACCGCGCCAGTAAGCGCTGCAAAATACCATTGAATGTCGTAAAGGGGTAACACAGCACTTAACACAACGAACGTGGCACCCACCACACTGTAATGGATAGTTTGCGTCGTTTTCTTTTGCGCCAATAACAGGGCTTTCGATGCCTGCTGTTGTTGAAACGGAAGGCGTTTCATTTGCTGCATACTGTCGTAGAGCAAATCTGGCATTTCGGGTAACTTTTCTGACCAGAAAGGAAGATTATCTTTCACTTTGCCAAGCATTGCAGAAAACCCGATTTGTTCTTTCATCCAGTTTTCTAGAAACGGCTTTGCCGTTTTCCACAAATCAAGTTGCGGGTATAACTGACGCCCTAACCCTTCAACATACAGCAAGGTTTTCTGTAGCAGAACCAATTGCGGCTGTACCACCATATTGAACCGTCTTGCTGTATTAAATAACTGAAGCAGCACGTTTCCAAATGATATTTCAGCAAGCGGTTTTTGAAAAATGGGCTCGCATACCGTACGAATGGCCATTTCAAATTCATCGATGTTTGTGTCGTTTGGTACCCACCCTGAATCAGCGTGTAACTGCGCCACTTTACGGTAATCACGATTAAAAAATGCAATAAAGTTTTCTGCTAGATAGCGTTTATCCTCTCGGTTCAACGTACCTACAATACCGAAGTCTATAGCAATATATTTAGGGTTTTCTGGGTGCTCCGTCGATACAAAGATGTTACCCGGGTGCATATCTGCATGAAAAAAACTGTCTCGAAACACTTGAGTGAAAAAGACTTCTACACCGCGTTCGGCCAGCACTTTCATATTGGTATTTTGTGCAAGCAGTGTATCTATATTCGAAATGGGAATGCCGTAAATGCGCTCCATCACTAACACATTGTGCCTACAATGATAGCTGTATATCTTAGGCACATATAACGCATCAGAACCCTCAAAATTACGCCCTAACTGAATGCCGTTAGCCGATTCACGTAACAAGTCTAATTCGTCAACAATGGTTTTTCGATACTCAACAACGACTTCAACCGGCCGTAAACGCTTGCCATCGGGTAGCCACCGTTGTAGTACGTTCGCAATACTAAACAGCAACTCCATATCGGCTTCTATGATGTCGCGAATATCCGGGCGAAGCACTTTAACCACTACATCTTCGTTGTTTGCTTTTAACGTTGCAGCATGCACTTGTGCAATAGATGCAGAAGCCAGCGGCTGGGCTTGAAATTCGCTGAATAAGATAGATAAGGATGGGATCCCAAGCGACGCTTTTATAATGTCTTGTGCCGCTTCTGTTGAAAACGGAGGAACTTTATCTTGTAGTCGGGCTAACTCATTCGCTATCGATGGGGGCAATAAATCTCGACGCGTAGACATCATCTGACCAAATTTAATAAACACCGGCCCTAGTGTTTGTAAGGCAAGCGTAATACGCTCACCTTCTGACTTATCTTTGTGTTTGTTACGTATCCAAAAAATACAATGGCGCATTACCCTGGCATACCAAGGCAACCACTTCGCTGGGATTAAATTATCAAGCCCGTGCTCAAGCAGTACTTTACCAATTTTATACAACCTAACTATGCGCATGACGGTCTCTTAATTATCTGGGTCTTCTAGCTGCTTCAAACGCGCTTCCAATCGTGCGGTATCGTCACGCAAGGCGTTAACTTCATCGCTAAAATGCATCACGGCTAATCGATGCGCTGCCACGGGCTTTTCTTCCACCATGACATTACCGATGTTTCGCGCCAACGCCGCCACCATATTCGATGCTTTTTCGTGTGCAGTTTTAACTGTTTTTACTGATTGGTACGCAAATACGTCATTGGTCTTCGACGCAATAATTTCTTCTATATCAATATCAAGCTGCTGAAATAGTCCGCTCGCTTTTTGTGCCACCGCAAGCTCACCTTCAACATTCAGCTTATTTTGTTGAATGAGGCGCGTTAGCTGATTGGTTTCTTTTAATTGAGGTAGTGTTTGAATCGATGTACTAATACAACAATCGAGCGGTGATAAATTTGCCACCGTTTCATCGAACGACTCATAAACAGACAGCACATCTACACGTTCACCGAACACCAACATAAACGCATTGGGAAGCGGCTCGAGGTAGACAATTAATCTAGACCCTTGTAACGAAGCAAGGCGTGCTGCACTCTCTTCATCTAAGCGCAACAGCTTATTAATGCCACTTTCAATAAACGCAGATACAAGTGCAGAAGTTGGCATTAAAACTTATAACCCCTGTGTAATGCCACAATCCCACCTGTTAAGTTTTGATAATCACATTGCCCGAAGCCTGCCGTTTCAAACATTCCTTTTAATGTTTCTTGATCAGGGTGCATGCGAATGCTCTCAGCCAAATATTGATAGCTTTCTGCGTCGTTTGCGACTAACTGGCCCATTTTCGGCAAAATGTGAAACGAATACACGTCGTAAAGTTTACTTAATTGTTCGCTAGTAGGTTTTGAGAACTCAAGGACGAGTAACCTGCCGCCAGGCTTTAACACGCGATAGATAGAATTGAGCGCATTCTGTTTTTCCGTCACGTTGCGAAGGCCAAACGCCATCGTGACCACGTCAAAGTGGTTATCTGGGAACGGAAGCGCCTCGGCATCGGCTTGCACATAGTCGATATTGCCAACCAAGCCGCGATCACGCAGTTTATCTCTGCCTACCTCAAGCATCGACAAATTGATATCCGCTAGGGTTACGCGCCCTGTAGGACCAACTAAGCGTGAGAACTTCGCTGTTAAATCACCGGTCCCGCCCGCAATATCTAACACCTTTTGCCCTGTTCTTACGCCCGAGCAATCAATTGTGTAACGCTTCCATAAGCGGTGAACGCCCATCGACATGAGGTCGTTCATCACATCGTATTTAGCCGCAACAGAATCAAACACGTTGGCGACCATTGATGCCTTTTGGTTTTTGTCTACTTGCTTAAAACCAAAGTGAGTTGTCGGCGCAGATGATGACTCAACCGGTGAAGAGGTATTGTGGTTGTCGCTCATGGCATTCCCATATAGTTACATTTTGTAAAATCAGAAGTGTATAGGATTGTCGCGGCAAGCAACAGCGCTTGCCGCAAAAAACGTAGGTATTTCGCATAGAAAACGCGAAGATAAAACCGCTAACGTAAAGGCTGGTTGGTCCCCCAACTAAACGCAAGAATGTTACTAATTTCTTGCAACGTTCGACCACTCTCTTGCTGCCATTGTACGAACGCGTCGTTTGCTGCTGCGAGTGTTTTTTTTGAGGTCAGCCCGCCATCGATAATATCGTTTTTTCTCAAATAGTCTTCTACATCCTGCGAGAACAAGAACGTATCAACCCCTAACGAACGCAACATATAAGGGCCGGTATTTCCTCCTAAGCGTGCTCCGTACCGCTTTAAATACAACCATAGGTCGGTAATGTTACTCGCGTCGAACGAGGCAACGAACTGCCCAAAACTACCATGTTGTCGCGCCACATCTTTTATCATTATTGCGTTGTCGCGCACCGTAAGTACTTTTTTGTAATTTCTTACAATACGCTTATCTGTCGCTTTTTGTTCTAGCATTTCATCAGGCATTAAGAGCACTTTGTCTACATCGAAGCCAAAAAACACGTCTTCGAAGTCAGGCCACTTTTGCCTGATAACACGCCACACAAAACCAGACTGAAATACCTTCATGGTCATGGCCGCTAAAAACCTGTCGTCAGGGATTGAAGCCACCTCACCTGACGATAATGCTGGGCTAAGCATACTTTCTAATGCTGCTTTGCTCCCTTTACGTTTAGCGGCTCGCGCGTAAATAGAAGAAAACGACTCGATCATTACCCAGTGATTCCGTTATGGCGAAGTAGCGCATCAACGTTCGGCTCACGCCCTCTGAACGCAACAAAGAGATCCATGGGTTCTCTACTGCCACCCATTTCTAATATATTGTTTAAAAATGACTTACCGGTTTCACGATTGAAAATACCGTCTTCTTCAAACTTACTGTACGCATCAGCCGATAACACTTCGGCCCATTTGTAACTGTAATATCCAGCGGCATAGCCACCAGCAAATATGTGCCCAAAACTGTTTTGGAAACGGTTGAACGATGGCGGTACGACAACAGCTACTTCGTTGCGCACTGCGTCGAGCGTACCTTGTACATCTGCGCTTTCACCTTTTTGGCTGTGCAACAGAAAATCAAACAAGCTGAACTCTAACTGCCTTACCATTTGCATGGCGGCTTGATAGTCACGCGCCGCTAGCATTCGCTCTAGCAGGTCAGCGGGTAAAGGTTCGCCGGTTTCGTAATGCCCTGAAATGAAATTCAACGCATCTTCTTCCCAGCACCAGTTTTCTAAAAACTGACTTGGCAATTCTACCGCATCCCACGGCACGCCGTTAATCCCTGACACGCCGGCAACAGACATTTTGGTTAGCATATGATGAATACCATGTCCAAATTCATGGAACAATGTCACCACCTCATCGTGGGTAAACAGTGCAGGTTTATCACCCACTGGGGCGTTAAAGTTGCACGTTAAGTATGCAACCGGTAGCTGCAACTCGCCGTTTACCCGTTCACGTCTTACTCTGCATTCATCCATCCATGCGCCACCTCGCTTTTTCGCTCGGGCGTACAAATCAAGGTAGAAGCTTCCACGCATGACATCGGCGCTATCTGTAATTGTGAAATAGCGAACGTCTTTATGCCAGGTATCTACGCCTGGCTGCTCAATAATAGTTAACCCATAAAGACGGTGAACAACGTCAAACAGCCCAGAGAGCACTTTTTCTTCTGGGAAATAAGGACGCAACATTTCATCAGAGATGGTATACCGCTCTTGCTTTAACTTTTCGCTGTAATAAGGCACGTCCCATGCCGCTAGCTCGTCGACATTAAACTGCGCTTTTGCGTAAGCCTTAACTTCTTCAAATTCGCGGGCTGCTTGTGGTTTAGACTTATCAGCCAGGTCACGTAAAAATGATACGACCTGTTGGCTAGATTCTGCCATTTTTGTTGCCAGCGACCGCTCAGCATAATTATCAAAACCTAGCAGCTCAGCCATTTCAGTTTTGAGCACTAATGTCTGCTTGATAATATCGGTATTGTCCCACTGCCCTTCGCCCGGCCCTTGTTCAGACGCTTTAGTGGCATACGCGCGGTACATTTCTTCGCGCAGTTCACGGTTATCCGCATACAACATAACGGGAAGATAAGAGGGGATATCTAGGGTAAACAAGTACCCTTCTTGCTCTTTTTCTTCAGCTGCTTGTGCGGCCGCTTCTTTTGCCGACTCAGGCATTCCTGATAAGAGGTCTTCATCGGTCACATGTTTGGTCCACCCCATGGTGGCATCCATGACATTATTAGAGAAGGTAGACGATAGCTCGCTTAAACGTGCCTGAATATCGGCAAAACGTTTTTTCTTCTCGCCGGACAATGCAACACCCGATAGCGTAAAATCACGTACTGCATTATCAATAACTTTTTGGCGCTGCTCATCTAACTCGCGATATTCGTCAGACTGTTGTAGTGATACATAGGCATTATAAAGGCCTTCATGTTGGCCCACCCATGTTCCATATTCAGATAACAGTGGTAAACAGCTGTCGTGCGCGTCTCGCAATGTGTCGCTGCTAACCACTGAGTTCATGTGAGAAACAGGCGACCACATTTTGCTCAACGTATCGTCTACTTCTTCCAACCTTGCGACCACATTTGCATAAGAATAATCTTGCGACGCGACGACGTCTTCAATCTCTTGCTTGCATGCACTAATTGCCTTTTCAATAGCAGGCTTAATGTCTTCATGCTTAATGGCAGAAAATATCGGTAGACCTTCTACCATTTCAATCGCGGGCACAGTCATAAATAAAATTCTCTTCGTTGCGTATTGATTCTAACGATGGGGGTTTAACGCAGTAAAAACAAGTCAAACACACTTCACTATTGTCAGCAAAATTTACGATATACCCTACACTTACCTTGATAATTAACGATTTAGATCATTTTTGGGGTTAATTTTACGCACAGCACACATCTAACACATGTTAGCAAACAAGCTCAGAAACAACAGATGTCGCAAATGTCTCGTTATAGCCTTTTGTCTAAATTGTCGCGACTGGTATAAGTGATATACTCCAAATCTGCGCAATATATAGGCGAAAAAATGAAAACACTTACGTCAGGTGAAATCGCAACATATTGCGATGTAAACCTTCGAACGGTAATCAGATGGATAGAAAGTGGCAAACTTAAGGGCTTCAAACTACCGGGGAGAGGCAATAACCGTGTGCTTGTTGAAGACTTTATCGAGTTTTTAGAAAGACATGATATGCCGGTTCCTGACAAACTGAAATCTGACGTTCTGCCTTCGTTATTGATAGTTGATGACGAGATGCCTGTTGCTAAATCCATTCAACGAGTAGCAAGACGGGCCGGGTTCGAAAGTTATATTGCCACCGGTGGGTTTCAAGCCGGGATTATGCTCAGTCAGCACAATCCCAGAATGATGACGTTAGATTTAAGTATGCCGGGCATGGATGGATATAGCGTAATCCAGTTTACCCGCGAGCAACCTCAGTATAAAGACTTGAAGATCCTAGTGATTTCAGCACTTGATGATGAAAGCCTGGCGCGCGCGCTTGAACTAGGCGCAAATGCGACCCTTCAAAAACCGTTTTCAAACCATGATCTAACGCTGGTTCTAGAACAGTTTATGTTTGATGAATAGGGCTCCATCAGCGTAAAGAAAAATAGGAGTTAACATGGTTCGTTGGATTTTATTTTTAGTTTTATTGACGCCCCTTTCTTTGTCATATGCCGCCGAAACACTGGTTTTTGGTGTTGTGCCGCAGCAGGCTCCAAAAACCCTTGCTGAGCGTTGGCAGCCTCTTATTGACTACATCAGTCGTGAAACGGGACTAAGTATAAAATTCGAAACAGCAAAAGATATTCCTACGTTTGAAAGTCGCCTAGCGAAGGGGGCCTACGACATTGCTTATATGAACCCATTTCATTTTGTGGTGTTCAATGAACAGGGTCACTACCACGCGATTGCGCGTGAAAAAGAGAAAACACTTGCTGGCATCATTGCAGTACCAGCAGCGAGTGGTATTACATCGGTTGAGCAACTACAAGGAATGGAAGTAGCGTTTCCAGCACCAGCTGCCTTTGCTGCCACAATAATACCGCTTTCGTATATGCAACAACAGGGTGTGTCGGTGATACCCCGCTACGTCCATTCGCATGATTCTGTTTATCTAAATCTTGCACGGGGCTTTTTCATGGCTAGGGGCGGCATTCTTAGAACGCTAAATGCTGCACCAAAAGATGTCGCATCTGCACTGACTATTTTATGGAAAAGCGAAGGGTATACGCCTCACGCGTTCGCTGTTCATTCTAATGTGGCAGATTCTGATGTAGCCGCTATTCTTAGATCACTGGATGCAGTATCTAACGATATAGAAAATAAAGAGGTTTTAAGTAATTTGGGATTCAATAAGCTCATACCTGCTGTCGATAGCGACTGGGATGATGTTCGCAGCCTAGGGATAACATCCCTTTCTCGGCCTCACCGCTAAGCAGCTCATAACGATGCGCCAATCTTTGCAAACTAAGACTATCGCAGGAATTGCATCAATAGCATTACTGCTGTTGATAATTCTTATTGCAACCGTATTTAATTTACTCAATAAACTCGTTGATGACAGCGTTCAAAAAACGGCGAACACCACTGCGTCGCTGTTCGTATCAACAACGAAAAATGCCTTTTTAAGTTATGACCTTGCATCATTAGAAGCTGATGCCGCAGAAGTGCTGAGTAATTCACATATCGCGTATGTACGTATCCTCGACGTGAATGGTAAGGTTTTTCTAGAGCAAGGCGACCCTGCCGCCCTTGCGCGACAATTCGAAGCAGATCAGCATGTCACCCATGCGACAGATGGGATTTATGATGTATCGGCCCCCATAAAAGTGAAAGATACCGTTTATGGGCAGGTGGAATTGGGCCTTAACATCTCGTCAGTAAATGACTCGGTAGCACATATTAGAAGCTGGACACTGTCGCTAGCAGCCATAGAACTCATACTCGTTGCGCTATGTTCCTATGCACTGGGTACGTTTCTTATGGCACAAATACGTCAGTTACGCTCGGGCACACGGCATTTAGCAAAAGCGGTAAAAGACAAAAACTATCAGGACATCACAGTAAAAGTACGTGGGCGGGATGAGCTAAGCGAACTTGCCGATGCATTTAATCATCTGGTTACCCTGCTTAAAGAAGAGAACACCCATCGCCAACGGGTAGAGGATGAACTGAAAGAACTTAACGGTTTGTTAGAACAAAAAGTGCAAGATCGTACCGCATTACTTAATCAAAAAAATTACCAACTTGAGGATGCAAATAAAGACTTAAAAGATGCACAAGTGCAGTTGTTGCAGGCGGAAAAAATGGCGTCGATAGGGCAGTTGGCTGCCGGCGTAGCGCATGAAATTAATAATCCTGTTGGTTTCGTAAGTAGCAATATTGATACCTTATGCGAATACATTTCTACCTATCAATTATTATTTGCACAACTGGAAAAGGCCTTAAGCCAACCGTCGCTAGAGGAAAAAGAGAATGCATGCCAAGAACTTAGTAACCTCTTGTCGCAGCAGGACATTGCTTTTATTAACAGCGATATAGGTGATTTATTAGAAGACTCTAAAGAAGGGCTTCATCGTGTGGCAGACATCGTCAAAGGGTTAAAACTGTTTTCTCGCATCGACAGTGATGATATGCAGCCACACAATATTAACGAATGTGTGAAAACCACATTGGCAATGGTGAATAATCAACTTAAATATATTTGTTCAATCGAATCGCATTTAGGGGACGTACCTAGTGTAAATATGAACGTTGGAAAGATATCGCAAGTGATAACTAACCTACTCATTAATGCTGGGCAAGCAATTGAAAGTACGGGTAAAAACGGAAACATAGTCATTACTACCTGTGTCACTGATAACATGTTGGAGTTGCGTGTAGAAGATACCGGGACGGGGATATCGCCAAGCCATTTAGACAAACTTTTTAATCCGTTCTTTACAACAAAACCCGAAGGACAGGGCACCGGGCTTGGGCTATCGATATCCTTTGGCATTGCACAAGAGCATGGTGGAACACTGACTGCGACAAGTAAAGAGGGGGAAGGAAGCACATTTATTTTGGCACTTCCTGTCGATACAGAAAAAGGCGATGATGCCTAAGTAAATGATGCGAGCTGAATGTTGCAAACCGCAATGATAAACAAGGGATTGAGTACAGGATAACGTGATATGACTACGAATACCGCACAAAAAAACGACGTATTTACTGTGTTGTTCGTTGATGACGAACCCAATATTCTTCGTGCCATAAAAAGAGCACTTTTCACATTAGATATTAATATGCTGCTAGCGGATAGTGGGATGAAAGCGCTTGAACTCATGGAGCAACAAGACGTACATGTCGTAATTTCTGATATGAAAATGCCACAGATGTCAGGTGCTGAACTACTAGAACAAGTGGCCACGCGCTATCCGGATACTTTTCGTGTGGTGTTGACCGGTTATGCTGATATCGAGTCGACAATTAAAGCGGTTAACCAGGGCAAGATTCATCGTTATTTACAGAAACCATGGGATAACCAAGAGCTTATATCGGTTGTGGAAGAAGGGCTTGAACGCGTAAAACTCAAGACCGAAAACACGCGTTTACAAACGTTAACACGCATGCAAAACCGCAAGCTAAAAGATGTCAATGCGACACTTGAACAAGTGGTTCAAAAGCGCACTCGACAGATAAAAGCAGCACTTAATAAAATTGAGAAACACAACCTTGCAATGGAACAAGTGCTTTTCAACGTAATAAGTATTAACCCTGACATTGATGGGAAGTTCGCCATAGAAGTCAGTGAGCTGGCAACCAAACTTGCTCGTATGGCCAACCTTGAGCGTGATGAAATAAAACGCATTCGGTATGCCGGTCTTATTTGCGAAATTGGTTTGCTCGGCCTCGATAACGAAGATTTTACGGGTCCGTTTACTAAGCTGAATTACCAGCAACAGCAAAATTATCTACAACAGACGACGAAAGCGGCGCTTATCTTGGCGCCTGCTCACGAACTTGCCCCCGTTTCGGATATCATTGAATATCAATTTGAACATTACAACGGCAGCGGTTTAAATAAAAAAGTAGCGAAAGAAATTCCCATTGGCTCGCGTATTTTAGCCGTTGCGCGTGATTACTGGCGCCTTGTTACTGGTCGATTAAGCGGCACCAACTTGTCATCACGTGATGTAAAAATAGAATTGAAGAAACATACGAATACACGTTACGACGGCGAGATCATCGACCTACTTCTTCAGGCGGAAGATGTAACCACCTCAAAATTACTTCATACCAGCAACAAGGCAACACAGCTTAAACCTGGAATGGTCTTAGCGAAGAACCTCTATAACGATAGCCATATTTTGATTCTTCCCGAAGGGCATGTGCTGACAGAAGCCACAATTCAAAAACTGATTAAATTTGAGCAAGATAGAGGTAAAGCGTTCGATATCCAAATTGAACCTCCAGCGTCAGACAAAACAAATGAAGACAGCGCCAGTTAAAATAGTGACGTGATCTAGGCGCGCTTGTTCTCGTAAACATAGGTCTATTGCATAAAAGCACGTAGCGTTGCGAAAGAAAACCCTTCATGAGAAGGTCTTTTACCACGCGTACACACTGTGCCTTCCACACAATTCGTGTAACAATAACCTCACAAGTCAGTCGAACGGACAAGAAGGCTAACCTATATGAAACATTTTGATTATATTGCTATTGGCGGCGGCAGCGGCGGTATAGCATCGGCAAATCGAGCGGCAAAGCATGGCAAGAAAGTCGCTATTGTTGAAGCCAAAGATATTGGCGGCACCTGCGTTAATGTTGGGTGTGTTCCGAAAAAAGCCATGTGGTATGGTGCACAGGTGGCAGAAGCGATTCACCGCTATGCGCCTGAATACGGTTTTGACCTATCGCTAAATCATTTCAGTTGGGATAGCTTAGTTGCCAGCAGACAAGCATATATCGAGCGTATTCACGCATCTTATGACCGCGTGATAACGGCTAACGATATTACGCTTATCAAAGGTTTTGCTTCATTTGTTGATAACAATACTATCGAAGTGAATGGCGAACAGTACACCGCAGACCATATTACTATTGCCACCGGCGGCCGTCCTGTCATTCCTGATTTACCCGGTGCACAGCACGGGATAAATTCAGACGGTTTCTTCGCGCTAAAAGAACAGCCGAAACGTGCCGTTGTCGTGGGTGCTGGCTATATTGGTGTTGAGCTTGCTGGTGTATTGCATAGCTTAGGTACAGACAGTCATTTAGTCGTTCGTAAACACGCACCATTGCGTAATTTCGACCCCATCATCCATGAAACTCTGGTCGATATTATTCACGCTGAAGGCTGCACACTGCATAACCATGCCAGCGTAGAAAAAGTCGAAAAGCATGACGATAACTCTCTGACCGTGCATTTAACTAACGGCGAAGCGTTAGACACAGATTGCCTTATCTGGGCCATTGGCCGAGAACCCGCCACCGATGTTATTAGCATTGAAAACACCGATGTAGAGCTTAATGATGATGGAACGGTCAAAGTAGACAAGTATCAAAACACCACAGCACAGGGTATCTATGCTGTGGGCGATATTACCGGTGAGGCCGAACTTACCCCCGTTGCGGTGAAGGCTGGGCGCTTGTTAAGTGAGCGTTTATTTAACGGGCAAGACGACGCCCATATGGATTATTCTATGATCCCCACCGTTGTGTTTAGCCACCCTCCTATTGGCACGATAGGCATGACAGAGGCCGAAGCCAAAGAAGCACACGGCGAAGACAACGTTAACGTGTATACGTCTAGCTTTGCATCTATGTACACGGCGGTCACCCGCTTCCGTCAAATGACAAAAATGAAGCTTGTGTGCGCCGGCGACGACGAGAAGGTCGTTGGACTTCACGGTATAGGCCACGGCATGGACGAGATACTTCAAGGTTTTGCGGTTGCCATTAAAATGGGAGCAACAAAAGCCGACTTCGATGCGTGTGTAGCCATACACCCCACAAGTGCTGAAGAATTCGTTACGATGACGTAGTCGCAGCGTTAAAAAAAGCCCAATGTTGAGATACGCATTGGGCTTTTTTATTGTTATCCGTTAGAAAAACTCAACATCTAAATACTCGTCTTCCTCTTCATCAGCTTGAATAGCGGCTTCTGATACCCTCGCTTTCAACCTCTCAGATATCTCGGTTAGCATAGTATCGATAGTGATCAGTTCATCATTATCTTCACGAGACTCTAACTCCTTCTCGATTAAGTCGATAAAGAATGCCTCTTGCGCTTCGGTCATTTCAAGCGCGTGAAAACTAGTCTTTATCCGGCTGGACACATCACTGATAATCTGCATTTTTTCAGCGCCCACTTTGCGAATACAGTGCTGTACTTTCTCAAGCACACTATTTAAGTCAGTATTCAGCGTAACCAGCGTGTTTTGCTGTAGCACACTCTCATAGCGTGCATTGATTGCTGGCACCAACTTTGCGCCCATATCTAAAATGGCGTCGTAAAGTACCGGATCTTCTTTCGCGATATTTTTTACAAGCAAGGACACCGAATCGTCGTTAAGCATAAGCCGCCGGCCAAACCTATAAATTCGTCCCTGATCATGAAGCACCTGAAACACTTTATCGGTGGTTTTATCACAAGGTGTCAAATCGGTATCGATGTTGGTTATTTCCTCGCCGTCTCTGAACTGGATGGCAGCATGCACACCATTTAACCTAAGTGTAGTCAGCACTTTTTTAGCCATCACTTCAATAGTGCTACACGTATTCAGCGAAGAAACAATTTCCATTCCTGTGCCATAAATAGCCGCTTGGCTTAGCGCCGTTTTTGCCGTCTCCCGGCTTCTGGAGTTGTCTGTCTCCATTTGCACCAATGTTTCAATTTGATGCTTGGAACTAATAACCGTTTCTGTCAGCAATACAACGTTGTATGGCTTGGTAATGTAATGTGAAACACCTGAATGAAAAGCTTTCCTCATTGTTTCATCCGAACTATCGTCCGACACCACAATAACCAGAGGTGCTTTCTTTCCTTTAGTTTCGGTTTCAGCGCTTCCAAACATTGCCGCCGTCGAATCGCCAATACACCAATCAGAAATTACAACGCTAATGTCGTTCTCTTTGAGTGCTTTAAGCGCGGCGCTTTTAGAATCAACTTGAATAATGTCAAATTCATCCTCAAGCGATAGCTTGTATATCTCGGCCTGTGTCGCATCCTGCTCAACAATGAGAAGTTTCATTGCCTCACCTCCTATTACGTTTCTGTATGTAGAAAAATGACAGCTGCTAAAAAAATTTGATAACGAAGAAAAGCCCTACTACGTTTTATACTTAAGTATAATTTTCAGGCGAATTTAAAATATAGTCATTGATATCAATTTTTGCGAATTTTGTGAGAAGGAGCTTTTTAATGAGTAAGACAATCCTAATTGTCGACGACTCTCCCTCTGTAAGGCAGGTTGTTGAATTTACGTTGACCGATGCAGGGTATACCGTTATTTCTGCAGATGATGGGTTAACCGGGTTAGAACAACTCGACGGCAAAAAAATTCACCTGATAGTAAGTGATGTCAACATGCCCAACATGGACGGACTGACCTTTGCTGAGCATGTTAAGCAAAAAGAAGACTATGCCTACACCCCTATTCTTATGCTTACCACCGAGTCAGGGGGCGATATGAAAGCGAGAGGCAAAGCGATTGGTGTAAAAGCCTGGCTTGTAAAGCCTTTCAAACCTAATCTCCTGTTGTCTGCCGTTAGTAAACTCGCGTAGTTGAGTGCACATGATGGCCTGTATTACTTTCCCTAACGAAGTCACTATTTTCACTGTTGATAAGACCTATGCAAAGTGCGTAAACACCATCGAACAGCACGCCGGAGCGGTATCGTTCGATTTTCAACATACCGAAGAAGTTGATGGTTGTGGTTTACAACTCATTCTGCAGCTCTCATCCATGATTAAAGATACCAATAATGACGTTGTTATCACTCACTCTTGCGAGGCGCTCAACGATGTAGCGGCCGTGTTTAACGTCACCGACATGTTAGGACTCTCCACAGCAAAAGAGTCAACACAATGAATTTACTTGATACGTTTATTGAAGAGGCCGAAGAGCACTTAAGCGCGATGGAAACGTCGCTGCTTGAGCTTGAAGAGAATGGGGTTTCTGAAGATATTGTTAATACCGTCTTTAGAGCGATGCATACTATTAAAGGCTCAGCGGGAATGGTTGGACTCGACCATGTGTCTTACTTTGCCCATCATATCGAAAGCTTTCTGGATGCGCTTCGCGATGGAAAAATAACTTACGAATCAGATATGGTATCTGTGTTAATGGATGCACGAGATCATATCAATACGCTCGTCAATAATGATGCAACGTCAGAGCTAATGGCGGTCAGTGAACAACTTATCGCAAAAGTAAAGCCATGGTATGAAGAAGAGTTGGCGTCTCCCCCTACCCCTCTATCTACTAACGAAGACAGTAACGATACACTCGGTTATTGGCAACTCGTTGTTAGTCCTCACACAGACAGTTTTAAGGAAAGCTTCGATGTACTTCCCGTTATTCGTGAGCTGAGTGAGCTTGGCGACTGTGTTGTGTCTACAACGCTGATTAACGACGCCAATACAGCATTTGTACCAACACAATGCTATATGAAGTTTGTCATTTTACTTGATGGGGCAATAGAGCAAGACCTTATCATGTCAGCGTTCATGTTTGTCGAAGACGATTGGGACATCGCCTGTGAATTCATGTCGCTGGATGAAGAACGTCGTCTTGGTGATATTCTGGTATCTATGGGCGCAGCTGATGGCAACACGATAGAGGCTGCCCTGACTGAGCAAAAACGGGCGGGCGAGTTTCTCACAGAAAAAGGCGTGGTGTCGGCACAAGACGTGACTCAAGCATTGGAACAGCAATCGTTTGTTGAAGAGAAACAGGCAAACGTCACCAAAAAACAAGCCAATGTTAAAGTTGCCGCTGACAAACTCGATAAGCTACTAGACCTTGTCGGTGAGTTAGTCATTGTTCAATCGGCGGTTAATCAACACGCAGATACCAACGACGACATGGCACTGACCAATATTGGTGAAGAACTCAGCCGCTTAACAACAGAGATACGAGACACCACATTTGGCATAAGAATGCTGCCTATCGGGTCAACATTCGGCCGCTACCGCCGTTTAATACGTGATTTGTCTCAATCACTTGGTAAAAAAGTGAAGTTAGAAACAAAAGGGGCTGACACCGAGGTAGACAAAATGGTGCTGGAAAGCCTTAATGATCCGCTGATCCACCTGCTGCGCAATAGTATGGACCATGGCGTGGAAAGTCCTCATGTTCGGCTTGAATCAGGCAAGAGCGGAACGGGCACCATCCACTTAGAAGCCAGCCACCGCAATGGGCAAGTGAGTATTGTTATTCGTGACGATGGCGCAGGTTTAAACACGCAGAGAATTAAAGAAAAAGCACTGAGCAACGGCATCATTAAAGATGATGACATGCTTAGCGATAACGAAATCCACCAACTCATTTTTGCCCCTGGCTTTTCAACAGCAAGTGAAATATCAGACGTATCAGGTCGCGGGGTAGGCATGGATGTGGTTAAAACGTCGATAGAGACTATGCAGGGCAGCATCAATCTAAGTAGCACAGAAGGCGTGGGCACCACTACTGAAATTTTACTGCCTCTTACGCTAGCGATTATTGATGGGCTAATGGTGGATGTGGCAGGTGAAGTATTTATTATTCCGCTGTCATCTATCGAAGAATGTGTGGAAGTACAACGCGACCAATCAGAGCGTGAAGACGGCTCACACCTTATTAAAACCCGTGGAAAGCTGGTTCCAGCGTTATCACTTAAGCATCATTTTTCAATACAAGGCGCACCGGCCAACTACCCGCAGTGTGTCATCGTAAATGCCGCAGAACATCGATTTGGCCTTATTGTTGACAATGTCATAGGCCAACATCAAACGGTTATCAAAAGCTTAGGCAAACTTTATCACAATGTAAGAGGCCTTATGGGTAGCACTATTTTAGGTAATGGTGACGTGGCTATGATAATCGACGCCGCACAATTATTTGAAGATGTGATCTTGCCGACTAAATACAGTTCCTCAATGGAGACGACATATGTTGACGAAAATTAACTTAAATACACTCGTCATCGCTGGTTTTAGCACGTTAATAGTGCTGTTGTTGCTAAGTGGTGGTTACGCGGTGCTTTCTGCATCAGGGTTAAATGACGCATTAAGTAGAGTCATTAACGGGCCGGCGGAGCGGGTGAAACTTGCCGATCGAATCAAACAGTCCTCGCTGACATTAGCCGGGCAAAGTAGAAAGCTTATTCTTGCCTCATCGCCTGAAAAAATGAAGCGTATCAAAGCCGTTATTAACGAAGAACAGAGTCGCTTAAATGAGAGGCTAGAACAGTTAACAGCAATTACACCCAGTGATAATCAACAACGCATCGTTAATATCAAACGAGAAGTAGACATATTCACCACGGTCATCGAAAACGTCGCTGAATTGGCCAGCCTCAATTCAAATGCTAAAGCAAGAAACATAAGCGAGAATGAAGGTGCTGATGCGTTTGATGCACTACTTCTTCTAATCAACAACACAAAAGAGGCGATAAGAGAGGCAAGCCTACGCACGGGAGTTACCGAAGCAGGGCAGCGCCAACGTGCGTCTCTTGATACTATCTCGGAACTATCAGCTCGTCTTATTAGACAAGAAAAAAACTATATTCTTGCGACCAACCCTCAACGACTTGCTGATACGGAAAAGACCATACAAGCATTACGCGCAGACCTACAACGTGAAATTCAGACCTTCAGCAACAACCTAACGTCATCGAATATCACTATGGGCAATGCCTTAAAAGACGCCAGTGATACTTATTTAGCGTTACAAAACGACGTACTGGCACTGTCTAAAGAAAACGGCAACAATCGCGCCTTCACATTACTATCGCAAGAGGGCGAAACTGCCATTGATAACATTGAAAATTACATCAGTGCCATTATTAGCGATAACGATGAGCGGTTACTGGCATCGATCGAAGACACCGATGTTGAATACGCATCAATTAGACGAAGCCTCATCATTGCCGCAGTGATTTCTACACTATTGGGTATTATGATTTCTTTTGTTGTCTCATCGCGCCTAAAAGAAGTCAGCAAAATCGTCTCAGATATTGGTCAAGGGAATCTCAACATTGCCTTTAAACAGGGGTATAACAATGCTGACATTTACTCCAATCTTAATACAATGAACAGCAAACTCACCAGCATTGTCAGCGACATTCAGCAATCGGCCGATAACGTTTCTGCCGGCAGTAATGAACTGGCCAGCACAGGACAACAAATAGCGCAGGGTGCAACAGAGCAGGCCGCCTCTCTAGAGGAAGTGGCCTCATCGATGGAGGAAATGTCGTCAAATATCGCGCATAGTGCTGATAATGCAAGGCAGACTGAAGGCATTGCGCAACAATCTGCAATTGAAGCAAAAGAGTCTGGTGACGCAGTTAAAAACTCTGTTTCTGCCATGCAAAATATTGCAGAGAAAATTGGTATTATTGAAGAAATTGCACGACAAACAAACTTACTTGCGCTTAATGCTGCGATTGAAGCAGCAAGAGCGGGAGAGCATGGCAAGGGCTTCACTGTTGTTGCCGCAGAGGTGCGTAAATTAGCAGAGCGAAGCCAGCATGCCGCTGCTGAAATTGTCGATTTATCCACTGAAACCTTGTCCGTGTCTGAACGCGCAGGTGCAATGTTAGAGTCGTTGGTTCCTAACATTCAAAAAACCGCAGAGCTAGTGCAAGAAATAAGTGCCGCCTCGTTAGAACAAGATAAAGGTGCTTCTGAAATTAATAAGGCGTTGCAAGAGCTTGACCACGTAGTGCAACAATCAGCCGCTTCAGCTGAAGAAATGGCATCAACCTCAGAACAACTCAGTGCACAAGCCCAGCAGCTTAACGCCTCAATGTCATTTTTCACCTTAGACAATAATAGACAGCGCCCGCTTTCTCGCCCCCCATCAGGCAGTAACCGAAGTACACCGGTAAGAACGAAAAGCGTACCGGCACCAAGTAACAATAGGTCTTCTGGTATCGATATATCGTTAGACGATGATGATGATGGGTTTGTGAAATACAGTAATTAAACGAGGAGAAAGCCGTGGCAGATCTAGACCATGTAGACGGGCTTCAAGTTCTCTCATTTACGTTAGATAGCGACCATTTCGCGATTGGCATCGACAGTATTCAAGAGGTTATTGAATACAAGAATGTCACGCGGGTGCCGCGTTCTCCAGAGTTTATGCAGGGGGTTATTAACCTTAGGGGGCAAGTTATTTCGGTGGTTGACTTACGGGTACTTTTTTCGATGCCGATTAAAGACGTTACGTTAGACACCTGCATTATCATTATTGATGTTAACGTAGAAGGCGAGCGCTGCCCTATCGGTATTGTGGCTGATAGCGTAAGAGAAGTCGTTGAATTTGACGTGTCAGACATTCAACCCGCTCCCAAGATAGGCCTTTCTGTGGATAACCGCTTTATTTACGGCATGGTCGAACAGCAAGACGCGTTACTTATTTTACTAAGTATTCAGCAAGTGTTCGATGCTGACGATATTCAACAGCTCCTTGACCCCCTTCAGGAGGAGGCGCCTACAAGCGAGGATATCGACGCATGAAGAACATCGTCGAGCATGATACGTTGACCGATAAAGACCATCAACGTGTAGCAACCTTTATGAATGAGGAAGCGGGCATTCAGCTTCCAAAAAATAAACGAAACCTTATTGAAACGAGGCTGCGCAAACGCCAGCGAATGCTAAAATGCAGGTCACTATCGCACTATATCGACTATGCACTCGCCGATACCAACAGTGAGCAACTTCATTTTATCGATGCGCTTACTACGAATAAGACTGAGTTTTTTCGCGAGGCCAGCCATTACCCCTTTTATATCGACTATATTAGCGCACAACACCCTAGCACGGTTCGCGTGTGGAGTGCGGGGTGCTCTAGTGGCGAAGAACCTTATACCTTAGCCATATTAGCCGAAGAGCATGCAAGCACGTCGGTATCCATCCATGCAACCGATATATCTACAAGCATGCTACAACGCGCTAACCGCGCTGTTTATACGCATGACAGTGCTGCACCTATACCACTTCACCTGCGTAAAAAATATTTGCTAAGACGCAAAACCGAAACCGCGGATGAAATAAAGATAGCCCCCTCGCCCAGAAAGCGCGTGACGTTTGAACCGTTCAATTTGATCACCGGGCACTATGCATCACTATCTCCATTCGACATTATTTTTTGCCGTAACGTGATGATTTATTTTAACGCTGCGCAACGAGAAAATATTGTGCGCCAGTTTTGTCGATGCCTTAAACCCGGAGGGCTGCTTTTCATAGGTCATTCAGAAACCCTAAACAACGAAAAGGCAATGTTTAGCAGCATTGCGCCTACCGTTTACCGCAGAGAGGGAGGCCAATGAAAAACACAATAATCAAACTGATGCTGGTTGATGACTCGGCGCTTGTGAGGCAGACATTTTGTGCGCTTTTTGATGCGGTAGACGATATTGAGGTTGTGGCCGTTGCGCCAGACCCCTACATTGCAGTAGAAAAACTCAAGAAAAGCCTTCCCGACGTTATCTTACTCGATGTAGAGATGCCAAGAATGGACGGTGTAACCTTTCTTAAAAAGCTGATGTCTCAACACCCTATTCCTGTAGTGATTTGCTCTACGTTAGTGGGTAATAATAGCGCTACGCACATGGCCGCACTTGAAGCGGGGGCGGTCGATATTATTACTAAGCCCACGGTAGGAATAAGACAGTTTGCCCAAGACACTGCGACCGTCTTATATGATGCTGTGAGAGCGGCGGCAAATGCCAAAGTGAAACAGATTGCCAAACAAACAAAGCATGTTAAAAAGTTAAAAGCCGATGCCGTACTTGCACGCAAAGCGCCAAGCGCCATGCATGAGACCACTGAAAAAATAATTTGTATTGGGGCATCCACCGGCGGTACCGAAGCGATAAAGGCGGTACTAATGAATATGCCCCTTGATTGTCCGGCCATCGCCATCGTTCAGCATATGCCAGAAGGGTTCACGACTTCATTTGCAAAACGTCTTAACGAACAATGCCCAATAACGGTAAGTGAAGGCAAGCAAGGCATGAGCCTATTAAGAGGGCACGCCATTATCGCGCCAGGTAATAAACATATGACAATAAAGCGCAGCGGTGCGCGTTACTATGTTGATGTACAAGATGGACCGCTTGTTTCAAGACACCGCCCCTCTGTTGACGTACTTTTTCGCTCGGCTGCCAATACGGTAGGTAGCAACGCCTGTGCGGTTATCTTAACGGGAATGGGTGATGACGGTGCAGCAGGATTAATGGAACTCAAAGAAAGTGGTGCCCAAACCTATGCACAAGATGAACATACAAGCGTGGTATGGGGAATGCCGCGGGTTGCCTTTGAACGAGGGGCTGCAGACAAGACACTTCCGTTAGATGTTGTAGCAACTAGGCTTTTACAAGCGTGTGGTTATGACGGGCGATAGTGCTAGCGATACCCCCAACGTGGTTACTCTACACGCGGGTGAGTTGCTCTTTGGTCGGGGAACTACACAGGTAAATACACTGTTAGGATCGTGTATTGCCGTAACATTGTTTCACCCGACTTTGCTTTATGCTGGTATTTGCCATTTCGCGCTTCCATTTGCAAAAAAGCAAACCAATAACACCCTTGACCCGCGCTACGGCGATGACTGCTTTATGTTATTTGCCAACCATGCAAAAAAATACAATATCGCGATACAAGAGTTTGATACCCATATTATCGGCGGCGGTAATATGCTGGACCGTGAAACCACTGAAAGTGATGCCAATACGGTTGGCCAACGCAATGCACGACGAGCGTTAGAACTGGCCTCTCACTATCAATTGAATGTATTAAGTGTCGATGTGGGCGAGTTTGGCTATCGCAAAGTGAAGTTCAATACGAAAAACGGCGAGCTAGCCGTGTCGTTTACAGGTTCGAGCACAGGTAATACATCCCTTTCCTTTTAATTCCATCATAAAAAGCGTAAAAATATGCGTAGCAGGCATTCGTCACAAATTGAAAACGACTAGTCGCGTTATGTTAATGCGCTCACGTTGTCTTGACGTATGATTGAATGTCGTGCATTGCGACGCTGCTTCGACCATTGCGTAGCAATAAAATAATAACTAACGACAAACAACAAGCCGGAATACAAAGATAATGAAAAAGATATCACTATCGCTGATTGCTTCAGCCTTACTGGCCTCTGGCGTAGCCTACGCGCAAGATGCAGAGCCTATCGAAACAACGGGTTATGATGTAGAAAATTGGGAAGTAGACGCCCCACCCTTTGCCTTGAACGAAGTGACCATAAAGACCAACGAGACAACGTGGTCAAGCTTAGATATAGCACCAAATGGCAAGTTTATGGTGTTTGATATGCTAGGTGACCTGTACAAAGTGAATATCGACGGTGGCGACGCCGAGCCATTAACGCAAGATTTTGCATGGAATCTTCACCCGTCAATTTCTCCAGACGGCAAGCAAATCGCGTTTATCTCTGATAGAGACGGGCTAAGTAATGTCTGGGTGATGAACATTGACGGCACAAACCTTCATCAGGTCACTAAAGAAAAGAAAAACCTTATTCACGCACCGAAGTGGAGCCCAGACGGTCAATATATCGTCGTAACAAAGGGCATTATGTCTAGCCGCAGTATTCCTGCCGGTGAAATTTGGATGTATCACAAGTCTGGCGGCGATGGCCTACAGATTAAGGCGCGTAACAGTGGTAAACGCGACCAGCAAAACATTGCAGACCCGGTATTTTCTCACGACGGTAAGTATATTTATTTCACTGAAAACACCGTTCCAGGAAGCCGTTTTTCATACAATCGCGATCCGTTGGAAGGTATTTTTGCGATCACCCGCTTTGATAGAGAGACCGGAGAAGGTAGCCGTTATATTAGCGGTACGGGTGGCGCTGTGGTTCCAACACCTTCGCCAGACGGCAAATACATTGCTTTTGTACGCCGCGTTAAAGACAGAACGGCTTTATTTATAAAAGACATCAAGACCGGTATAGAAACGCCACTGACGCTTGAGCTTGAGCGTGATATGCAAGAAGGGTTTGGCTCAGAAGGGTACTTTGCATACTTTGACTGGATGCCTGACTCATCAAAAATCATGTATTGGACAGGCGGTAAATTCCACACCATTGATGTAAAGAGTAAAGCGACTGAAACTATCAATGTAAACATTGAAGCAACATTACAATATGCCGATGCACTGCGTTTTAATGTAGACGTTGCGCCTGATAAATTCGATGTGAAGATGATTCGATGGTCACAAATGTCACCGAACGGAAAAACCATCTTATTCCAAGCGTTGGGCAAACTTTATGTTCGCGACGTAAAATCAGGAAAAATTAAACGCCTTACTAAGCAAAACGACCACGATGAATATTATCCACGTTTCTCGAACGATGGAAAATCAATTGTTTATACCACGTGGGATGACCAAGAGTTAGGTACAGTTCGCGTTGTGTCTGCACGAGGTGGACGCGGCAAGGTAATTACAGAACAGCCTGGACATTACATCGAGCCGTCGTTTTCAAGCGATGGTGAAAAAGTTGTATTCCGCAAATTTACCGGTGGCTATTTACTCGATCCTAAATACTCTGTTGAACCCGGCGTATATGTCGCCGACTTAGACGAGGATACAGTAACAAAAATTTCCGATGGCGGGTATAACGCACACTTCGCGGGTAATGACGAACGTGTCTACTTCACTGAGTCTGCCGGTGGAGAGGCGTATTACGAAACACAATTATCAAGCGTAAACTTAAATGGAAATGACAAACGTACCCACTTATACGGAGCAGATAAAGTAAGTGAGTACAAACTATCTCACGATAGGAAGTGGATTGCGTTTGTTTATCAATTTAAAACGTTTGTTGCGCCATTTGTTGATAATGGTAAGAAAGTCACCATTGGTCCTAACATGACGTCGTTGCCAGTGACACAACTGTCATCGCGCGCAGGGGAATACCTAACGTGGTCGCCAGACAACAAAACGGTAAGCTGGTTTAACGGGCCTACTTTGTACAAACGTTCGCTAGATGAAGCCTTTGCCTTTGTTAATGGTGCACCAGAAACGCTCCCTGAACCGGTTGCTGACGGTGTGGATTTGTCGTTTACCACCGAAGCCGATAAGCCATCTGGCTATAAAGCACTCGTAGGTGGAAAAGTGGTGACAATGCGTGACGCAAACAATACCCAAGAAGTCATTGAAGATGGTGTGGTATTGATCAAAGACAATCGTATTGAAGCGGTTGGTAAACGCGGTGACATTCAAATTCCAGATGACGCAATGCAAATTGATATTGCAGGCAAAACGGTTATTCCTGGTTTAGTTGATGCGCATGCCCATGGTTCACAGGGGAGAAATGAAATAATTCCAGAGCAAAACTGGAGCCAATACTCTAACGTTGCGTTTGGTGTCACCACTATTCACGATCCATCAAACGATACCACTGAAATTATGGCCGCCGCAGAATTGCAGCGTAAAGGCAAGATTGTTGCGCCACGCATCTACTCTACCGGTACTATTTTATACGGTGCAGAAGGGTTAGGTTACAAGGCAATCATCAACGACTATGAAGATGCCTATTTCCATGTTGAACGCCTCAAAGAAGCAGGGGCTATATCAGTAAAAAGCTATAATCAGCCTCGCCGTGATCAACGTCAACAGGTGCTATGGGCTGCAAAAAACCAAGATATGATGGTGGTGCCTGAAGGTGGCGGTAAATTCCAACAAAACCTTACCATGCTGGTCGACGGGCATACTGGTCTAGAGCACAGCATTCCTGTTGAGCGCGGATATAGCGACGTCACACAATTATGGAAGGCGACGGAGTTTGGCTATACGCCAACGTTCGTGGTGTCGTATGGCGGCATGATGGGCGAAGAGTACTGGTATGACAAAACGGAGGTATGGAAAAATCCGCGCCTTCTTCGTTACACGCCGTCTACCATTCTTGACCGCCGTGCAATAAGACGTCCGTCGGCTCCCGAAAATCAATACAACCATCAGAATGTTGCAGCCTATGCGAAAGAACTGCGTGACAATGGCGTAAGTGTTCACATTGGAGCGCATGGTCAACGTGAAGGGCTAGCGGCGCATTGGGAACTATGGATAATGCAACAAGGTGGCTTCACACCTTGGGAAGCACTTAGAGGCGGTACTATCGACGGTGCGACACACTTAGGAATGGGTAACGACCTAGGCAGCATCGAAAAAGGTAAGTTAGCTGACCTTGTGGTTATCGACGGTGATGTACTCAGCGACATTCGTAAAAGCGAATACGTAGAATACACCGTATTAAATGGCCGTATTTACGAAGCCGCTACAATGAATGAAGTAGGCAGTAAGAAAAAGCGTGCCCCTTTCTTCTTTGAAGAAAACAATGCCACATTTATGCCTCAGGAAACCACTGATGCGGTGGAAGCTAAAGCACATCACTTCCATTGGGAACATTAATTCCTAATTGCTAGTATGTCAGACAAAAAAGCCGATGAACGTAAGCGTTCATCGGCTTTTTTCTTTCTTAGGTTATCGCAGTACATACATAATGACGATTATCGTACTCGTGGTGTAACAATGCTCACAACGGCGATAAAAGCGTTATCGTCCCGCTGAATCAAACCAGTGACGAGTTCTATTGGCAAACCATACTAACGAAAGCATTACTGGGACTTCAACTAACACGCCCACCACAGTCGCCAATGCTGCACCGCTATGTAAACCGAACAAAGAAATTGCTACAGCTACCGCTAGTTCGAAAAAGTTCGACGTACCAATCATACTCGCTGGCGCAGCTACATTGTGAGGCAGCTTCATCCGTTTAGCCGCGAAGTAGGCAATAGCAAAGATACCGTAAGTTTGAATAAGCAGCGGTATTGCAATAAGCACAATGTCTTGAGGCTTAGACAGTATGGTTTCAGCTTGCAGTCCAAATAAAATAACAATGGTTAGCAACAAACCAATAACGGAAAATGGCTTGAATGTATTGACCAGCGCATCAATAGCACCTGTGTCTGTAGCCGAAGATGAATCGCGTGCAGCGTTCTTATTTTCTAAATAGCGACGGGTTAGAAAACCGGCTATAAGTGGCAGAACCACGTACAATACAACAGACAGCACTAATGTATCCCACGGCACCGATATATCAGTAACACCAAGCAGCATGGCGGTGAGTGGCGCAAACGCGATAACCATAATAAGGTCGTTTATTGATACCTGAACCAAGGTGTAGTTTGCATCGCCTTTTGTCAGGTGACTCCATACAAACACCATCGCGGTGCATGGAGCAACACCAAGCAATATCATGCCCGCAATATATTCGTTAGCGGTTTGTGGGTCGACCCAGTCGATAAAAATGCCTTTAAAAAACAGCCACCCTAAAAAGGCCATGGTGAAGGGCTTAATGAGCCAGTTCACTATAAGAGTAAGCACCAACCCTTTTGGTTTTTTGCCTACATCTTTAATTGAGCTGAAATCTATTTGTACCATCATTGGGTAAATCATTAGCCAAATCAGTACCGCGACCACAAGATTAACGTGAGCATATTCAAGCGCGGCAATAGACGCAAAAATACTCGGTGCCACATAGCCTAAGCTCACCCCAGCAATAATACAAAGGCCAACCCAAACCGATAAATAACGTTCAAAAAAACCCATTTCATTTACCCTATTTTAAATAGTCATGTTAACGTCGTCGCTTGCTACACTTTTTTGCATTACTTGGCGCCTAACGTTAACAGCGCCGCTTTTAGCCCGGCATTATCGAGCTGTTTTTCAGCAAGCTCAGCTAATGCAGCAACGCGCTTTTCAATAATATCGATCGTGCGGTTGAACGCATCGGCTTTCTCTTGATCGGTTCCCTCGTGTTTTGATGGGTCTTCTAACCCCCAGTGCACCTTAAGTGACCTACCGAAGAACACAGGGCAGGTTTCGCCCGCTGCCGAATCGCATACTGTCACCACAAGGTCGGCATTGTAGTCTTCAAATTCATCCCACGATTGGCTTTTTAGGCCTTGAGTATCAACCCCGCGCGCTGCCAAATACTTTAAAGAAAGCGGGTGTACTTCACCTACGGGTTGACTTCCTGCGCTGCGCGCCTCTATGTTGCTATTGAATGAATTAGTCATTGCCTCGCATAGGATGCTTCGGCAACGGTTATGCGTACAGATATATAAAATCTTCATAAAAATCCTTGAAGAAAAGTAAGGGTTGTCCAATCATTTGAGTGAGATTGACATAGAAAGTTAGCAATTTGTACAGCGTAAATTGGCCAGTGGCTCGCTAATGTAGTTGCCGTTATGTGCTGCCGTATTCTTTATGACGTCCAACGCCCACGTCGGAAGTTCAGGGTGAAGCTGGTAATACACCCACTTTCCTTTGCGGGTATCTCGCACCAGCCCACACTTGCGTAAATCAGCAAGATGACGAGAAATCTTTGGTTGGCTTATTTGAAGTGCGTCGGTTAAGTCGCATACACACAGTTCTTCCCTTACGCTTAACATCAGCAGTGTTTTAAGACGCGTGTCATCTGACAAGCACTTAAAGAATGTTAAAGGCGAAAGTAAGCATGGAGTCATAACAAATCACATATGGAAAATCATATGTGAAAATATATATGAAATAGCGTATGTGTCAAGTTTGCTTCTGAAAATACCAGCGCGTTGTGCAAACATTGCGTATTAGCGACTAGCAAATTGTTTGTCTTTTGAGAGGGGATGGGCGTTTAAAATGACGCTGACATAACACGAAATAACCGGTGAACCATCACGTTCACCGGCCTTTATTTATCGTTGCGTGGGTATGTAACCTTAACGATTTCGACCATATTGTTCGTGAGATGACACCCAGTCTGATGAACTTATTGCAGATGCCAACGATATTTCACCCGCTAATACGACAGAGGCAACAATTTCAGCGAACTTATACACGCGATCTCGCCCATAGCAGTCCATTAACTCTAAACACTCTCGCTGTGTTCCTATCCCTGTGCCGCCGCCATATGTAGCAACGATTAGCGAAGGAATGGTAATAGATAAGTACAAATCGCCTTCTTCTGTTAACTCTGAGTACATCATAGCCGCAGAGGATTCAGAAACATTCGCCACGTCTTGCCCAGTAGCAATAAACATCGCGGTAATTCCGTTAGGTGAATGTAAGCCGGTATTGTTTACACCCGACAAGAAAGACCCTACTCCTGCCACACGACCGTGATAATCGATTTGTTTGGGGTCTACGCGCATCACCTGTAATAAATGCTCACGTTTAATCGTCGCTTCTGCTGTTACGCGTTTTCCGCGAGTACGCATTATATTAATCTGTGAGGCTTTTTTATCGGTGGCAAAGTTAGACTCTAAATAGAAGTTTTCGATGCCTTCATAATGATCGAGTATCCATCCGCACGCGGCGAACGTAGCTCGCCCCACCATGTTTTGCCCTGCTGCATCGCCGGTTCGGTAATTAAAACGTAAGAATGCAAACTTGTTTGATAGGAAATGATCGATGTAGGTTAATTTAGCAATACTGGACGTTGCTTCCGCTTCTTCGCGAATTTTTTCGATATTCTCATTTATCCATTTTACGAAATCTCTTGCGCCTCGCGCATTTTCGAAAATAAATACCGGCGCACGCTGCATTGCATCGTCTACTACCGTGGCCGTAACACCGCCGCTCATATTAAGCAGCTTCATACCACGGTTGTAAGACGCTACTAGCGTGCCTTCGGTCGTAGCAAGTGGTACAACAAACTCACCTTTTGCGTATTCACCATTTATTTTTAATGGCCCTGCAATGCCGATGGGAACTTGTGCTGCGCCAATAAAATGCTCG
This sequence comes from Alteromonas algae, assembly GCF_049117195.1. Taxonomy (GTDB): domain Bacteria; phylum Pseudomonadota; class Gammaproteobacteria; order Enterobacterales; family Alteromonadaceae; genus Alteromonas. The sequence goes on from NZ_CP185260.1 coordinate 3,522,558, forward strand.
ATATTACCTTGCAGCTCTTTAGGGTCGATAGAATATTTAGCCACATGATTAAGCTTTTTATCGGTTGCACTTTCAAAGTAGCTTTGACGCGCTTTAATTGCCTTCTCGCCATAATCGTCATGATCATCACGAGGAATATGACCCCCTCTTTGTTCTGGCGAGGTTACATTATCTTCTACTTCAAACTTTAACTTTCCAAACGGAGATGCCGAAAAACAAATACCAATTTTACGTTTTTCAGGGCTGACCGCTTCGTCTAATTCTACATGTACGGTGATAGTCTGTCTTAAACCAAACGCCACGCCATCCGCGCGATTAATATCATCGACTGATAGCATTTCGTCGCCAGACATCCTAAAAGAAATCTTTTCTTCAGGAATATTGTTTCCGTCTAATGAGATCCATTTAATGTCTTTTATTGTTGCATCTTTTAGTCGATTTTTAAGAGCAAACGAAATGCCGTTATTAGTTTTGGTTAAGCTGCCATGGGTATATAACTGTTTTAATAATATGCTGGGTACAAACATGCGCCTTCCTGTCTTCTTAAGTACAAACCACGTGTGCATTTCATATACACATACTTTTTATAGCACATTATTCATACTAGTTATCCAGTCTTTTTTCGCTTTTTTGCGCTATATCAACATTCGTTTTTGAGACGGCCGCTTTCAAATATGCGCCAAAAACGCAATTTCACGCGTGTTTAAAACCTGAAGGCTTTTCGCACAACGCACGGGTTATGACTTCCTATTATTCTGAGTACCAATCGAAATATATACACGTTTATGGGTATTGAGTTGGTCAAGGAGACGTCATGGAAAAGATGCCACGGAGACTTCACCACCACGGATGGGGCAACTCAATACTCTTCTTCTATTGGTACTAGCTACGCAGGGATGAGTAATGCGAAAAGGACTCTTTAGACAACAAGCAATTGAGCAACAACGCTCACCTATAACAGGCACACTTCTCGTTACCCCGAAAACGTCTTTTATGGTAACGACAGTCGTGTTGATTGCCTGGTTAGTGGCGGTATTGCTTTACCTTAATATGAGTAGCTACGCTAGGAAGGCGTCGGTTAATGGATGGCTTCAATCATCGCAAGGTGTTCAGAAAGTGTATGCTGCCAAGCGCCGTGGGCGTATCGAGCATGTTATGGTTGAAGAAGGCCAAGTTGTCGAAGCCGGGGCCCCATTACTAACGTTAAACTACGCCATGCAACAGGCAGGTGATACCAGTGTAGAAGCCACGCTTCTTGAGCAATTAAGGGCAAAGAAGCAGCGCTTGCTTGATGTTCAAAGCGCTACCTCAAATGTACAGGCACAAGAGGTTTCCAGCCTTACCCATAAAATTGCAGAGCGTCGTAGCAACCTCAGTGTGCTTGAAAAAATTGCATCGATGGCCAACGCTGCGCACACACTCAACCAAAAGCAACTCTCATCACTATTATCACTTGCTGAAAATGGCCACGCTACGGCTGCAGAACGTGATGTTCAGACGCTTACGACGTTATCGAGTAAACAAGCGCTAACGCGCACGCTTCAAGAGGTTGCACTGGCAAAAAGTGAATTGGCAGAACTTATACAAAAACGGCACGATTTACCGGCACATTATGCCATTTCGTTAGCTGAAAATGAGAATGCCATCAGCGACCTTACAGCGCAAATTATCACATTAGAAAACGATACTTATCAAACCCTCTATGCCGCTGAAAGCGGAGTGATTGCAAATCTACAAGTAAAAAATGGCCAGCACACCGACCCGAATATCCCTTTATTAAGTGTAGTGCCTACCGCAAATACTATTGAAGCAAAAATACTTGTTCCTGTTCAAGCTGCTGGATTTATTGAAGAGGGGCAAAGCTTAGATATTCGCTACGACGCGTTTCCTTACCAGAAATTCGGTTTACAAAAAGGCAATATTGTCACTATTTCCCCTGCTCTTATCCTGCCGGGTGAATGGGCAAATGCGCCTGTCTCTATCAACGAGCCTGTCTACGTTATTACCGCGTCATTACACAGCGATGCAATTAACGCTTACGGCACACGTATAGCGCTTAAAGTAGGAATGACGTTTTCTGCCGATGTATCGCTAAGCCAACGAACGCTTATCGAATGGCTGCTTGAACCACTTTACAGCATTTCAGGGAGACTATAATGGCTCACACCAGTGCTTCTTCTTTCCCGCTATTTGATAACTTTGGTTTCAAGAAAAAAGTCCCCGTTGTATTACAAACAGAATCCGCTGAGTGTGGGCTAGCCTGCATCAATATGATTGCACAGCATTATGGAGATAAGCGGGAATTGAGTGAGCTGCGCCAGAACACCTCACTCTCGCTGCGAGGCGCTACATTAAAAACAATTATGGAGATAGCGGCTCAGCTAGGGTTACAAAGTCGCGCGCTAAAAATTGAAATGGCTAATCTTTCCCAACTGGCCTGCCCGGCTATATTACATTGGGATATGCAACACTTCGTAGTGTTAACCACCGTCACACGAAATAGTATCGTGATCATCGACCCAAGTTTAGGAAAACGGACATTAACGTTACACGATGCTGCCAAGCATATTTCGGGCATTGCATTAGAGATATCCCCTACCGATACGTTCACACCCAAACCGGCACGTACCACACTTAAACTTCGCCATTTTCTCACCAAGGCGACAGGCTTTAAGCGCAACATATTGACGTTAATAGGCTTATCTGCACTGCTTCAGATTTTTGCGTTGATATCGCCCTACTATATGCAAACCATCGTGGATGATGTGGTTATTCAGGGGAACCATGCACTACTTAAGGCGCTCGCCATTGGCTTTTTTTTACTGCTGGTGATTGAAACCTTCACAAGTGCTGTTAGGCGGTTGCTTATTTTATCAGCATCATCCCGGCTTCAGTTACAGCTCTCAGCGTCTGTATTGCAGCACTTACTGGCGCTTCCCATTGAGTATTTTGCAAAACGTCATGTGGGTGACTTGGTGTCTCGGTTTGGTTCACTCGCGAAAATTAGAGAGTTTCTAACCACAGGGCTGGTCACCGCGTTACTCGACGGTGTTATGGCTATCGTTACATTAAGTGTAATGGCCGTTTATTCAATAAAGTTGACGCTGGTGGTCGTCACTATTATGTCTATTTACCTGGCCATCAGGGTTGCACTTATTCCTGTTAGTAAGCGCTTTACAAGTGAAAAAATAGCACTGGGAGCGTCAGAGCAAAGCCATTTTATGGAAAGTATGCGCGCCATCACGCCGATTCGCGTATATCAACAAGAGGTCAAGCGGCACAGTCAATGGCAAAACAAGCTAGTGCTTACGCTGAACAAAGAGATCTCATTAGGTAAGCTGCGCTTAAGTAGTGATGCCATCAACCAAATACTGTTTGGTATAGAGAACCTTATTGTTATCTATCTTGCCGCCACACTGGTTATCGACAACACACTTACCGTTGGAATGATGTTGGCGTTTATCGCCTACAAAACCCGTTTTATCAGTGCGCTCGATAGTGTGGTAAATACGTACATTGAACTGAGTATGTTAGGCGTTCATTTTGCCCGGCTTAGCGACATTGTTTTCGCTACGCCGGCCAAACCTCACCGTGATTTGATGGCCTACACACAAACCCTCTATACATCGTCTTCATCGAATGCAGTGGTTTCCTCTTCTAGCGCCACGCCATTTGCGCTTGCGCTGGAGGCCCATGAACTCACTTATTCCTATAGCGAAAACTGTGCGCCAGTGTTACGGAATATCAACCTGCACGTCGCATTTGGAGACATCATTGCCATTGTCGGCGAAAGCGGCGGCGGGAAAAGCACCTTATTAAAATGTTTGATGGGGCTATATACGCCAACAGCAGGCTCTGTGAGGCACGGCAGTAATGCTGCACCTGGGCTACCCGTGATTGCCTCCGTACTTCAAGATGATGCATGTTTAAGCGGCTCTATTGCCGACAACATCAGCTGTTTTGATGAAAACCTTGACCACGAAAGGCTTGTGCATTCGGCACAAATAGCCTGTATTCATCACGAAATAGTCGCCATGCCGATGCAATACCACACCTTAGTGGGCGATATGGGAAACAGCCTGAGCGGTGGTCAAAAACAACGCTTACTACTGGCACGCGCACTCTATCAGCAGCCCAGCATACTTTTTCTTGATGAGGCCAGTAGTAATTTAGATATAGAAAACGAACGAAAAATTAATCAACACCTTAAAGCACTGAATATTACACGCATTATGGTGGCTCACCGCCCACAAACAATAGCCATGGCAAACAAGGTGTTTGAATTAAACAAGGGCGAATTGTGCCCGCTTACTGATAACCAGCCCCTTACCACCACTGAAGGATATAGACCATGAATACACATGAAGTGAGAGAAGCCGCTCAATTGCTAACGGTTGAAGAGCGTAACCGTATTGACGAAACATACCTGGCGAAGAAAAGTGAAGGTTTAGCCCTTCACGAACTCTCAAAGCGAGAGTTACAAGTTGCCCACAAGATTATGGAAGGGCTGCCTAATAAGCTCATTGCAAACGACTTATTTATTAGTGAAAGAACCGTCAAATTTCATTGCGCTAATATTTATAAAAAACTGAAAATTCGCGGTCGTTCAGCGCTAATAGCCGGTTGTTTCAGAACAATTTATCAACCCGTAGGCATTGCTTAAATAAGCCTCGTCTGCATTTTACTATCACGCCATACAAGGAGCGTAATTATGAAAAACCCAGTAACGTTAACACCTGTACAGCTTGCTGATGATGCATTTAATGATGTATCGGGGGCAGCGCACATTCCTACACCAGAGAGAAGTTTACCAACGAAAGACACGGGCCCTATTACTGTTGTCACTCCACCCGTTTACATCACGATGGCCATTGGTGAAGGCGGCGGCGACTTGCCCGTTTATCTCTAACTATATCAGGTACTAAGCAGGCGCTGTTGTTTTATGCAGCGCCTTTTTAGATGATAAAAGCACTTACAGGATGAAGGTGTGAACATAGCATTATTAGGTAACGAGCAAGACCCACAAATTCAGCATGTTTCACATGCACTTTTTGCAACGGGGTATACCCCATTCATTGTTAACACTGCCTATTTTGGAACACGTTGGCAGCTAAGTTACGACCCAGACTATGATGATGGTTTACTGCATTTTGATTATCACAAGCATCTGCCTTCTAACCGAATCGCTATGTCAAACATCCATGCCGTATATTGGCACCAATATGAAAGGCCAATTCTTAATGCCACTACGTGTCAGCATAAAAACTGGCTAGCCAGTGAACATGACAGTGCCTTGATGTGCTGGTTGCAATATACCGGCACTCGCTGGGTAAATAGCATTGATGCCGTGCGTGCGCACCAATGTAAACCGCACCAACTTAAGACCGCTTGTCAGTTAGGTGCCACTATTCCTTATACGTGTATCGGCAACGCGTCTCGCGTGGCTAAGCAGTTTTGCAATAACATGGATGATGTCATACACAAACCTGTGCGTGGCGGGAAGACAGCGACGTTGCTACGTAAAGAAGACGACAACTTGCATTATGTTTCATCATTGGTAGACAAACACCCCGTAACGCTACAGGCATTTATACCTGGCACGAACATTAGAAGTTATGTACTGGGCGATGATGTGATAAGCGTACAAATAGACTCCCTCGCTCACGACTTTCGAGACGATGACGCCGCCACACCGTGTCTAACGCCGTTACCAAAATCGATACAGCAACTTGCTAAAACATTGTGTAAAGGGCTAGGTATGAAGTGGTGTGCTATCGATTGGAGGCGAAACCACAAAGGTGAGTATTTCTTTCTTGAAGCTAACCCTTGCCCTTTCTTCTTGCGAGTAGAACGTGAGGTAAGCGTAGATATAACAGGCAGATTATTGAAGCTCCTTACCCAAGGGTAAGAAGCTTCAATCGCACTATTATAGAATAAAGCGCGATAAATCTTCGTTGTCGACCAAGGTATCTAAATGGCTATTTACATACTCAGCATCAATGACAAACGCTTCGCCACTTTTCTCAGACGCATCAAACGAGATATCTTCCATCAAGCGCTCTAGCACCGTATGAAGACGACGAGCACCGATGTTTTCAGTCGTTTCGTTCACCTTCCACGCAGCTTCTGCAATACGCTGAATGCCTGAATCGTCAAAGGTAATATCAACACCTTCCGTTTTCATTAACGCAACGTACTGTTCGGTCAAGGACGCATTTGGCTCAGTAAGAATACGTTTGAAGTCTTCCACTTTTAGCGCAGTTAATTCAACGCGGATAGGTAAGCGTCCTTGCAGCTCAGGTATCAAGTCAGACGGCTTACTCATTTGGAATGCGCCTGAGGCGATAAACAAAATGTGGTCGGTTTTCACCATACCGTGCTTTGTTGATACCGTTGAACCTTCTACCAAAGGAAGTAAGTCTCGTTGCACACCTTCACGAGAAACATCGCCCGATGTATTCCCTTCGCGCTTACAGATCTTGTCAATTTCATCGACAAACACAATACCGTGTTGTTCAACGGCTTCTAGTGCTTTCTCTTTTAAGTCTTCTTGGTTAACTAAGCGCGCAGCCTCTTCTTCAATCAGCAGCTTAAACGCTTCTTTAATTTTTAACTTCTTCTTTTTCTTTTGAGAGCCAGATAAGTTTTGAAACATCCCTTGAAGCTGGTTTGTCATTTCTTCCATACCAGGAGGCGCCATAATTTCTACGCCCACCTGCGGCAATGCTACATCAATTTCAATTTCTTTGTCGTCTAAATCACCTTGGCGAAGTTTTTTACGAAACGCCTGACGGGTGCCGCGATCTTCAACCTCTTCCTTATTACCCCAAGCATCTTCCGGCGGCGGCAACAAGGCGTCAAGAATGCGCTCTTCTGCAGCTTCTTCTGCGCGGAATTTCACCTTCTCCATTTCGTTTTCTTTCGTCATTTTTACTGCAATGTCAGCAAGATCACGAATAATCGTTTCTACTTCCTTACCAACGTACCCTACTTCAGTAAACTTGGTTGCCTCAACTTTAATAAAAGGTGCATTGGCAAGTTTGGCTAAACGACGAGCGATTTCGGTTTTACCCACGCCCGTTGGGCCAATCATAAGAATGTTTTTAGGCGTAACTTCTTGGCGCAACTCTGGCTCTAATTGCATTCTGCGCCAGCGATTGCGAAGTGCGATAGATACTGCACGTTTAGCATTCTGTTGACCGATAATATGACGGTCTAGTTCATGAACAATTTCTCTTGGTGTCATCTCAGACATGAAAAAACCCTTTTAAATAATGGTGCTGTGAAAGCACGTACCGCAACGCGTTCGCGGCGGATTAATAATCTAGAACGTCTACGGTCTGGCTATGGTTGGTAAATACGCAAATATCACCCGCAATCGTTAAGCTTTTCTCAGCGATGTCTTTTGCCGAAAGCTCAGTGTTGTCTAATAACGCTGTTGCAGCGGCTTGCGCGTAGTTTCCGCCCGAACCAATAGCAATTAAGTCTTGCTCAGGCTGCACGACATCACCGTTACCAGTAATAATAAATGATGCCGTCTCGTCGGCCACCGCCAATAACGCTTCAAGCTTACGAAGCATACGGTCTGTTCGCCAATCTTTAGCAAGTTCTACGGCTGCTTTGGTTAAATGGCCTTGATGGGCCTCTAATTTTGCTTCAAAGCGCTCAAACAGCGTGAACGCATCTGCAGTACCACCGGCAAAACCTGCTAGTACTTTGTCATGATAAAGGCGACGTACCTTACGGGCATTGCCTTTCATTACCGTATTACCCAGTGATACCTGACCATCACCCGCCATTACCACTTGATTACCACGTCGAACTGAAACAATCGTTGTCACGTTAATTCCCCGTTTATCTGGGTGTTATTGCGTACCTGCAATAACGCTAAATCTTAATGAATATAAAGGTGGGGGAGGACAGCAGAATTTCAAGGGTTATCACGTATAACCGCTACTTTACTAAACAATGAAGCAAGCGATAAAGCCATTGTAAAAGGCTTTATCGCGCGGGAGAAAGGTTTAAAAGATGCGTTTGCAAGGCGCCTTATAAATTCCAATACCAAATTTGGCATGTGGCAATATTGACTTTTCTAAGGCTGTGTTTGGCTTTTTCAGCATCTCGCTTAGTGTTAAATGGCCCAAGAATCACTCTAAACCAGTCGCCATTACTGCCTGAACTGCTTCGAATAAGTGCTTCTAAGCCTTGAAACGCTATTTTGGCCTTCATTTCCTCGGCCTGAGCACGTGTTCTAAACGATGCACACTGCATCAAATAGCGCTTGTCTGATTTTTCTTGCTCAGCAACATCAACTTCAACTTCATAGCCAGGAAGGGTACGAATATACTCCCACTCTTCTTGTGGAAGTTCAGGAAGTTCCTCTAACGTCGGGGCAACAGTGCGGGGCGCTTCGTTATCGACCGTTTCTGTTGCGTTGTCTTTTATCGACCACAGGAACACGCCAAAACCAATAAGTAGAAGAATAACAACCGTTAGGCGGACAATAGGGAACGACGCTACACCAGACGGCGTACGTTTGTCTTTAGGTTTGCTTGCTGGTTTCTTTTTCTGTGGAGAACGACCACGAGAGACATAATCACGTTGTGCCATGTTCGGCGAAATTCCTACGTATTGTTATTGTTTTGGGGCGCACAATAATGCCTAACCCTCATGCACTTGTACACCCCGAATACTAACGTAATTGTTTTAGATTCGCTAACTAAAGTCAGTCGGGTCAATATCTATTGACCAGCGAACTTTACTGGCAAGTACCTGCGCCTGTATATAGGGTAACGCCTGTCTCAGTACATGATGCAAAGGCGCGCGTTTAGCGTGTCCGCAGACCAACATAAAACGAAAGCGGCCTTGTCGCTTTTCAATCAGGCTTGGAAATGGCCCTGCTATATCGATACTTATTTCCTGTGACTGTTGATTGACAATTTGTCTGCACGTATTCAGGAAGGCATATGCTTGCGCACTATCCATGGCTTCAGCGCGAATAACAAATTGGCTAACATAGGGGGGAAGCCGCGCAGCTTTTCGCTCAGTTAATGCGTGGCGAGCAAAGTGTCCATAACCGTTGTTCACAAGGTCTTGCAGCAATGGATGCTGGGGGTTATGCGTTTGCAGCCACATCTCTCCGGGTTTTGACGCCCGTCCCGCTCGACCAGCCAATTGCGTGGTAAGCTGCGCCAACTTTTCAGACGCTCTAAAATCGGCGCTAAATAACGCCCCATCGCAATCAAGCACCACTACCAAGGTGACATGAGGGAAATGGTGCCCTTTCGATAAAATCTGAGTACCAATGAGAATTTGATATTCTTGCTTATTAATGGCGTCTAGCGTTTGATGCAGCTTGTCTTTTCCACGCACCGAATCGCTGTCTATTCGCACCTGCTTAGCATCAGGAAATAGCGCGGCTAAACCCTGCTCCACTTGTTCCGTTCCCGTGCCCGCTGTCTGTAATGCATGACTATGACAAGCGCCACAGGCGGTAGGCATAGCTCGCGTTCCCGCGCAATGGTGACACTGTAAGCGATTCTGCGCTTTATGAACCGTATAAGGGCGGTCACATCGACTACACATGACAGTTTCACCGCAATGGTGACAAAGTAGAGCAGGTGCATAGCCTCGACGGTTTACAAAAACCAACACTTGATTACCCGCGCTGACATGCTGGCGCATAATGGTGAGTAAGCCTTGGGAAATGCCATAGTGTAATGGCTGGTCACGAACGTCTAAAACAAACTGTTTGGTAGTTTGAGCGCCGCCGGCTCGCCTCGTCAGCTGTAAGTGCGTATAACGCCCATGAAGTGCATTATTTAAACTTTCCAACGAAGGTGTCGCACTGCCAAGCAGCAAAGGAATGCCATGATGTTTAGCTCTTACTGCGGCAAGGTCCCTGGCATGATAGCGCAAGCCATCTTGTTGTTTAAAAGACTCGTCATGTTCTTCGTCGACAATGATCATGCCTGGGTTTTTCAGCGGGGTAAAAATAGCAGAGCGTGTTCCGATGATAATGCCCAGCTCGCCTGCCTTAGCCCGAAGCCAAACGGCCAAGCGTGCTTTATCGTTAAGCTGAGAATGTAGCACCCCCACCTCAATAGAAAAGCGTTGTTCAAAACGAGAAACGGTCTGAGGCGTTAAGCCAATTTCGGGCACAAGTATTAGGATCTGCTTACCCGCTTTTAGCAAAGGCTCGATAGCTTGAAGATAGACCTCGGTTTTTCCGCTGCCCGTTATCCCCTCCAATAAACTTACCGCAAAGCTATCATGCTGCTGGTTGAGTGCCGCAATAGCAACCGACTGCTCAGTATCAGGGGTTGGGGTTTCACTTACTGCCAGCGATGTTAACCACGCCTTTTCCTGCAACGCAGGCACCCTTTCTTCAATATAAGCTAATGCTTTATCAATAACGCCTTTAACCGCAGAGGGAGAATACACTTTGCGCGCTTGCGCGGCGGGCATACTACGCAGCAAAAGGTGTTCAAAACAGGCTTTTTGTTTAGGTGCCCTGCTTAGTTCAGTAATTACCGTTTTATCGGCGTTGTCCTGCGCTATCAGCATGGTTTCTGCTGTTAATGTCGCAGGCTCCCCTTTTCTAAGCAGAACGGGCAACATGGTATGCATGACCTCACCGGGGGCATGATGATAATATTGCCAAAGCCATTGCGCCATTTTACGCAATGCACTATCAACAACCGGAACGTCATCGATAACCGCATTAATTGGCTTAATTTTGGCATTGTCGGCATGCTCCAAGCTTGCATCTTCATTCAGCGTTTCGACCACCACACCTATTAGCTCACGCGGTCCAAACGGCACAGATACTCTCACACCTGGCGATAACGCCGCAGCATGCGAATAGGTAAATAATTGCCGTAGCGGAATGGGGACCGCGACTTGAATGAAAGCCATTGGTGCTAATTGCCTAGGAAAATAAAAACAAACGTAATGATCTGGCATTTAGCAAGAATGTCAAACGTAACGTCATATCAATCTGCAAAACGCACGCTACCCATAAGCGTAAACGCATTCCTGCTGGTCATTACACGTACAAAAACTGCTTGATCACTGCCACAGCATCCTATATTATGCGCCGCTCTTTTGCGGCAGGTTGCATATTGCGACCTACCATTTAATTTAAAGTTGCGTATGGTGTTTAGCTTCGGGCTGAATAGCGATACGGCCTTATCGATGAGGTAATCCCATGAAACCAGGTATCCACCCAGAATACACTGAAATTAAAGCAACATGCTCTTGTGGCAACGTTATGAACATCCGTTCTACAATAGGTAAAGATATCAACCTAGATGTATGTTCAGAATGTCACCCATTCTACACTGGTAAGCAACGTAACGTTGATACTGGTGGTCGTGTTGATCGCTTCAAGAAGCGTTTCGGTGCATTGGGCAAAAAGTAAGCCTAATTACGCAATACGAAAAAAAGCGCCTATACGGCGCTTTTTTTATATCTGCTTTATTAATGCTTGTTTTGCATGGCAAGAAAGCGTTCCCAGTTTCCATCACATCGGCGTTTGCACGCTTCTTCGCTTTCAAAACGTATTTGCTTAATCGTTGCTTTTACACATGCACCAGCAAACTGTATGTGCTCATCCAACGCACTATCATGGCCTTTTATCAGTGCGTCATTCTTATTTTTTTCGGTGTCAAATACCACGGTAATAGCAGGATTACGCCAATGGCCTACATGGGTTAACCATGCAAAGCCGGCTATTTCATCTTTTGCCCACTCACATACATCGGTGAGTGCGACTATCAACTGCTTTTCAGACATTCGGTCTTATCCTTTACAACGCCATTCATTACTATCTCACCCAACATTCCAATACAGATTACAGTATGAAACTAAAAGACAGCATAAATAACATGAATGGCTAATATTATACGTCTTTACTGGTCTTACAAGTTGCTGTCACCTACATTGTACTCATACAGAAGGCTGATCAGATATGTACAGTGTTAAACGCTGTGATAGAGTTGCTGCATAACGTTTTGCTCATCATCTACCGCACAAAAAAACACTAAGCAATATCGTTTTTCGCTGATGTAACTTTGCCACAATGACAAAAACAAAAAACTGTGACATTGACTTCAGCTATACCGTACCACCTCAACCCTACATCGAAGGATATGTTTACTAATGTCAGACTTTAGACAACGCGCACTAGATTATCATGCTTACCCAACGCCCGGAAAAATAAGTGTGGAGCTTACAAAACCTGCCGATGGTGTAGATGACCTTGCGCTAGCATATAGCCCAGGCGTTGCTGAGCCCGTAAGGGAAATTGCTGAAGATCCAGATAACGTATACAAATATACCGCTAAAGGAAATATGGTAGCCGTCATCAGTAACGGAACGGCAATTTTGGGGCTAGGAAATTTAGGTCCAATGGCATCGAAGCCCGTTATGGAAGGTAAAGCGCTTTTATTTAAACGGTTTGCTGGTCTTGATGCCATCGATATTGAAGTAAAGCATAGAACCACCGAAGAGTTCATCAATACTGTCGCTAACATCGCAGACACGTTTGGTGGGATAAACTTAGAAGATATTAAAGCTCCAGAGTGCTTTGAGATTGAACAAGAGCTCATTAAACGCTGTAATATTCCCGTGTTTCACGACGACCAACATGGTACGGCCATTGTCACTGCAGCGGGCATGCTTAATGCGTTAGAGATTCAGGGTAAAAATATCGAAAGCGCGAAAATCGTTTGTTTAGGAGCAGGCGCAGCGGCAGTCGCGTGCATGGAGCTGCTCATTAAGTGCGGCGCACAGCGCGAACGCATCTACATGCTAGATAGAAAAGGCGTTATCCACACGCGCCGCGACGACCTTACCGAACACAAAAAGCTGTTTGCCAACAATACCGATAAGCGTACGCTTGAAGATGTCATGGACGGTGCAGACATCTTCGTAGGCGTTTCTGGTCCCGATTTACTGCCGCCAGAAACATTAACACTGATGGCAGACAACCCTATTGTATTTGCATGCTCAAACCCAGATCCGGAAATAAAGCCTGAACTGGCTCACGAAGTACGTTCAGACTTGATCATGGCAACAGGGCGTTCTGACTATCCGAATCAGGTTAACAACGTGTTGTGCTTCCCGTTTATATTCCGTGGGGCACTAGACGTGCGCGCAAGCGCAATCAATGACGAAATGAAAGTAGCAGCGGTTGAAGCCTTGCGGGCAATCACAAAAGAAGACGTGCCTGAAGAAGTGCTTGCAGCAAGTAAGAGCAACAGCCTTTCTTTTGGTAAAGAGTATATTATTCCTAAACCAATGGACCCTCGCCTGTGTGAACGTATCGCATCGGCGGTATCAAAAGCGGCAATTGACTCAGGCGTGGCACGACTTAACACACCGCCATCAGAATAACGATACTGACAACAAGAACAAAAAAAAGCGGCCGTAGTGCCGCTTTTTTTTTGTGGATTAATAGCTGCCGATTTTACTCTTCCTGCTCATTTTCCACAGAAATATCAATGCCCATTTCTTCCATGATTCGGCGGGCTTCAGCCGGTATTCGATTAGCATTGTCTTTACGCAAATCATCATCGTTTGGCAAAGGTTGCCCAGTGAAAGCATGTAGGAATGCTTCACACAGCAATTCTGAATTCGTTGCATGACGCAAATTATTTATCTGACGGCGCGTTCTCTCATCGGTTAACGCTTTTAATACATTGATAGGAATTGAAACGGTAACTTTCTTTACCTGCTCACTCTTCTTACCGTGCTCTGCATAGGGGTGAATATACTTACCATTCCATTCTGCCATTGTGCTAACTCTGTTCACTTTTATTTATGTTATGAAGGGAAATTCTAAACAAGTTGACGAAAAGGTCAATTGAGCAGTGTAAACCTCTTGACGTCTAGACATATATTATTTAGTTTAGACGTCTAAACGTCCATTATAGAGAATATATCATGGTGTCATACGCACAAGGTATCGATGCATTAAATCAATCCTTATCGGAACTACGCGATATTGATGTGTCATTTGAGTTTTTTCCACCTAAAACTGAAAAGATGGAGCAAACCTTGTGGAAGTCGGTTGAGCGTCTTGCCCCGCTTAAGCCTAGCTATATGTCGGTAACCTATGGCGCTAACAGTGGTGAACGTGACCGTACCCATGATGTGGTCAAACGTATTCAACAACAAACCGGTGTTGCCGCAGTACCACACCTGACTTGCGTAGACGCCTCGCGTGACGAGCTTAAACAAATTGCAAAAGATTATTGGGACTCTGGCATACGGCGAATTGTGGCATTGCGCGGCGACCTGCCACAAGGTGTTAAAGAGACCGAAATGTACGCCTCTGATCTTGTTGCATTGCTTAAAGATGTCGCTGACTTTGATATTTCCGTTGCGGCCTACCCTGAAAAGCATCCCGAAGCTCCTAACGCGCAATTTGATTTGCTGAACCTTAAGCGCAAAGCTGAAGCGGGAGCCAGTGAAGCCATTACGCAGTTCTTCTTTGATACCAGTGTATTTTTGCGCTTTCGCGATAGAGCTGCGGCAGCAGGTATCGATTTAGACATCGTGCCGGGTATATTGCCTGTCACTAACTATCAAACTTTGGTGAAATTTGCTGGCTTTACCAATGTCCATGTTCCTGGTTTTCTTCACAAAATGTTTGACGGGTTGGCCGATGATGATCAGGCGACACGAAACCTTATTGGCGCAAATATTGCGATGGACCAAGTCAAAGTGCTCGCGAAAGAAGGTGTTAAGCATTTTCACTTTTATACGCTTAACCGTAGCGAGTTAAGCTATGCAATATGCCACATGTTAGGTGTTCGAGGCGACGCTAAATAACTCACATGTTACACGGTGCCTCGGTATTCATGCCAAGGCACATCTTTAGAAACCGATTAATTCGCTAAACCCTTTGCTCCTATTACCCATGACGTATACCATTTAACCTCGGGTGTAAGCTAACTATACGTATATTCAGGAGTCAACGCGTGAACTTTGACCGGGTAACCACCCTTTATCACAACATTACGCCGCAACTTAAAGAGTTGTTCCGTATTTTCATTGCCAGATGCAAACAAGATAACATTACGATATCTGCAGGCCACCTGGCCTATGTAACGCTATTATCTCTTGTGCCTTTTATCATGGTGACATTCACCATTATGTCTGCGTTTCCTGCTTTCGCCGAGGTAAGAAGTAAGCTAGAACACTTTGTGTTTAATAACTTCGTTCCTACTGCAAGTGATGTCGTGCACCAATACATGACCGACTTTGTGGGAAATGCCTCACAGATGAGCGCCATAGGTATTCTATCGCTATTAGTTGTGGCGTTAATGCTGATATCTAATGTAGATAAAACGCTTAATAGAATATGGCGTACTGAAAGTAATCGCCCCATCGTTTATACGTTTGCCATTTATTGGATGGTTATTACATTAGGCCCACTGCTGATTGGTTCAAGCGTTATAGTTAGCTCTTATTTAACCGGCCTTGCCGCGTTTACTGAAGAATATACACCTGGGTTAGGCACGCTATTACTTAGCTTAGTGCCAAGTGGGGCCGCGATGATTGCGTTCGCTATTCTCTACTTGGTGGTGCCAAATAGAAGGGTGTTTGTACGCCATGCTATTAGTGGTGCTGTTCTTGCTACTATTGCCTTTGAAATGACTAAGTCTGGTTTCGCGCTTTATGTTACGAACTTCCCTTCTTATGAACTGATTTATGGTGCGCTAGCGGTGGTACCGATTTTATTTTTGTGGGTTTATTTATCGTGGATAATTGTGTTATTTGGCGCTGAATTCACGTGCAGTTTAGGCGAGGCTTTTGAAAACAGGAAAGCTGAAGACTTACCGCGAAAAGTACCAGAGGCATAAAAAAAGGGCGTAGTATTATTTACGCCCTTTTCGGTTTACATAAAACGCTAGTTTTTCATTGAGGCAATAAAGGCATCTGATTCTGCAATTGCAGAGTTCATTTGCACAATGAGTTGCGACACATTGCTTTCGATGTTTGATAGCTCGCCTTGTAGTGCACCAATCGCGCTGGCATTAAGGTTATGCTTTAGATAAAGCACATTATCTTGAAGCGCACTTAATACCGGTGGCATTTTGCTTTCAGCTTTGCGCATCGCTTTCATTAAAGACGCATAACGACGCTGAGTATCACGAAGCTTCGCAGCACTGTCTCTTTTAAGTGAGGCATTTTGATATTTCTCTAGCTCTTCGCTCCATTCATCAAAAAGCGCTTCAGCTACGCTTTCAACCTTATTGATTCGTGCTGTGACATCTTCTGCAGCCATTACACTATCTTCATACTGTCCATTAAGTGTGTCGTACACATCTTCAAGCTCACCGCCGTCAAATGCCACGACCGCACCAAAGGCTTCTAGTGCTGAACTAAACTGCTCTTGGGCATCTTCTTGCGACTCTTTGGCATTTTCAACACGGTCTACCAAGATATCACGTTTTTCAACGCCTACTTTCTCCCAGGCTGCGTAATACGCTGACTGGCAACCTGAAAGTAAAAATACACTGGCGAGTACCGAAACAATAAGTTTCATAATGATTGATTTCCTCTAAACCTGGCTGCGCTAATGATACAAATAAGGTGAAGTATTGCACCTAGAGGCCAAAATACGATAGCCAATACCACTGTTGCCGCTAACGCGTAACAGACACCTACCGAAATAAAATAAAACAACGCGCCCAGAATACGCCCTTGAACCAAATGTCCTAAGCCTGGAATAAAAAAGTTACAAATGGCCGCTATTACATTACCGCCGGATCCTTGTCCTGCCATAGAAACATCCTCGCAATTATTACCAAAGTATGGTTATGTATAAAAAACAATATGATTGACGATGAGTACCTCAGACGTCTACACATAGTTTTTCGTTATATAACGTTAAACTAAACTAAAACGGTTACACGCACAACGCGCAGAAACAAAATGAAACGACTTTATCCTGAAGTTACCTGCTACATGAAAGGATTTATCGAGGTAGAACACGGGCACTCGCTTTACTATGAACAAAGTGGGAATCCTGATGGGATACCTGTACTTTTCATTCACGGCGGCCCAGGTGCCGGACTGCCGCCCAATTACACCTGTTTTTTCGATAATAATCGCTATCGCATCGTTGCGTTTGAACAACGTGGCTGCGGGCGTTCTGCACCATTTGCTAGCCTAGAAAACAATACAACATGGGACAGCGTTAACGACATTGAAACGTTAAGGCAACACCTGAATATCGATAAATGGCTGTTGTTTGGCGGTTCATGGGGTGCAACGTTGGCCCTGCTGTATGCCATTTCGCACCCACAGCATGTATCTGGCCTCATTTTACGAGGAACGTTTTTGGCGCGCGAGCAAGACAGAGACTGGTTTCTGTCTGAATCAGGCGGGGCTGCGCAACTCTACCCTGAGCACTATAGAAAGTTTACCCAAGGTATCCCCGCACCGATGACAAGTAAGGCGGTGTGCGCCTATTTCAGTAAAGCGTTTTCGAATACGAACGAAGTGTTGCGTCATGCTGCATTAAAGCGTTGGTATCAATGGGAAGAACGATTATCTCGACTTGTATTACCACCAGGCATTGGCGATACGCTTACACAATATCCCCTGTCGTTAGTAACGAGTTTAGCCAAACTTGAATGCCATTACCTGATTAACACGTGCTTTATCGATGACAATTATATTCTTGAAAACATTGCTAAAATTCGTGATATTCCAGGCACTATTATTCATGGCCGCTACGATATGATTTGTAAAACAGAAGCAGCGGAAACACTTCACAAGGCCTGGCCTAGCAGTCAGCTACAAATTATTCCTGATGCAGGGCATAGTACGTCCGAGCCTAGCATAGGGTATGCACTGTGCAGTGCCACGCGAGATATGGCAAAGTTTATTCAGGAAACCCGAACATGATAGGACTTGTTCAACGTGTATCACAGGCTAACGTTAGCGTTGATAATCAGATTATAGGTGAGATTAGCCAAGGTATGGTAGTGCTACTAGGCGTTGAAAAAAATGACGCTGAAGCAGAAATAGAAAAACTGGCTAACAAGTTATGTAACTACCGAATGTTTTCTGATGAAGACGGTAAAATGAACCTTAATATTCGGCAAGTCAGTGGCGAAATGCTTGTTGTATCTCAATTCACATTAGTGGCAGATACGCAGAAAGGGAACCGGCCTGGTTTTTCGAAAGGTGCGTCTCCGGAACACGGTAAAAACATGTACGCTTTGTTTATAGCGTCTCTTAAAAACAAAGGTATTGAGGTGGCCACAGGTGAATTCGGCGCCGATATGAAAGTAGCACTCGTTAACGATGGCCCTGTTACTTTTCAGTTTCAGGTATAATATAGCTAAGTAACATTAAAGGTTTCAGTTCACATTAAAGGATCGAGTTATTGTGTATAAAGTGGTAACGCCAAAAAGCGACAAGGAATTCGATGACTATTTCCAATTTCGTTGGACTCACCTACGTCAGCCTTGGAACTTTCCATTAGGTTCGGAAAAAGACGAATACGAATTGGTGGCAGAGCACCGCGCCATTATAGACCGAGACAACAAGATTGTTGCATGCGGGCGCGTGCACTTAAATACCGCCGAAGAGGCGCAAATAAGGCATATTGCGGTCGACCCAGTCCATCATCGGAAGGGGTTAGGACAAATGATACTAGCGGCATTAGAAAACGTGGCAAAAGATCTTGGCGCGGTAAGGGCCGTCACCAATAGCCGTGAAATTTCTATTTCATTTTTCACCGCATGCGGGTTTGTAGTCGAGCGAGAAGCCCCGAACGAATTAGGCTTACTTAAACGCCAGCAGATGGTTAAGAAGTTAGACGAAAATAATATACTGGTACTACACCCAAAATGGTGTAAAGCACTCCAAAAGACGTGGACCGACACCATACCTATCACTGAACATATGGGTATAAAACTTTATCAATATACCGGTCGCACCCTAGAAACGAGAGCATCGTTAAACAAAAATATTAATGTGCATGGAACCATGTTTGCTGGCAGCATTTTTTCATTGGCCACGCTGACAGGCTGGGGAATGATTTTCCTGCAATTGAAAGAGCGAGGTTTGATGGGTGACATTGTATTAGGTGATGGCAACATTCATTATCATAAACCAATCACGATGAAACCACGGGCTATTAGCAATATTGAAACCTTATCAGGTAAATTTACCCTTTTAGAAAAGGGTAAAAAAGCACGGTTTGATTTAAACGTAGATATCTTAGACGGTGATGCTGCTGTCGCCGAGTTTAAAGGGGTGTTTTGGGTGTTACCTAGTAACAACGATTAAGGCGTTAACCTTGCTCGTATCAGACATAAAAAAAGCGCCATCGGCGCTTTTTTTGTCAACAGCAAGGGTGTTAAGCAACCATTGCAGCTTGTAGCTTTTTCATTGCATTCTTTTCAATTTGACGAACACGCTCTGCTGACACTTCATATTTATTAGCTAAGTCTTGAAGCGTAATCTTGTTATCGGCTAACCAACGTGTTTCGATAATATCTTGGCTTCGCTCATCAAGTGTTTTCAGTGCAGAATACAGACGCTTGCTAGCATTCGCATCCCAATCGCTATTGATAACATCTGTTTCTACATCAGCAGACTTATCTTCTAAAAACTGGACCGGTGCAAAATTACCCGTTTCATCTTCATCCGCACTTAAATCAAACGCTTGGTCTTGACTACTCATACGCGCTTCCATTTGAAGCACTTCTTTCGTACTCACCCCGAGCGCAGACGCTACCGTTTGCACCTCATCGTGAGTAAACCAGCCAAGGCGCTTCTTCGCTTTACGAAGATTAAAGAACAACTTACGTTGTGCTTTCGTCGTAGCCACTTTAACAATGCGCCAATTCTTTAATACGAACTCGTGTATCTCTGCTTTTATCCAATGAACAGCAAACGATACCAAGCGTACGCCAACGGTAGGATCAAAACGTTTAACCGCCTTCATTAAACCAATGTTACCTTCTTGGATAAGATCAGCTTGCGGTAGGCCGTAACCAGAATAAGATTTAGCAATATGCACAACGAAACGAAGATGCGACATGACAAGCTTACGAGCCGCCTCTAGATCTTCATCTTCGCGAAGACGCACAGCTAGCGCACGCTCTTCTTCAGCGCTAAGCATATCAATGCTACTTACAGCTTGAACGTAGCCTTCGATGCTACCGCTGTGCAGCGCTGATAAAGCCATGGTTTGCAAATTGTTGCTCATTTTTCACCTCATTAAATACAGCTTCAGTATACCAAAACTCAAGAAGCTGTTCGAGACCCAGTTACGGTAATAAAACTTCTTCGATTAGTGGGTATGGGGACATACTCACCTATATCAAGACCTGTAATGTAAAAAAAAGTTCAAGTTATGTCTACACAGCGTTTGCACGCAACACGACTTTTTTGACCTATGGAAACATAGTATACGGGGTAATGCCGTCAGTTTGTCAGCACTTATCGCACACAAACGACGTCAATCGCAGTCTGACTCGATTGATAGCTTGTATGGTACAGACTCTTTAATATTTAGATATCGTAAAGTTTCGATTGATTGCATCGATTTTTTACATACAATGAGATTTACCTTATATATCGGCAGTAGTTACTCGCTAGCGCTCTGCAAAATTATAATAACAAACGCGCAGAAGCGCGAAAGAGCAAGAGGCCATTCATGTTTGCTTACATCGCAAGACAACCTATTTTTGACGCCGAGCGCTCGGTGTATGCGTACGAGCTTTTATTTCGCTCAGGCGAAGAGAATTGTTTTCCTGATATTCCCCCCGATGAAGCAACATCAAAAATTTTAACCTCGACGCATTTAAGTCTAGGGATTGAAGAAATTACCGGTGATAAAAAAGCTTTCATTAATTTTCACCGCGATACCTTAATGTTCCGCTTCCCAACATCTCTTGATGCAAGCAAAGTCGTTATTGAGGTTGTCGAAACCGTTGATGTGGATGATGCCCTTGTTGCTGCATGCAAGCATATAAGAGGGTTGGGATACCCAATTGCACTTGATGATTACGATATGCATGGCAAATGGGATGCCTTTATTCCCTTCACCAGTGTGGTCAAAATTGACACCACTGAAATTGCCCATGAAAAAATCCCGGCCTTAATCGAACGCTTCCACCAACATAAAATAAAATTGGTCGCAGAAAGAATAGAAACATATGAAGAGTTTCGAAAGTTCAAAGACATGGGCTTTGATTACTTCCAAGGGTATTTTTTGGCGAAGCCGGAAATTGTTCGCCATAGAAAATTAGGGCCGAGTAGTTTGACCATGATGGAGCTGCTCACGTTAAGTAGTCAGCCCAAGCTTAATTTTGAGGAAGTAAACCGCATTATTGAGCGTGACCCATCCCTGACTTACCTCCTTCTTCGCTTTATTAATAACCCTCTCATTAACAAACGAAACAAAATCACCTCACTCAAGCATGCCCTAACGTTTATGGGCGAGGTCGAGGTGAAAAAGTTTATTTCATTGCTAGCGTTAGCTAATTTAAGTGACGGGCAGCCTAACGAATTGATGCATATGGCACTGGTTCGCGCCAAGTTCTGTGAATATGTATTTCTTTCGAACAAATCAGGCGAGAACCCATTAACGGGGTTCCTCACGGGGCTACTATCATTACTTGATGCTATGATGGAACAGACCATCGAAGAATTGGTAAGTAAAGTTCCAATTAGTGAAGATGTGAAAAAAGCGTTATGTGGCCAACCCGGATTATTAAAAGACAGTTTAACCGTGGCAAAATATTTTGAACGGGCCAATTGGACCGGCATCAAACGCTTCTCTGCTAAATACAATGTTAAGCAAACCACACTGCATGAATATTACAACCAAGCCATTAAATGGGCTGGGCACATGCAAAATGTAACCACGTCGACTAAACCAGAGTAGTCCAGGCCTTAGCGATAAGGCCATTCAAGAGCGTTACCTCTGTTAATGACAACGTAAGATTATACAAAAGTGTGAAAAGTGCCCCTTGTCGAGTGAATTGCTTGTCGCAACCGTAGTATATGACGTAGACTGAAGGAATAATAAGCACCGATAAGAAAACATCGGCGACGTCGTCAGGGAAAATGTATGTTTGCGTTTATCGCTCGCCAACCAATTTTAGATAAAGAAAAAGATGTATTTGCTTACGAGCTCTTGTTTAGAGACGGCAAAGGGGGCGCATACCCCGAGCATAAACCAGAAAAAGCAAAAATGATTGCAGAGCACTTTCTTCCGCTTGGTCTAGACGACATCAGCGGGGAAAAAACGTCTTTTATCAATTTCTCGTCAGACACATTAATTTCTCGCTTTCCCACTACGTTAAACCCCGAATCTGTGGTGGTTGAACTTGCTGATAACCCTTTTGATCAAAGTGGCTTGCTTGAAGCCTGTCAGCACATCAAGCAATTAGGCTTTCGTTTGGCGATAGACGACCCTATGTTACTTAGCGCCAAGCACGATATCTTCCCGCTTATCGACATTGTAAAAGTAGATGTATCAAAAGCGCGCTTCGAAAATATAGAAAAACACATTCCTCGGTACCTCGATGCAGATGTAAAGCTGGTTGCAGAGCAAGTTGACACTCATGATAACTTTTCGATTTGTAAAGATTTAGGCTTTAATTTTTTCCAAGGCTATTTCTTCTCGCAACCTGAAATACGTATCTCCCGTGAACTGCCTGCTTCAAAGATGAATATCGTCGATTTAATGGGCGAGAGCAGTAAAACTGACTTCGATATAAACCGCATTACCCAAATTATTGAAAGGGATGCAGCGTTAAGTTTCTTAGTACTTAAATTTATCAACAACCCAACCATTAATAAGCGCTATAAAATTACCTCATTGAAACACGCTATTAATTATATGGGTGAGGTAGAAATTAAGAAGTTTATCGCCTTGTTAAGTTTGACGAACTTAGGTGATGACAAGCCGCTTGAAATTATCCATATGTCACTGGTAAGGGCTAAGTTCTTTGATTTGCTATCAGAACAACGGGGTATGCAAACAGACCCACCTGTAGGGTTTTTAGTGGGTTTATTCTCATTATTAGAAGGGCTACTTAACCAATCGATGCAGGACATTGTCAAACAACTTCCTTTGTCAGATACCGTGAACGATGCCCTGCTTGGCAAAAACCCTGAGTTCGTTAATTATATGACGCTGGTACGCGCCTTTGAAAGCGCATTGTGGATGAACGTGGTAAAGCAGTCTAAAATGCTCAATATAGAACAGAAGCATTTACACACGCTATACAACCAAGCGATTGTTTGGGGTAACGGCGTACGAAGCGCTATTTCAAGTCACTACCCCACCGCAACCGCGTAGCAATTCATAAACCGGTTGCGCAGGTTGTTCTTATTACTTTGGTTCAATCTGACGTACATGACGCTGTACTGAAATAAGCGAGCCCAACAAACCAAGTAGCACAGATAGCCCCAACATGGTTAGCAACGCGCTGCCGGTAAGCCCTGTAATGTTGAACTCCTTTTGGTAAAGCGCAGCAAAGTGCGAAATACTGCTGTCCATCCACCAAAGAATAATAATCACGGCGAACCATGCAATAAGCCCCCCTAGCAAACCGTACCAGAAACCCGTGTATAAAAATGGGCGATGAATGAACGCATCGGTTGCACCCACTAGCTTCATAATAACGATTTCATCATGCTTGTTCAGAATATTCAGGCGTATTGTATTTCCAATGATGAGCACCACCGCAATAAACAATAAAAGGCCAATAAGCGTAACTAAATCGCTTGCGATACTTATCACTGCATACAGGCGCTCTA
Organism: Alteromonas algae; assembly: GCF_049117195.1. Taxonomy (GTDB): domain Bacteria; phylum Pseudomonadota; class Gammaproteobacteria; order Enterobacterales; family Alteromonadaceae; genus Alteromonas. The sequence goes on from NZ_CP185260.1 coordinate 3,546,366, forward strand.
GCCATTCAATGTCTAACTTACCAATATCCACTTCACGCTGTTGTGTCAATTTGTTTAGTAAGCCTTGGGCTGCGTTTGGTGATGCATATTTTTCGTTAGGCGTGACCAAAACCACATCGGGAAGTGGGTTTCGCTCTAAATACGCTATGGCATCTCCTAACCCCGATAACTGCTGAAACTCTTGAAGTGCATCGTCTGCTGGAATAAACACCACGGTGTCAATTTCTTTCCATGTATTGAGCCGCGCTACTAATTGCTGAGCGCTGGCCGCATTTAAGTCAGGTTTCAAAAACAGTGAGATCTCCGAGGCTTGTTCCCAGCCTGCGGTAATTTTTTCAGTATTTTTTACCATGATATATAGCGTGCTGGGTAAGGTAATACTTAACCCCAATACGCCAATGGTCATGAGTGATGCAAGTGGCTGACGCCATAGCTCACCTAGGCTCGATAACGCTTGTCTTACATGACTAACGAAAAACATGATAAAGGCTTGAACCATGCCTACTTTTGCCGACGCAGCACCTTGTGAACGTCCATTAAACAAAATACTCATGTTTAAAAGCCCTCCGAATTGTCGGCTAGGCCGTCAGTGATCATTTGGCCATTCTTTAGCGTTAGCGTGCGGTAGCGCATTCTTGCGATAAGGCCTAAGTCATGGGTAGCGATAAGCACTGATACGCCGGCTTGATTGAAATCCTCAAATAAACGGATAATTTCCATCGATAACTTAGGGTCTAGGTTACCTGTGGGCTCATCGGCGAGAAGCAAGGGAGGCTTATTTACCACGGCACGAGAGATGCCTACACGCTGTTGCTCACCGCCTGATAGGGTGATGGGTAAACAACGGCTTTTGTCTCGTAATCCGACCATTTCCAGCGCGGCATCGACACGTTTTTTTATTTCTTTGTGCGTAAACCCTTCAATAACAAGCGGCAACGCCACATTGTCGAACACCGTTTTGTCCATAAGTAACTGATGGCTTTGAAAAATCATGCCTATGTCACGGCGAATATACGCAATATCACGCCGCGTAATGGTATTTAAATCATGCCCGTTTATCAGGACACGGCCAACGGTAGGCCGTTCCATAATACTAATCAATTTAAGTAAGGTACTTTTCCCGGCCCCAGAATGTCCGGTCAAAAAGGCCATTTCGCCCGGCGCTATATGAAAATCAACTTTGCTCAGCGCGCGTTGACCTCCAGGGTAGGTTTTGCTTACCTGCTCAAACTTGATCATGTATCTTCCCTAAACTAAGGTGGACTAACGCTCTGGCGTATCCATTTCACTGAACAGCGCATCGATGAACTCTTGGCCATCGAACTGGCGAAGATCATCAATACCTTCACCTACACCAATGTATCTAATAGGTATACCAAATTGATCGGCAATAGAGAAGATAACCCCACCTTTAGCCGTTCCATCAAGCTTGGTCAGTGTAATACCCGTGAGACCAACCGCTTCATTGAAGAGTTTAGCCTGGCTAACTGCGTTCTGCCCTGTACCCGCATCTAATGTCAGCATCACTTCATGAGGTGCATTTGGGTTAAGCTTTTTCATCACTCTCACGACTTTCTTTAGCTCTTCCATCAAATTACTTTTGTTTTGCAGGCGACCCGCGGTGTCAGCGATTAATACATCGCAGTGGCGAGATTTAGCGGCTTCAAGGGCATCGTATAACACTGAGGCACTGTCAGAACCCGTATGCTGCGCAATAACGGGAATGTCATTACGCTCACCCCATACTTGAAGCTGCTCAACGGCCGCGGCGCGGAACGTGTCACCCGCAGCTAACATGACTTTTTTGCCTTGTTGCTGAAACTGTTTAGCAAGCTTACCAATGGTCGTCGTTTTACCTACACCATTAACGCCGACCATTAAGATAACAAACGGCCCTTCTTGCGCATCGTGTGACTGCATAGCCTCTGGTAGCGGCGCGTTCACTTTATCGAGCATGCCGGATAACTGCTGCTTCAAAATATCTAACAGTGCCTCAGCGTCTTTTAGATCTTTTCTTGAAGCGCTATCGGTGAGGTGGTTGATAATTTTTTGCGTGGTATCCATGCCCACATCAGCCACTAACAGCTGTGTTTCAAGGTCTTCATAAAGTTCATCGTCAATCGTCTTCCCTTTAAATAGGCTGACTATACCGCTACCCAAATTCGCTTTGGTTCGCGACAAACTTTCTTTTAAGCGTGAAAATAGCGATTTTTTCTCTTCGGGCGCTGAAGCGTCTGCCTGCTTTTCAGGCTCTGCTATTACGTCGTTAGTTATCGCGTCAGCATTGGCGTCTGTATCAATCCGCTCGGACACCGCCTCTTCGGCCATCACTTCTGTTTCTACTGCGTTTTCAAACCCAGCCACCTGTTGTATGTCGTTTTGCTCGCCGATCTCAGCCTGTTCAACAGTTTCTGTAGGTGAAATCGCCTCGGCGTCGCTATCAATAGCGTCTACCGATAACGCACTGCCAGACTGCGGTTCACGCTGTGTTAATGGCTCAACACCATCGCTTTCGCGTTGCTCGTCAGAAGAAAAGTTTAATGGCTTTTCTGCGACGTCACCCGTACTGTCATTCACACTGTCAGCTACACTCGAATGAATTGCAGCATTCCCGTCTGGCGTGGCTTCGCGCGATGGGGCAACAGATACCGGCTGCGTTGGCTCAATGCGTTCTTGAGTGCTATCAGCGCTATCAACAATGTTATCGGCTTGATTATCCGTTTGTGCAACCGCCTGTTCCTGCGCTTGCTGTTCTTTTTGTTTCTCTGCTTTTTTGTTCTTGCTGAACCAGCCAAAAAGTTTCGACATTGTTAGGACAAATCCTTATAAATTCTGAGCAAATTCGGCTACACTTGCCAACCAATTGTTTAAACGCATGATACCACTGTCAGCTACTATGAAGCGAGTTTCTCGCCCCAACAGGGCATCTTCACAATCAAAAAAACCTACTTTTGCCAAGAAATCGAGCCAGGCGGGTCAAATTCGCATTATCGGTGGCAAGTGGCGTGGGCGAAAATTACCGGTATTAGATGCAGAGGGCTTAAGGCCCACCACCGACCGAAATAAAGAAACCTTGTTTAATTGGCTGATGGGTGATGTTCAAGATGCACAATGTTTAGACGTATTTGCAGGGTCTGGCGGCTTAGGGCTTGAAGCACTTTCTCGCTATGCACAATCATGTGTATTTATTGAGCGAGACAGACAAAATGCCCAGCAGCTTGTGAAAAACATTTCGACACTTGCCATTAGCGATGCAAATGTAAAATGCGGCGATGCATTTAACGAATTACAAGCACTTGCGGGGCAAACGTTTGATATCATCTTCGTCGACCCGCCTTTTCACAAAGGGCTTATCGCGCCCACCGTGAGCGCGTTAGTGAACTACAACATTATTGCGTCGGGCGGCCTTGTTTACATGGAGCACGAGAGAGAACTGGCTGAAACGCCCTTACCGAACAACTGGCTAGTTATAAAAGAGAAACAGACCCAGGCTTTGGTATACAGACTAATCAAAGTAAGTTAGTACTTACTTTATCCTAATTCTAGCCCGATGTTAGACATGCCTTCTTCTAGCGCTATTTCTTTAAGCGCTTGCGCCGCTTTTGCGGGGTATGTGTGTGACTCAACACAATCAAGTAAAGCGTTTTGAATAGCAACTTCGAACGCCATTAATGGATGCATCTTTATATTTTCTTCTGTCGCTTCGCCCGACGACAATAGGTACGCTTCAACGCTGCCTTGCGACAATTTGCTTACCACTACTGCACCTTGTGGGTCGTCACCAGCCATTAAATTAAGTAGCCCAGCAAGACCGATCGCCGCGTCAATAGCAGGGTAAACACCGAAAAAATCATAATCAGCGGTGTCTGGGGTCGCAAGTTCAACTTTCTCTAACTGCACAGCAATATTGAATTTGCTTTTAGGCGAAGTAATCGACTCCCATACGGCGTTTAAACAATTGCGCAACGTAGGCGCATTGTCTGATTCAGTCACGTCGCAAAATAACGCATAATTGGGTAACATTCGCTCAAGTAACGCTGCACTAAACGCCACGGCTTTCCACCCTTCCAACGCGCGTACGCGGCCGAATGTGTTTAATTTTTGCGTTGTCATTATTGCGCTCCAGTAGCTTGCAAGAAGTATTGTGTGACGCCATCCAATAACATTTGAATAGCTATCATGACCAAAATCATACCCATTAATCGCTCCATAGCAACTAAGCCACGTTCTCCAAGCAATTTATGGAATACATTTGAAAACAGCAGTATCACCGCACTCACTCCCCATGCTGCACCTAATGCCATGGTCCAGTCAGTCATTCGTTCTGGGTTTTGATTGGCCAGAAGAATAAGCGCGGCAAGTGTCGAAGGGCCGGCTATCATGGGGATTGCAAGAGGTACCAAAAAGGGCTCTTCTCCTACCGCTAAACCACTCGGATTACCTGATGAAGGAAAAATCATTTTCAGTGCAATTAAAAAGAGAATAATACCGCCGGCAATGCTCACGGTTTCCTGCTCTACATTTAAGAAATTTAGAACAGACTGGCCGCTAAAAAGAAAAATAAACAGAATACCTAACGCGAACAAAAGCTCTCGAACAAGAATAATTTGGCGTCGACGAGGCTCTATTGATTTTAACACCGACATGAAAACAGGCAGATTACCGAGCGGATCCATGATCAAAAACAGCATTACCGCAGCGGACCAAGTATCCATTTTTATGCCTCTTTAAAAATCTGATGTGCTAAAAAGCGTGATAATGCAGGATTTTAATGCACTTATCGACATTAGTGTGAAAAAAGCCCTCGAAAAAATTTAATTTTACGCTTAACTTTAACAATACAACCAGTTTCGCTATGTGAAATACACAATTGTTTGTCCGCATCAGCGAGCATCATCTCGGGTTAACGTGATTACAACTTTTGGATAATGCCTTATTTCTGCTACTTTATGTTGTAATGAGGAAGTCTCGGTACCCGAAAATAAAAATACAATAAAATAAAACAAGTGGAATTCTAATAATGAGCTTAATGACGGTAAAAGAAGTTGCAGCGTTTCTTGATGTACAAGAAGCACGTGTAGAGCGCTTAGAGCGCGAAAGTTTGCTTATTGCAAAAGAAAAAGACGCAGATGGAAAGCCACTGTTTGATAACGGCGACGTTGAACGTTATAAGCAGCTAGCCGAACGTTTAGGTGGCATTTAGTACGTATTGCGCTATGTCATCGCAGTGAAATGAAGTATTAAAAAAGGTGATGCTAATGCATCACCTTTATTTAATTTAAAAATCGTGCAATAAACGAGCGATACTGCGAATACCTTTCGCGGTTGCCCCCACCGGCATTTCTGATGTCGCACCACCATGATATGCAGCCGCCAAATCGAGATGTACCCATCCCTCGGCCTTCACGAAGCGAGATAAGAACCCGGCCGCATTTGACGCACCACCGCCACCACCACCCTTCATAGGACGACTGTTTGCAGTATCAGCAAATGCTGATGGGCAGCGCTCTGCATGAAACGGTTCTAGCGGAAGAGGCCAAAAGCGTTCATTCTCTTCTTTCGCGGCTCTCAGCATTTTATCTCTAGCGTTATCATCTAACGAAAATACCGCATGATAATCTGACCCTAACGCAACCATAGCTGCCCCCGTTAAGGTAGCTGCATCAATAATAAGTGGAGCACCTGTTTCTGTTGCCGCCATCAGCCCGTCGGCGAGTACCAAGCGTCCTTCTGCGTCAGTATTGACCACTTCAACCGTGACGCCATTTTTATAAGTAAGTACATCACCAAGCTTGTAAGCATGCCCACTGATAAGGTTTTCAGCGCAGCATAAAATTAACTTAATACGCTTAGTAATCCCCTGCGTAATAGCCAAACCTAGTGCGCCGGTTACCGTTGCTGCTCCGCCCATGTCGCATTTCATGTCAAGCATACCTTCACTTGATTTAATGCTGTAACCACCACTATCAAAGGTTATGCCCTTACCTACGAGTACGGCATCGACTGGGGCGTCTTTGTCACCAGTAGGATTATAATCTAGCTCTAACATGGCCGGCGGCCTCTCACTGCCACGACCGACATTGTAAATGCCCACCCAGCCAGCTGTTAACAGGTCCTCGCCTACGGTCATGTTATAAGACACGGTTTGTTCATCAAGAGACTCAAGCCAGTCCGCGGCACGCTGTGCTAGTGTCTCAGGGCTTAGGTCTTCTGGCGTGTCATTCACCAACTGACGGGTAAAGAGCAATGCTGAGTAGCTTTGTTCTAACCAGGCTTTATCATCATTATCGGCCCAGTTAATAGCGGCCGGCTTGCGGGCACGCGTAAAGCTTAATGCAAACGCCCACTGCTGTTCTTTATGCCAATCACCTGTAAGTGTGACCGATGGGATAGCCAGACCATCTAACTTACGCGCAGCTTGCTGAATCGTTTTTTCATTGAGTTCTTCATTGGGTAGATGAATTACAGCGCCCGATGCGGTAAAACTTAATCGTGAGGCTTCGCCCCACGACGCGTCTGCTTTATCGAGAGATAAGCTTACGGTAAAGTCACTCATTACATGTATCCTTATAATATTATTGGGTCGAAAGCGAATAGCCCTACGGTATTTATTTTCGAACGCATTTACTTATTAATCTTTTACTCATTAATAAAGTACGGAGTTTTGCGCATTATGATTTTTTCTCCCCCCTTGTTACGCGGCACACTCATTAAACGCTACAAGCGTTTTTTAGCCGATGTCGCACTTGATAATGGCGACATCGTCACCGCACACTGCCCGAACACTGGGGCAATGACAGGATGTGCAGAACCAGGGTTCATCGCGTATTTATCGGTATCGGATAATCCGAAACGTAAACTGCCTTATACTTGGGAGCTCGCGCAAACCAAAGACGGCCACTTTATCGGCATTAATACGCACAATGCTAATAAGTTGGTGGCACAAGCACTAAATAACAAGGGTATAGACACGTTTTCCACCATTGATACGTACAAATGCGAGGTTACTCCGCCAGGTGGGAGCAGTCGTTTTGACTTCGCTTGCACCACACAAGGACAAACGGAATACATCGAAGTGAAATCCGTTACCCTGGCAAGGGGCAATAACGGGTATTTCCCAGATGCCGTAACGACACGCGGACAGAAACATTGCGATGAACTTGCCTCGCTTGCCACTGCGGGCGTTAAAACCACATTGCTGTTTTGTGTCCAACATACGGGTATACAATCGGTAAGCGTTGCAGAAGATATTGATCCAAACTATGCAATTGCACTTAAGAACGCGCAGCGCAAAGGCGTTCAGGTGCTGGCTTATGGCTGTACAATTGATGAACAAAAAATTCAATTAAATCAGTCACTCCCCGTAATATTATGAAAAAGGGGTTGATTTTTTTTAATTCGGCTTCATATTTGCGCCTTGCTTTACCAGTAGAACACGTAAAAAAGTAAGCTGGTCTTTGTGCTGATGATGTCAAAATTCGTATACCAGCATAATAATTACATAGACACGAGAAATTGCTTGAAACGGGCGAGTCTGTTATAGATATTCGACTCATTCAGGACAAGATGGATGTCGTAGTGTAGGAGATGTGGCAGATGCCAACAGGAAAAGAAACAAAATCACTCGGACTTTTAGCGCTTGCGGGCTTAACCCCGTATCAGCCAAAAGCAGATGAAGAATACATGGGCGAACCTCAGATGGAACATTTCCGTCTGTTGTTAAAAGCGTGGCGTAACCAGCTTCGTGAAGAAGTTGACCGTACAGTGACGCACATGAAGGATGAAGCTGCGAACTTCCCCGACCCAGTAGATCGCGCCGCTCAAGAAGAAGAATTCAGCCTTGAACTTCGAACTCGCGACCGCGAGCGTAAGCTTATCAAGAAGATTGAGAAAACATTGAAGCGCATAGAAGAAGATGACTTCGGCTTCTGCGACCAATGTGGTATCGAAATTGGTATTCGTCGATTAGAGGCACGCCCTACCGCCGACCTTTGTATCGACTGCAAAACCATGGCTGAAATTAAAGAAAAGCAACTACAAGGCTAATCGCCTACGTAGTAGGCTGAAAGTGCAGCGTGATAGCGCGCTGTACTTCCAGTCCATTCACTATGCCTACACAATCCGCTTCCCCTCCTTATATCGGTCGCTTCGCACCGTCACCCTCAGGTCAGTTACATTTCGGTTCGCTTGTTACTGCGCTTGCTAGTTATCTAGACGCTCGCCATCATAATGGTTCGTGGCTGGTAAGAATGGAGGATATCGACGAACCTCGCTGTATTGCAGGCATTGATAAAGCAATACTCAACACGCTCGACGTTCACGGTTTACAATGGGATGGTTCTGTTGTGTATCAAACCCAGCAACACGAACGATATCAAGACACGCTGAGTTCCCTTATAGCGGATAAAAAAGCCTATTACTGCACGTGTACCAGGAAACAAATTAAAGCACAGGGCGGCCGATACCAGGGAACATGCCGCGGGAGTCACTGCTTTCGTGACGATGCCGCTATACGGTTGACCTTAAACTCTTCGCTCCCCTCGTTTATCGATGGTATACAAGGACAGATCACACCGGCCTATGCACTGGCAGAAGATATTATTATCAAGCGACGAGATGGGCTGTTTGCTTACAACCTCGTGGTGGCCCTTGATGATGAGTTTCAAGGTGTTACGCATATAGTACGTGGTAGCGATTTAATAGACGTAACCCCCTTACAACTATGTGTGTATGACGCCCTTAGCCTCACCACACCACAATACTGCCATGTACCTGTGGCTAGCGTTTCCCCTGGAAGAAAACTAAGCAAGCAGAACCACGCGGTCCCCATTTGCAATCAGCGTCCCCTCGACAACCTTATCCGTGCACTGGCATTTCTTGGGTTTTCGCACATCAATTGCGCCGATTATGATACGGTAGACACGTTATTGAACGCTGCAATTGAACGTTGGGACAGAAAAGTCGTGCCTAATGTTGCTGAAATTATTGTCGATCGCAGCGAATCCACTTATCATAGCGACCCTTTATAGTTCTTGGAGATACCATCATCATTCATCGTGTTTTTAATTCTGTTAAGCGCGCATTTTCAAAGGAAAGTGGCGAAAGCACAGCATTAGCTCCTCGAATTATGACTCGCGGTGAGCATGGCATTTCTCGCGAAGATATCAGCCCTAGTGCACTTAAAGTTATGTATCGTTTAAATGGCGCAGGGTTCGAATCGTATTTAGTGGGGGGCTGTGTCCGCGACATTTTGATGGGCCATGAACCGAAAGATTTTGATGTGGTTACCAATGCGACGCCAGAACAAATTAAAGGGTTGTTTAAAAATTGTCGGTTAATAGGCCGTCGATTTAGGCTTGCGCATATTGTTTTTGGCAGAGAAATTATTGAAGTGGCGACCTTTAGAGGGCACCACGGCGAAGACCAAGACGAAAGCACACCAAAAGCAAAAGCGCTAGGTAAGCAAGACGCGCAAGGACAATTGTTACGAGATAACGTATTTGGCTCTATTGAAGAAGATGCCGAACGTCGCGACTTTACGTTTAACGCCATGTATTACAGTGTCGCCGATTTCACCGTCAAAGATTTCGCCAACGGCCTGCAAGCAATTGAGAAGCGCGAAGTTGCGCTGATCGGCGATCCTGAAGTTCGTTTTAGAGAAGACCCGGTGCGCATGCTGCGAGCAGTACGTTTTGCCGTTAAGCTGTCTATGCGAATCGAAGCAAAGACTGCAGCCCCAATAAAGCAACTTGCTAATCTACTGAACAATATTCCACCCGCACGTTTATTTGAAGAAACGCTTAAATTGTTTTTATCGGGCAAAGGAGAAGAAACCTTCTTAATGCTCAGAGAATACGGTTTGATTGAGCCTCTTTTTCCGCAGTTGGCCCCCTTTCTTCAAGATGAAAATAGCAGGGAAATGCAGTTCGTTCGCAAGGTACTACAAAATACTGATGAAAGAATTAACAGTAACCAACGTGTAACACCGGCTTTCTTGTATGCCGCGCTGCTTTGGTACCCGCTTGAGGAACGCTCACAGGTGCTTCAAGCTGAATCAGGGTTAAATGCTCACGACGCGTTCAACCTTGCATCAGGTGAAATCATCGCGCGGCAAACGCAGCGCATCATGATCCCTAAGCGCTTCTCTACCGTCATTCGAGATATCTGGATATTACAACAGCGCTTACCTAAACGATTTGGTAAACGTGCATTCCAGCTTCTTACTCACCCTAAATTTAGAGCAGGTTACGACTTCCTTTTGGTTAGAGGCCAAATTGAAGGCGGTGAATTGCTCACGCTTGCACAATGGTGGACACAGTTTCAGCATGCCGATGGCACCAAACAGCGGGGTATGCTTAATGCACTGCGCAAATCCGAAACGGGCGCACCGAAACCGAAAAAGCGAAAACGCCGACCAGCAAAGCGAGATTCTGATGCATAACGAACACGTTTACATTGGTATTGGTAGTAACTTAGGCGAATCACAGCAGCAAATTAGCCTCGCGTGTGAAGCAATGTCGGCGCTACCAAACACGCGCCTACTCAACACCTCTTCGTTGTATTGTAGCAAGCCTATGGGCCCACAAAATCAACCAGACTATATCAACGCGGTATGTCTTATTGAGACTGGCCTAACGCCGCACGAGCTGTTAACAGCGCTACAGCAAATAGAGCAGGACAACGGCCGCACGCGTGACGGCGAACGTTGGGGAGCGCGCACGCTAGACCTAGACATTTTACTTTATGGTAGCGAAACCATTGACACTACCGATCTGACTGTCCCCCATTGCGGCATGCCTGAACGCGAGTTTGTGTTAGTTCCACTTTTTGAAATCGCGCCCATGATGATAATGCCAGACGGCAAGCCCATATCACACTGGGTTGCCAACTGTTCACTGGATGGCTTAAAACGCCTATCTACTTCCAATTAATAGCAAAATCCGTATAGTTCGCCACTCAATACCAACATATTGGACCCTATCATGAAGAAAGTTACCGTATCGAGCCTTCTGAAAAAGAAGCAAGCAGGTGAAAAAATCACGTCGTTAACTGCCTATGATGCAAGCTTTGCGAAGATGTTTGATGAGCAAGGTATCGACGCCTTATTGATTGGCGATTCACTTGGCATGGTACTTCAAGGTGAAGACGATACGCTGCCCGTGACAATTGATGATATTGCATACCATACTCGCAGTGTGCGACGCGGTACAAACCGTGCGTTTGTACTTGCTGACATGCCCTTTATGTCTTACGCCACACCAGAACAAACCTATTCCAATGCTGCAAAATTGATGGCAGCGGGCGCGAGCATGGTCAAAATGGAAGGCGGTAGCTGGTTATGCGACACCATTACAGGCCTGAATGAGCGCGGTGTACCTGTGTGTGGTCACTTAGGATTAACCCCTCAGTCTGTCCACGTTTTTGGTGGGTTTAAAGTACAGGGTAGAGAAGCCGATAAAGCACAACGTTTGCTTGATGAAGCAAAAGCACTAGAAGCAGCTGGCGTGCAACTGCTCGTTCTTGAATGCGTTCCATCGTCACTGGGCAAAGCCGTCAGTGAGGCTTTAGCTATTCCGGTCATTGGCATTGGTGCAGGCAAAGACACCGATGGCCAAATCTTAGTCATGCACGACATGTTTGGAATTAGCGCTAACTACATGCCCAAATTTTCTAAAAATTATTTATCTGAAACGGGCGATATGCGAAAAGCAGTTAAACAGTATATTGATGATGTTAGCAACGGCGTATTCCCTTCTGCTGAACACAGCTTTGAATAGTTGAACATAAAATGAACGTTATTACTGATATTCCGTCGCTTCGCGCGTGTATTACCGCATGGAAACGCAATGCTGAAACGGTAGGTTTCGTGCCCACTATGGGTAACCTCCACGAGGGCCATTTGCAATTAGTGAAGCACGCTAAAGCAAATAATCACCGTGTGATTGTAAGCATTTTTGTCAATCCTATGCAGTTTGGCGCAAATGAAGATTTAGATGCCTATCCGCGAACGATTGAAGAAGACAAAGCTAAGCTCATCGCAGAAGGCGCAGATGCCGTCTTTTTACCCAGCGTTTCGGATATGTATCCTGCAGGGCTTAACGCACAAACTTATGTAGAAGTGCCTGGTATCTCTGACTTACTGTGCGGCGCCAGCCGCCCAGGCCATTTTCGGGGCGTAGCTACGGTTGTCACCAAATTATTTAATATGGTGCAACCCAATGACGCCTTCTTTGGCGAAAAAGACTTCCAGCAACTCTGTGTAATTCGCACAATGACCCGAGACTTATCAATGCCAATCACTATTCATGGCATTGCTACGCAAAGAGAGTCATCTGGACTTGCGATGAGCTCACGTAATGGCTATTTGTCAGACGAACAAAAAGCAACGGCGTCTATTATATATCGTGAAATGAAAGCGACCGAACAGCAGATTGTCTCAGGTGAACGCGATTATCAAATGCTTGCATCAATGCTGCAAGATAAGCTGATAAGTGTGGGCTTTAAAAAAGACTATGTACATATTGTGAATACAACAACCTTTATGCCGGCGTCGACAGAGGATACCGATATCGTAATTTTAATCGCGGCATTTATGGGTACAACACGCCTTATTGATAATCTTCAGATACGCATTTAATTATCGTATTTCAAAACAAAAAAAGCCCCGATAAACAACGTCTATCGGGGCTTTTTTGGGGCTTTTTTGTAAGTAAGGCTGTATGGTTACGCGATAAGTAACGAGGTATCTGTCGCTATTGCCTCTAGTTCTTTCCAAAGGTTAGTCTTTTTCGCAATCATATGCTGCTCTGCAAGAATGGCTGCTAAATCGTTATGGCTTGTTAACGGGTTTGCCAATACGACTCTAAATACCGTGATACATTTTGAAGGGTAATCAGGTGCCTCTAACCGGGTACGCGAAACAAAACTTTTCCCCGCCTCACGCTGCTGCTTCTGCACAACGACCGCTAACGCATCTATTTTTTCGTTAATCAGATGGCGCGTTTTTGCATCAACATGCTTCAGAGTCTCTTGCACAACTGCAGGACAAACTCGGTATGTAAGAAGGGAGAGCGTAGGCGTTGTTGTAAGCTCAAAATCTTTATGTTTATTGATCATGTCAGCAAAGGCAGTGGCCTTTTCGATGCTGCTATCTATCAACAGTTCGTACCCCTTACGACCAAAAATATGAAGGGCGGAATACACCATCATGGCCATTCCGTTTCGTGAACCTTCGAGGGTAGTTGCCCCTAAGTCTTTTGAGCCTTCACGCAGAATATACTGAGCATGATGCCTAACCACATTGGCGTCTTGTGGATTCTTAAACAACGCCATACCTGCACCCATGGGCACATACATTTGCTTGTGCGCGTCGATGGTCACTGAGTCTGCACGCTCTATGCCTTTTAATCTTGACTTATAGCGCTCTGAAAATAACGTAGCGCCTCCCCATGCCGCATCGACATGGAACCAACACCCTAACTCTTTCGCAACATCAGCCAGTTCGTTAAGGGGGTCAACGTGACCGGTTTCTGTTGTTCCTCCAACGCCAACAATAGCGAGCAGCTTATTACCTTCTTCTTGATAACGCTTTCCTGCTCTAAGCGCCTTTTCTGGGTCAAGAGTCTGGTAAGGTGCAGGGAGTGTAATAAGTTGGTCACGCCCTAGGCCTAATGCGTCTACCGCTTTAGACAATGAATAATGCCCCCGCTTTGAGCACATTACACCTAAATTATTAATATTATGAAAGCGATACGCTGCGGCTAAACCCGTTTTTGCAACGCCTTTAAAACCAGGCTGAGGGCCTAATATTTTATTTCTTGCCACCCATAACGCAGTGATATTAGCAATGGTACCGCCGGAACAGAACGCGCCTAAGGCATGCTTTGCGCTGTGAAGGTGCTTGTTATAAAAAGGTTCTGATTGGTCATAGACGAGGTTATGCATCATGCCCAAGACTTGGCGCTCTAAAGGCGTAAACGCTTTAGATGTCTCAATTTTCACTAGGTTCTGATTCAGCCCCACCATCAATTTAGATAGCGGCAAATGAAAGTACGGTAACGCCGACGTCATGTGCCCAATAAAAGAGGGGGAGTAGGTATTAACAGAATGCGCAACAAGCTTATCAAGTAACTTTTCGGCATGTGTAGACACGAACTCTGGTGATTCGGGCACTTTAGAATCGGAAAAGTCTTTCTCTACCTCTTCTAATGAAGTCTTTTTAGTAACAACATGCTGCGACAAAAAATCTAAGATATTGTCAGACAGGTGTTGCTCTATTTGTGCCATCTTTGAGTCTTTGTGTTCAGGTTTGGTAAATACCCTAAACAGGTGCTCCAGACTAACTTGTGCTTCACCCACTAAAGACACCTCATTGAACCGTAATACATAGCATGAAACATGCAAACTATACCGGTTGTTTTGGTTGCACACCGGCGTGACAACAACATGTTGTAACCCACCTATGAAAACGTGTTGGAATGTTTTCACGGGTTGCGAACTTTACCTCAGATTACGAAACACGCCAAGGTCTATCCGACAAAATTGGCGTTATCGTACCCTAATACGTTGATTTGATATTGTTCAGACCACTCGACATATTCAAAGCATACCCTTTTTGTTAACTCTGCTATATTTTAAATATCAATAACATTAAAGAAGTGGGGGCTATTGCCTATGCCGATAAGAGAGATAAGTGAGGCATTTGCCGTTGATGATATCGTGCCCTATTTCCAGCCTATTATAGATTTGCAAAGCCAACATGTGTGGCGTTATGAGTGTCTAGCCCGGTTGGTAACAGGTAATGATAAAATGTTTCTACCAAGCGAGTTCTTATACTTAATTGAGCGAGACAAACATGTACAAGCCCTTACTGAAAGCATGTTTTGCCAATGCGCGGCTTATTTTGAGAACATCAATATACCGTGGAACATTAACATTAGCGCGACAGATTTATTAGATAAAGGGCTTACCACCCGCCTAATTGCACATTTAGCAAATTACCCGAACCCTGAACGCGTAAGCGTCGAAATAAGCGCCTCAAGTGCACTTTCAAACCCTATAGAGGTTGCACGCTTTGTAGAACGAAATATGCAGGCAGGAATAGGCGTGTTTATCGATAATGTGGGAACATGCCCAGGCAACATAAAAGGGTTAATGAAACTGCCCATTAGAGGCATAAAACTCGCCGGAGGCCTTATTCGGCATTACAGTCAACAAGGCGAGGTCAATGAATATGTCAATTACTTGCTCTCAATGTGCGAGGACAACGGGGTAACCGTTATTGCCGAGCATATTGAAAACGATATCTTGTTAGAACGCTTGGCATCCTTACCGATTCGCTATGCACAAGGCTATGTATTCAGTCCACCTGCACCCAATACACAGCCTCATTAGCTTACGCTCTTTACTATTCAGCTTCCTCTGAATTGCACACAAGCTGCCAACATTGCTGGCCGCTAGCAGTGTATTTTCTCTCAAACGGCGTTATGGGTGTTGCGCTATTCACTTCTGATAAACGCCCCTCAACGCCATAGTGTTTTGCCGCCTGAGCAAACTCCATGACATAAATAAGCCAGTTGCTTCTTACTTCAATATTTGGCGTGATAGCAAGTAAATCTGGCATCGCAGCACTCGCATGCCATCGCTTTTGAACCTGCGTTTTTTTAGGGTAGGGGTTGGGGTATAGCAGGTAGTGCTGCACCACGTTCCATTGCGCTTTCACGACTAAACGCCAAAAGTCATTCACGTCGGCACGTATTACGCGGTAGTTGTCTTGCCCGGCACTGTAATGTTGATGTTTGTTCACACGCAAAGCGGACTTATCAAGACCTATAACACGACATTCAGGGTTCGCATTAGCAATGTGCGCTGTGCTCTCCCCTACACCGCAACATGAATCAAGAATAATTGGGCCGCTGTAGCTATCCAACCACGCCTGTGCTTCATCGAACGCAGCTTGCGTATGTTCACCGAGGGGACGCATATTGGTCGACTGCTTGTACTTCAACACTAACTCATCGAGCTTTTCATGCACGCCGATTTGATTGGTTGTGATTGACCGAGAATTTCCGTCTGACATTAGCTACGAATACCTTTTCCTGTTTTCAGTAGGTAGTACGCAATACTGAAAAGCACGATATTAAAACCCACTAATAGTGATAGTGACACCGTCACATCAACATCGGAAACCCCTAAAAAACCATAGCGAAAGCCGTTAACCATATACACAACAGGGTTTGCCTTACTCACCATTTGCCAAAACTCAGGCAACAGTGTCAGCGAATAGAAAACACCGCCAAGATAAGTAAGTGGTGTAAGCACAAAAGTAGGCACTACACTAATGTCATCGAAGGTTTTCGCAAATACAGCGTTAATAAGCCCTGCTGTTGCAAATAGGGTCGCGGTAAGCAAAAGGGTAATGGCGATGATCGCTAGGCTGTGAATGCTAACATCGACAAAAAACAACGACACAAGCGTAACGATAATCCCGATAAGAATTGCGCGGGCAACACCACCACCCACGAACCCTAATATAATCACCGATGTCGGCACGGGAGAAACCAGCAGCTCTTCAATGTTGCGCTGAAACTTAGCGCTAAAAAACGAAGAGGAGACATTGGAGTAGGAGTTGGTGATCACCGACATCATAATGAGACCCGGTACAATGAACTCCATATAAGAAAAGCCACCCATTTGACCGATGCGGTTACCAATAAGACTACCGAAAATAACAAAATAGAGGCTCATGGTGATCGCTGGAGGCACAAGCGTTTGCACCCATATACGTAAAAAGCGCGTGCATTCTTTAATCCAAATGGTGGTAAGCGCAACGTAATTTTGTTTAAACCAGTTAATCTTTTCTTCGGATGTGTGTGTTGTTACTGATGCTTTACTCATGTTTTTAATTATCCTTTCGAAGATTCAACTAAGCGCACAAAGAGTTCTTCAAGGCGGTTTGATTTGTTACGCATGCTCATAACCTGTATGCCTTGTGCAGACAACTGCGCAAAAACAGGGTTTAGCCCTTCGGCCTTTTCAACATCAACTTCCAATGTGTGGTCATCTAGCAACCGCGTTTCAAAACCGTCTAGCGTTGGTGGTTGTGGCGTTGTGGTGATGTCTAAAACAAAGGTTTCTACATTTAGCTTGGCTAACAGCGCTTTCATGCTAGTGTTCTCAACAATAATACCTTTGTTGATAATAGCGATGTTTTTACACAGCATTTCTGCTTCTTCAAGGTAATGCGTAGTAAGAATGATGGTGATGCCTTGCTTATTGATTTCTTCAAGGAAGCTCCACATTGCACGACGTATTTCAATATCAACACCAGCGGTCGGCTCGTCTAAAATTAGCAACTTAGGCTCGTGCATAAGCGCTCTGGCAATCATCAATCTACGCTTCATGCCGCCAGATAATTCACGTGCACGCGCGTCTCTCTTTTCCCATAGGTCAAGCTTCGCAAGGTACTTCTTCGCCCTTTCTTTGGCAATGCTGCGCGGTACACCATAATATCCGGCTTGGTTAAGCACGATTTGCAGCACCGTTTCAAACTGATTAAAGTTAAACTCTTGGGGAACTAAGCCAATGCAAGACTTTGCCAATTCTTTTTGGCTATGCAGGTCGTATCCGAATACAGATACCTGCCCGTCTGTTTGATTAACTAAAGAACTGATAATCCCAATGGTCGTAGACTTCCCTGCCCCGTTAGGCCCTAGTAACGCAAAAAAGTCACCCTCTTCTACTGTTAGGTCCACCCCTTTTAGCGCTTGTACGCCACCCTTATAGGTTTTTTTTAACCCACGAATATTCAACGCTTTCATGTTAAGCCTGTTTGTTGAGTGTTAGTGCTAATCTGCTTGGGCGTCATACGCGAAGCATGCAAAATAATATACGCTATTGTATCGCAATATTATCACTGAACGAATAAATGCACGATTTAGCATGGTTTTTTAGCGGTAGATGGCTAACCACGGGGGTATCCAACCCATCTAAGTGGTTAGCGTGCCCACACATTGTCTGTTCGTGTTAACGCCATAGACCTTACTATGTCATAGCTACTGCCAACGAAGCTATGCCTGACAAGCCATGGCTATATGCGAACGGAATAAAAAAGCGTTATGCACTGCTAGGAAGGGTGGATGTTACCGGCCGTTATTAGAAAAAGGCGCTGTGGATGGTTGGGGACGCATCACACAGCGCAAAGGTACTACTTGAAACAGGGGGGAACGCTAAGACAAACTTAACGTTATGTGCATTACACCAACAGACAATGGCAATACGCATGGCCAAAAAAGGAAAAGTGCTGACGATTTACGGGAAATGTGGCACAAATGAGGCGTTGTTGAGGATTTTGTGCCGAACTTAAGCAATCCAGAAGTGACAAAGGTATAGTGAATAATCATCATTCGTTATTGAGAATAACATTATGCCTAAGACGATTGCGCTTGTTGAAGACGATGCGGCTATTCGAGAAAACTACATTGTGGCCCTTAAAACGCATGGCTATACGGTAAACGCGTTTGAAGATCGCCCAAGTGCATCAGCCTCATTTGCCCATGAATTGCCCGACTTAGCAATTATTGATATCGGCCTAAAGGAAGAAATAGAGGGCGGCTTTATGCTATGTCAGCAGTTAAGAAGCTTATCTCAGAGCTTGCCGATTATCTTTTTTACAGCCAGAGACAATGACGTTGATACCATTAGTGGGCTTCGCATGGGTGCCGACGACTACCTCACGAAAGACATTAGCATGGCGCACCTACTTGCGCGCATTGCCGCCTTATTTCGCCGTACCGACCTACTGGCAACGCCAGTGACACAAAAAGATGAAATTCGCGTTGGTGCACTGAAACTTGATGCATCTCGAATGACGGTAAGCTGGAAAGACGAACCGGTAATGCTTACCGTCACCGAATTCTGGATGCTACATGCATTAGTAAAACGTCCCGGGCACGTAAAAAGTCGTCAGCAGTTAATGGACGAATCTCGTATGGTTGTTGACGATACAACTATCACATCGCATATAAAGCGCATGAGGAAAAAGTTTATTCAATTAGACGCACAATTCGACCATATCGATACCGTTTATGGCATGGGTTACCGATGGCAACTATAGCGCCACGTTAATGAATTTCACCATGCCATTTCGCTTCTCATTACGCATACAGTTGCTTATTTTGTCACTGTTTTTATTTGCTATCCCGTTTCTGGGATACAAATACGTGTGGGAGCTTGAGCAGTACCTGCGAATTGGGCAGGAGCAAACTATGATTGGTACCGCTCGCGCCGTAGCAACCGCCCTTCATGAACGTCCGGCCTTATTCAATAGTCAGTCGGCTTACCTTAAAGATGTGCGCCCAGGAACAGATTTATACGCGCCGCCTATTCCCAATCCTATCCGACTAGATGGTGAGCTAAACGACTGGACGAAAATACGCTCGCTCTCTAGCCGCTATGGTAAAAGTGAAATAGTAGACAACTTCGAAGCAGATATATCACACCCTGTGACGCTATCGTTTAATCATATGGTGGGGCGTTATGGTCAATTTTTATATGCGATGTTTGAAGTAACCGACGATACGTTACTGTGGCGTCAGCCTAATAGTTTGAGCGTTGAACGTGGCGATCACCTTATTATCGGTATGGTGACTGAAGAGAAAGAACTTGTCAGGTTTGTCATTGCGCCCTACGAAAGCGGATGGGTCAATGCCTACAAACTGGCTCCTTCATTAACCTCTTCGCGGGCAACCGAAAATGCCCTCAATATTCAAGGCAAATGGCAAGAAACAACTAATGGCTACAACATTGAGCTTCGTTTTCCGTTAACCCTTACCACCGGCGCACTCGCGTTTGCCATCGTTGATGTAGATAACCCCCTAACGCGAACAAAAAATTATGCCATAGGCACTGCTAACCCAAATAATATCGATGAGCTCGGTACCGTCATCACACCCTCTCCAGAAATAGAACGCATTTTATCAGGGTTACAATATGCTGATTCGCGAGTATGGGTGATAGATAAGCACAAGCGCGTGCTAGCGCGTGCAGGAGATATTCAAATCGCAGAGGGTATCAACGTAGGCGAACGAAGAACATCGTCATCACAAATTTGGCGATGGGTAGAAACCCATTGGCTTTTGCCCCTTTATTACAACATCCTAACTAAACCGCCTGAAGCCTTCATTGATGAGCTTGATAAGGCCTACGCACTTGAAGGGCAAGAATTAGGTGCTGCATTGATAGGGCAACCGGAATCGTTATGGCGACTTTCATCAGATAACAAAGCCATCATTCTCTCTGCAGCTTACCCTATTTTTATTGATGGAGAGGTAATGGGAGCGGTTGTTGTCGAGCAAACAACTAACGGTATTCGCACCTTAAGGAACCGCGCATTAGAACAGCTGTTTCACGTCATTCTTGCCGTTATGCTGCTCGGCACCTTAGGGCTTTTATTGTTTGCGAGCAGAATATCCAATCGTATCAGAGCATTAAGAGACAGTACGGAAGCGATAATCGATAGGAATGGAAAGATTATCGGCGCACTACCGCCTTCCAGACATTTTGATGAGATTGGCGATCTTTCTCGTTCTTTTTCCAATGTGTTGTCTCGCCTTACTCAATACAATTCATACCTTGAAAATATGGCGTCTCGTCTCTCACACGAGCTTCGTACACCTATTGCTGTGGTTAAATCGTCCCTCGACATGCTTGCCCACGTTAACGACACCAGCCAACAAGAGGTGTTCATTCAGCGTGCACAATCTGGCATTAGTCGATTGAGTAATATCCTTAATAGTATGAGCGAAGCATCTCGTTTAGAGCAGGCCATTGAAGGCGAAGAGAAAGTTATATTTGATATTGGCAACGTACTGTCTGGCTGTATTGAGGGGTATCGACATGCATATACCCACCGACAATTTACTTTTGAGCGCAATGAGGAAGCCCTGAAAGTAAGTGGCTCACCTGATCTTATTGCGCAAATGCTTGATAAAATTATTGCCAATGCGGTGGATTTTAGTCATGACAATGACACCATTGGTACGATTATCACCGTGAAAGACAAACACGTGGTGTTAACAGTCACGAATCCTGGTCCATGCCTTCCGGAAGGAATGAAAGCAGAGCTGTTACAGTCTATGGTCTCTGTGCGAACAGAAAACGAAAGTCAGCACTCTCCTCACTCAGTACATTTAGGGCTAGGGCTCTACATTGCCAATATCATTGCGGTCTTTCATCACGGCACCCTTTCACTCAACAATGCGCGTGACCTCAGCGGCGTAGAAGTCACACTTACCCTCCCTCTTGTTTCCTAACTGTTCAGATTTACTAAAGTCACCTTTTAATTATTCCAAATGATAATTATTATCATTTGCATTTACTTGTCACTTTTTATTCCTTACACTTCTTCGCCTCACACTTTAGGGAATACATAATGAAAAACACACGATTAACCATGGGGGCGCAAACCATTGCCGCTGCGTTAGCCTTTGGGAACACCACTGCACTTGCACAAGAAGAAAACACCCAGTGCGAAGAAAACACCGCAGCCTGTCAGGTGCCAAATGATGAAGCGATTGAGCTTATTCGTATTCATGGCGTACAACAGTCTATCTATCGCTATGATAAATCGGGCGACCCCCGTCGTGTAGCCGATCTGGTCGACACCCCGCAAACGATCAGCGTACTGACCCAAGACCAAATTCAAGAAAGTGGGAAAACTGACCTTAAAGATATCTTGGCGGCGCAAGCAGGCGTTACACTCGGGACAGGAGAAAACGGTAACGCGTTCGGCGATAGATATATCATTCGTGGCCATGAAGCACGCAGTGATGTGTTTGTTGATGGTCTTCGTGATCCGGGTATGACAACACGAGAAAGTTTTGCCACGGAACGTGTTGAAATTACCAAAGGTCCAAGTGCAACATTTGCTGGCCGAGGCTCATCGGGCGGTGCGGTCAACTCAATTACGAAGAAAGCATCAACCAGTTATGATTTTGGTCGTGTAGATGCGGCGATTGGCACCGACGAGCATACTCGCCTAACCATAGACCTAAACAAAACCCTTACTGAGAATAGTGGTATTCGAATTAATGCGTTGACTGCATCTGAAGACAAGCCTGGCAGAGAAGGCATTGAGCGTAATAGAGACGGCATTCAGCTTTCCTATGTTAATCAACCAACCGACAGACTGTCGTTTACCGGTGATATTTACTACCTTAACGCGAAGGACAAGCCAGACCTAGGCAGTTACTACGACCGCGACGCGGGTGAACCTCTCAAAGACATTCCTGTTTATGCCCAAGATCAAGACTTTTTAAATTCTGAAGTCACCACATTTACCCTTCGCACCGAATACGATATCAGCGATAACGTACGGTTCTATAACGCAACACGTGTGGGTAAAACACAGAACGAATATGTCACAACAGGAATGAGCGGTACGACAAGAGATGCCACCGATCCCGATGCACCAGGCGCAGATACGCTGCGTTTAAGCAATCATCAAGGGTGGCAGGATGTTGACTATGTTACTACCCAGTTCAATGTGTTTTGGGACACTCAGTTCGCAGGATTCGAGCACCAATGGGTGTTTGGTTTTGAGTATACGCAAGAGTCTGTCGATAACGGCGTGTTCAATATGGGTTATACCAATGACACCAACTGTTTAACGTCTGGGCGTCGTGGTGTGTCTGAAAACTACTGTATCATTGGTGCCAACGGCGATTTAGTGGATAACATCAATAGCATTATGGGTAAAACCTATACACGTGGAAATGTTGATGCGTTGTTTGATATCGAAACCTACTCACTGTACGCGATGGATACACTTGCACTTACCGACGCATTAGACGTATTTTTTGGCGTACGTGTTGATAGCTACGATTACACCAACCAGACCACAACCGAGCGCTTTGACTTTTCTGATGAACTCTACAATGGTCATCTCGGCCTTGTTTATGAGGTTACTGAAAACGGAAACCTTTACGCGTCATACAGCACCGCAACGAATATTAATGGTGGTGAATCGGATTTAGGCGCAAATTGTGGCTATGGAGGTCTTTGCGGAACGCCAGATCAAGCAGCACAAGCCGATCCTGAACAAGTCGAAAACATCGAAATTGGTACTAAATGGATGTTATTCGATGAGAAGCTTATGGCGAACGCAGCAGTTTTTCGCATTACTAAAAGCGATGTGCATGAAAGTGTTGGCGATGCCTACTCTACATTAGGCACTCTGAATACGGGAGAAAACCGCGTTGAAGGTATCGAGTTTGGTGTAAGTGGCGACATTACTGACAAACTAAGCGTTCAAGCATCTGCAGCCATTATGGATTCAGAGGTCCTTGCGTCTTATGATACTGACAATGTAGGCCTTGCGCTGAGCAACTTTGCTGATAAAAGTTTTTATCTCCAAATGCGTTATCAACCTAATGAGACGTTTGCGTTTGGTGGTGATTACAGCTATCAATCTGAGATGTTTGGTGGTCAACCCGATACGGCAGCAGGATACAACGCTGACAGTGGTCAGTATTCTATCGTTGTGCCGCATTACCAAGTGATAAACTTGTTTGCTAATTACTACCACTCAGAGTCAGTCACATTCCGCGTAAATATTGGCAATGCACTTGACGAAGAGTACTGGACGGCAGCATATCGTTCTGGCGCATTTATGTATATCGGTGATGGCCGTAATGTGACAGGCACGATAAATTACGAGTTCTAAACGCACTTAGCAAAAAGGTACGCTGACTATGATCATTATTGATAATTTACTTTCTGCCGAGCAAGTACGCCAATACCGCTCCCTGCTTGCAACCGTTCCGTTTAACGATGGAAAATCTACCGCTAGTGGAATGGCAGCAGACGTTAAAAATAATGGTCAAGCAGAGGCTGTTCACCCGCAGGTACAGCAGTTAGCGAATGCGCTGCTGTCCACGCTAGGCAATAATAGCCAAGTTGTGTCAGCAGCCTTGCCTCAGCGTATCTTTCCTCCGTGCTTTAACCGTTACAGCGAATCACAGACTTACGGCTATCATGTCGATGCTGCCATTATGCGCATCCCAAATTCCAATGAGGTACTGAGAAGCGACATGTCCATGACCGTTTTTCTGAGCGACAAAGACGATTACGAGGGCGGTGAGCTAGTCATTCAAACAGGGTTTGGTGAGCAACGTATAAAATGTGACGCAGGCAGTGCCATTTTGTATCCCTCATCAAGCCTACATAAGGTGACACCTGTTATAAAGGGGGAGCGTTTAGCCGCCATTACGTGGATACAAAGCATGGTCAGCGACCAACACATTCGCAAAACCTTGTTTGATTTAGATAAGTCTATTCAATCGTTAGTCAACAATGAGCATGTTGAGCGTGCTGAAATTGACCAGCTTCACCATGTTTATCACAATCTCATACGCCAGTTTTCGTCGGTGTAGAAAACGCAATGTGACGCCCAATAACGCCGCTATCTACTCATTATTGAAAGAAAATAGACATTTTCTAGGTCTTTTCTATTAACTTGCGTTACGCTAAATAAAAGAGATGTTAAGGAAGCCTATATGAGATGTTTAACAGCGGCATTAGTGAACATGCTTGTTGTCACCGCCGTTATAATGTCACTGCCAAACGCATTTGCAGATAACCTAGACAATTCAACAGAACAGATCAGTTTCTCTGTTGAGGTTTTTGATGTTAACAACACCCCCGTTAAAGATGCCGTTATCATTTTAACGCCCACCTTTGATGTGCCCGCGCAAGAAAAAAGGGCGCAACCGGCCCAAATGAATCAAGTTGATAAACAATTCGAGCCGCATGTGCTAGTGGTCGAATCTGGAACAGATATCGTTTTTCCCAATGCTGATAACTTGTTCCACCATGTTTATTCATTTTCGCCGACCAAGTCATTCGAGTTAAAACTGTATAAAGAATTCACCTCAGAGCCGCTTCGCTTCGACCAACCGGGTATCGTAGACATCGGGTGCAATATTCATGACTGGATGCTGGGCTTTATCGTCGTGGCTGATTCGCCGTTTTATACGAAAACTACCGCAAAGGGAAACAGCACAATAGCATCATTGCCAAAAGGTACGTATAACGTCAGCTTCTGGCACCCGCTAGCACCACAAGCCGCACCATTTGAAAGTGATACGCTGACCCTTGATGCCACGACAACAATTACCCTGCGATTAAAACAAGCCATCATTAGTGATGACGGCTTCGATGACGGGTTCGGTGATTACTAATGAAAAAGTGTGCGTTTATCACATTGC
Organism: Alteromonas algae; assembly: GCF_049117195.1. Classification (GTDB taxonomy): domain Bacteria; phylum Pseudomonadota; class Gammaproteobacteria; order Enterobacterales; family Alteromonadaceae; genus Alteromonas. The sequence goes on from NZ_CP185260.1 coordinate 3,571,631, forward strand.
TAATGGTGGTAAGCGTTAATGCTGTCGCTGAGACGAAAGCACAATTAAGAGTTAGTGCATTATCGAACAACACGCCAAGTTTTCAAAGTAATGGTATTAGCCACCAGCGTTTTGATGGTGAGCACTTCGCGCTTTCACAAGCCGTCATTGATACGTCGCTTTTGATAGGCACTAACTGGCACGTTAATGCGGTAGCCAACGCCTACAGCGACGGTGAGCAACAGCTTGGCATTAGCCAGCTCTACCTTAAATATCGCCCGCTGGTTGCTTCAACGGTAAAACCAGAAATAAAAGTAGGGGCCTTCTACCCCGCTCTTTCCGCAGAAAATACCGCATTGGGCTGGTTGTCGCCCCATTTCTTATCAAACTCTGCCATAAACAGTTGGATAGGCGAGGAATTAAGAGTAGGAGGAGTTGAAGCCAGTATTCGCCAAAATGGCCGGCAAGTGAATAGCCCCTGGTCATGGAAGCTACTAGGCAGTGTATTTAAAGGCAACGATACAACCGGGACACTTATTGCGTGGCGTGGCTTTGCGCTTCATGACAGGCAATCGCTCTATAACGAGAGAGTAAATTTTTTGCCTATTCCTTGGGTGGTGTCAGAAGAGGGTTTTAATGCGCCAGCCTGGACCGAACCGTTTAGAGAGATAGATAAGCGCTTTGGCTACTATATTGGCGCCCATGCGGCTTATAAAAGGCAATATGAAGTTAAATATTACTTTTACGATAACCGCGCCGACCCAAAGGTTTTAGATTCCGATCGACTCTATGCTTGGCGAACACGCTTCCACTCGTTCACCTTTAAGCATCAAGCATCGACCAACATCACGGTGTTTGCTCAAGCGATGGCCGGAAATACCATTATGGGCGAGAACATTGTTAATAACGACTTTTACAGTGCGTTCTTGGCAACCGCGTATAGCGTAGGACCGTTTACGCATTCAGCCAGGGTAGATTGGTACCATGTTATAGATAAAGATGACCAACCCAATGACCCCAATGCAAGCCAAGGACAAGCGATTACGCTCAACACGACGTATCAGATTAATGATTATGCTTCTGTGTCTGGCGAATGGCAGTGGAACAACGGTAGGCAAGCGAATTTAGCCTTTTTCCAGCCTACCGAAACGTTTAGCGAAAATATTATTCAGCTAGCACTTACGCTTAGGTATTAGCATCTACGCTTGCTACCTCGACCAAATTAAACGACGCATTTTCACGGCCTTTAACCAACACTCGGCACTGCCCCCACGATTCAGGGATACGCCAAATATGTTCTTCAGCAACGGTAAATTTTTCTCTGTGTGTGTTACACCGCACCTCTACTGTGTCGATATCATCGTTAATATCGACAAACGCAAAGTTGTTTCTTACCAGTGTATGGAAAGCATGTCCGTTCTCACCGATCTGCATAGACACTTGAATGTTATCTTTCGAGTCGATGTGCGAAGTAAGTTGTTCAGCGTAACTAGAAAGCTGAGCGACACGCTCCTCTTGTCCGGCGTAGGCTTTTAGTTCATCAACGGCTTGCAAGGCTTCTGAGTAGTAACCAAAGTTTGCATTTAAAATGAATAAGCGTTGATACATATACGCCATATATTCATCGTTGAAAGAAGCGCTCCCTTCTTTATGCGTTTTGCTTGAGGCAATCGTTCGGTATAAGCTTTGAAGCTCGCGTCTAGGTTGGTCTAATTCATTGGCCAAACGAGCATCTAAACTATATAACCATGCGTTTTCATAGCGGTTCGCTTCAGTCTTTTCATGAAGTTCACCAAGCGCTAACGTAGCCGCTTCCAGCTCGCCGTTATTAATGAGCGCATCAATCTTTTTATAGCGCTTAATAAACGTTCGTCTTGCGCCTGGTTTTTGATCTAATACGAAATCAAACTGAACACGCTGCTCGCATTGTTGGGTTGGCTGTCCATCTTTCATGGCAGGGTTGAACGTCCAGCGTTCCAGAGCACTAACCGCTTTTGTAACAAAGCGTCGATCACCACCAAAGTCGTCAACAATCGGGTCTTTCACCTTGCCAGTTTCGTCAATCACATAACTCATTCTCACCCAGCCTTCCTTTCCGCTTTTAGCGGCAGCTCTGGGGTATTCGGGGTTAACGCGTTTGATGGTTTCAGCGGGGGTAAAGGCGGTTATTTGCTTAACCTGTTCTGGGGCCGCCTGTTCTAATACTTGGTTTTCTTTTTCAGTGCAGGGGGCGACATATTCCTGTGGCGCCTGTGCAAACGCGCTAAAAGCGCTACCTAGTGTTATTAACGTAATTACTATTTTCATACTCTCATCCTTAAGTAACAATTCCATTCACATTTTATTGGGGTCTTGCGGCTAGTACAGAGCGTTTTAACACCGCCACACGATTAACGGCAAGTTAGGTTATTTTTTCTCTTTCTGTTCATCAAGCGATGCATCAGGAAGGTTCTTTATCATCATTTTTTCTTTGCGACGCAACATCATTTTTGCAAGCCTTCGCATACTGACTGTCGTATCTTTTTCATCAATAATATCGACACCAAGTAAACGCTCAAGCAAGTCTTCTAAAGTGAGGATACCTTCTAGGCCGCCGTACTCATCGACCACTAAAAGCATATGCACCTGTTTCTTTATAAAGTGGTCAAAGGTGACTGACAATGGCATGGTTCCAAGCACCGTGACCATATCTTTCCCATATTCAGACAATAGCTTATCAGTATTGCCCCTTGCTTGTGCCACAAGCAAATCAGAACGCATGACGTACCCTGTTATATTCTCAGAGTCGTTGTCCTCATAAATAGGAATACGAGAAAACTCGATTTGTGCGTGTTTATGAAAAAAGGCTTCTACTGACAATTGTTCAGAGACTGAAAACATCGCGGTTCGATGGGTAATCGCGTCCTTCACTCGTAATTCATGAAGACTCAACAAACTTTGTAAAAACGCCGCTTCATGGGTAGCAAGTTGGCCTTCTTGCCCTGACAACTCTGCCATTGCGTGAAGTTCATTTCGGCTTAAACCACGCAGAGGGCTGTCTTCTTTGAAACTACGGGTAAGCAGTGCTGACATCGCAACAAAAGGCATAAGAATGATAGACAAGTATTTTAAAAAATACGCAGTCACGGGCGCCAATGCTCGCCAGTAGGTTGCACCTACCGTTTTGGGAATAATTTCTGAAAAGACCAGAATAAGCAGTGTTAACACCGCAGAAATAATACCTAAATACGCTTCACCAAATACGCTTGCTGCCTGGGCTCCGGCTCCTGCGGCGCCCATCGTGTGAGCGATAGTGTTCAATGTTAGAATGGCAGATAACGGGGTATTAATATTATCAGTTTGCTTTCTTAGTAAAGCACCGCTAGGTCTCTTTTCTTTCTCTAGTACCGAGATATAAGCTGACGACACACTGAGGATAACCGCTTCAGCGATAGAGCATAAAAAAGAAAAGCCCAGCGCGATAAACACATATACAACAAGTAAAAACATTAATCCTTCCGATGGTGTGGCAACAAGCCAAAGCATTATTATGCGTTAGAGGGTGTAAGTTACAAGTAACTATCCCTATTTAATTAAAATAACTCACTGAACACATTGTTTACACTGACAAAATGCATGCCTTAATGACAACATGACGCATGAGTGTCACGCGCAGCATTTCGTCTCGCGATAAGCGCTCTTACTCCCAATCTTATCATGAGTGCGGCGAGGGTAAGCGCACTAAGAGCGTAAATCAATTGAATACTGCCGCCGTGCTCATGCATGCTGCTTTGTGTAGTAATAAGGTAGGATAATGAGAATATATCGACAGCATAATTTAACAGGTAGCCAAAACCGATACTGGCAGAAATAACGCTAAATAAATAAAGCAACAGCGTTTTACCGCCCATTTCCTGTCTAATCATTCCCATGGTTGAAATATTGGTTGCGGGGCCAGCCATTAAGAAAACCAATACGGCACCAGGTGAAAGACCCGCCGCGATAAACCCCACCGCCAGCGGCGTAGAGGCAGTGGCACAAATATACATAGGCACGCCAATAACGGCCATAACCAACATCGCCAGCAAACCATCACCCCATTGCGTTAGAAAATCTGTAGGAACGAACGTTTTGATGACGGCGGCTAGGGCAAGGCCAATCAACAGCCAAACGACAATATCACTTAATAGCTTGCCACTTGCATACGAAAGTACGTTTGATACCTTTAAGACAAGAGAGGAGCTCTTATTACTCGGGCTGTTGTTTGCGTTATTGGTCGCATCACTGTGCTCATGTTGCTGCCCTTCTGTGCCACAACACGTTGACGGCGCAACGGGCGTTGGCTTTTCGCAACACGATGCGTTCTCTTGTAAACGAGTGCCTTGGTTGTGCACCGCTTTTTCTTCGTCAAACCATTTCACCATCAACCCGGCATATATGGCACTCATTATCGCTGCGACAGGCCTGACAACGGCAAACAAAGGGCCAAGTAATGCGTAGGATACTGAAACGCTATCCACTCCCGTTTCAGGGGTAGAGACAAGAAATGAAATAGTGGACGGTTTAGATGCACCACTTCTTCGTAAACCCAACGCGGCGGGTATAACACCGCATGAGCATAGCGGTAAGGGGGCACCGATTATTGCCGCTTTTGCAATTGCGCCCGTTGAGTTGTTCCCCATGTGTTTTTCTAACAGCGAGACAGGGACGAGTTCGTGCATTATTCCTGCCACCAACAACCCAAGCAGTAACCAAGGCGCGGACTCCATGAAGAGCGCGAGAAAATTTTGACCCAGTAAAATGATGTCAGTCATAAATGCGGCACCTAGTGACAATGATGGTTAGTTACTCAACCAAGAGTGTATCAAAATAGTAGAACAACTGTGAATTAGACCACACAAATTCTGCGTATCACGTGTAACGACGACACGCCATCGAGTGCCTTGGTGACCGCGTGAAGACGTAAATTGTGCAGTAAAGGTGGCATCACTTATCAGTATCTCTGTGCCTATCCCTGTTATTCGACAATGATTACGAGATCTTTACACGCCTGACTCTTTAAATAAGATGCATTCTCGTTTATAACGTACATCACACATATTAACCAAGATAACTTCATGGCATCACCAAAACTTCATATGGCAATTCGTAAATACCACCGCTGGCTAGGTTTTTTCCTTGCTGGCATTATGGGGGTATATGCAACAAGTGGTATTCTTCTCATCTTTCGTCCCACCGACTTTTTAAAGTTCGAACAAACTCAGATTAGTCAATTAACGCCTGGATTAACGGTTGAAACATTACCGTCAGAACTGCGAGTAAAAGGGCTCAAAATTGCTAGCGAAAACGACTCGACTATTGTGCTCAATATGGGCGAGTATGATAAGAATACAGGCAGTGCGACAATAACGAAAAAAGACTACCCCATTGTGTTGTCTAAAATGGTGAAATTACACAAGGCAACAAACAACAGTCCCTTGTTCTTTTTGAATATCGCATTTGGTGTAGGGTTATTGTTTTTCGTCATATCTGCATTTCTCATGTTTATACCTAAACTCCCCATGTATAAAAATGGCCTCAAAATAGCCGGAGCCGGAGCCATAGTCACTGTGCTGGTCGTAATCTTTGGTTCATAACCCTTTTTATTTAAGGCGCTCACCACTGGGTTGGCGCCTCATCTTCTATGCCCCTAGGCACGCTATGAAAAATTGCTTAATTTCCGCGTAGCTTGAGCATGATTCGGGCGTATCATGCGCCACGAGATAGTCTGCATGAGATAACCCCTCATAAATATCTAACGTGGTTCTTATCCCTGCGTTACGAAGTTGCCGATTCACTCTTACCGTATCACTGAGAAACATGTCACGGGTTCCGGATAGTAGAAATGTTGGCGGAAACTCCTCAAACGCGCCGTATAAGGGCGAAATACCCGGGTGATCTAACGCCATTTTCCCAGCATAAAGCTTAGCAGCCGCCTCTAGTATTCCGTCATAAGTTACTAAAACGCGATCGATACCTTCGTTAGTGTAAAGCGTGTCGCCGGTTTTGGTTAAATCAGCCCATGGCGTGCCTACATAAATTGCTGCAGGACGAGGAAGCGCTTCGCTCACTAAACGCTGAACCAATACAAGGACTAAACTGGCACCCGCTGAAGTACCGCCTAACAATATCCGTTTGGCAGAATAAGTGTTTAACAACGCCATGTAGACGCTAAATATATCGTCACTTGGCGCAGGGAACGGCGCCAACGGCGGCATCCGATAATCGATACAAATCACCTTGATGCCTAACCGAGCCGCAATAAGTATCCCCTCTTCAATGCTGGGTAAGCCTTTGAAAAAAACAAATGCGCCGCCATGGACGTCAATGTACACATGGTCTTTAAATTCAGGCGAAATATGTTCAGGCGTGACCACTCGAACCGTTACGCCATTAATTATTTCTTTAGATACCGTGACAGCAAATGCCTTTCGCATGTTCTTTATTTTCTTTTTCTGTTCGGCATTGGTTTTTTGAATGAGGTCAAGCCATTCATGATAAGTACCAGGCGTTGCGGTATTAACACTTTGCACCGTGGGCGTAGGGCGTGAGGACAGGGCCTTTTTCATCGCGTCGCTTACGGCCATAGACGCGGGATTCCTGCGATTAACATTTGTTTTAGTATGGTGTTGTGAGGACATTAGCTAACTCCTGAACACTACGAATGTGTTTAGCGCAGTGAAAAAGGCACTGATTATCGTAAGTGTGAATTTATCGTTTAATCAACGCACCGAGGATACACCCATGAAGTTATACAATACATGTTTACAATGACGGGAAAAAATTAAATAACGGCAGGCAGTACGGCAAATAAGACAGATACAAAAAAGGCGCTCTATTGAGCGCCTTTTCTTAATGCTTTGGTTTGCTTAGATTAAAGAATCTTAGCTACAACACCAGCACCTACAGTACGGCCACCTTCACGGATAGCGAAGCGTAAACCTTCGTCCATCGCGATTGGTGCAATAAGCTCTACTACGAACTTAAGGTTGTCACCAGGCATTACCATCTCTACGCCTTCTGGAAGCTCTACAGCACCAGTTACGTCAGTTGTACGGAAGTAGAACTGTGGACGATAGCCTTTGAAGAATGGAGTATGACGGCCACCTTCGTCTTTGCTTAGTACGTATACTTCAGCTTCGAATTTAGTGTGTGGGTTGATTGAACCAGGCTTAGCTAGTACTTGACCACGTTCAACGTCTTCACGCTTAGTACCACGTAGAAGAACACCAACGTTCTCACCAGCGCGACCTTCGTCAAGAAGTTTACGGAACATTTCAACACCAGTACAAGTCGTCTTAGTTGTATCTTTGATACCAACGATTTCTACTTCTTCACCTACTTTAACGATACCTTGCTCTACACGACCCGTTACTACTGTACCACGGCCTGAGATTGAGAATACGTCTTCGATTGGAAGAATGAACGGCTTATCGATTGCACGCTCTGGCTCTGGGATATATGAATCAAGCGCTTCACCAAGCTCGATGATTTTCTTTTCCCATTCTGCGTCGCCTTCAAGGGCTTTAAGTGCAGAACCTTGGATAACTGGAAGGTCATCACCTGGGAATTCATATTCGCTAAGAAGTTCACGAACTTCCATTTCTACTAGCTCTAGAAGCTCTTCATCATCTACCATGTCACACTTGTTCATGAATACGATGATGTAAGGTACGCCAACCTGACGACCAAGTAGGATGTGCTCACGAGTCTGAGGCATAGGGCCGTCAGTCGCAGCTACTACTAGGATCGCGCCGTCCATCTGTGCAGCACCGGTGATCATGTTTTTAACGTAATCAGCGTGTCCTGGGCAGTCTACGTGAGCGTAGTGACGAGTAGGTGTGTCATACTCTACGTGAGATGTAGAGATGGTGATACCACGAGCTTTCTCTTCAGGCGCGTTATCGATTTGATCGAATGCCTGAGCTGAACCACCATATGTCTTTGAAAGAACAGTAGTGATTGCTGCAGTAAGGGTAGTTTTACCGTGGTCAACGTGGCCGATAGTACCCACGTTTACATGGGGTTTCGTACGTTCAAACTTTTCTTTTGCCATTTTTCTCGTTTCCTAAGTTAAAAGTCCGACCCACACATAGACCGGACCGAACCTTCATTTAGATTAAATTCTAGATTCAATAATAGCCTGCGCCACATTTTTCGGCGCCTCAGAATAATTGAAGAACTCCATTGAGTATGATGCGCGGCCCTGCGTTTGAGAACGCAAGTCGGTAGCATACCCGAACATTTCTGAAAGCGGCACCTTAGCACGTATTATTTTAATACCTGCTACGCCCTCTTCCATACCTTCGATCATGCCACGGCGACGATTAATGTCACCAACAACATCACCCATCCAGTCTTCTGGAGTAGTCACTTCAACTTTCATTGTGGGTTCAAGTAACACCGGATTTGCTTCTGCGGCGCCTTTTTTGAAACCCATAGAGCCGGCGATCTTAAACGCCATTTCAGAAGAGTCAACATCATGGTATGAACCATCGAACAACGTAACCTTTACATCAAGTACCGGATACCCTGCCACGACACCACTTTGCAACTGCTCCTGAATTCCTTTATCAACCGCTGGTATGTACTCTTTTGGTACCACACCACCGACGATTTCATTCACAAATTCGTAGCCATCGCCCTCTGCCTGAGGTTCGATGCGTAACCAAACGTGACCAAATTGACCTCGGCCGCCTGATTGACGAATAAATTTACCCTCTACCTCAACGGTTTTACGAAGGGTTTCACGATAGGCGACCTGAGGGTTACCCACGTTACATTCAACTTTAAACTCGCGCTTCATACGGTCGACGATAATGTCTAAATGAAGCTCACCCATACCAGAAATAATCGTCTGGCCGGTTTCATCGTCTGTTTTTACCTTGAAAGAAGGATCTTCAGCAGCAAGTTTACTTAACGCTAATCCCATCTTTTCTTGGTCAGCTTGTGACCTTGGCTCTACCGCTATCGAGATAACTGGCTCTGGAAACTCCATGCGCTCAAGCGTAATAATGTGATTAGGATCGCATAATGTATCACCTGTTGTCACATCTTTGAGCCCAATTGCTGCGGCTATATCGCCCGCACGGACTTCTTTTAATTCTTCTCGGTCTTTTGCATGCATTTGCACGATACGACCAAAGCGCTCACGTTTACCTTTTACAGGGTTATAGACCGTGTCGCCTGTATTAACAATACCCGAATAACAGCGGAAGAACGTAAGCGTCCCCACAAATGGGTCAGTTGCAATTTTAAATGCTAGTGCAGAGAAAGGCTCGTCATCGCTCGACTTACGAACCGCTTCCGTCTCATTCTTATCATCAAGGACACCGGTAATCGCTTTTACTTCGGTCGGTGCCGGTAAAAACTCTACAACAGCGTCTAGTACTGCCTGAACACCTTTGTTTTTGAAGGCGCTGCCACAAGTGGCAAGAACAATTTCGTTGTTCAGGGTACGAGTACGAAGACCAGAACGGATTTCTTCCTCAGAAAGCGCTTCGCCTTCTAAATACTTATCCATCAGCTCATCAGATGCTTCAGCCGCGGCTTCAATCATCTCTGTACGATACTTCTCTGCATTTTCTAAATATTCGGCTGGGATGTCTTCATAGGTAAATGTCATACCCATGTCGCTTTCATTCCAGTTTATGGCCTTCATCTTTATAAGATCGATGACACCATGAAATTCTTCTTCAGCGCCCATGTTTATCTGAATAGGAACACAGTTAGCACCTAAACGTTTGCGAATTTGACCCACAACACGTTCAAAATCAGCGCCAGCCCGGTCCATCTTATTGACGAACACAAGGCGTGGCACTTCATACTTATCAGCCTGTCTCCAGACTGTTTCTGATTGAGGTTCTACCCCAGAAGACCCACAAAATACAACCACCGCGCCATCAAGTACACGTAATGAACGCTCTACTTCAATAGTAAAGTCTACGTGTCCTGGTGTATCGATAATGTTGATTCTGTGTTGATCATACTGTTGCTGCATACCAGACCAAAAGCAAGTAGTCGCAGCAGACGTGATAGTGATACCACGTTCCTGCTCCTGCTCCATCCAATCCATGGTAGCTGCACCATCATGCACTTCACCGATTTTATGAGACAGTCCTGTATAAAACAGAACACGCTCTGTAGTCGTGGTTTTACCCGCGTCCACATGCGCCACAATACCAATGTTACGGTAACGCTCAATCGAGGTCTTACGAGGCATACATCTCTCTCAGTTATATTACGTTTATTACCAACGGTAATGAGCAAACGCTTTGTTTGCTTCGGCCATACGGTGAACGTCTTCACGTTTCTTAACCGCTGAACCTTTATTTTCTGCAGCATCTAACATTTCAGCAGCCAGGCGTTGAGCCATTGACTTTTCGCCACGTTTACGAGCAGCATCTACCATCCAACGCATACCCAGTGCATTACGACGAACTGGACGTACTTCTACTGGTACTTGATAAGTTGAACCACCAACACGACGAGATTTAACCTCTACCGTTGGGCGGATGTTATCAAGAGCTTCTTCGAATACATCTAGGTGTGCTTTGCCGGTTTTTTCAGCAACAATTTCTAGCGCACCGTAAACGATTTTTTCAGCGACTGACTTTTTGCCGTCGAGCATTACGACATTCATGAATTTAGCAAGCAGTTGTGAACCAAATTTTGGCTCTGGTAGGATTTTACGTTGACCTACGACTCTTCTTCTTGGCATTTTCTCTTCTCCGTATGAATTCAGGGAATACCCAAAACTCTTAAACTTCAGTTTGGCCTTACTAACGGAGAACCGTTAAGACTTAGGCCTTTTCGCGCCGTACTTAGAACGGGCTTGTCTACGATCGTTTACGCCAGCACAATCGAGTGTACCGCGTACTGTGTGATAACGAACACCTGGTAAGTCTTTAACACGACCACCACGGATAAGTACTACACTGTGCTCTTGTAAGTTGTGACCTTCACCACCGATGTATGAAGAAACTTCAAAACCGTTAGTTAGACGTACACGACATACTTTACGTAGTGCAGAGTTTGGTTTCTTTGGCGTAGTAGTATATACACGAGTACATACACCACGTCTTTGTGGACAAGCTTGCAGTGCAGCTACGTTGCTTTTTTCAACGGGCTTTCTGCGTGGCTTTCGCACTAACTGGTTAACTGTTGCCATTAACTAGCTCCTGATTAAAAACTACGAAAACCCAATCACTATGATTGGGTCCATATAAATGCGACGTTTCTATTCGTCGCCCATGTTGTGTTAATACTGTGCTCGTCAGTATTAACTGAGCGCTGATACAAAAAACCGCGACCGTTCTTTAATGCCTTTTAAAGGCCATCAAAAATCGGGTCGCGGAATATTAATGATCATCGCCCTGACTGTCAAGCTGTACAAAGACTAAGCACACAATATTTATGCTCGCTGTCAGCTTAACCTGCCAATATGTTAGGAGTACGTTAACGTACTCCTTGATCATGTCTTACTCTGACGAACCGTCGTCTGCACCAGCATTAAGCGCTTCGGTTAGTGCCTGCTCTGCATCTGCTGCAGATACTGACATTTCTTCGATTTGCTCTTTGCGTATTTGTGCACGGCGTTCGTGGTAAGCGAAACCGGTACCTGCAGGGATTAGACGCCCTACGATAACGTTCTCTTTCAGACCACGAAGGTCATCTTCTTTACCTTGAACTGCTGCTTCGGTAAGTACACGTGTTGTTTCTTGGAACGATGCCGCAGAAATAAACGATTCCGTTGAAAGTGACGCTTTGGTGATACCAAGCAGTTGAGTTTCATACTGCGCTGGGATCTTACCGTGTTTTTCAACTTCACGGTTCGTTACTTTAACGTTCGATACTTCTACTTGTTCGCCTTCTAGGAACCTAGTGTCACCAGACTGTGTAATTATACACTTACGTAGCATCTGACGAATAACCACTTCAATGTGCTTATCGTTAATTTTTACGCCCTGAAGACGGTAAACTTCCTGAACTTCGTTCACGATATAGTTTGCTACCGCAGAGATACCGCGTAAACGTAGAATGTCGTGTGGAGACTCTGGACCATCAGCGATAACTTCGCCTTTTTCCACTTTCTCACCTTCAAACACGTTTAGCTGACGCCATTTCGGAATCATCTCTTCGTATGCATCACCCTCAGGTGGGGTAATCACAAGACGCTTCTTACCTTTAGTCTCTTTACCAAAACCAATGGTACCTGAAACTTCAGCAAGAATAGCTGGCTCTTTCGGCTTACGTGCTTCGAACAAGTCGGCTACGCGAGGTAGACCACCCGTGATGTCACGTGTCTTCGAGCTTTCTTGAGGTATACGTGCTAACACGTCACCTTCGTTAGCCACTTTGCCTTCTTTCGCTTCGATGGTCGTAAAGCTTGGAAGACGAATCTCTTGTAACCCATGCTCATCACTTTCAAGGATAAGCTTCGGCTCTTTAGAGTTACTCTTCGCAAGGTCTTTAACAACGATACGCGTAAGACCAGTTAACTCGTCTTGCTGCATTTCAGTGTTAGAGTCGTCGATGTCAGCGAAGCTAATCTTAGCTGCGCGTTCAGTAACGATTGGGTGACTATGCGGATCCCAGTTAGCAACAACGTCGCCAGAGGTAATCTTCGCCGCGTCATCCACGCTAAGTACAGCACCGTAAGGCACTTTATAGCGCTCTTTCTCACGGCCTTGCTCATCGATAACAGTAAGCTCTGTTGAACGTGAAACAACCACCAACTTGCCGTCTGAATTACGAACAGTCTTAGAGTTGTGAAGCTTAAGGCTACCAGCAGTTTTAACTTGTACGCTATTTTCTGCTGATGCTCTTGATGCCGCACCACCAATGTGGAACGTACGCATCGTAAGCTGTGTACCCGGCTCACCGATTGACTGAGCTGCGATAACACCTACAGACTCACCGCTACCAACCATGTGTCCGCGTGCTAGGTCACGACCGTAACAGTTGGCACATACACCAAAGTCGTTGTCACACGTGATAACCGAGCGAACTTCAATTTGGTCAACTGAGTTAGCTTCAAGCATGTCTACTAGCGCTTCGTCTAGCAGTACATTACGTTCAACCAATACTTCTGTTGATCCTGGCTTGATAACGTCTTCTGCAACTACACGACCTAGTACACGTTCGCGAAGTGGTTCTACAACATCACCACCTTCGATAAGCGGTGTCATTGTTACACCTTCAAACGTGCCACAGTCATCATTGGTAATAACCAAATCCTGTGCAACATCTACAAGACGACGAGTCAGGTAACCCGAGTTCGCTGTCTTAAGTGCGGTATCGGCAAGACCTTTACGTGCACCGTGAGTAGAGATGAAGTACTGAAGAACGTTTAGACCTTCACGGAAGTTAGCTGTAATTGGCGTTTCTATGATTGAGCCATCTGGCTTAGCCATCAGACCACGCATACCCGCTAACTGACGAATCTGAGCGGCACTACCACGAGCACCCGAGTCAGCCATCATATAAACAGAGTTAAATGATGTTTGCTCTTCTTCTTCGCCATCGCGATTAATTACGATATCAGTCTTAAGGTTATCCATCATGGCCTTAGCAACTTTTTCGTTGGCATTTGACCAGATATCGATAACTTTGTTGTAACGCTCACCCGCGGTAACAAGACCGTTTTGGAACTGTTCCTGAATTTCAATAACTTCGGCTTCCGCAGCGTCGATAATATCTTTCTTCGCAGCAGGGATAACCATATCGTCGATACCAACAGACGCACCCGCAATCATTGCGTAGTGGAAACCGGTATACATGATTTGGTCAGCAGCAATTACTGTATCTTTCAAACCTAGCGTACGGTAACAAGCATTCAATAGTTTTGAAATTTGCTTTTTGCCCATTGCTTGGTTGATGATTTCAAACGGCAGACCCTTTGGAAGAATCAATGAGAAAATCGCACGACCAACAGTCGTATCCGTCAGTGTTACTTTCTCAGTTTTGTTGCCATCTTCATCAATGTCATATTCAGTAATACGTACTTTAACGCGAGAATGAAGCTCAGCATTGCCTGTACGGTATGCTTTTTCTGCTTCGTTCGGGCTGGTAAATACCATGCCTTCGCCTAAGCCGTTTACTTTGTCACGCGTTAGGTAATAAAGACCTAATACAACGTCCTGTGAAGGTACGATGATTGGCTCACCGTTCGCGGGTGACAGAATGTTGTTTGTTGACATCATTAACGCACGTGCTTCTAGCTGTGCTTCGATTGTCAACGGAACGTGTACCGCCATTTGGTCACCGTCGAAGTCGGCGTTGTACGCCGCACACACTAGCGGGTGAAGCTGAATCGCTTTACCTTCGATTAGTGTTGGTTCGAACGCTTGGATACCCAAACGGTGAAGTGTAGGAGCACGGTTAAGTAGTACCGGGTGTTCGCGGATAACGTCGTCTAGTACGTCCCATACCTCTGGTGCTTCACGCTCTACAAGCTTCTTAGCTGCTTTAATAGTTGTCGCTAGACCACGACCTTCAAGCTTACCGTAAATAAACGGCTTAAATAGCTCTAGTGCCATCTTCTTAGGAAGACCACACTGGTGTAGACGTAACGTAGGACCAACGGTAATTACAGAACGGCCTGAGTAGTCAACACGCTTACCAAGAAGGTTTTGACGGAAACGACCTTGCTTACCTTTGATCATGTCTGCAAGCGACTTAAGTGGGCGCTTATTAGAACCCGTAATCGCACGACCACGACGACCGTTATCTAGTAACGCATCTACCGCTTCCTGAAGCATACGTTTTTCGTTACGTACGATGATGTCAGGTGCCGCTAGGTCTAAAAGACGCTTAAGACGGTTGTTACGGTTGATAACACGACGATACAAGTCGTTAAGATCAGACGTTGCAAAACGACCGCCATCTAGTGGTACTAGAGGACGTAAATCTGGCGGAAGAACCGGCAGAACCGTCATGATCATCCACTCTGGCTTGTTACCAGACTGCTGGAATGACTCAAGCAACTTAAGACGCTTAGTGATCTTCTTACGTTTGGTTTCTGAATTGATTGACGGAAGTTCTTCACGCATCGCCGCAACATCAGCGTCTACGTCAAGTACCATAAGCAAGTCAAATACTGCTTCAGCACCCATCTTCGCGTCAAACTCATCACCGTGCTCTTCTAGTGCATCAAGGTAATCTTCTTCATTTAGAAGTTGGCTACGCTCAAGCGTAGTCATACCTGGTTCTGTAACCACGTATGATTCAAAATAAAGAACGCGTTCGATGTCACGAAGTGTCATATCAAGCATTAGGCCGATACGAGACGGTAGTGATTTAAGGAACCAAATATGTGCTACTGGACTGGCTAGCTCGATGTGACCCATACGTTCACGACGAACTTTAGTAAGGGTTACTTCAACGCCACATTTTTCACAGATAACACCACGGTGCTTCAAACGCTTGTATTTGCCGCAAAGACATTCATAGTCTTTTACCGGACCAAATATGCGCGCACAAAACAGACCGTCACGCTCAGGCTTGAACGTACGATAGTTAATTGTTTCTGGCTTTTTAACTTCACCAAAAGACCATGAACGAATCATGTCAGGTGAAGAAAGACCAATTCGAATATTATCGAATTCTTCGGTCTTATTTTGTTGCTTTAGAAACTTTAATAAGTCTTTCACATTACTCTCCCAGCGGAGTCAGTCTCTAGAGCCCGGCGCAAGCACCGGGCCATCTCATAACATTACGCAGCGATTGCCGTTTTACTTTTCTTCAAGCTCGATGTTGATACCCAACGAGCGAATTTCTTTAAGTAATACGTTGAAGGATTCTGGCATGCCAGGCTCCATTCTGTGGTCGCCATCGACGATGTTCTTGTACATCTTGGTACGGCCGTTAACGTCATCTGACTTAACAGTAAGCATTTCCTGAAGGGTATATGCAGCACCGTATGCTTCAAGTGCCCATACTTCCATCTCACCGAAGCGCTGACCACCAAACTGTGCTTTACCACCAAGAGGTTGCTGTGTAACAAGGCTGTATGAACCAGTAGAACGCGCGTGCATCTTGTCGTCTACTAAGTGGTTCAGTTTCAGCATGTACATGTAACCAACCGTTACAGGTCGCTCAAATGAGTTACCAGTTCGACCGTCGAACAAAGTAATCTGACCGCTTTCTGGAATATCAGCAAGCTTCAGCATTTCTTTGATTTCAGATTCACGAGCACCGTCGAACACAGGCGTTGCGATAGGTACACCTTTACGCAGGTTCTCTGCAAGGCGCTTCACTTCATGATCAGTGAAACTATCAATGTCAACTTCCTGGTGACTTTCACCTAGCTCATATACTTCTTTCAAGAAGCTACGCAGTTTCTGCATCTCTTCATGTTCTTTAAGCATACGATCTATTTTCACACCAAGACCGTGCGCAGCCATACCCATATGTGTTTCTAGGATCTGACCGATGTTCATACGAGACGGTACACCTAGTGGGTTAAGAACGATGTCTACCGGCGTACCGTTTTCATCGTATGGCATGTCTTCAACAGGCTGGATAGTTGAGATAACACCTTTGTTACCGTGACGTCCGGCCATTTTATCACCTGGCTGGATGTGACGTTTAACCGCTAGGTAAACCTTAACAATCTTAAGAACACCCGGTGCTAAATCATCGCCTTGCGTAATCTTACGACGCTTACCTTCGAACTTCTTATCGAAAGCGGCTTTAATCTCAGCATGCTGTTCAGCAATTTGATCAAGCTCTAGCTGTGCATCTTCATCACTCAATGCAATCTCAAACCACTTTTCACGCGGTACGCTGTCAAGCTTAGCTTGATCAACACCAGCACGAAGCAATCCGTTTTGTGCACGAGCAAAAATACCGTCAGCAAGAATCTCGAACTCATCGGTAAGGTCTTTCTTAACCTGACGAAGTTGCATGTCTTCAATTTCTAGCGCGCGCTTATCTTTCTCAACACCGTCGCGAGTAAAGACTTGAACGTCGATAACCGTACCGTGAACAGAGTTAGGCACACGTAGTGACGTATCTTTTACGTCAGACGCTTTTTCGCCGAAAATAGCTCTTAATAGTTTCTCTTCAGGCGTAAGTTGTGTTTCACCTTTAGGTGTCACTTTACCTACTAGGATATCGCCGCCTTTTACTTCAGCACCGATATATACCACGCCTGATTCGTCAAGCTTACCTAGTGCTGACTCACCAACGTTCGGGATGTCAGAAGAAATTTCTTCTGGCCCAAGCTTGGTATCACGAGCAATACAGCTAAGTTCTTGAATATGAATAGTCGTGAAACGGTCTTCCTGAGCTACACGCTCAGAGATAAGGATTGAATCCTCGAAGTTATAACCGTTCCAAGGCATGAACGCGATACGCATGTTCTGGCCAAGCGCAAGGTCACCAAGGTCTGTTGAAGGACCATCGCCTAGCACGTCACCTGCAACAATCGGGTCGCCAACACTACACGTTGGACGCTGATTGATACACGTGTTTTGGTTTGAACGTGTGTATTTTGTCAAGTTGTAGATGTCGATACCTGCTTCACCTGGAAGCATTTCTTCTTCAGCTACTTTAATAACGATACGGCTAGCGTCGACATAATCAACAACACCACCACGTTTAGCAACTACGGTTACACCCGAGTCTACCGCGATAGTTCTTTCCATACCGGTACCAACAAGCGGCTTATCAGCGCGCAATGTAGGTACTGCTTGACGTTGCATGTTTGCACCCATAAGTGCACGGTTAGCATCATCGTGTTCAAGGAACGGGATAATGCTTGCAGCAATTGAAACGATTTGCTGTGGTGACACGTCCATGTATTTGATGTCTTCTTTTGGCATCAAGGTCGTTTCACCGCGGTGACGACAAGGTATTAGGTCGTCAACAAGCTCACCGGCTTCGGTCAATGCAATATTCGCCTGAGCGATTGCGTATTGGCCTTCTTCGATTGCTGATAGGTAATCAATTTCTTCGCTAACAATACCATCGACAATGCGACGGAATGGCGTTTCAAGGAAACCGAAATCATTGGTACGCGCAAAGCTTGCCAATGAGTTAATAAGACCGATGTTCGGACCTTCCGGTGTTTCGATTGGACACAGACGACCGTAATGGGTCGGGTGTACGTCTCGAACCTCAAAGCCTGCACGTTCACGTGTAAGACCACCCGGGCCTAATGCAGAAATACGACGCTTATGCGTTACTTCTGATAGCGGGTTGTTTTGGTCCATGAACTGAGATAGCTGTGATGAACCGAAGAACTCTTTAACCGCTGCCGAAATAGGCTTAGCGTTAATGAGGTCTTGAGGCATGATGTTGTCAAGGTCACCTAAACTTAGGCGCTCTTTAACCGCACGCTCTACGCGAACTAAACCAACACGGAATTGGTTTTCAGCCATTTCACCAACTGAACGAATACGACGGTTACCAAGGTGATCGATATCATCAACTTCGTCTTTACCATCACGAATCGTAATAAGTTGCTTCATTACCGATACGATGTCTTCTTTAGCCAACGTACCAGAACCAATAAGTTCTTCACGGCCTAAACGACGGTTGAACTTCATACGACCCACAGATGACAAGTCGTAACGCTCTTCAGAGAAGAACAAGTTCTCAAACAATGTTTCTGCTGCGTCTTTTGTTGGTGGCTCACCAGGACGCATCATACGATAAATCTCAACTAGCGCTTCTAGGCGGTTAGTTGAAGAATCAATACGCAATGTATCTGAGATGTAAGAACCGTGGTCTAACTCGTTGATGTAAAGTGTTTCGAACTCTTTGATACCCGCTTGGCTTAACGCCGCTAGGTTCTCAAGCGTAAGTTCGTCATTTGCACTTACAATCACTTCGCCGGTGTCTTCATTTACGTATGTCGCAGAGAATACACGGCCGATAAGGTAATCTGCTGGTACTTCTAATTCCGTCAATCCCGCTTTTTCTAAAGCGCGAGTGTGACGAGCAGAAATACGACGACCAGATTCCACAACAACGTTTCCGTCGCCATCGATGATATCGAATTGAGCAGTTTCACCGCGTAAACGGTCAGGAACTACTTCCATCATCAACTTATCTTTGTCGATACGGATGTTAACTTTTTCGAAGAACGTGTCGAGGATTTCCTCTGACGTCATTTCTAACGCGCGTAAGATAATAGTTGCTGGCAACTTACGACGACGGTCGATACGTACGAACAAGTTATCTTTCGGGTCAAATTCAAAATCTAACCACGAACCACGGTATGGAATAACACGTGCGTTATAAAGCACTTTACCAGACGAGTGAGTTTTGCCTTTATCGTGATCAAAGAATACACCAGGTGAACGGTGTAACTGAGATACGATAACACGCTCTGTTCCGTTGATAACGAACGTACCGTTCTCTGTCATCAATGGAATCTCACCCATGTACACTTCTTGTTCTTTAATATCTTTTACGGTACCTGGGGCTGCGTCTTTGTCGAACAACACTAACCGTAGTTTTACTCTTAACGGAGCAGAGAAAGTTACGCCGCGAATTTGACATTCTTTCACGTCAAAAACTGGCTCTCCCAGGCGATAGCTTACATATTGAAGCTCTGAATTACCTGAGTAACTTTTAATTGGAAAAACGGAACGAAATGCTGCTTCCAAGCCGTATTGAGCATCGGCGTCGATCTCAATGAACTTTTTGAAAGAATCAAGCTGAATTGAAAGAAGATACGGGATTTCCAGTACCTGTGGGCGTTTGCCAAAATCCTTACGGATACGTTTCTTTTCGCTATAAGAGTAAACCATGGGTTCCTCAGCCTGCTGATTTATGACCCAACCTGCTGCTAAATACTTTAAAACGCGTGCGACGGGCTAAGAGCTACGCTTTAAATGACGCATTAAGCAACAAACTTCCACAACCCTATTTCGGGTGATCCAATTAGCATACAACAATTTTTAACCAATTATTAGTTAACTTGTTGGATTTTTATGCTTTTTATTGTTTCACCGATATGCGCATTACGAAATGTAGATAAGGGTAAGATTCTACACACTATACAGCGCAAAAAGGCTGGTGGTTCAAAAAACCACCAGCCTTGCCGTCTCAGGCAAATAATCTAATCAAATTAGATTACTTAACTTCAACTTCAGCACCAGCTTCAGTTAGCTGTGCTTTAAGTTCTTCAGCTTCTTCTTTGCTTACGCCTTCTTTGATAGCTTTAGGAGCAGATTCAACTACTTCTTTAGCTTCTTTAAGACCTAGGCCAGTCGCGCCGCGAACTGCTTTGATAACTGCAACTTTGTTAGCGCCGAATGAAGTCATTACAACGTCAAATTCAGTTTGCTCTTCAACAGCAGCAGCTTCGCCGCCTGCAGCAGGACCAGCAACAGCAACAGCTGCAGCAGATACGTTGAATTTTTCTTCAGCTGCTTCGATAAGCTCAACCAATTCCATAACTGGCATTTCAGCAATCGCGTTTAAAATATCTTCTTTAGTTAGAGCCATGTGGTCTAAACTCCTGGGGTTTTAATGTTAAAAAAATCAATATGCCAAAAACGAAAATTACTTCTCGTCTTTGATCGCCGCCAATACGCGCACAAACTTGCCAGGAACTTCGTTGATTGTTTGAACGAATTTCCCAACTGGTGCTTTGAAGGTTGCAAGTAGTCTTGCAAGTGCTTCGTCGCGAGTAGGAAGTGAAGCAACTGCGTCCAATTTCTCTGGACCAAGTAGACCACTACCAATAGACAACGCTGTTACATTTAGCTTATCGTTTTGCTTCGCAAAGTCTTTGAAAAGACGAGCTGCACCGCCAGGTGCATCAATTGAAAAGCCGTAGATAAGCTGGCCTGTAAGGGCGCTATCTAAGTCTGCAAACTTACTGTCTGCCAACGCACGCTTAGCTAGAGTGTTACGTATAACCTTAAGGTATACGCCTTGCTCACGAGCTTTAACGCGCAGGTCAGTCAGTTCTGCAACTTCCATCCCACGGTATTCAGCAACGGCAACGGATAGAGCGCGAGACGCAACTTCAGAAACTTCTGCTACGATCTCTTTTTTTGCTGCTAAACCTAGTGCCACTGAGTTCACCTCTTTGTATCTGACTTTGTTTACAGTTTCCTGTTCACGCCATCAGGGTTCACAGATTGATATCAACATAATTGATGATACCGCTCTACGGTGTTTGTTTCCCCAGAGAGTCTGAGTCAAACCACCGTCTGCGCAGGTTGTGCTATTAAGCGATATGTTTAATGTGATAGTTCTCTTACCTCTATCACCACATCGCACCTGCGGTCTTGGACGGGAGTGATTAATCAGCACTGCTGTATTGACCACTCCAACCCATTACCTTTACAGAGAAACCGAGTTGCCCCGGTAGGGTATTAAAGACCTACTGAAGCTTTATCTAGAGATACGCCAGCACCCATTGTAGTGCTTAGGCTGATCTTCTGGATGTAAGTACCTTTAGCAGAAGAAGGCTTCGCTTTCTTCAATGCTTCTAGTAATGCTTCAAGGTTCTCTTGAATTTGATTTGCTTCGAACGCGATTTTACCAATGCTAGCATGGATAATACCGTTCTTATCGTTGCGGTAACGAACCTGACCCGCTTTTGCATTTTTAACTGCAGTAGCTACGTCTGGTGTTACAGTCCCTGTTTTAGGGTTAGGCATAAGACCACGTGGGCCTAAGATTTGACCTAGTTGACCAACAACACGCATAGCGTCTGGGCTAGCAACTACAACGTCAAAGTTCATTTCGCCTTTCTTAACTTGCTCAGCTAAGTCGTCCATACCAACGATGTCTGCACCAGCTTCTTTAGCTGCTTCAGCGTTTGCGCCCTGTGTGAACACAGCAACACGAACGTCTTTACCTGTACCGTTTGGAAGTACAGTTGCACCACGAACGTTTTGGTCAGATTTCTTAGCATCAATACCAAGGTTAACGGCAACGTCGATGCTTTCTGCAAACTTAGCAGTTGCTAACTCTTTAAGAAGAGCAACGGCTTCATTAATTTCGTATTCTTTTGTCGCTTCTACTTTCTCACGAACGAGACGAGCGCGTTTTGTTAATTTAGCCATTCGATTAATCCTCTACGTTCAAGCCCATTGAGCGAGCAGAACCCGCGATAGTGCGTACCGCTGCATCTAAGTCAGCAGCAGTTAAGTCTGGCTCTTTAGCGTTAGCAATGTCTTCTAACTGAGCGCGAGTAACTTTACCCACTTTCTCAGTGTTAGGACGGCCAGAACCGCTCTTGATGCCAGCTGCTTTCTTAAGCAAGTAAGACGCAGGAGGAGTTTTGGTTTCGAATGTGAAAGAGCGATCTTCGTATACTGTAATTTCTACAGGTACCGGAGCGCCTTTCTCAAGGCTATCAGTTTTCGCATTGAAAGCCTTACAGAATTCCATGATGTTCACACCATGTTGACCTAGTGCAGGACCAACTGGTGGACTTGGGTTAGCAGCGCCAGCTGCAACCTGAAGCTTGATAATACCGCTTACTTTTTTAGCCATTTTAAATGCTCTCTTGTTTGGGTCTGACGCCTCGCAAATACAGAGAATATTTGCTCAATCGGCTTCCCGTTTCCGTTTAAAAGGGCGCGCATTATATAAGGTGATTAATTACTATGCAAGGGTAATTTAGAATATAAAACCAACTAACGGCCAGTATTTTTTCTTTTTGGAATAGGTCAAAGTTTTTAACGCGTTAACATATAGACGAAACATCAAATTTGGAGAAATATAAATGGAGTTACTCACGCAAGAAGAACTGAGCCAAGTTTCAGGTGGTGATGGCTGGGACGTTGCCTCCGGAGGCTTAACTGGTGGCGGCATTGGAGCGACTGGCGTTGGCTTTGCGGTAGCAGTCGGATTTACTGTGACCTTTCCTGTTGCTGTAGGTGCAATTGCTACAGGCGCTGCCCTAGGAGCTGCTTGGGAGTATTTTACTGATGATGAATAATCCGTTAGTACTCACCGAAGAGCAAATCGACACTGTCTCTGGAGGCAATATTTCACAAGCCGCTTTTGAAGGAGGTTTGGAAGGCGCTGCTACAGGTGCAGGTATAGGTGCTGCACTTGGTGCTTATGCTGGCCCTTTCGGTGCACTATTAGGCGGCCTTATCGGAACTGGTGTCGGTACTATTGTTGGAGCAGCCGATGCAATATCAGATTACAATGAAACGTTGGATGAGTAAGTGAAATTAACACCGTTAGCAAGGCTTTACATGGCATGTGCCATGTTGGGCCTTTTTTCTTTTAGTGCGTTTATTGCAAATAACCACCTATTACTTTTATTCCATCAAGTTTGCATTGGAATTATTTTTTGGGTTCTTTTGCTTAGGCCCAAGCTTAAAACTAGCAAACTCGACACGAAAAAAATTAAGCAGGTAGTAGTATCCACTTTTTCATTTATCACAACACTCACTATTGGGGGGGTCGTAAATCAGAGCTATAAATGGCTCGTGGTTATTGCCGCTGTCGGAGTTTCAATCTGGCTTTATACCCTTCTTGAAAAGAATCGAATAAGTTATAAAGAGTAGTCGCAGTGACAGCATTTTTAATATGTTTTTTTGGGACAGGGTTAGTTAACTACGCGCTAAAAAAGTTTTGCAGAGTAGGTTTTTGGGCGTCGTGTGCTGATACCAAGAGATTTGCACAATGTTATGGCCACATTTTGCAGTATTTATTTGTTTTTACCTCGATGCTGCTAGCCATGTTGTTCGTAATTTAACGTTCAAATGAACGTACATTGCCAATCGTGCCCCCGAGTTCCAGATATAAAAAAAGACGGTCAAACCGTCTTTTTTCGAATATTTATAGAAGTCTAGCCTTTTTCTACCTGACCAAATTCTAGATCTACCGGTGTAGAACGACCGAAGATAAGTACCGACACTTTTACGCGGCTCTTTTCGTAGTCGACTTCTTCTACCACACCATTGAAGTCTGCAAATGGACCGTCGGTAACGCGAACCACTTCGCCTGGCTCGAACAACGTTTTTGGTCTTGGCTTATCAACGTTTTCTTCAAGACGATTCAAGATAGCATCGGCTTCTTTTTGCGTAATTGGCATTGGGCGATCTGAAGTACCACCAATGAAACCAAGAACACGTGGAACACTTTTAACTAAGTGCCATGAATCTTCGTTCATCGCCATTTCTACCAATACATAACCTGGGTAGAATTTACGCTCAGATTTACGCTTCTGGCCGGCGCGCATTTCAACCACTTCTTCAGTGGGCACCAAAATCTGGCCAAAGTGCTCTTCCATGTTATGCATTTTAATGTATTCAAGCAGCGTTTTCTTAACGCGCGCTTCATACTGAGAATATGCTTGTACTACGTACCATCTTTTCTTTACTTCTTCTTCAGACATACGCTTATGCTCCTATTCCAGTAATAAAGCCAACGACACGAACAATAATGCCGTCTAGACCCCAAAGGATTAGTGCCATTACTAACGTGGCCGCTAATACGATGAGAGTAGTTTGATTTGTTTCTTGACGTGTAGGCCAAACCACCTTGCGCACCTCGGTGCGAGACTCTTTGGCAAAGCTTAAGAACGTGCTACCTTTCTCGGTCGACGCCGCAATAAACCCAGCTAACACTACGACTACTACCGCAGCAATAGCGCGGTATAATACCGAAATTTCACCATATACTGTGTTGGCAGTTACCAAACCAGCAAGCAGGGCGAAAACTACTACCCATTTAAACATGTCCAATGCATTGGACTGATTTTCCGTTTTTTCGCTCATGTCACGATCCTAGCACTACAGCGTCGTCATCACTCACGCACAAAGTACGTAAGCACTAATGTTTGGCAGGGGTGGAGGGACTCGAACCCCCAACCATCGGTTTTGGAGACCGCTGTTCTACCAATTCGAACTACACCCCTGTGGTGTTTTATTTATCTATCAAAATTTACTTACACTGCCCTTGTGAAGTGTGCGTCTTTTCTTAGGAAAATGCGGTATCGCAAGGGAGGGAGGCGTATTATACTTAACCACTTCCAACTTACAAGCGCTTTATCTAGTCCCTTTTCTATCTTCGCATCACTTCACATAAAAAATAGAGGCTTATTCAACACCAATGAAACCACCGGTTTGATGGGCCCATAACTTGGCATAAATGCCTTCTTGCGCGATAAGCTCTGCATGCGTTCCCTGCTCGACTATGGTGCCTTTATCGAGTACGAGAAGCCTATCCATTTGCGCAATCGTTGATAAACGGTGTGCAATGGCAAGTACCGTTTTGCCTTCCATCACTTTATCTAAACACGCTTGAATGGCGGCCTCTACTTCAGAATCTAACGCAGATGTTGCTTCGTCTAAAACTAATACTGGCGCATCTTTCAGTAATACACGCGCAATAGCAACGCGCTGACGTTGGCCGCCAGAGAGCTTAACGCCCCGCTCACCCACATGCGCGTCATAGCCGGTTCTCCCCTCGCTGTCTGTAAGCGTAAGAATAAAGTCGTGTGCTTCTGCTTGTTTGGCTGCGCGAATCATGTCGTCTTCGGTGGCATCGGTCCGGCCGTACAATATGTTGTCTCTTACGGAACGGTGCATGAGCGAGGTATCCTGAGTCACCATGCTAATTTTTGCCCTTAACGTTTCCTGGTCGACCTCGGTAATATCCTGACCATCAATAATGATACGGCCTGATTGCGTGTCGTAGAAACGCATCAGTAAATTCACCAATGTTGACTTGCCAGCGCCGGAACGCCCAACCAGCCCCACCTTTTCTCCCGCTTGTATTGAAAGTTGGAGGTTGCTGAACACATTTATCAACTGGTCGTTTGCACCATGATACGCGAAATTTATATCGTCAAATTGGATAGCGCCGCCACTAACCTTAAGCTGCGAGGCATTCTCTACGTTTTTAACGGCAATAGGCTGCGCGAGTGTATTCATGCCATCTTGAACCGTTCCCAGGTTTTCAAATAAACCAGATACTTCCCACATAACCCAATGCGACATGCCGTTTAAACGAAGACATAAACTAATTGCAATCGCGATATCACCAGGCGTAGCGATGCTTTCAAGCCATAGGAAAATAGACAGCGCACCAACAGCGAAAATAAGGATCGCATTGGCTATTTCCACACAAAATTCTAACACCGTCACCAAGCGCATTTGTGGGTATACCGTTTTTAGGAAGCCATCCATACTCTCTTTTGCGTAATCTGCTTCACGACGGCTGTGTGAAAAAAGTTTTACCGTTGTAATGTTGGTGTAGCTGTCGACAATGCGCCCTGTCATCATAGAACGCGCATCGGCCTGGCGTTGCGAGACAACTTTTAGTTTTGGTACCAGCACACGTAATATCGCTATATACACAAAAAACCAAATAACCAGTGGTAATGCCAAGCGCCAGTCAGTGCTAAAAATAAGCACTACCATCGAAATAAAATACACACTAATGTACACAAGCAAATCGAGTATTTTAGTGACTGTTTCACGCACGGAAAGTGCGGTTTGCATGACTTTAGTCGCTACGCGCCCCGCAAACTCATTGTGAAAAAAGGTGAGGCTTTGCCCCAACAAATAGCGGTGAGCCTGCCACCGTACACGCATAGGATAATTTCCCATTAGTGACTGACGGGAAAAAAGTGAACGCAGTAAAATAAAAAGCGGTATTAAGATAAGCACCGTGCCGCCCATGCCTATCAGTGTCCATTTTTGGTCGTCCAAAAACGTTTCACGGTTTTGCTCAGAGAACCAATCAACCATTTGCCCTAAAAATCCAAAAAGGGCAACTTCTAACATCGCCACAATGGCGCTCAATAATGAGACAGTAAATACTACCCCCCACATACCTTGCGTATAGTATTTACAAAAGGCAACAATCCCCTTAGGGGGTTGTGTAGGTGCACTGTCGGGGAAAGGCTGCGTGAGCCGTTCGAAGAATGAAAACATTAAGCAAACTCGCGTGATTCAGACAATTGGATGTTGAATACGCGATTCTACACTATGTGTTCAATAGATACGTAAAACATCCTTAATGTTCTCAGTTGTTTTTACGAATAGTTATTCCAAAAAGCCGAGTGTAGTGAGTATTTCTTCCACTTTGCTCTGATGCTGTGCCTGCCATTGTTCTAATGTCATTGATGCATCTTTAGTCGCACGCGCCTTTGCAATATCGTAAGCTTCTAGGGCTTGGTGTTGCGGGATTACGGCAATCCCCTCTTCGTCTCCCACAACGATATCGCCTGCTTCTACCCTAACTCCTCCGCACGTAATTGGCTGATTAAGTGGGCTGATACAGCGCTTTGCACCCGGCTTGGGTATGACACCACGCGCAAAGACGGGGAATTGGTTTTCACGGGTTTCAGCTAAATCTCGTATTACACCATCAATAACAAAACCCTTTATTCCCCTTGATTGGGCAATTGCACATACGTTTCCGCCTGCGACAGCAAAAGCATCATCCGCTTCTACTACGATAATATCGCCTGCTTTCGCCCGGTAAATTGCAGCGTGCAGCATAAGATGGTCACCTGGCGCACACTTTACGGTAAATGCGGGCCCAGCTATCCGAGGCATACCACTCCACAACGGCTTTATTCCATAATCAATAAACTGCTCCCGTGGCAAAGCGTCAGCATAATCACAAGGTGATACTTCATCAAAATTGGGCATAGCATTGTCCTTACGCTGATAGCGTTTAATTTATAAAAACTTCAATGTTTACTATAACGAAGTTACCGGTATAAAGTTGTTACAACCTATGTATTTTCACCATAAGTCCTTTTTCTAATGGTGATGGCATGATAAAAATTCATAATAACAGCACGCCGCGTGTTAGCGCACAGGCGTATAACGACAAAAAATAGGAACCGCAATCCATGTTAAAAAATGTATTGAGTTTGAGTGTTGCGCTTGCGCTTACCGCATGTAGCCCACAAAGCACAACAAACGAATCGCAAACGCAGGCTAGCAGCGAGGCTATGCAAAAGCAGGCTATGACGTCAGGCGTAATTAAGGAAAACATGGATTTGTCTGTCGATCCGGGCGACGATTTCTTTCGCTATGTTAATGGTAAGTGGTTAGACAATACCGATATTCCAGCAGATAAATCTAGCTACGGTTCGTTTGTGATCCTTAGAGATGAAGCACAAGATCACGTCATGGATATTATCAAGTCTTCTGCTGAAGGCGACTTTAAAGCAGGAAGCGATGAGCAAAAAGTGGGTGATTTCTATCGCGCTTATATGGACATGGAAACGCGCAACGCACTGGGCACCGCACCATTAACGCCTGAGCTGGAAAAAATCAGCAGCATCGATAACTACTCAGAACTTGCCGCCTATTTTGCTTACGCATCTCGATATGGCTTCGGTACGCCATTTAGTCTTGCGCAATACCCCGATTTAAAGTCACCAAAAGAGTATCTTATTTACACATGGCAAAGTGGTTTAGGGCTACCTGATCGCGATTACTATTTCAAAGACGATGAAGCCTCGCAAAAAATCCGCGACGCTTATGTGGCACATATTGAAAAAATGTTCACCTTGGCTGGGTTTGATGCCCCGGCTGAAAGCGCACAAATGCTTTTCGATTTAGAAACCAAAATTGCGAATATCCACATGTCGAAAGAGGATGCCCGTAATTTTGCAGCTAACTACAATAAACTGACGATAGAAGAACTCAGTGAATTGATGCCTAATTTCGACTGGAGTGCTTTTTTAGGCGCGGCTGAAATGACAAGTCTGTCAAATATCGGCATTTTGCAAAAAGACTTTATGACATCCATTGATGGCATTATCAGTGAAACGTCTCTTGAAGACTGGAAAACGTTCTTGCAATGGGGTTTATTGAATGCGTCGGCCAGCCGCCTAAATGAAGCGCTTGATACCGCCAATTTTGAGTTTTACAGTAAAGTACTGCGCGGTGTTGAAGAACAACAACCACAATGGCGACGTGCGGTAAACCTTGCCAATGCACATGTTGGCGAACTTATTGGAAAAGTGTACGTTAAACAACATTTTCCACCTGAAGCTAAAGATCGCATGATGGAAATGGTCAATAACCTCTTACTTGCCTATAAAGAAAGTATTGAAGAACTTGACTGGATGACAGAAGAAACACGTACTCAAGCCCTTGATAAGCTGTCTAAGTTCACGGTTAAAATTGGTTATCCTGACCAATGGCGTGACTATTCAGCCCTCACCGTTGATGCAAGTAACCTCTTCAACAACATAAAACGCTCAGCTGACGTGTTGTACGCAGAGACACTTAAGAAACAAGGCGGCCCGGTATGGACGCACGAATGGGGTATGACACCGCAAACCGTCAACGCCTACTACAACCCACCATTGAATGAAATTGTATTCCCAGCAGCTATTCTTCAACCACCATTTTTCGATATGAATGCTGAAGATGCCGTGAATTACGGTGGCATTGGCGCGGTTATTGGTCATGAAATTGGCCACGGCTTCGATGACACCGGTTCAACATTTGATGGCGACGGGGTATTGAGAAACTGGTGGAAAGATGAAGACCGTGCAGAATTTGAAGCCCGCACAGGTAACTTGATTCAGCAGTATAATGCCTTTGAAGTATTACCCGATTTGTTTGTTAACGGCGAATATACACTAGGCGAAAACATTGGTGATTTAGGCGGTATTAGCATAGCGCTAAAAGCGTACCACCTTTCGCTTGATGGCGAACAGGCGCCTGAACTAGACGGCTTTACAGGCGATCAACGTGTATTCATCGGTTATGGGCAAGTATGGGCAAGTAAATACCGTGATGAAGCGTTGCGCACGCAAATTCAAACAGATTCTCACTCGCCTACGCAATTCCGTACGAATGGCGCAGTAAGAAATGTTCCAGAGTTCTACCAAGCCTTCGACGTAACGAAAGAAGATGCACTTTACCTGCCGCCAGAAGAGCGCGTTAAAATTTGGTAACAGTGACACGTTAATAAAAAAAGGCGACACTAACCTGTCGCCTTTTTTGTACCCGACAACGAGAACCGTTTATGCCAACGCTAGTCATTGCTTATCTGTTTACCAGTACGCTATACATTGTATTGCTTTCACAGTCCCCCTACCCGTTTCAATGGCTCATCAAAGTGATACCTATTTTACTGCTACTCCTGCCAGCGTCAGGGATACGTCCGCGAAAATTATGCTTTCTGCTTTGTGGCGCTATAGGAGCAAGTGGTAGTGGAGACATCTTATTAGCACTGCCTATTGAACATAGCTTCACGTTAGGTCTAGCGAGCTTTTTCATTGCACATTGTTTATATATCGGGGCATTTTTACTCGTAAAGACGTCGCATGATAACCCACAGCGAAACCCAACACAGGCCAACAAACCGGTGGTATTCCCGGTACTCGCTATTATTGGGTTTGCACTCACAATGGGCATCATTATTTTGCCCCATACAGGCAGCATGTTTATGCCGGTAGCAGCCTACCTATGTATTATTACTGGTTTGGGATTAAGCGCTTTTATGCTGCGAATGCCACGGCTTACCAAGGTTGGTGTAATAAGCTTTTTGCTATCAGATGCCACATTAGCCTATAACCTGTTTAATGGCCCCGTGGCTTTCGCGAGCGTGGTAGTCATGAGCACATATTATTTGGCACAACTACTGATTGTATACGGCTTAGCGAGCCCTCTGTTTTCACGCTTTGCCAAGCGCTAATAACGACTCTACGGCCAATTTGGCGTGGTGTGAAGGGACGAAAATATGATCGTGATAATAGGCAGCAACCACATTCGCGCTTATTCCTGCATGCGTTAACGCAGCACTCATCGCGGCAGTCATACCAACGGCATCTAGGCTTGAATGTACCTTGCAGGTAATGCATTTATAGGCCCCGTCAAATTCTAAGCCTGCCTGCTGCGCTGCGTCTTTTTCTAGAATGAGCGTTATTCCCTCTACCTCTTTAAACATTGCAAGCGCTACATCAACCAAGGTAGAGGTGACCTGATGTGGCGACAGACTTACAAATACATACTCTTCACCACTGATAACCGGCGTGAGATTTTTCAGTAAGTAAGATAAGTCAGTAATGCCGCCCATAATTATCCTTTTTGCTATTTATAACATCTAAAGCTTGCGTGCTCGGACACGTTTGCCTTTAATTTTCCCATCACGGAACAGCGTCATTGCACGTTTCACACTGCGTGTTTTTACCGCAACAAAGCTCTTACTATTTTGAACCGCAATTTTACCTACATCATCACCAGGTATACCCGCATCTTTGGTCAATGCCCCCACTAAATCACCAGGGCGAAGCTTTTCTTTTTTACCCGCACTTAATGAAATGCATGAGAATTCAGGTAGCGTGATGCGATTTTTGTGGAAACGTAAGCCTTGTGCACCTTTTAGCTCTATATCGCTGTCTTGCAACACTTCTATCTTTCTTAAGAAATGCTCTTCCTCTTCACTGACCAAAGTAATAGCGGTGCCATCTGCTCCGGCTCGTGCTGTGCGTCCAATACGGTGAATATGTGTCTCAGGCTCTTCGCTTACGGTATAGTTAATTACCAATGCGATGTCGTCTATATCCAGCCCTCGTGCAGCAACGTCCGTTGCCACTAACACTTGTAACGCATCACTGGCAAATTGCATTAACACTGACGTTCTATCGTGCTGTTCCATATCACCTTGTAGACCGGCAGCACTGAACCCTTCTTCTGCCAATTCTTCTACTACTTCTTGCACTTGTACGCGGCGGTTACAAAACACAATCGCGTTTTTGGGTTGATAGTGTGTTAGCACAGCTTTTAATGCTTGAATGCGCGTATGCGGCAATACGCTAAAGCCAAGTTGCGTTATTGAAGGTTTACTGGCGGTAGACTCGACTTTGCATATCTCTGGAGAGGTCAAAAATTGTTTCGCTACACGCTCAATCTGTTCGGTAAACGTTGCGGAGAACAATAGGGTTTGTATTTTTTTAGGCATGGGAGAGAAAATAACATCTAACGCATCCTCAAAACCCATATCTAACATGCGGTCCGCTTCATCAAGTACACGAAGCTTTACTGCTGATAAATCAAGACGGCGTCGCTCGACATGGTCCATAATGCGGCCAGGTGTACCAACGATAATCTGTGCACCATGCTTCAAAGACTGAATTTGTGGCCCCATAGGTTGCCCACCGCAAAGCGTTAATACTTTTATGTTGCCAATTTGCTTCGCTGCATTTCTGCACTGCTGTGCCACCTGGTCTGCCAACTCTCTGGTTGGACATAAGATAACGACTTGCGTAACAAAACGCGTAGGATCGATAGTTTCTAATGCAGGAATGACAAAACACAGCGTTTTGCCACTTCCTGTTTGTGCTTGCCCTATTATGTCTTTACCGGTTAAGGCAATAGGCAGCGACTGCTGCTGAATAGGTGATAGCGTAAAAATACCTTGTGTATCAAGCGCCTTTACAATAGCCGGTTGAATGTTGAGGTGCTTAATTGTTTCAATTGTCATTACTTTTCCCAAAGGTGCACGACACCATCTTCAATATGGTGTACTACTTGGTGCTGTGAATACACACTGCGACTCCATTCTTCTAACTTTTGCTTGAATGCAGTGTCTTGTTTAATTTTTGCTGATGCGAGTTTAAGTCTCTCTACGACCAACAATGACGTATCTTGTTTAGACAGTGCCAAATAGGCAGTTGTTGTTCGGTAAGGCGCGACAAGCTTTACGGCTTTACATTGTTTTTCAGTACCACTACAGCCAAAATCGATGGCCCCCTGAGAAGCAAAGATGAAGTCTACCTCTCCGTCTAGCAATGCTGACACAACCTCTTGCCAGCTATTGTAGCTGTTTACGCGAAGTTTTGCGTTTTTTGCCGCTTCATAACGATAGTCGTTAGTAAGCACGCCGATGTATTTATCCTTTTCAATGGCGTTAATATCATCGTATCGCGCACCATTAATACCAAAAATACCGTGTAAATTACGTGAAATAGGCGATATCCAATGGAAAATCTGATCTCTTTCGGGCGTCTTCACAATGGAAAAAACTAAAACGTTCGGTTTGTTTTCAGCCTCTTTGGCAATACGCAACCAAGGGGCGAAAAGAATGGTCGATGACATTCCCACATCGTCTAGTAAATCTTTAACAAAATCAGCCGCGATCCCTTTGAGTTCTCCGCGTTCGGTAAGCTCACTAAATAAAGGAACCAAGTCAGAAATTACCCACAAATCAGACATGTCGGCGTTCAAGTTAACACCAAGCCCTAATATTCCGAATTTGAATGTGACGCTTTCCTTCACCGAACGAGCGTCAAAGGACTGTTTATTTTCTTTAAACGCCTCTGACATTTTATATGTTGTCGCAACCTGTGATAGCGCTTCGGCACTATCTTGTAGGTCAGTATTTTTTGACATCGCCGCATAGAGAAGACGCATAGATAGCCCGTCTTTAGACGGCGACATTGAGCAAGTTTGCACATCGTCATCGCAAGGTAATGCAATAAGCGGGGTTATCCAATAATAGTCATTTTCATTTTGCGGCGTACGTACAACGACAGAGACGACGTCAGCGGTACTCGATGTCATGTTAAACGTAATATCTGAATAGCCTGCTAGTGCGGCAATATCTGTCAGTATACGTTTTGAATATTCGCTACCTGACACAGGCAATTCAGCCGACATTACTTGCATGTTTACGGACAACGGTGGACGCTCGTCGGCTTTTACGTCACACGAAAGCGTAACGTAAAAGCACAACAGCAAATATACTAACGAGCTTGGAAAGCGTCTTGTAATTTCCATTGAAGCGTCTGCCCTGCAAAGAACGGAACCATATCGGTACCGTCTGCTAAAGATACATGCTCAGGGACAGTCCATGTTTCCTTGGCGAGCGTAATTGTCGTTGTATTGCGCGGTAACCCATAGAAGTCCGCACCGAAATCACTAGCAAAGCCCTCAAGCTTATCCAGCACACCTAGTTGCTCAAAGACTTCTGCATACAATTCTATCGCCGACCATGCACTATAACAGCCCGCACAGCCGCACGCGTTTTCTTTCTTATGCTTGGCATGGGGTGCAGAGTCGGTGCCTAGGAAAAATTTCTTGTTACCTGAGGCAACCATTTTTCTTAGCGCTTGTTGATGCGTATTGCGCTTTAAAACAGGAAGGCAGTAATTATGCGGACGAACACCACCTACTAGTAAATCGTTTCGATTCAGCAATAAATGCTGTGGTGTAATGGTTGCGCCAACATTATCATTCGCTTCGCTGACAAATGATGCAGCATCGGCCGTCGTAATGTGTTCAAAAACGATTTTCAGTTCAGGGAAAGCCGCTACGATAGGCGCCAGGTGCGTATCAATAAACACCTTTTCTCTGTCGAAAATATCAATATGACTTTCCGTTACCTCTCCGTGAATGAGTAGCAATAGTCCATGCGCCTGCATGGCTTCAAACACCGGATAAAGTGCTTCTATACCTTTCACTGCTGCGTCTGAATTAGTCGTTGCACCCGCTGGGTATAGCTTACACGCAGTGACACCCGCAGCTTTTGCATCCGCAATGTCTTTCGCTGATGTGGTATTGGTAAGAAATAACGTCATTAAAGGCTCAAACGTGCTCCCCTTAGGCCGTGCTGCTTCAATTCTCTGCTTATAGGCAACTGCCATGTCTGCATTGACTACCGGTGGTACCAAATTGGGCATAACAATGGCTCGTTGAAAACAACGGGCAGTGGCAGGAACCGTTTCAGCAAGCATTTCGTTGTCTCGAAAGTGCAAATGCCAATCATCGGGTGTTCTAATCGTGAGAGTTTGCATAGCCTTTAGTCTCTATAATGTTACGTATACTTAAGATTTTTTGGTGTACGCTGCAATAATTACAATTCGGGTACCGTTTACTTTCCCCTCAATGTGCAGAGGATTACTGCTTAAGCTAATGCCACGCACTGGGGTACCTCGCTTCGCAGTAAAATTTGCCCCCTTAACATTGAGGTCTTTGGTTAAATGAACATTATCGCCAGCGTGAAGAGGCGTGCCGTTGCAATCTAAAGTCGCATCTTGTTCGATAAGGCCTGCTTCTGCCCACTGCTTGATATCTTCATCTAAGTACATCATATCAAGTAGGTCTTGGGCCCAACCTTCAGCGCTAAGCTTGTGCAGTAATCGATAACTTAAAACCTGAACTGCAGGTGTAGGAGACCACACCGCGTCATTTAAACAGCGCAAATGTGTGGCATTAAGCTCGTCGCTTCCGGTTATTTGGCCGATACACGTATCGCATGCAAGTACTGCACTTTGAGCGGTTTCATCGGGCGACTCTGGCACAAAAAACACGTCTAAACCGGTTTCACTTTTACACAACTCACACGCATTATTCGCGCGGTTTTTTACACTTTCTTGCAGCACTTAATCTAATTCCATGCACATTTATTAAGCCATAGTATATCATATTTACCGTAAACTATTAGGCTACAACGCACGAAACAAGGTGTCATGTTCAACGCGTTTAGTTAGGGAGGCGATGCGAAACCCAAATCAGTTTATCTGTGTCATAACCATGCTGATTTGCAATGGCTAACAGCTTTTCTCGAACCGCATCAGAAAGTTGCTGTTCGCGCGCTAAAATCCACAGGTAATCCTTATCGGGACCTGTTACAAGCGCGTACTGATACGCTTCTTTGTCTAACGCCATCACCACATAACTGGCGTAAAAGGGGCCAAAGAATGACACTTTCAAGTGTCCCGTAGTGTTATTTTTTACAAAGAACGCTTTGCCTTTTGCCTCATCCCATTCGCCCTCTTCCTTAGAAAATCCGCGATTTACCACGTCAATACCCCCGTCCTCACGCAGGGTATAGGTTGCCGTTACGTTTGACAGCCCCTGTTCAAAACTATGATCTAGTCTCGCAATTTCGTACCACTTTCCTGCGTATTTTTCAGCATCGAAGTTGCCTACGGGAGACACATCTTCAGGTACGCCTGTGCATGCTGTTAATGCCATAAGCGATATTGCACATAAGTAAATAATTCCGTTTTTCATTTTGGTCCTCGCCATTTTTGTTTGTGGTGAAGCCTATTGCGTTTAAGCCTCTATAAATAAATAGAAAACGCTGATAGGCTCTTCGCTATAACTCTTTATTCGTCTTATTTAATGGAGCACACCATGCAATCATATATCCCCCACGCAAGTCATTTAGTCTACGGTTGTATGGGCCTTGGAGGGGGGTGGAACGCATCGCCTGTTAGTCGGGACGATATCCTCCATGCTCATCGTATTGTTGAAGAAGCGTTATCACTAGATATTACCGTATTCGACCACGCCGATATTTACACGTTCGGTAAAGCAGAGCGCGCTTTCGGAACCGCCCTAAAACAAGCCCCGCAATGGCGAGACAACATGGTTTTGCAGTCTAAATGTGCGATACGGTTTGAAGATGATTTAGGACCAAAGCGTTACGACTTTTCCGCACAGTGGATCAATGAATCCGTGGATGGCATTTTGCAACGATTGAATACCGAGCATATAGATATTTTGTTATTGCACCGACCTGACCCCCTTATGGAGCTTGAAGAGGTATCACTCACGTTAGAGTCGCTCATTCAGCAAGGCAAAATCAAGCATGTTGGAGTGTCTAATATGCATTCTCATCAAATCGATTACCTTCAATCGGCGCTTCAGTCGCCCATTATTGTCAATCAACTTGAAATGAGCTTAGGGTTTCGTGATTGGATTGAAGACGGTATGACCACAAACAGCACAGCGAACAGATCAATGGGATATGCGCCTGGCACCCTTGAATACTGCATGAAAAATAATATCCAGCTGCAAGCATGGGGTAGTTTAGCGCAAGGCAAATATACGGGCGCCACATCGCAAAATAACGCAGATAACACTACTATTGAATTGGTGCGCAAACTTGCGAGTGATTATGAAACCACATCTGAAGCGATTGTATTAGCCTGGCTAATGCGTCATCCAGCTAATATTCAGCCTGTACTTGGTACCACCAATGTAGACCGGTTGCGCGCTTGTCAAAAAGCGGTAGATATTACGCTCTCCAGAGAACATTGGTATGCGCTTTTAGAGGCCGCGATGGGACAAGAGGTGCCATAAGCACGCTTTACTTATCAACAACACGTTTTAAACGAGGAGATGTAGATGTTAAATGGGTTCCATCATGTAGCCATAATCTGTAGTAACTATAAGGTATCTAAGCGGTTTTACACCGATATATTAGGGTTTAGTATTATCGATGAGAATTATCGCGCTGACAGGGACTCATATAAATGTGATTTATCGTTACCCGATGGAAGTAGAATAGAGCTGTTTTCTTTCCCTGGCGCCCCGTCTCGCATTTCCAATCCGGAAGCCCAAGGGCTACGGCACCTTGCTTTCAAGGTCGAAAATATTGATAACGTAGTCGCGACATTAGTTGGTCACAACGTGGCGTGTGAAGATATAAGGGTTGACCCTTACACCAATAAACGGTTTACCTTTTTTCAAGACCCCGATGGATTGCCGCTTGAACTTTACGAGCAATAAAAGCTCGATGTCACTTTCGACACACCACTGCGGAACACAAAAAAGCAGGCTAAAGCCTGCTTTTTTTCATGGTTCAATAACGATTAATATTCGCTTGCTTCAATCTCTTCCAACCGCTTTTGGGTTGGATTTTTTAAGTAGTTGTACGTAAGCCCAACAAATAATATTGCTGCAAACACCGTGGCAACCATAAACCCATACTTTGCATCACCGCCATTAGCATCACTCACTACGCCCATAATAAATGGCCCTGCCGCAGCGCCTGCAGCCGTGAAAAACAAAATGACACCGGCAACACTGCCGTGCTGATGTTTAGGAAAACAGCTTATTCCTTTTGAATTAAATGTAGGATATATCACAGACATGAATATGCCTGTTAGCGGAAAGAGATACAGCGCCACCTGTTTACCGCCCCAAAGCCCCAAAGCAAAGCACACAACGATGGCTCCACTAAATAACATAAGTACCAGTGCCCAGTTGAAATGAGACATCATCCAAATACCAACAAACCGTCCTGCTGCGCGCAAAATAAAGAATGCGGTGACCGAGTAAATAGCCAACGTTTGTGTAACGCCCTCGCTGTAACAGTCGTAAGTAGCGCGAAGCGTCGTCGCATCGCACACTAAATAGCTTGGCATCCATACATAAATTGCACTTTCAGCCGCAACGTAAAGAAACGCACCAACAGAAAAACCAAACGCGTAGGGATTCTTTATTAACGCGAGGCTTTTCAGTAACGATACCTTTTCAGCACTTGCGCTAGCGTCCTTCGAATAAGTTGGATATTTAACAAAGAGCGCACCAACAATAAGTACCGTACAGACGCCACCTGCTATCACGTATAGCCACTGCCAAGCCACCCCAACATGTATAAGGTATGCAACAATAAGCGGCCCAATAATGGCACCAACACCAAAGAAGGCTTCAGCGCCATTCATGGTAGATGTATGCTGCTTTGTGGATGTTGAAATATCACCAATAAGGGCCAAAGCGCCGGTTTTGAATATGCCAACCGCAACACCTGACAGCGTCATTAGGCTGACAATAAGTATAAAATCATTGGCGACCATAAAGCTGTAACAGGCAACACCAAAAAGCGCCAAGCCAATAATAATCGTAGGCTTTCGCCCTAACTTGTCCGCTAAGAAACCTAGAAACAACCCAGACAGGGCAATACCCAGCATAGGGAGCGAATGCATTAGACTTGCTTGCGCATTGGTTACCGAAAAAGCGATCTTCACTTCTTTGATAATTTCACCTATCGAGTCTGATGTCATCGCGAACATCATAAACATAAGGTAGGTTAACCAACGTATT
Organism: Alteromonas algae; assembly: GCF_049117195.1. Taxonomy (GTDB): domain Bacteria; phylum Pseudomonadota; class Gammaproteobacteria; order Enterobacterales; family Alteromonadaceae; genus Alteromonas. The sequence continues at coordinate 3,610,384 of NZ_CP185260.1, forward strand.
ACTCTACTGTTTGGTTCTTGATTGGTCATAAATAGTCTCGACAAATGTACATGTTGGCTAACTCATACTGGTATTGCTTAAGCTGAACGGCTTGTTCGACTTAAGACTATAAATACAGATGAAATAAAGTTTGATATTATTTGTAAAATCAACTTAATCGTTTAAGATAAAAGTTAACAGAATTTAAAAACCATGTAAACTTGTTATTTTGTTACGCAGTAATCGAGATACATGGCGAATAAACGTATTCCATACTGGAGTGAAAAATGAATTACGCTGCAAACAGTAGCATTTGCTTAGAGCGCATACTTGAAAGCCTTGATATAAGCGGCCTTACGAAAAGAGATGCGACTATATTTACACGTAGATTGCGCACACATTTCGACGCACTCTTTGAAAAATACACACAAGTCTATGGTCACCAGTATGATTGCTATTTTCATTTACAAAAATTAATTGAAATATTAAGAGACGGTGTAAAAAAACGAAAGCCTGCCTTAAAAAAACTAGACGCTGAGCGCACTAAAACCCCACTTTGGTATCGCGATGAAAGCCAAGTTGGTATGGCATGTTATGTCGACTTAATGGGTCCAACCCTCAAGGATTTACACGACAAAATACCCTATTACCAAGCGTTAGGGGTTACGTATTTACATTTAATGCCTCTATATGACGCACCACAGGGCGACAGCGATGGTGGCTATGCGGTATCGGATTACCGTAAGGTCAACCCGTCGTTAGGCACAATAAAAGATTTAGAGTCACTCGCGACGGCATTGCAAAAAGCGAGCATTGATCTTGTTTTAGACTTTGTATTCAACCATACCTCTGATGAGCATGCGTGGGCTAAGGCGGCGCTTGCGGGTAACCAGCAATACCAAAATTACTACTACCTGTTTGATGATAGAAGCGTACCTGATCAATATGAGCATACCTTGAGAGAGATTTTTCCACAGGTTCGTCGAGGAAGTTTTACCTACAACGAAACTATGGATAAATGGGTATGGACAACGTTTAACAGCTTTCAGTGGGACTTAAATTACAGCAACCCAGAAGTGTTTAATGCCATTACATCAGAGATGCTCTTTTTAGCCAATATCGGCTGTGCAGGTTTGCGCTTAGACGCCCTTGCTTTTATTTGGAAAGCAATGGGAACGAACTGTGAAAACCAAGAGAACGCACACGTCTTAATTCAAGCATTTAATACCTGCCTACAGATCGCAGCGCCTTCTGTCGTATTCAAATCAGAAGCCATTGTACACCCCGATGAAGTCGTTAAGTACATTGGTAAAGACGAATGTCAGCTGTCATACAACCCGCTGCTTATGGCGCTATTGTGGAACAGCCTAGCAACACGAAAAACACGATTGCTAACGCGCTCAATGCAAAAAAGCTTTTCGATATCACAAGATTGTGCATGGGTTAACTATGTGCGATGCCACGATGATATTGGCTGGACGTTTGACGATGCTGTCGCGCAGGAATTGGGAATAAACGGTCATGATCACCGTTTCTTTTTAAATCAATTCTACACAGGACGGTTTGAAGGCAGTTTTGCATCTGGCGTGCCTTTTGCGGAAAATCCAGAAAATGGCGACTGCCGGGTGTGCGGTTCATTAGCTTCGTTATGTGGTCTTGAAAGTGCACTTAACGCTAACGATGAGAAAGGCATAGACGACGCTATTCAGCGTATGCTTTTACTCTACGGTATTACGTTTAGTATTGGCGGCATTCCTTTGCTTTATTCTAGTGATGAATTAGCCAAATTGAATGACTACGACTACCTAAATGACCCCATCAAACTTCATGATGCACGTTGGGTGAATCGAATTGCGGTAACCAACGATGATACCGACTTTGCGTTGTCTGCCGAACGTTCTGCACTTACACTTCAAGAGGATGCGAGTCTTCGAGTGTTCAGAGGGTTGCAGCACATGATCAATATTCGCAAAACACATGCGGTGTTTGGCAATGCACAGACTCATATTGAAGAAAGCGGTAACGACCACTGTTTTGCATTTAGTCGAAAAAATAGTGAAGGAGAAACGCTGTTAGTGATGTGTAACTTTAGTGAACAGGTCCAAATCGTTGACCCTCAGTTGGTAGCTGACAGAAAGTGGCGCGACCTTCTGACAGATACCTCACCCGCTATCAGTGAACATGGCCTTTCACTTAAGCCATTTCAGCAATTATGGTTAAGCCCAACCCCATAAATCGATTTGATGCTGTCGCATTAATACTAATGGGACAGCATTTTTCTTTTAAAGTCTGTGCGTTAAGAAGTATATCGACTAATTAACGTTTTTTCATGTGCACACTCATCTTTACCTACTATACTTACGTATAAGGTTTGTGAATAGACACTCACTCCAAGACCTGCATTAACATTTTCAGATTATTTTAAAAAGTAGATAACGTTTTAATAAGTGGCCACAGGATGTGGATAACAGTCAAAGGATATTAAATGAAGACAGATACGCCGTTAGAATATATGTGCCCCCGATGCGGCTCAGTAAATGATTTTACCCTTCATCCTACGAAAGATATGTACAAAGAGCAGCACCCCTTTTGCCCTTGTTGTGGCGCATCGCTCAGTTTGATCGCCGCAGACGGCGTCAATGGTAGTATAAACCTGATTGTCGATGAGCTTGAAAACGATTTGATTACAAAATAAAAAACCGCCTATTGAGGCGGTTTTTTTTGTCTTGTAACGCATTAACTAAAAAAGCTTCGTTTTAATTCAACATCAGTAAGAAACTTCCCACCTAACGCGGACGTTTTTGTAAACGAGTTAGTATCTCTAATGCCTCGCGCTTTCACGCAATAATGCGTAGCGTTAATGCTAACCGCAACATCATCAGTATTCGCTAGCGTTTGAATAGCGATGAGCACTTGTTGTGTTAAGCGTTCTTGCACCTGTGGACGTTGGGCAAAAAAGCTCACCAGACGATTAATTTTCGACAACCCTATAACGGTATCATTCGGGATGTAAGACACGGTCGCAGTGCCATCAATAGTCACAAAATGATGCTCGCATGTACTGGTTAACGAAATATCAGACACCTGTACTGGCTGGTCAATCTGCATTTTATTTTCAATTTGCGTAATCTTTGGAAACTTTCGATAATCAAGCCCGCCGAAAATTTCATTCACGTACATTTTTGCAATGCGCTTAGGCGTATCACATAAGCTATCGTCATTCAGATCGAGACCAAGCGTTTGCATAACGTCTCGCATAGACGACTCGATTCGAGTACGCTTTTGTTCATCGCTTAAACCATTAGACACCATAGGCGTTTCAAGGCCTTTTGCCTCTAACGCACTGCGAACAAGCTCTGCCGATTCTGAAATTGATGGGTCGAGTGCATCACGCACTACCACAGCTTCATTTGCTAACATTTAATGCTTCCGTCTGTACTTCTTTTTTGATCTTCTACGTTAATTATCGCATAAGAGATCTGTCTGACTAAAACTCGCGCTTATCTTATCTCGTTAATACTTTAACCGGGTCTGTCACAATATGGTTCGTAAGTGCATACATCTACTGATTTTCAAGGAGAACCCTTTTGTCTCACCCCGTTTTAATCACAGGCGCGAGCCAGCGTTTGGGACTTGCGATGGCCAAAAGCCTATTAGACTCGTCAATTCCTATCGTCGTAACCTATCGTACGCACCGACCGTCTATTGATACGTTGAAGCAACGTGGCGCAACGGTGCTACACGCTGATTTTAGCACTGAGGCGGCTATTGATCGAGCAATTGATCAAATTAAGGCGGTCAGTACAACCTATCGCGCCGTTATACATAACGCGTCTGACTGGGCGCAAGAAAAAGGGTATGACAATAAGGATGCATTAATAGAGCGCATGATGCGAATACATGCCTACACGCCCTATAGAATAAATTTAGCGCTTCAAGAAGCGTTAATGGATAGAGATGGTCCAGCAGACATTATACACATGACAGACTACGTTCAAGAAACGGGAAGTGAAAAGCATATGGCTTACGCAGCAAGCAAGGCTGCACTTCATAACTTAACGTTATCGTTTGCCAAGAAATATGCGCCGAAGGTAAAAGTAAATAGCATCGCCCCGGCGTTGTTGATGTTTAATGAAGATGATGATGACAATTACAAAGAAAAGGCGAAAAAGAAGTCGCTTTTAGAAACCGTACCAGGCGCGCAAGAAGCCGTAAAGGCTATGCATTACTTACTCGAAAGTGACTATATCACCGGACAAACGTTGCACTTAAATGGCGGCAGGCATTTGAAATAAAAAAGCGAACGAAAAAATGTTCATTCGTTCGCTTTTCGATACATCCTATTGATTATTTCTTCTCACTGGGTACAGGCTGACCATATTTTGGTGAGCGAGGTCCGTATAAGAACCCATTGTAACTGTCCGCAGACAACAAACGGTTAGACGCGATCGCGGCGATATCAAAGCCCCTGTCAGTGACCGTTTCAAATATTTGACTAACGGCTGCTTGCACAAGCATACCTACAAGCCCACCGCTATTTGCATTTTGCTGCTCAGCACTTGACGCTGTGGCAGCGTCCGACCACAATACAGTTCCTGTCTCTAAATCAACCAGTGAAGCAGATACCGTTACCCGTGTTTCACTAGAGATCACCACGTAGCTTGTACCGTAATCTTCAATTGTCACGTAAAGGCCGGTGTCAGCTCCAAAAATTTCTTTAAGCTTTTGACCAGGCACCGCATGAACATCCTCTGCTACTGTGAGTCCATTATTGTTGAACGTCTGGTTAACAACTGCCACAGGGAAAACGTAAAAACCTGATTCTGCAATTGGCGCTGCCAGTTGTGACATTACACTATAAGACGCCAATACTTCAGGCGTATTGTTAATCGGTGGCAATACTATGACTGACGTGGGGTTTGATGTGCGAAATGCCGTATAGTCGTGTGCAGGCGGCATGCTCACACATCCCGAAAGCAATACAAGTACAAAAAACGTTGAAATCAATGATAAAACTTTCATTTTATGCCCCTTTCGCTGAAGTTAGGAGGAAGTCAATATAGTGTGTTGACTCAGGAAATAAGGCTTTTTCTTGATTTAAATGCTGCTCACCTAAACCGGGGTTACCCGTTTCAAAATAAAGCATACCTAAATGCGCGTGCACGCCCGGCGCGATATTTTTTTCATTTGCTTCTGCAAGCTCTACTGCAAGTTGCAAAACGGTGATTTGCTCTTCTAGTGTGGTATCCTCGCCCTTGAAGTAACTATATACAGCAGTATTATATTCGCCGTAGTAGTAAAGGGGTTCGGTGGTTTTGCAACCCACGACACCAAGTGCCAATGCGAGCGTTATTATTATTTTTTTCATCATATTAGTCCCTTAAAACTTCCACGCACCAGATTCAATACCATCGACAAGTTTATTCACAACCTCGCGTACGGCTAAATCGAGTACCTTTCCATTTAACGTCGAATCGTAACTTGCTGTACTACCAAAACCAATTACTTCTCTCTCAGAAAGGCTGTATTCGCCGGCTCCTGCGACTGAATAAACTACTTCAGAGGTAGTAACATCGACAACATTAAGCGTCACTTTGGCATAGGCTATTTGTGACTTTCCTTTGCCTAAAATACCAAAAAGCTGTTTATCGCCAATCGCCTTGCGACCAAACTCCGTCACATCACCTGTGACGACAAAACGAGCACCAACAATCGTTTGGCTCGTTCCCGCGCGCTTAGCTTCGTCAGCGAGTAAATCTAGGTTATCACGGTCAAGAACACTGAAGCGATTTGTCTGCTGTAAATGGCTCATTAATGTTGTTTTTGCCTGACTTCCTAGCCGGTCTTGCCCTGACGAAAAAATACCATTTTGGAAACTAGAGCGGTTAACAAATTGGCCTACTACTAGTTTTTTCTTCTCGCCAGTGTATTGCGTGTTGTAGCTATTGACAGTCGGCGTCTCTACAACTTTAGATGACGTAGTAGCACAACCTGAAACCGTTCCTATGACGAATGCTAAGGCAATGACCCCTGCTTTATTTTTATTGAATATTTTTTTCACGTTAGTCCCTTTTCCAATGTGATTTAAAAGTTAAATGATAACTTTATTATTATTTATATCATGTTTTTTATCGTAAGAAATCAACGCTGTATTTTTCTTTCTAAGAATTTTGTAGCATTGACGATGTGTAGCGACATCGTTATTGTTGTTACAAAATACATACATTTACATTCAATGGATTGATATCATGAAGTTTCGACACTTTCTTGTTGCGTTTATCTCCCCTCTTTTTTTCTGTACGCTCGCGCACGCAGCCCTCCCCCCTCTTGAGGAGAATGAAGGGTATGTCATTATTGCTGCCTACGCGGATGGCTACGCAGAAAGTATCGTGTTGGAAGGGGAAGGTATGTTTAATACTCATACTTTCGGCCCCCTTAATCATGCGCAGCTTATTGAAATAAAAAAACTTCCTGCCGGCAGATATCAATGGACAGAAATCTTTGAAGAGAATGGTTCCTTAGCGAAAGGCAACAAGCTTAAGATAGAATATAACGTCTCAGAGGACGATTTATCGTTTACGGTCAAGCCTGGCGTAATCAACTATGTAGGGTTACTGATGATAGAGAAGTTAGGCAGTCGAATGCGAGTACGTCAGTTAAATCGTACATCAATCATTCTAAAAATTCTCGAACAAGACCATAAAGACGATATTCAAGGAATGACTATCGTTAATGGGCTTTACCCTAACGACCACTATATCGAATTTTATCAAGCAATGGCTGCTAAAAAGGGAGAAAAATAATGCGCCTTTCATCAACGCTCGTGTCAGCTTTAGTCGTTCTATGCAGTTTATTTACCCTATCTGAAAGCCATGCGATTTCAACTAAGAGTACCAAAGACCAGCTCGCTCAGTTTTTCAAATCAGCAAAGTATAAACATTTCTCCATTAGTCCATCGGGTAATCGCGTAGCGTTTATCGCGCCAAAAGCCAATACGTATGATTTGATCATTTACGACGTTGCGACAGGACAATCAAACGATCCCATCACCTTTACACGTCGTCAGAGAGAAGTAGAAACTCAAAACGGCATCACGAGCTGGGAAATACATTTTAATAAAATCTATGACCTTATATGGTTATCCGACGACTTTATTTCGTTACAACAGCATTCAAATGGCAGATTTCATCGCTATATACTCGTCGAGCTAGGGCCTACAGAGAGTGATGGCTCGCTACCTTATAGACTGTCTTATATTTCGCAGCAAGGCTATTGGGTCGACACGCTACCTCACGATAGAAGCCATGCTGTTTTCGCCAAATACGAACAGCACGATGACTATGTGTTTTACACAGACCTATTCAAAATTAATTTAGGAGAAAAAGTAAAAGACAGCACATTTAGGAAAAAATATAGAATTAACAAGTCTGGCCCCAAACTTCATAACTGGATATTCGACAACAACGGTTGGCGTATTGCAGGAACAAGAACCGTAGATCGCAGTACTGAACTCTTTGCCCGCACAGGCAATAAACCAAGGAAGTATCGATACAAGTCGGTATGGACCAGTGACCACGACGATATCGTTAAAGTAGTAGGTTATGATCAAACCATTAACGCGTTACTCGTTTTAACTAATCACAACAGCGATAAGGTAAATTTAAGGCGTTTCGATATTGAAAGCAAACGCTTTACCGACACAGTATTTGAGCATCCGTCTTACGACCTTCGATCTGCTATTTTCGAACCCGAAACTAAAGATATAATCGGTGTTTCCTTCCTTGAAAAAGGCATAACCAAACAACACTACTTTTCCACTGAGTACTCCCATTTTGTCGAGCGTTTATCAGAACAAACAGGCACGAATGGAATCAATGCTATCGCAATGGATGCCAATAGCCGAAACATCTTATTTTTCGCAGACGATAGCGCTAATCCAGGCGAGATTTTTATTTATAATCGCGAGCGTGACGCGTTTAGTAGCGTCACGAGTTTATATCCTTGGCTTGCCGATAAAGGGTTACGTAAAACCCAAACACTCAGTGTTATGTTAGATAGCGGCCAAACGTTAGAAGCTTTTCTAACCTTGCCTGACGTAAAGAACCCGCCTTTAGTCGTTATTCCTCACGGCGGTCCCATCGGCATAAGTGATTCACGCCATTATTCCGCGAATATTCAAGTGCTTGTAAACGCGGGCATTGCAACCCTTCAGGTGAATTACCGAGGGTCTAAGGGCTATGGAAAATCGTTTATGCGCCAAGGCATGCAGCAATGGGGGCGGTTAATAGAAGATGACATTGAAGCGGCGCTCCAACACACTGTGGAAAATTTCTCGGTCGATCAGGATAACGTATGCATTATAGGCGGAAGCTATGGCGGCTATTCGGCGCTTTACAGCATTATTCGTTCGCCGGAGCTGTATAATTGTGCAGCGTCGTTCGCTGGCGTAACTGACTTGGCGCTACAGTTTCAACGAAGCGATGTAAAAGATGATGCAACAATGACATTGCTCACTGAAATCATAGGAGACCCATTATCCCAACAGGCGTTATTGTTTGAGTATTCTCCTTTGTATCAATATGAACAAATTACCAAGCCCGTGTTTTTAGCCCATGGAACCGATGATCTTATTGTCGATATTGAACACGCTTATAGACTTCATTTTGCGCTTCAAAGTAAAGGTATAAAACACGAATGGAAAGTGATGGACGGTGTGGGTCATGGCTTTGATTACACATCGGATGCAGCAGATTACTACTTCGAGCTCATTCAATTTCTGAACACGCATCTACGTAATGGTGCATCTAGCCCTTCAGACCCTGTAACGACGGCAGAGTAATTCTTAATTATACGCCTCGTAGAGAATAACCTACCGATAAAATTCATTAAATCTATTGGTGAGCGCCCCGGCGCTCGCTATAATTAGCCTTCCAAAATCTATTGAGAACCCCTTATGCAAGGCAATCGCACAATGGCGCCCGAGTGGACACCAATTGACGCTGTAATACTTGCGTGGCCGCACGCTTCGACAGACTGGGCCCCATGGCTACAGGCAGCCCGCGAGACTTACCTTTCCGTCATACAGGCAGTAAATAAAAATAGTGCCGGCGTTATCTTATTGTGCTCGCCTAACGATGTCGCAGACCTACAGGAATTGCTTGCACCCGACGCACGTGTCTTAATCATCCCTGCATCATTCAACGATACTTGGATGCGAGACTATGGTTTTATTACTTGTGTTGATAACAACAAAAATGGGTCACCTGTTGAATTTAGATTCAATGGATGGGGCGAAAAATTTGATGCCTCTGAAGACAATATGGCTAATCAACGCTATTTAGCATCATTGTGTAAAGCGGTCATGCGAAGCAGTCCAATTGTCGCTGAAGGTGGTGCACTAGAAATTGATGAAACCGGGCATTTACTCAGTACACAACAATGTTTGTTAAACCCGAAAAGAAACGGCGATATGCGTATTGAAGACTATAAAGCAGTGTTTCAAGAGATGCTTGGTTGTACGCGGTTCACCGTGCTCAACAATGGGCATTTAGAAGGTGACGACACCGATGGACATGTTGATACGCTGGTTCGATTTACTCCCCACAAAGGGGTAGTGATACAGGCAGCATATAACCGCCCCGAAGATAGCCATTTCAATGGATTAAAAGCATTATGCGATGAATGTGCTGTGGCGTTGCCAGAGCATACGCAACATACACTTCCTTTACCCCATATCGTTAATAACGACGGGGAAAGGCTACCTGCTTCTTATGCAAACTACCTAATTTGCAACCAGGCTATCTTAATGCCAATTTATGGGGAGCCGGAAGATGATGATGCCATTCGCGTTATACGCGCTGCCCATCCAAATCATTACGTTCACCCTATTGATTGTTCGGTGTTAGTAAAACAGTATGGCAGTTTGCATTGCATTTCTATGCAAGTACCCATAAATACACTGAAAGACTCAGTCGTTAACGCCCTCAACCAAGGAGTGTCGATTCATGCGCCCGAATAAGGTCAAAGTTGGTGTAGTACAACAAGCTGTTGCTGGTAATGATAAAGCCACAAACTGGCAGCGAAGTGCAGAACAAATTGAAACATTGGCCAACCAAGGCTGTGAGTGTATTTTACTGCAAGAACTGCACAGCACGTTATATTTTTGCCAACAAGAAGATACTGATGCGTTTGATTTAGCCGAGCCTATCCCAGGCCCTGCTACTGCGTTCTTTGGCGAACTGGCACAAAAACACAATATTGTGTTGGTCACGTCGCTATTCGAAAAACGTGGCTCAGGGCTTTATCATAATACTGCCGTGGTGTTCGACAGAAGTGCCGACATTGCAGGTAAATATCGCAAAATGCATATTCCTGATGACCCTGGTTTTTATGAGAAGTTTTATTTTACACCGGGTGATATGGGCTTTACTCCTATCGAAACGAGTATTGGAAAACTTGGTGTACTTGTGTGTTGGGACCAATGGTACCCAGAAGCCGCTCGGTTGATGGCCATGGCCGGCGCTGACATATTGTTTTACCCCACAGCTATTGGTTGGGATGTAAGCGATTCAGAAGAAGAGCAAAGTAGACAACATGGAGCATGGGAAACCATTCAACGTGCCCATGCAGTGGCTAATTCCGTACCGGTTATCGTTGCTAACCGCACTGGCTTCGAAGCCTCTCCGGTTAACGGTGATCCTGGTATCCAGTTTTGGGGGCAAAGCTTTGTTGCAGGGCCTCAGGGCGAGATACTTGCAAAAGCTGACGCTAATGAAGAAGCAACATTAATTGTTGATTTGGACATGTCGCGCACTGAAAAAGTTAAGCGTATCTGGCCCTATTTTAGAGACCGTCGCATTGACGCCTATGAGGACTTAACAAAGCGCTGGCGTGATTAATAGTTAGCATATAAAAAGCAGCATAGCGCTGCTTTTTTTGTGCGCCTAGGTCTTAAAAACAATCCCATCGTACATTAAGAAGTGCGTTCGCTGCCTACGGGGTAGTAATTGCTTCATAACGTCATCATCAACATCAAGGCCGCCGGTGAATTGTCCGAATGCAGGCATAACGAACATGTCATCAGTAAAGACAAAACACTTGCCACTGTAGCGACGCTGCGCAATTTTCGTTCTCATTTTAGGGTGATAGTGACCTATAATTTGGTGACGTTGCTCGGGCTTTTGAGGCTCATGACGAAACACCATATTATCATGCACTATTTCGTAGCACGCCTCGCCAGGAATACCGTCAGGCAGTTCTGGATCGTGATTTCCTTCTACCCATTTCCAATTGCTAACGGTTTTTACCAATTCGCAAAGCCTGTGTTTATCATTTACATCCATTCTCGACATACTCTGCCGGTCATGAAAACTATCGCCGAGACTAATAACCGTTTCAGGCCGATAGTCGTCAAGAATGCCAGATAATCGTTCAAGCGTTGCTCGGGAGTCTAGATTTGGAAGTGGGTTTGCAAAGCTGCTTAAATAGCTTCCCTTCTCGAGGTGAAGGTCTGAAACAATAAGCCAATCAAGCGCTGGTAGATAGGCAATGCCACGCGCATCTACAATCCATAGATGACTTGAAAACTTAGTGATAGCGACCTTTCTAGCTTTAACATGCTGCGTTAGCCATTGTTCGGTAATACTCATTCCCATTGCACCACTATTGCTGAACCGCGAGCAATTCGCGTACTTCATCTAACATGGTTTCAGCTTCAGCATACAGATCGGCCTGATCAATAATAGCCTGCGCGCCAGCGCCTTTTATCTGCTCGCTTCGCACGTTTAAAACGATAGGGATCGCCATCGGCGATACTTTTTCTAAATTCACTAATGTGGCTTTATCAACATACCTAATCAGCAGATTCGCTAGGCGCCGTAAATCAAGTAGCTCTCGTTCTGCATCTGCCCTTGCCACTTTTAGCAGCACATGGTCGGGGTCATGCTCTCGTAAGGTATCGTAAATTAAATCTGTTGAGAACGTTACCTGCTTCATGGTCTTCGTACTGGCATGGTAGCGCTGCTCAGTAAGGCCACTCACTACCGCTACCTGTCTGAAAGAGCGCTTTAACATTGGCGCTTGGAGCATCCAATCTTCTAGTTCGTCGCCTAGAATATCAGGTTGAAATAAGCGCTGTAGTTGCTCACGTGTTATCGGGTTTATGGCACTTATTGAAAGACCATAATCGGTAACGCTAAAGCTTAACGGTTTCACGCCCATTTTCTCCATGCGGCGTGTTAGTAACATGCCTAACGTTTGGTTCGCTTTTCTCCCGTCGAACGTATAAAAAAGCGTATAGTACGCCTGTCTAAATGGAAATTGTTCTACCAATACGTTATCCGGCTGAGGCAATGCAGAAAATGCCTTTTGTAATCCCAACCAGTCTTTCACTTGGGTTGGTAACGCCTGCCACGAATGAGGTGTGGAAAGTATGTCTTTTACCCCCTCGGCTAAAAATGTAGAGAGCGGCATTTGACCACCCGCGTAGCTTGGGATTTTAGGCTCTTTTGCTTTTGCGGGTCTAGCGTGCAATTGCATATCACGGATCGCCTCAAATTTAAGCACTTCGCCGGCAAAGTAAAAGGTGTCTCCGGGTGTTAGTTGCTGTGCAAAATACTCCTCGACTTCACCGATAATTTTCCCCTGATTACCACGGCGAATGCGCTTCACCTTTAACCGGCCCGCTTCTACTATCGTCCCAATATTTTGCCTATGTCTTTGTATGACTCGTCGATTTGCGGGAGAGAAGGTGCCATCGTCATTATCCACAAGCCGCTGATATCGCTCATAAGCGTTCAACGCACTACCACCATCTACGGTAAACTGCCAAAGCTTATCGAAGTCCTCTTTATCTAGGCTCTGATAAGGCGCTGCCGCAATACATTGCTGATACAGCGTGTCTGGCCTTTCAGGCTGACTACATAAGCAATTCAAAATAAACTGAGGAATGATATCAAGCGCACCCGGTTGGGGTGCATCACCATCAAGCTCTCCCCTATTTATTGCATCAATGGCAGCTTGACACTCGAGCGCTTCGAACCGATTTGCAGGCACTAGCAATGCTTCACTGGGCTCGTCCAATCGATGGTTTGCACGCCCAATACGTTGCAATAACCGACTTACGCCTTTAGGAGCGCCCACTTGAATAACCTTATCCACATCGCCCCAATCGATACCGAGCTCAAGCGCCGACGTACATACCACAGCGCGAAGCATACCGCTTGCCATCATACTTTCTGTTCTACGCCGCTGCTCTTTACTTAGACTGCCATGGTACAAGGCAATGGGTAGCCCGGCTTTATTGACTTCCCACAACATTTGAAAGAGTAATTCGGATTGTGCGCGCGTATTAACAAATACCAGTGTCGTTTGTGCAGCGTTGATAGCATCATAAATATCATCAATAGCATACCGCGCCATAAACCCTCCAAACGGCATCCGAGAAGCCGAGTGAAGCATAGTTACTTTAGGCTTTTCTCCTGCGTTAACCTTAATAATATGCGCCTCGGTGTCGCTTCCCGCAAGCCACGTCCCTAGCGTCTCTGGAAAGGCCACTGTGGCAGATAATCCAATGCGCTGCATCGTGGGCGACAGTGAAGACAGGCGCGCTAAAGCAAGAGACAGAAAATCGCCTCGTTTGTTCGCCATTAAGCTATGTGTTTCGTCAATAATGATGCGCTTCAGCTTTCCAAACAACGTGTCTGCATCGGCATAGCTCAACATGAGCATGAGTGATTCAGGGGTCGTTAGCAGAATATGTGGTGGTTTTTTACGTTGACGTTGGCGTTTGTGCGAAGGCGTATCACCCGTGCGCGTCTCTGCGGTTATTGCTAACCCCATGTCCTCTATCGGTTGCAATAAGTTGCGATGTATATCTTGCGTGAGAGCCTTGAGCGGCGAAATATACAGAGTATGCAGCCCCTTATAACCCCCATCTTGATGTATTGCGTCATGCAGTTCTACCAAGCTTGGCAGAAAACCTGATAACGTCTTACCTGCCCCTGTGGGCGCAATAAGTAGGGTCGTATTGTGCTGGTCTTTTTCGCTCAGCATCTGTTTTTGATAATCACGAAGCTGCCACTGCTTTCGCGCAAACCATGCAGAAAAAATATCAGGAAGTGTTGCTGCTGACGACGCCATAACGAAAAGTGTTGTTACTCAGTAAGCTAATTACGTTTAAACACTAATACGCAGCCCATCAAGTAAAGTTTATTTATTCTATTATTCAACCAATTGAGAATACCGAGCGTAAGAGATTATTCAACGGCATGTGTGACAGATTAAATATAAGGAGATGCCTTGCACCCCTCAACGTGGTTGAAAACAGACGATATCGGACTTTACTGCGAGCCGGGCGGATTTTATATCGATCCTATGTCGCCAGTATCTACTGCACTGGTTACCCATGGTCACGCAGACCACGCGCGTGCGGGTCATCATTCGGTGTACACCAGCGCTGAAACCTTAGCGATTATGCGTACCCGTTATGGCGAAGACATGAGCACGCATCAGCATAGTGTCGAGATGGAAACTCCTCTGCACTTTAATGAGGTAACCGTCACGTTTTACCCTGCCGGTCATATATTAGGGTCGTCTCAAATCCTGATAGAATATGCGGGCTATCGTGTTGTGGTATCTGGCGATTATAAGCGGCGCCACGACCCGACATGCCCCCCTTTCAAGGTTATTGCTTGCGACGTTTTTATCACCGAGGCTACGTTTGGTTTGCCTGTGTTTAAGCATCCTCCCATTGAGGACGAGATAGACAAACTGTTGCAATCGCTACGGGTGTTCCCTAACAGCTGTCATTTGGTTGGGGCCTATGCGCTGGGCAAATGCCAGCGGGTTATTATTGCGTTGCGCAATGCCGGATATCACCAGCCTATCTTCCTACATGGCGCGCAGCTTAAGCTATGTGAGCTGTACAAGTCGTTTGGCATTGATTTAGGCGAACTTATTCCCGTAAGTGAAATAGCTGACAAAGCGGCACTTAGTGGCAATATTGTTATTGCCCCTCCTTCAGCCCTCGCCGATCGCTGGTCACGTAGTTTACCCAACGTGAGAACAGTCATGACATCAGGGTGGATGCAAATAAGGGCGCGAGCAAAACAGCGTAGTGCTGAGCTTCCACTTATTATCTCAGACCACTGTGACTGGCCTGAATTACTGCAAACCATCAATGAAGTAAACCCGAAAGAGGTCTGGGTAACACATGGTAGAGAAGATGCGCTCATGTACCAAGCAGAGAAGATGGGATACAAGGCACGCGCACTTTCACTTGTCGGTTACGATGAAGATACACAGGGAGAGTCGTAGTGGAAGCCTTCAGTCAGCTGCTCGAACAACTTTATTTCACCTCAAGTACAAAAGCCAAAGCCAAGCTCATTGCGGATTATATTAAGCATACTCCTGACCCAGACCGAGGCTGGGCTGTTGCAGCTATTGCGGGCACACTCACATTCGAATTTTTTAAGCGCAATACGGTAAAAAAGCTTATCAGTGAGCGCGTCGACCCAGCGCTATTTGCGATGAGTTATGACTATGTGGGTGAAGTTAGCGAAACCGTTGCGCATTTGTGGCCCGACTTTCATCCCCGCACTCCCCTACCCAGCTTAACCGAGGTTGTTGAGCGCTTTTCATCAGTCAGTAAAAAAGACGTGTCCTTGGTGCTCGCCAACTACCTAACAATGATGACGCCCGCACAGCGCTGGGCGCTATTGAAGTTAGGCACACGGGGGCTGCGTGTTGGCGTATCAGCGCGCTCGATTAAGCAGGTATTGGCTGACTACGGCAGCAAAGATATTAAAGAAATAGAAACGCTGTGGCACGCCGTTCAACCACCTTACGAGAGCATGCTTGCATGGTTAGACGGCAAAGCACCTAAACCAGACATTAAAAACGCGGTAACCTTTCATCCTGTTATGCTGTCACACCCTATTGATGATGAAACTATTCGGCATTATCGAAAAGACGAGTGGCAAATAGAAAACAAGTACGACGGTATTAGAGTGCAGCTGTCGTGCAACACACGTAAAGATGAACCTGAAAAAGCCTTGTACTCTCGCACTGGCGATGACATTAGCCCGTCATTTCCCGATATTCTGGAGGCGGTTACCGGCAACATGGTACTGGATGGCGAACTGCTGGTAATGCATGGTGAGCGTGTTGATACGTTCAATGCATTACAGCAGCGTTTAAACAAAAAAAAGCCCTCAGCCAACCTTATCGCGCAATATCCAGTGGGGCTTATTGTCTACGACGCATTAGTGCTTGATGGGACCTCGCTCACCGAGCGCCCGCTAACGTATCGGCGTGAAAAGCTAGAAAAATGGTTTACCGACAACCGTATTGACAGGCTTCACCTCTCCAACGTACTGCCCGCCAACTCAGCGGAAGCGTTACGAAATTTACACGATACCGTTTGTCAAAACCGGGCAATTGAAGGTTTGATGCTTAAACAGCGCGATAGCAGTTATATACCGGGCAGACCCAAAGGAAAATGGTATAAGTGGAAGCGAGACCCGCTCGTGGTTGATGCGGTAATTATGTACGCTCAGCGCGGCCATGGAAAACGCTCAAGTTTTTATTCTGACTTTACTTTTGGGGCATGGGAAAACGAACAACTGCTGCCAATAGGCAAAGCCTACTCAGGCTTTACGGATGAAGAACTTAAAAAGCTCGATAATTGGATAAGGCGAAATGCCATAGGACGCTTCGGCCCAGTAAGAGAGGTGAAAAAGGCACTTGTCGTTGAAGTGGCGTTTGATGCCGTGCATCCCTCAACACGACATAAATCAGGCGTAGCCTTGCGCTTTCCTCGTATTCATCGTATTCGGTGGGACAAACCCGCAAATGAGGCCGACTCGCTGGCCACAGTAAGAGAACTCATTGAAACCTAAAAAAGCCTGTCCACTATCAGTACAGGCTTTAATCGGTTGTCGGCATGCACGGTGTTTACTGAGGTAACATTACCTTTTGTATACAACAAGATGCCGCTACGTTATAAGTTGCTCTGGGTGGGCAGTGCACTAAACGCACCGTATTGCGTTACCGTGTAGGCACCGCAACGAATTGCAAATGCCGTTGCCTCACTCACATTTTCTATGCTTGTCGCCCAATCAGAAAAAGCGTGTGAATTCTCGACGTTTGTTGATAGGAAGTACAAGAAGCCGCCAATGAAAGCATCACCCGCAGCGGTGGTGTCTTTTACGTCCATTTTTGGCGACGCAAGGGTCCCACTGAACGCCTCCGTAACGTAATGAATGGGCTCGCCTCCATCGGTCACAAGCACGACCTTTACGCCGCTTTGTAACCATTCTTGGACTTTAGCATCGGCATTCTCTTCCCCATACAATGCAGCAAGTTCTTCTTTACTTGCCTTAATAATAGAAACGCGCCGCGCGATATCATCAATACGTGAAGGGGCATGCTCGGTATTATCCCAAAAGGCCGGACGATAATTAATATCAAGACATATCAGCATATTTTCTTGTCGTGCTTTATCAACAATATACTGTGTACTGGGAATAAGTTCTGGACCCGAAATAGACCCTGAGCAGAAATGTAGAACGGTGTTGTCGTTGCACGAAAGCGCAGCTAAATCTTGCTCGGTAATATGTTTATGCGCCGCGTTATCTACATAAAAATCAAAGGAACGCTCACCGTCCTCATCTAAATTAACAAATGCCAGTGCAGTGTTAGCGCCTTCTGTTTTCCACACAAAGTCGGTATTAACATTGTAATGCGTAAGCATTTCTATAAGAAAATGCCCGAACGTGTCATCGCCAACTTTCGACACCATTGCACTTTGCCCACCAAGCTTTGCTACCGCAACAGCCACATTAGCAGGTGCACCACCAGCATACGGTTGAAATGGTTTCATTGCTGGCGTGTTGCCGTCTTTTGGCGCAGCCCCTTGGCTTAGCATATCAATAAGCACTTCACCTAAACATAATACTTTCATGGTTGCCTCTGCAAATGTGTTGTGTGTCAGAATAACGAAGGCGCTAGCGTTCATCGCTGACCTTCAAAAACGCATGCGCTAAATGCGCCCTACAAAAAATGACAACATTAAGTTAACAATATGGCGGTAAGTATTGTCCAACCACCTAATTAAATCAACTTAATTGATTTAATACTTTTTGACTAGCAATCGCTGTAAAAAACCGTACTATCAGCGGAATGATGTGATAGCACATCATTTCATTTACTGACTTCGCTGTTTAGCGGCCATGAGACTATAGGAATTCTCTGCACAATGAATTCGATAACGCCCTTCGTATCTGTTCACGCACCCACTGACGGTCAATTGCGCAGCGATGACCGCTCTAAAAATGAGCGTGACTTACTAGAGCTTATTCGTAATAAAGGTCCACTACCCAAAACGAAGCTGGCACAGTTATCAGGTTTATCTGCACAGTCTGCAACGGTCCTTATCAACAAATTAGAAAAAAGTGGGCTAGTAAAAGCACGCCCCCCTGTAAAAGGAAGAATTGGGCAGCCTCAGATTCCTTTCGGGCTTAATGCTAGCGGCGCTTACGGCCTTGGCTTGAAGGTGGGGCGACGAAGTTTCGACATTACGCTTCTCGATTTGTGTGGCAATGTTATTTCTACTGTCCACGAGAAAATACCTTACCCTGAAGTGGACCATTTTTTATCTTTCGCGGTCCGCGCTTATGCCGCTGTGACTCGTGCGCTTTGTGACGATGAAAAACAAAAGATACGTGGGGTCGGTGTTGCCATGCCATTTGAGGTATGGAGATGGGCCGAGGAAGCGGGTGCCCCTAAGGACGTGCTTTCACAGTGGCAAAACGTCGATCTTGCAGCTTGCCTATCAACAGCGCTTTCGTTACCCGTATACATAAGTAATGACGCCACCGCAGCATGTACTGCAGAGCTTAGTTTTGGAAACGCGGCCGCCCTTTCAAATTTTCTGTATATTTTTGTCAGCACGTTCGTTGGTGGGGGTATCGTACTCAATAATGCGGTTTTTGCGGGTACATCCGGCAATGCAGGCGCAGTAGGTTCACTGCCTTTTGCATCAGAAAATGGTGACCAGCTCATTAATCAATCGTCACTTTATCTACTTGAAGCTCAGCTTACCGATGCAGGCTTTGATGGGCAGCAGATTTACAATACACCAGACTACTGGCCTATTGCCGATTCAGTTATTACGTCTTGGGTAGAGCGTGCCGCTGCAGGGCTTGCGTTTTCAGCGCAGTGCGCCACTGGCTTACTTGATATTGAAGGCATTGTTATCGACGGGGCCATGCCTGATGACGTAAAAAAATCGCTTGTCGAACACACTGCTGCGATATTGCACAATACAGACATGAAAGGGCTGTCTATCCCTCATGTTATTAAAGGTACGGTAGGCAGCAAAGCACAGTCTATTGGCAGCGCTAACTTGCCCCTTCTTGCCAACTATTACTAAACGGAGTGCATAATGAGTGCGCATAATATTACACTTCTTGATGGCGGTATGGGCCGAGAGCTTGAGCGAATCGGTGCGCCATTTAAGCAGCCAGAATGGTCGGCCCTTGCGCTTATGCAAGCGCCTAATCTCGTCGCCGACGTGCATCGCAACTTCATTACTGCAGGTGCACAAGTCATCACCACGAATACCTATGCACTCGTTCCTTTTCATATCGGGGAAGCGTGTTTTCAAGCGCGCGCTTTTGAACTGGCCTTGCAGGCAGCTCAAATAGCGCGAGATACGGTAAATGTAACCGTCACCACCTCCCCTATCAAAATAGCGGGGTGCATACCTCCTGCATTTGGCTCATATCGCCCTGACTTATTTGATCCCACGCGCGTTACCGACATCTTGTCGCCCCTGTTACGTGCTCAAGAAGCGCTTATTGACGTGTGGCTGGTTGAAACCGTGAGTTCATCACAAGAAGCCTCTGCGGTAGTCAATACCATTAAACAGTTTTCAGACAAACCAATATGGCTATCTTTTTCATTGACCAATCGACATGACTTAACATTGCCCCCGTCGCTACGTTCTCAAGAGCCTTTAGATTCGGTTATACCGGTTTTAGAACAACTCGATACGGTGCTGTTTAATTGCTCTCAACCTGAGGAGATGGAAGAAGCCATTACGTTTGCGCGGTTGCACAATAGCGACATCACGATTGGTGCTTATGCCAATAGCTTTTCAGAGGTAAAGCGAACCCATGACGCAAATGCGATGCTATCCTCGCTTCGTGAGGATGTAACACCAGAGAAATATCTTAGCTATGCACAACGATGGGTAAATGCTGGAGCCACAATTATAGGGGGTTGCTGCGGCATTGGACCTGAGCATATAAGCGCACTCACTACTCTTCAACAGTAGTGAATGCGTCACTTCCGTCTAACGCGTAACGACGTTTTTCGCACCTTTTAAAAGTGCTTCTTTATCTATCTTGTTCGGCACTTCTATACCACGGCGCGCTGCTGGCCGTGCCTCAATGCTGTTTTTCCAGCGAATCAAATTATCTAACCCATCTACACTAGCACCAGACCATTCATACGTGCGTACCCAGCACCAATTGGCCATGTCCGCTATGCTGTATTCGCCTGCGAGATACTCGCGCTCTGCAAGGTGCCCATCTAATACCGTAAACAAACGACGAACTTCGTTTTGGTACCTATCAATTGCAACTGGGATTTTTTCTTCAAGGTAGCGATGAAACACATTGGCTTGCCCCATCATGGGCCCCACGCCGCCCATTTGAAACATTAGCCACTGAATCACATTACTACGACCTTTTACGTCAGTTGGCAGAAACATCCCTGATTTTTCCGCAAGGTATATCATAATGGCACCTGACTCGAAAACGACATGGCCATCAGCACTTCTGTCAACAATAACAGGGATTCTACCGTTCGGATTCATCGCAAGAAATTCAGGCTGTTTTTGCTCGCCCTTCATTAAATTGACAGCATGGGCAGTATATTCAAGCCCCATTTCTTCTAATGCAACAGACGCTTTCCATCCGTTCGGCGTTGAGGCGGTATATAAGTCAATCATTAGGCTTTTGCACTCGGTCTGCTCGATACACTTGTGTACCAACGGTTCAAATTCACTTGCTCGTCTTTTAGCTTAATGCCAACAACACGTGCAAAATCCAGCGCGCATAATGCGGTTATGTCTGCAATAGTGAACTTATCACCCGCAATAAATTCGCTTTGCGCCAACCGCCTTTCCAGTATGTTCAGATATTTAGAAGCGTTGATACCCGCTTCTTTACCATACTCTGGAACCGGTACCATACGGTCTTTAAAATAGCCCGTGGTATGCTGAAAGCACATTCCCACCTGCAACATAAAAGCAAATTCTACCTGACGTTGCCACATCGATATTGTTGCTTTCTCTACCGGTGTGGTCCCCATCAGTGAGGGTTCAGGCTGTAACGCTTCAAAATACGTACAGATAGCATCGGTTTCGGCAATACAAGTACCGTCATCTAATTCAAGGATCGGTATCTTACCTAGCGGATTCTTTGCGCGCATTTCTGCACTCAAATTTTCCCCTTTTTGAATATCGACTTGGACGTAGTCCATATCAATGCCCTTTTCGGCCAAGAACATTCTTACTCTACGTGGATTAGGCGCTGTTTTCGTTTCATAAATCTTCATATGGGTCAGGCTCTTATTGTGCTGAGTAATTAAGAATAGTGCGCGCGTAAACAAGGTTCAAATCACAATCAATTGAGGGACATATATTACCGCTCTGAATGGTTATACCTGTATTTCGACGTCATTAGTTGTATTTTACGGCGACCGCGACCCGTTTAATTTCGTTATCCGTAAAATGCGTTGCGAGATAAGTATTAATCAGTGTCTGTTTTTCTTGCGCTGTTTTATTAGAAGACATGGCAACGTCTTTAAATGTCGCAAATGAATCTACTCGCTGTTGCCATTTTTCCTGCTGCGCCCATGTGTCCATTAGTCGCGTCGCCACTGCGCTGCCGAACTCAGCAGAGAGCGCATTAAATCGAGAGGTCTCGTCATCGTGTAATGCTTTGATTTGCGCAATACGATGCATATTAATCGTAGGTTGGTAAGGTGTCTTCTCACGCTCTGACAAGGTGTTCAACTGCTCAAAAATAGCCTCGCGCTTTTGGGTATCAGACAGCCCGGTAGAATTAGCGATACGAAGCCGCTCTACCGCTTGTTCGTCTATTGCACTGTCATCGCCAAACAAATATGTCTGTTCATGTTGAGAAAAATACTGCTGTCGAATGTCATGCCGTGTATCCAGCGTAGCCATTATGTCGTTTGGGCTAACATTATAGCTGTCAATATCAACGTCCTGCGTAGACAGGGCAATTTTGTATTCAATATAGCGACCGAACAAATCAACAGCATAACGCCGAGAATTGGCGGTAAAGTAGTTACTCGCAAAGCGTGTATAAGCACTGAGCACTACATTTTCATTTTTTGTCTGTTGATCAAAAATGAACATATCGAATTCATCTTTGGTCTTTGCACTGAGAATAAAAGCGATAAGAGATTGCGCGACTGGGAGTTCCGGCTCAACTTCGCTTACAGCACTGTCTGACGCGAGCACTGGCGTAGAATTAGCATACGCATTAGACTCAACGGCAGGCTCGTCATTATTTGCCGGGCTAATCGAAAACCAGGTATAACCTAACAAAACAAGGAGGCCAAAGCCTCCTACTAGAACCCAATAACGCATTAAGTTAAAGCCCTAACGATTTAAGTCTGTTGGCTTGTCTCACAAAGACATCAACAGGGTTTGTCTCAAACCAGTGAGTAATACCAAAACTTTGGTTCACTTCATCTAAATGGTTCATTTTATAATTGTCTTTAAGGACCTTTCCTAGATGAGAGCTACACGTTGATACCAATCCGTCATTGGGCTCATTAAATGCCAACCCTGTTATCGCTAAAAACGGATCGACCACATCAAGTGCGTTGGTATAGGTACGGCCTCCACTCCAAGAAAAGTAGTGCACACCGTTTTCTGCAAGCATTTTTCCGTCATTGCGACAGTAAGCTGACGGCATACCTTCTGGGTAGCGGCGGTTGAACGCAAGCGTGCCATTTGTTGACAACGAGTTTAACGCCTCGACCGCATCCGTTGGCTGATCTCTTGGGTCAGAACCTGACGCAAGTTCAATTACATTCGCAAATGCATCGACCACCAAGCCCACTGTTCCCTCTTGAATAGAGTCCTCTGCTAAGCCATTGCGCAGCATGTCTGCCACCGCACTGCCCCAATTTACGCCCCCAACAGAAGTCACTGACGCAACTTTATCAGGCGCAACGCTTGCCGCGTAACGCGCCGTGGGGCCACCATGGCTGTGCCCGATAATATTTACTTTTTCAGCGCCGGAGAGAGCGAGTACTTCGTCGATATACTGCAATAGTTGCTCACCGCGCACTTCGGTAGAATTTGCCGGCGCAACCTCTGCAATGTAAACCTGCGCACCATTGCGAGTTAATTTATGCGGGACTTTATAAAAATAATCGACAAACAAAATGTCGTCGAAACCGAAAAGACCGTGCACCAATACGATAGGGTATTTGGTTTTTGCGTAGGTACCTGAGAGCGCCTGCATCGGAACAAGTACCAGTACTAGCGTGAGTAACAGTGTCAATTTTTTCATTGTGTGCCCTTTTCTTAGGAGGTCCGTGGTCAGACCTTTTGTTATATTTATGTAAATATAATGTAAAGATCAACCGTTGCGGTTAAATAAGAAAAGAAACAAAAACTATAAAAGCGACAATACTGATTTAAAATAAATTTAAACAATTGATTTTATTGATATTAATGCAATATATACGTATTGCCACTCATACTATTTAGCTAACAAATGTAGAGAATAACCTAAGTTGATATAGGATTATTAAGACCGTTTATGTTTTCTTAAAACATTGAATATAGTTAACCGATAAGCTTGGTGTGGTTTGCCATTGAGACGAGAGTATATTCAGTTTCATTCCTACTTCATTCGATAACGTAAACCCTTTGCCCACCCACTGCTTTAGCTCTGTTGGCTTAACAAATTTACGCCAATCATGGGTACCTACCGGCAAGTATCGCATCACGTATTCCGCACCAACAATTGCAATAATGAAACTTTTTATGGTTCGATTTAACGTGGCAAGAATAAGCATCCCGCCAGGTTTTACCAATGAAGCACACTCCTTTATTAGCGTGACTTGGTCTGGGACATGTTCAACTACTTCTGCATTAATCACTACATCATACTGTTTACCTTGTGCAACCAACTCACTGGACAGTTGATGCTTGTAGTCAACCTTGATGTTATTGTGAAGCGCGTGACGCTTTGCTACCTCGATACTCATCGCACTAGCGTCAATACCGGTTACATTAGCGCCTAGGGCCGCTAATGACTCACTGATTAGCCCACCTCCGCATCCAATATCAACGATAGACAGGTCGCCCAACCCGTTCTCTCCCCCGCTCCTGCCAAAATGATCACGAATTTGAGCGGTCATTACCTCTAATCGGGAGAAATTAAACGCCAGTGCGGTTTTATACTGTCCGTCTGGGTCCCACCACGATTCGGCCAGTGCATCAAATCGAGCAATCTCATCTTGTGAGTAATTTAGCGGCGCTGACTTTTCACTTTTATCTAGCATAACAAAACCTTTTTTATGATGGCGGCGTATATTCACGTTACACTTATCATTGGCACAACAAATTTTTTGAGCATCGTGTTTGATACGTTTATCGTTTTTGTATCAACGCTCAATATACGTATGAAGTGGGGTTATCGTTTTGGCGAATGAAAAAAATGTATATGGTCGTCCATTACAACTTTGCTGTGGAAACACAGGTTTTACCCGCGAGGGCTTTTGCTATGTTCCTGATGCTGACGTTGGCAATCATAGCGTGTGCGCGGTAGTTACCGATGAGTTTTTACAATTTTCACTTCGCCAGGGAAACGACCTCATCACACCATGGCCTAGTATGGCATTTCCAGGCTTATTAGCCGGAGACAGGTGGTGTTTGTGTGCAGCGCGCTGGCTGCAGGCTTATGAAGCAGGAGTCGCGCCCAAAATTAGACTTGAGGCCACTCACGAGAAGGCGCTAAACATTATCCCGCTTGCCCTACTTGAAGAATACGCAGAATAAAAAAGAGCGACGATGCGCTCTTTTTTATTGGTAAGTAGCGTGACGATGAGAACGACTACGGCGTTCTAATTACCATTAATCGCGTTTCAGTCATATCCTCAATCGCATAACGAATACCCTCACGGCCTAAGCCAGAGTCTTTCACACCGCCATAGGGCATATTGTCTACGCGCCAGCTTGGTACGTCGCCAATTACG
This sequence comes from Alteromonas algae, assembly GCF_049117195.1. Classification (GTDB taxonomy): domain Bacteria; phylum Pseudomonadota; class Gammaproteobacteria; order Enterobacterales; family Alteromonadaceae; genus Alteromonas. The sequence goes on from NZ_CP185260.1 coordinate 3,635,677, forward strand.
ACCCCACCGACATCGAGTTCATTCCACGCTTTATGTGCTTTGTAAATATCACGCGTGAAAACACCGGCTTGCAAACCATATCTACTGTTATTCACTTCTTTAAGTGCATCATCGTAATCGTCAAAAGGCACCAATATCGATAATGGACCGAATGCCTCTTCTGCACTAGCGTCACAATCCTTGGGTACATTTTCCATCACCGTCGCTTGCAGCATCGCTCCTTCGCGAGTTCCACCGCACAAAATGGTGCCGCCCGCTTCATTTGCCTCAATGATCCAGTTGTGCAATCGTTCAGCCTCAGATTCTGAAATCATGGGGCCAATAAAGGTATTTTCATCTGACGGGTCACCCGATACTAACGCTTTCACTTTTTCTACGTATTTCGATTTAAACTCGTCGTAAATATCAGAATGTACCAATAGCCGCTGTACGCTAATACAACTTTGCCCCGATTGATAATAAGCACCAATAATAACTCGTGAAATTGCGTCATCTATATCAGCATCTTTATCTACGATACATGCGGCATTACCACCAAGCTCTAATACCACCGGCTTCTTACCCGCTTTCGCTTTAAGTGCCCAGCCCACATCTGGTGAACCGGTAAAGCTTAGTAATTTTAAACGGTCATCTGTCGTAAACAGGTCAGCGCCGTCTCGACTGCACGGAAGAATAGAAAACGCACCTTTTGGAAGGTCCGTCTCTGCTAATACTTCACCAATAATCAATGCACCGATTGGTGTCCGCGATGCAGGTTTTAATACAAAGGTGCACCCAGCAGCGATGGCTGGTGCCACTTTATGCGCAGCCAAGTTAAGCGGAAAGTTAAACGGCGATATGAAAGAGCACGGACCGATAGGCACTTTTTTGGTCATTCCTTGGTAACCTTTAGCACGTGCAGTGATCTCTAGGTTCACCACCTCACCACCAATACGCACGCTCTCTTCTGCGGCAATCTTAAACGTATCGATTAAGCGACTGACTTCGCCTTTCGCATCTTTAATCGGTTTGCCCGCTTCAATACACAACGCGTCTGCCAATTCATCAGCACGTTCAGTAAAACGTTTCACGCAGTGCTCAAGTACAGCTTGGCGCTCATAAGGCGCCATCGCGGTCATTGCCGGCTGGGCGTCTTGGGCGGCAGCAATTGCTTTATCAATAACCGATGCATCTGCCATCGCAACGCGCGTGGCCACGTCGCCATTATATTTATTTGTAACGTCAAGATCGGTGTTTGCAAAACATGCCTCACTTGCAAGATAGTATGGATAGCTTTCCTTTAACATGTTCTCTCCCTATAATTTAGCGCTAAGCTCTTTAATTGTATGGTTCAAGGTTTTGTCATTCATGCTGTAATCTACAGGGCAATCGATGACATGGACGCCAGGTGTTGATAAACAGCTTTCTATAATTGGCATCAAGACATCCGCGCTATCAACACGCCACCCATTGGCACCATAACTTTGCGCATATTTAACGAAGTCTGGATTACCGTAATCAAGACCAAACTCATCAAACGACATGTTGGCTTGTTTCCACTTTATCATGCCATAAGCGTCGTCTCGTAAAATCACGACAACGAGATCTAGCTTTAACCGTACAGCAGTCTCAATTTCTTGACTATTCATCATGAAGCCACCGTCGCCACACACACTTAGCACTGGTACATCGGGCTTCACGAGTTTTGCTGCAATAGCGGAAGGTAAACCAGCCCCCATAGTTGCCAGCGCATTATCAAGTAGCAAAGTATTCGGATGATAAGCTGGATAATTTCGAGCAAACCAGATTTTATATATACCGTTATCTAACGTAACGATACCGTCTTCAGGCATAACCTTGCGAATATCCCTCACAAAGCGTTCTGGAAGAATTGGGAATCGGTTATCGTCTTCAGCGTCAGCCCGATGAGCAACATAGGCATCATGCACATCTTTATAGAAATCGAGCATCCAATTATTTTGCGGTGTTATTCCTTCTTTTAGCTGCCAAATACTGTTTGCAATATCGCCGACTACTTCCAATTGAGGAAAGTAAACCGGGTCGACGGCAGCGGTTTCAAAGTTAACATGAATGACTTTTTTACCATCATGGTGCATAAAGAAAGGGGGTTTCTCAACGACGTCATGGCCCACATTGATGATAAGGTCAGCGCGCTCAATAGCACGGTGTACAAAATCACCGTCAGACAGTGCGGTATTGCCAGCAAAGCGCGGGTCGCTTTCATTCAATACGCCTTTTCCCATTTGGGTCGTGACATAAGGAATACCTGTTTTATCGACAAACTCGCGCAACATTTTTGCCGTAAGTTTACGGTTTGCGCCGGCGCCAATCATCAACAAAGGCGATGTGGCGCTCTCTATCATTTCAACCGCTGCAGAAATGGCTTTGTATTCTGCTATTGGTCTGCGTGACACACTTGGTGCGAGCAGAGGCTGTGAGGTATTTTCAGCGGCAATGTCTTCGGGTAGTTCGATATGAACTGCACCAGGTCGCTCTTCATGAGCAAGCCTAAAGGCTTCACGCAACGCAGAGGGTATACGGTCGCCGCTAACCACTTGGGTCGTGTACTTTGTGATGGGGCGCATCATATCGACAATATCGATAACCTGGAACCTGCCTTGCTTGCTGGTTTTTATCGGTTTTTGCCCGGTTATCATAAGCATGGGCATTGCGCCTAATTGGGCATATGCAGCAGGCGTCACCAGATTAGTTGCGCCGGGCCCGAGGGTGGAAAGGCAAACACCGACTTTTCCGGTAAGGCGGCCATAGGTGGCGGCCATAAACCCTGCGCCCTGTTCATGCCGAGTGAGCACTAATTTAATCGACGACGCGCGTAGCGATTCCAGTAAATCTAAGTTTTCTTCACCCGGAATGCCGAATACATATTCGACCCCTTCGGCTTCTAGCGCTTTTACAAATAAATCAGACGCTTTCATTAATCGCACACTCCTTTGACTTTCGTAAAGTGGTGGCGCGCTATCTCAAACACACCCTATGGTATTCCTACGCACTAAGTATAGATAACGATTAATGTTTTTTAATAGAGGGGAGCAATAATTTTGAGAAAAAAGACGTATGAATTAGTTAATCAAGTTCAGCTTCCCACTGTGCGAGCTTCGCTTGTGTTACAGCGTCTACCTTAGACTTATTATTACTTATCCACCAGCGTTCCATTAGACGAACGTTTTTCTGGTTGGCTTTATAAAAAATATCAATAATATCGCCAATGAAAGGAATAAAGCCTAAACCGAAATCTATGACTGAATTTTTGACCATCTGTGCGATAAGCGCTTTTGGCATACCGAGCGACTTACCCAACCAAACAATGCGAAGTGATACAAAAAGCATTAACGCGTCACCCGCTCCAGGAATGAGACCAACAAGTGAGTCGAGGCCAATTTTCACAGGAATAATGGGTAACTTTACCGCCGTATCAAGCAAGTTAGCCATTCTCTGCGCTTTGAGTAATGCTTTAGGTGCACCAACGTCCTTGTCCATAAAATCCTCGCTTATTTGTCTGAGCCCATCGCATGGGCTAATCCTGCGCGTACCGCGTTATCACTGCTTACAGTCCACCCGTGCAGGTTTTCCTGAACAAGTGAGAACAGCATTTCGATATGTTCTTCATCACTGTTCAGCGCATCGATATATTCGTACCGTTCGCCTCCAGCTTCCATGAAATATTCTCGGTTCTCTTCGCCAATTTCTTCTATTGTTTCAAGACAATCAGCAGAGAAACCAGGACACATCACTTGAATAGATCTAACGCCAGCCTGTGGTAAGCCCTTTAAGGTTTCATCGGTGTAAGGCTTTAACCACTCTTCTCGACCAAAACGTGACTGAAAAGTCGTCATGTAATCATCGTGTGCTAGCCCTAATTTTTCTGCAATAAGCCTCGATGTTTTATGGCACTCACAGTGGTAAGGGTCACCATTCATTAAATATCGCTTTGGAATACCATGATACGAAAATATAAGCTTGTCGGCTTTATCGTGCGTCTTCCAATGCGCTTTCACTTTATTCGCTAACGCCGTAATAAAGTCATCTCTATCGTTATAGTGATTGATGAAACGAAGTTCAGGTAACCATCTGCGTTTCATGAAGTCTTGTGCTATCGCATCAAATGTCGACCCCGTCGTCGACGCACTGTATTGCGGGTAGAGCGGCAGTACGACTAACTTGCGCACGCCATTCTCAAGCATTCTGTCCAATACACTTTTAATAGAAGGGTTACCATAGCGCATAGCAAAATCTACGACGACATCATCACCATAGGCCGCTTTACATTTTGCTTCTAGCGCTTTTGATTGGGCTTTGGTAATGCTGAGTAGTGGCGAGCCATCCTCTGTCCATACCGTTGCATAAGCCGCGGCAGAGCGTTTAGGCCTAATATTTAGAATAATAAGATTTAATATACACCACCAGATTGGCCTTGGAACTTCCACGACCCTAGGGTCAGATAAAAACTCTTTCAGATAAGGTCGCAATGCCCCCGCTGTCGGGCTATCTGGCGTTCCAAGGTTCGTCACTAACACGCCAATCTTATCGGCCTGTGCGTGGGTAAACCCTTTATTACTCTTAAACTTCATTTACGTTCTCTTAAGACATCGTTAATACAGATAGTATACTGAAAATGTCAGCATTATGATCTGTCGTAACGCAAAATTAGTGTCATCACACCAATTAGTTATACCCATAAAAAAAGGCGGAAGACCGCCTTTTTTAAACCATTGATGTGTGCCGTTACTACGGTTGGTAGTACGTTGCTGCACCAGGGCCAACTGGCATGCCAAGTAAAAACACCCAGACATAAAACAAAATAGTCCAACCCACAACGAATACCATTGAATATGGCAACATCATCGCTATTAACGTTCCCATCCCTAGGTCTTTCTTATAGCGTGCTGCCATAGCCAGGATAAGACCAAAATAACTCATCATTGGTGCGATAACATTCGTTACAGAATCTCCAATTCGATAAGCCGCTTGGATGACTTCAGGAGAGTAACCAATCAGCATTAACATCGGCACAAAAATCGGCGCTGTTACTGCCCATTGTGCAGATGCGCTACCAAGAGACAAATTAACGATGCCACACATAAGAATAAAGAGTATAAACACCGACGGGCCGTCTAAGCCTACTGCTTGCAGCAATGCCGCCCCTTTTACGGCAAGTACAGTACCTAAGTTTGTCCACTTAAAGAACGCCACGAACTGAGCAGCAAAAAATACCAGCGTGATGTACAGGCCCATTGCCCCCATACTTTTAGACATCGCATCTATCACGTCACGGTCACTTTTCATTGAGCCTGTGACTTTGCCGTACACAAAACCCGGCACGGCGAAGGTGATAAAAATAAAGGCAACGATACCTTTTAGAAACGGAGAGCCTGCCACGGCACCAGTTTCTGGATGACGCAAAATACCGTTTTCAGGCACAATCGTAATGGCCAATATAGCGCACACCACTACGAAGGATATGCCCGCCCAACGTAAACCTTTCTTTTCGATGTCTGTAGGTGCATCCATCGATTGTTTCCCAAGGTCGATTGATGCCTCTGATTCGTCGAACTTACCCAATCGAGGCTCAACGACTTTTTCAGTAACGATGGTACCCATTGTGGCAACAACGAATGTACTGATGAACATGAAATACCAGTTAACTTCTGGGCCTACAACATAATCAGGGTCGATCATATGCGCGGCAGCTTCGGTAATACCTGAAAGTAACGGGTCTACCGTTCCAAGCAATAAGTTTGCACTGTACCCAGCTGACACGCCCGCAAAAGCGGCAGCAAGACCGGCGAGTGGATGTCGACCTAAAGAATGGAAAATCATAGCGGCCAATGGAATGAGCACTACATAGCCGAGTTCCGACGCGGTGTTCGAAATAATACCTGCGAACACTACAGCAAAAGTAACCGCACGCTTTGATGCGTTCATAACCAGTGCGCGCATTGCCGCAGACAATAGGCCAGAATGCTCTGCTACAGACACACCTAGTAATGCAACGAGCACCGTACCTAATGGCGCAAAACCAGTAAAGTTTGTGACTAATCCAGTCACAATACGCTGCAGCCCTTCAGCACTCATGAGAGAAATAACTTCAATCATGCCGTCGGCATCTCTTCCTTTAGCCCCTTCAGGACGAGGGTCTGCAACGGCAATATCAAAATAACCGAGAATACCGCTGAGAATAACGATAAATAGTGAAAGTAACGCAAACAGCGTTACGGGGTGTGGAAGTAAATTACCAAGCCATTCTACTGTCGCGAGAAATCGAGAGAACAAACCACCCTGTCCGCCGTTTTCACTCGCAGACTGCTTTTTAGTATTTTCCGAAGCCAAAAAAAATCCCTCTGTCGTTTTACATTCTTTACTACTAAGCAGGTGGGAACACTACATAGTTAATCAGTAAAGACACGTCTTTTAGTTTTAATAATTATCAGCCGTAGTCTACCCGATTTGAGTGAACTTTGGCACTGTCCAACGCAAATCCATGGCAGCCAGCCGTAGCTTAGGTGTAAAAAATAGCAAAAAAAAACCAGCCCGGAGGCTGGTTTTTTTATTATCTAACGACTAATTACCTGTCGACTTATTCATGTAGCGGAAGAAATCGCTGTCAGGTGCAACCACCAGTACGTCTTGCTTGCTGCTAAAGCTTTTCTTATAGGCGTCCATACTACGAAGGAAGCTATAAAACTCTGGGCTTTGTGAATACACATCAGCATATATTTGAGCGGCTAGTGCATCACCTTCACCACGTAACTGTCGCGCATTACGCTCAGCATCAGCAAGCATTACCGTTACTTTTGCGTCAATGTTCGCGCGAATAACCTCAGCTTGCTCTTGACCTTCTGAACGGTGTTCTCTTGCTACCGCGGCGCGTTCTGCACGCATCCGTTGGAAAATAGAGTTACTGACTTCCGTTGGCAGGTTGATTTGCTTAACACGAACATCAACAATCTCAATACCTAGCTCGTCCGATGATGTAGAGGCTTGTTCCATGGCTTGATTCATCAATGCAGAGCGTTCGCCCGACACGATTTGTGCGATAGTGCGCGTACCAAATTCAGAACGTAAACCATTATTCACTTTCTGCTTCAATAACGCTTCAGCTTGAAGTTTATTACCGCCAGTCGATAGATAGTAGCGAGCGAAATCATCGATTTTCCATTTCACATAGGAATCAACGATTAAATCTTTTTTCTCGCTAGTCACGAAGCGGTCTGGTGTGCCGTCTAATGTTTGAATTCGTGCATCTATATGACGAACCGAATCAATAAATGGCAGTTTGTAATGCAAACCTGGCGTAAATACTTTCGTATCACCCGTTGCATCATCTCTTTGAATTTTACCAAATTGGATGACTATCGCTCGTTCGCCCTCTTTCACTACAAACAGTGAACCAGAAGCAAGAACGACCAATAAAACCAATATTGCAATGCCTAAATTTTTCATACTACCTATCTCCCCTCTCTCGCGCTACCGCCGCGTAAACCTGATGCAGTCGACGAGTTGCGATTACTCGCGCCTTCATCCACTACCGGACGCTGCAGACCTTCAAGGGTGCTTCTTGAACTTGGCTTCGATGAACCTTGTTGACGCTCCATGATTTTATCTAACGGTAGATACATCATGTTATTGCCGCCTTTACTATCGACAAGGATCTTGCTTGTGCTACTTAGCACTTCTTCCATCGTCTCCAAGTAAATACGTTCACGCGTTACTTCTGGTGCGCGGACATATTGAGGTAGCAACTCTTCAAAACGAGAGACTTCACCCTGTGCTTCAAGTGTTACTCGCTCTTTGTAAGCCTGCGCTTCTTCGTTCATACGATTAACCTGACCACGTGCGCGTGGCTCGATTTCACGTGCATATGCTTCGGCTTCTCGAATAAAGCGCTGTTCATCTTCCTGAGCCGATATCGCGTCATCAAACGCGTCTTTAACTTGCTCTGGTGGGCGAGCGTCTCTGAAGTTCATATCAATAATCGATACGCCCATGTTGTAGGGTTCGATAATAGATTGAAGCTCTTCCCATACGCGCTGACGGGTTAACTCACGACCATCCGTTAGTACGTCATCCATGGTTGAGTGGCCAACAACATAACGAATTGCGCTATCGAGCGACTGGCTTAAACTCATTTCAGGGTTTTCAACGGCGTAAATCCAGCGGAACGGATCAACAACACGAAATTGCATTTCCATCTGAACGCTAACGACATTCTCATCTTCAGTCAGCATTGAGCCTGATGAAGATTGGTCTCTAATCGACTGGACGTCTACCGGCATCACTGTATCGATGAACGTCGGTGCCCAGCGCAAGCCGGGTTCTACTTGCTCGTGATATTCGCCAAAACGTAACACGACACCACGCTCAGCTTCACGAATCGTGTAAAACCCGCTAATGAACCAAATAACTACGAGGAGACCAACTAAGATACCTGCACCAATACCGCCCAGGCTTTTGCCTGAACCACCATTGCCGCCGCCTGACTTGCCAAATTTGCCAAACAGGTTTTTAAATACATCATCTAAATCAGGTGGGCCTTGGTCTTTCCCACCGCGATTTTTCCACGGGTCGTTTTTATTTCCACCCGGCTCATTCCAAGCCATGCTGATACTCCATAATTTATAATATTGTTATTAAGTACATATGCGTCCCTTTATTTAGTGACGCACAACATATTCTGATAATCCGTGCTCTAGGCGCTTTTCTAACCTGTTCCAATCGGCCGTTTGCATTCTAACGTCAACTAACCAGTCGCCCTGGCTGTCGTATTCTTCGCTAGCAATACAGTTTAATTCGTATAACACTCCACGCAATTGACTCTGTGCGGGAGGAATGCGTAACGTATAATTCACCATGCTTTTAGCCAAGCATTCGGTAAGCGCTTGACCTAATAGTTCCGTACCTTGACCAGTTCGCGCAGACAACCACACCCTTGTTGGAATGCCGTCTTCGTTTCTCTCTATACGCGGCTCAACGTCTTCAAGTTTATCAATCTTATTACATATTAGTAATTGTTGAATGTCATCGGCGTCAATCTCTTCAAGTACCGCGTTTACTTCGTCCATCGTTTCACGGTAGTTAACGTCAGCAATGTCTACAACGTGCAGTAACAGATCCGCCTCTTGCGTCTCTTGTAACGTTGCTTTAAACGCGGCAACCAAATCGTGTGGTAAATGGCGAATGAACCCGACCGTGTCAGCCAGTATTGCAGGCCCTACATCCTGAAGCTCAATTTTTCGTAAGGTAGGATCCAACGTTGCAAATAGCTGATCGGCTGCGTAAACATGCGAATCCGTTATCGTATTGAAAAGGGTAGATTTACCCGCGTTCGTATATCCTACTAAGGACACCGTAGGAATCTCGGCACGCTTTCTCGAGCGCCGACCCTGCTCTCGCTGCTTTTGAACCTTCGCTAAGCGACGCAAAATGGCTTTAATGCGCCCTCGAAGCAAACGTCTATCCGTCTCTAACTGTGTTTCACCAGGCCCACGAAGACCAATCCCGCCTTTTTGGCGTTCAAGGTGAGTCCAGCCTCGAATGAGGCGTGTAGATATGTGACGCAGCTGCGCCAATTCTACTTGAAGTTTACCTTCGTGCGTTCTGGCTCGTTGCGCAAAAATGTCAAGGATAAGCCCGGTGCGATCTAACACACGACACTTACAAACCGCCTCAAGATTACGTTCTTGTGACGGCGACAGCGAGTGATTAAAAATCACTACATTCGCATCGTGCGCGTTGACAGCAGCGGCAATTTCTTCAACTTTGCCTGAACCAACAAAAAATTTAGCATGAGGCGCGCTTCTTGACGTGGTTAACACCTCGACAGCATCTACCCCTGCAGACGACACTAGTAGTTCTAATTCAGCGAGGTCTTCCTTACTATTTTCGTCGGTAAAATTAACATGAACAAGTACAGCCTGTTCACCGGCTTCATAACGGTCAAACAAGCGCGTTACCTTCTAATTTATTCAGCTTTAGTATTTTCAGAATCTCCTGTTGCGCTTGGCATTGTGATTGCGCGCGCGGGTACAACGGTTGAAATAGCGTGCTTATACACCATCTGGCTCACTGTATTTTTAAGTAAAATCACAAACTGATCGAAAGACTCAACTTGTCCCTGAAGTTTAATGCCATTCACCAGATAAATTGATACTGGAATACGCTCCTTGCGCAGTGCATTTAAAAATGGGTCTTGTAAAGATTGCCCTTTAGCCATTTGATATCCTTAGTTTTTATTATTAATGCTGCGCAATGCAGCTGCTGCACGTCTAATGTATATCACACTCAACACTTCAAAGTGTGACTTTTGCTGTAATTTTAGTCAAATTATCATTACAAAATGTGTCAAGCCATGTCACCTCGCTCCAACCTCTTAACCATGTCAGTTGTCGCTTAGCTAGTTGCCTTGTTGCGATGATGCCTCTTTCCCTCATTTCAGAGTACGAAAGCTGCCCATCTAAATATTGCCACATTTGTCGATAGCCCACCGAACGAATAGACGGTAAATCTTCATTTAGATCACCCCTTTCGAATAGATTTTTTACTTCGCTCTCAAAACCTTGCGCTAGCATGTTATCAAACCGTTGTTCGATACGTTTATGTAACGCGGCGCGGTCGTCAGGCGCTATCGCAAATTGCGTAATGCTGTAAGGGCATTCAAACCCTTTGACACCCTGCCAATGCGTGAGTGTTTTCCCAGTACTTCGATATACTTCGAGCGCTCTTGTTATTCGTTGTGGATCGTTAGGGTGAATTCTTTCACCACTCACGCGGTCTACACTTAGCAACTGTGCGTGTAACGCTTCCCAACCAATGGCTTTTGCCTCTGCGTTTATATCACGTCGGACATCTTCATCAGACTTAGGTAGTGCCGAAATTCCATTTATCAAGGCATTAAAGTACATCATTGTACCGCCGACCAAAACGGGCACCTTATTTTTAGCATGAATATCGCCAATAAGGGCTGTGGTATCCGTACAAAATTGCGCCACAGAATAGCTATCGGTTGGCTCAATAATATCAATAAGATGATGTGGAACCTTATTTAACTCTTCACGAGTCGGTTTTGCGGTTCCAATGTCCATTCCTTTGTAAACGAGTGCAGAATCGACACTAATTATCTCGCAGTCCGCTATATCAGATAACGCTAAAGCCAGTCCGGTCTTCCCAGAAGCCGTTGGGCCCATTATCGCTATTACTGGCTTTGCAGCTTCTGTGCCATTACCTATCATTTGTGCCCCAAAATTCAAACAAGGCGTCGATGGGGCGCACTCTAGCAAATTGCTCTACATATTCCCATTGTTTACCTTCAGATTGCTGATCCAACCAGTGCCAAATGTGTGAAGACAGGTTCTCGTCTACATCACAACGGGAGAAAGCGAGGGTAGTTAACACACTGTCATCTTCATTGTCCGTTTCAAGTAACAGCTTTTCAAACCACTTTACCCATGGCAGATGACGAGTTCCGGCAGGGACTTGCTGCAAACGGATTTTCCCCGCTACTTTGTTTATGACAAAGTGATGTTCTGTGAGCTTTGCAATACGCTTATCAGACACATTATCAATTGCAATCGCCACTGGCATCAACAACGGTTGCGCATTCTCTGCATTTAACAGTAGGCTGTTCAACCATGATCCCGCAAGTTTTGACGCACAAAGTAGAAAAATATTTTCATCTTTTTTATACAGCCTCAGTGATGAAGACAGATTAAAAAAAGATGATTCAATATCGTTGGCTCGATTTTTATCGTTATCTGTGTCTGCTTTTGGCGTCATCAATTCGGTAAAAGAGGCGTTGTAAGCACCGCCTGGAGTTGACCTCTGGGTGTGATAAGCGCCTGTCGAGGAGCGAGCAGAATGACCCGGTGATGTTGATGTCAGCGGTTGCGTTAGCGGCCTAATATAATCGTGCGTAGCGGGTGAAGCGTCAAAAACACCATACGAACCTGCTTGCTCTGGGTTAGCATTGTGACCTTCACTCGATGCTGCGGTAATATCACTTAACGCATCGCATACGGTTTTACAAATAAAGTCATGCACCAATCGGCTCTGCTGAAAACGTACTTCATGCTTTGCTGGGTGCACGTTAACATCCACATCTTTAGGGTTTATCGTTAAATAAACAACAAACGCAGGCTGCTCCACGACGCCCCATACGCTTTCATAGGCCTGCCGAATAGCATGCATAATTAACTTATCTCGCATGCCTCGGCCATTTACAAAACTAAATTGGCAGTCGTTACTGCTGCGAAGCATCACCTCATTACCTAACCAAGCATCAATTGTTATGCCGTCGTAGAGAGTATTGACATGAATGGCATTATCGATAAATTTTTGCCCTAATACGCCAGATATTCTCCCATTCATCGAACCGTTTTTATCCGCTATAAAACGTTTTACTATTTTGTCGTTATGCTTCAAGACAAATGAGGTTTTAGGGTGGCTCAATGCAATGCGCTTGATAACCTCTTCAATGTGTTGAAATTCAGTCTTTTCTGTCCTTAGAAACTTTCGCCGTGCGGGGGTGTTGTAAAATAAATCGGCAACGTCGATGGTCGTGCCTATCGGATGCGCTGCGGGCTTAACGCTCACGGCCATTTCTCGCCCTTCACAATAAGCCTGCCATGCCTCTTTTTGATCTTGAGTCCGTGATGTTAACGTTAGGCGACTTACAGAGCTGATACTTGCTAATGCTTCTCCTCGAAACCCAAGTGACAGTATTTGCTCTAAGTCATTTAGGGTCGTTATTTTACTGGTTGCGTGGCGACTTAATGCAAGAGTAAGCTCATCTTTGGCAATACCACTGCCGTCGTCTTTGATTCGAATTCGTTTGTGGCCGCCTTTCTCAATATCAACCTCGATGCGAGTTGCCCCGGCATCTAAGCTATTCTCAACAAGCTCTTTGACAACAGACGCGGGGCGTTCAACCACTTCACCGGCGGCGATTTGGTTAGCTAATTGAGGGGATAAAAGTTGTATAGGCAATGGGTAACCCTGCTAGATAGTTATTTTATCGAAGGTGGGCTGGTTATAGACTAGGAATAGTCAGTACTTGCCCGATTCGAACGATGTCGTTGTTAAGATTATTAGCTGCTTTAATGCTACTTACTTTTACGTTGTAGCGTTGTGCAAGTATGGATAACGATTCGCCGCTTCGTACTTTATGTGTGCGATTTTTCGCTTTCTCAGATGCCCACAATGTACCATCGGGTGGCACCTGTTTAAAATAGCGTTTAGCGGCGTTGAACATCGCCTTTGCCAAACGCTCTCGATACTTAGTCCAATTAAGATTTTTTTCTTCTTGAGGGTTTGAGATAAACCCAACCTCAACCAAAATAGACGGAATGTCGGGCGAGGTTAATACTGCTAGACTCGCCGCTTGAGGCGCCTTTTTATGCAGTTTTGTTACGCCTTTTAACTCTTGAATAACTTTGTTTCCTAAGTCATGACTGGTCGCCATACTGTGGTCCATTGACAGACCAAGGATCGTTTCCGCTAAATACCGCTCACTGGATTTGTCACTTATGACTTCTGCTGCCCCACCAAGAAGCTCAGAATGGCGTTCTGTTCTTTCCATCCAGCGACCTAATTCGGTATCGGCTCTTCGCATCGACAATACCCACACCGAGCCACCTCGCGGTTCGGGTTGTGTGAAGGCATCAGCATGAATAGAGATAAGTAAATCGGCTTTTTGTTGACGTGCAAGTTCGGGACGCTTGTTGGGCGAAATATAATAGTCACCGCTACGCGTCATAAACGCTTTCATACCGCGCTCGGCATTCACCATGGCTTCAAGTTTTTTAGCAATACTTAACGTAATATGTTTCTCATACGTGCCGGCAGGGCCTATCGAACCTGGGTCATTCCCACCATGTCCGGCATCGATAGCAACAATAATATCCCTATCTCTTGTGGTCGTGGTTTCGTCCATCACCACACTGGCTGGTGCGCTCGCCGGCGCACTGTCAGCTAAATCAATCACCAATCGGTGCCCAAAAGGCGCCGAGGGCGTCATAGCAAAAAGTGTTGGTTCAGCTTTACGATTAAGTTCGATGACGATACGTGCAGACTGTTTATTTTGGGGGGTCGAGTAGCGAATCTTTTTAATCAAATCACCGCTATTCTCAATATTGGATAGGTTTAAGCTGTTGTCTGTTGCCGCAACATCAATAACAAGTCTTTCAGGCTTTTTAAGGCTAAAGTACGTAAAATCAGGCGCGCTACGCATGTCTAATACAACACGCGTATTGTCGGGTGAGGGCCAAATCCTCACGCTTTCTAGTTTATTTTGTGCTGCTGACACGGTGTGTATAGCGAAACACAAAAAAAACATCAAAATTACTTTGCGCACCATAATCCGCCTATCGTAGGGCCTTATTTATTACCTGCATGCAGGCTTATTATCATTACATTGCATAAACAGCTTACTACAGTCGCTTACACTGTTGTAGTAGTCTCGCACCTTTTGCACTTCTAGCATTAACCGTAAATGTTCGCCCAGATGGGGTAATCGCAATATCAATTACTATATCTGGGGCAGCTAATAACTCTCCACCTTTCTCTGACCACTCAATGAGGGCAATGGTATTATCTCCGAAATAATCCCTTATCCCCATAAACTCAAGCTCTTCTGGATCAGCTAAACGATATAAATCAAAATGATAGATAGAGACATCTTTTAATTCATAAGGTTCCACCAGTGTATAGGTTGGGCTTTTTACGCTGCCTTGATGACCGAACGATTGAATAAAAAAACGACTGAATGTTGTTTTTCCTGCCCCAAGGTCGCCATCGAGATAAATAACAGCGTTGGACGATTCAGCCGTTTTTACGGCTTGCGCCAAATCTTGGGCAAACAAAGCCGTATCGCTTGGTTGCGCAGCAAAAAATGAGGCCTGCGGGTATGACATGTATTGTATTCCACCATCGAAGTTAAATAAAAAACGGCGTTATATGCTGCTAAAGGCTACTGATTTATCAGCGCTCTCACCGCATCAAACAAATCGCTGGCTATCATACCACGCTGGCCATAGGTCTGGGCAATATCGTCTCCCGCCTTCGCATGCAGCGTAACGCCGTATTTCGCTGCAATATCAACGGTCACACCTTGTGCTAGCAACGCACCTAGGATGCCACTGAGTACGTCACCGCTACCGGCTGTTGCCATACCTGGATTGCCATGACGACACACCCATGTTTTACGTTCGTTATCTATGAGCGTGCCTGCGCCTTTCAATACGCATACCGCGTGATAGCGCTGCGCGCACTGACGCGCATAGTTGAAGCGATCGCCTTCCACATCATCGATAGAGACCCCCAGTAATCTCGCTGCTTCACCCGCATGTGGCGTGAGAATACTATTCTCTATCGTAAACGCCGTAGATTGCTTACACAGTAAGTTAAGTGCATCGGCATCAATGACCATGGGTTTATTATGCTGTTGGCAATACTTCATCGTCAGCTGAAAGGTTTCCTCGGCCCAATCATCCTGCCCTAAGCCCGGGCCAATTACCACGCAGGTTGCCCAGTCGAGTGCGGCCGCTAAATCGCTATCAGACACCATAAGTTCAGGCCTACCTGCACTGACTTGCACAACCGAACTAGTATGCGTAAATACCCTAACCATTCCGGCTCCGCTTCTCAGCGCGGCCTCACCAGCCAGCCTTATTGCCCCAGCCGTTCCTCGATTTCCTCCTACGCAAAGTAGTCGACCGTAGGTGCCTTTGTGACTGTGAATGTCTCGCGGCCCCATGCCTTTGAAATGTTCGATGTTCAGCATGGTCGCGCACGCGCGTGCCAACGATTGAAATGCTTTGCCAATACCTAAGTCGGCATATACTAGCTTGCCGCATGATTGCTTACCCGCGCCCGTGACTAACCCAGGCTTAATGCCAACGAATGTTACCGTTACATCTGCCTGCACACAGCGCCCCAAGCTTTGCCCGGTATTAGCATCAAGTCCTGAGGGGACATCAACACTAACAATAGGCGTTGTTGATGCATTAATAGCATCAATAACCTGGGCAAATTCATTTCGTATATAACTATTGATTCCGGTGCCTAAAAGCGCGTCAATCACAACGTCTGCTTTTTCAAGTAAGGCACTATCGAACGCACTAATCTTTCCACCTAAATCGAGCCATCGAGATTGCGCAGTACCCGCATCGCCCTCTAAGGTACGCTCTGGCTGCACCGCACACACATAGACTTTTTTACCTGCTAACTTTGCATTTATCGCTGCAACGTAGCCATCGCCCGCGTTATTCCCTTGACCAACAACGATTAAATACACATCGGAATTAGGGAGGCGCTCTTGGCATTGCTCAAAAATAATGTCTCCTGCTCGCTGCATCAGTGTAAACATGTCACAACCTGACAGCTCAGCGGCTTTAGCTTCGTTTTCTCTTACTTGGTCGGCTCTGAAAAGTTTGTATGATAAACTTGAGGTGAGTTGAGTATCTAGCATAAGCGCATGTCCACAATAAATTCTATCGACTTAGTTGAATTAACAAACAATATCAAGGCTTGGGGTTATTCGCTAGGCTTTCAGCAAGTTGGTATCAGCGATATTGATCTGCATCAGCATGAGGCCCACCTTCAAGCCTGGCTGGAAAACGGGTTTAACGGTGATATGCACTACATGGAAAGCCATGGCATGAAGCGTGCTCGCCCTGCTGAGTTAGTACCTGGAACATTGCGGGTAATCAGCGTACGCATGAACTATCTTCCCCCCGATGCATCTTTTGCTCAACATCTTTCAACACCGGATATTGGGTATGTTAGCCGGTATGCACTTGGCAGAGACTATCACAAGGTAATTCGAAAGCGCCTTAAGCAATTGGGTGAAAAAATCACTCAAGCACTGAGTACGACATCATACCGCCCATTTGTAGATTCTGCGCCAGTATTAGAACATGCCATAGCAGAAAAAGCGGGGATTGGCTGGACGGGCAAACACAGCCTTACTATCAATAAAGAAGCCGGGTCTTGGTTTTTTTTAGGCGAACTTTTCATAAATTTACCCCTTCCCGTTGATGCTCCTGTTGAAGAAGGATGCGGGAGCTGTACCGCATGTCTTACTATTTGCCCTACAAATGCTATCGTCGCCCCATATACCGTAGACGCGAGACGGTGTATTTCTTACCTGACCATTGAGTCTGATGAAGATATTCCCGAACCGTTACGCCCGTTAATGGGCAATAGAATTTACGGCTGCGACGACTGCCAGCTCATCTGCCCGTGGAATCGCTATGCAGATATTACTGAAGAAGAAGACTTCCACGCTAGAGAGAATCTTCATGGTCAATCGTTGGTTACCCTATTTTCATGGTCAGAAGCCACATTTTTGCGAAACACCGAAGGCTCGCCAATACGCAGAATAGGCTACGTAAAATGGTTGAGAAATATAGCGGTAGCAATGGGAAATGCTCCCTATGACGTCAGCATAGTAGCCGCACTTAACCTTCAGCATGGGAAGGTTAACGAACAAGTTGATCGTCATATTGAATGGGCACTGACACAACAACAAAAAGCAAGCACTGACACCCCTTCTGCAAGCAGAAAACAGGAACGGTTTATACGTGCAATTGAAAAAGGGTTACCGAGGGATGCTTAAGATGCAGGAGAGCGAGAATTATCGCCTTTCGCTAATGTTGGGCTGGGTTTAATCACTTTAAGCTGCGTTGTATCAGTCGTTTTCTCTCGTTCTAACGATTTATGCAGTTGAGCCTTGTGTTCACTGGCGCTATTGAGCTTGTTATTGTAATAGCGGAACTGATTAGCAGCGATAGCAATAAATACTATCAATGCCGCAATGAAAGCATATTGCCCTTTTTTCTTCACCCGAAAGAACCTTTGCATAGTGAGCATATCGTGTCATTAAAAATGCGCCCTTCACATAAATATGCAGGGCGCTCGCTAACCATCTTACTTGTGATATGGCGTGCTCAATTTATGCACCGCATTAACGAATACACCTGCATTTTCAGGCGGTACATCCAAATGAATGCCATGACCTAGATTAAATACATGGCCGGTGCCGTTGCCATAACCCTCTAAAATAGTACCGACTTCCTGTTCAATGCGCTCAGGTGAGGCATACAGCATTGACGGGTCCATATTGCCTTGTAATGCCACCTTATCGCCAATGCGTTTTCTTGCTTCAGCAATATCAATAGTCCAATCAAGTCCAACAGCGTCACACCCTGTTGCCGCGATAGACTCGAGCCACATGCCGCCATTTTTAGTAAACAAGGTCACAGGTACTTTGCGACCGTCACTCTCGCGTGTCAGGCCGTCCACTATTCGCGCCATATATTGCAACGAAAAATCTTTGTAATCACGTGGCGATAACACACCGCCCCATGTATCAAAAATCATAACCGACTGTGCGCCGGCAGCAATTTGGGCATTGAGGTACTCGGTCACTGAATCGGCCAGTTTTTCAAGCAATGCATGCAATATTGCCGGCTCAGCAAAAGCCATTTTTTTAATTTTAGTAAACGCCTTACTTGAGCCACCTTCGATCATGTAGGTCGCAAGCGTCCATGGGCTTCCAGAGAAACCAATTAATGGCACATCGCCTTTTAGCTCTCTTCGAATAGTACGAACTGCGTTCATCACATACTGAAGTTCGCCTTCAGGATCAGGAAGCCCTATCTTATCCACATCGGCTTTGCAGGTAATGGGATTTTTGAAACGAGGGCCTTCTCCCGTTTCAAAATAAAGCCCAAGGCCCATCGCATCAGGGATAGTGAGTATGTCTGAAAAAAGAATTGCGGCGTCTAGAGGAAAGCGGCGTAATGGCTGTAGCGTCACTTCACACGCTAGTTCGGCGTTTTTACACAATGACATGAAGTCGCCGGCCTCGGCTCGCGTAGCTTTATATTCAGGAAGATAACGACCTGCTTGTCGCATCATCCATACAGGTGTCATATCAACCGGCTGTTTAAGTAAAGCACGTAAATAACGATCGTTCTTCAACGCGGGTTTGTTAACACTCTCATTATGTTGCGACATATATACACTCACCTAAATACGAAAAATTAATCGCGCGAATTATATCAGTATTCATTTAATAGTGGGTGAAAAAGCTGAGCAATAATTACGACGTACGATATAACGCAGAATTTTATAGATGAGCGTCACTTGTAAATAATTTAAAAAAGAGGTTGCAGTCAAAAAATGGGTTTGCTATTACTATATACCGTAATAAGAAGAAGCCCGATAACGGGACCGTGCTAAAAAAATTGAGACCCTGCCTTGGCAGGGTTTTTTATTTGTCGCCAATAAGAGACACGGTTCGCGCAATAAGTTGCCCAGCAATAGACACTTTAGGCGGTATAGTAGGAAGTGCGTCAATATCGAACCACTGCGCATCATCTATCTCGTTTTCTTGGCAACGAATTTCACCACCATCATATTGCGCAATAAACCCTACCATCAAAGAATGTGGGAAGGGCCAAGGTTGGCTGTCTACATATTCAATATTTTTGACTTTAACGCCTACTTCTTCGAAAACCTCTCGATGAACCGCTTCTTCTAGACTCTCACCACTTTCTACGAAACCGGCAAGCGTTGAATACATGTTAGCTTCTTTGTGCCTCACACCGCGGGCAAGCAAAATACGCTCGTGGTCGTGAATGGCAACAATGATACAGGGTGATACCCGCGGATAACTGCGATGGTTGCAGGTGTGACAATGTACTGCCATTTCCCAATTGATGCGTTCGGTAGGCGATCCGCACTGACCGCAGTAGCGGTGGGTACGCAAAAAGTGAACATATTGCCACGCCCTGCCTATTACCGTAAATGCCATGTCTTGCTGGGAAAATAATAAATTCCGCAACGGAATGGCTTCGAACTCTTCGTGTTCAACAATTTCTGCGCCTAGGTCAACAATAAACGTAGGAAGTGAGGCTAGCAACGAATCGCCCAATGGCGGCAACTCGTAAATATCGTCTTTATATTCCTCTAAAAATGGGAAGGCCGTAAAGTTGTCTTGCGGAACACGTGTTTCGCCAACTTTCACGATGACACGGCTCTTACTAAATATCACCCACGTACCAAGAGTACGAACTACGTGGTCCTCATTACGCTTTATCATCATATGTCTATACTCCCCAAACGGTCTATGTGATAGGTTAACATATATAAAAAGTAACAAGTGCGCGTTATTTGTGTCATGTTACGTCGATGTTATACTGTAATTTCGCATACCAGCGCGATGAGCCGCTAAGGATATTAAATGTTACAGCAAGTAGAAAAAAGCGCAGCCAAATGGGGCGGTAAAAGTAAAGCTGTAGACAATTGGTTGTTAGAAAGACAAGACCTGATAAAAGCCTATTGCAATTTAGCAGGCTTAAATGACCAAGGTGAATCGTTGCCGGAAGCAAATTTGATCACGACATTTTGTGAAATCTTAGTGGATTATCTTTCTGCTGGTCATTTTGAAGTGTTTGATATGCTTGTCGGGAACAACACACAAGCACAACAACTTCGCGAAAACTTAGAATCAGCGTTGGTAAAAACGACCGATGAGGCGTTGCTTTTTAACGACACGTTCGTTGATTCAGTTACTACAGAACAAGCAGCTAAGTTTGACAATGCTCTGGCTTTACTGGGTGAAACATTGGAAGAACGTTTTGCACTAGAAGACAGATTGATTGCATGTATGCACGAACATGCATAGCGCTCGAGCCTGCTGAAGGACAACAACGGTTACTTTAAATGAATAATGCTACGTTACTACACAAGGCTCGCGAGTACTGTGAAAAAAGAGGGGCACGGTTTACCCCACTCAGAGAAAAAGTATACGACATTCTGATTGAGAAGCATGGCCCAATGGGCGCTTACGAGCTTTTGGATGCGTTAAAAGAAACCGAGTCAGGGGCAAAACCCGCCACTGTCTATCGCGCGCTAGATTTTCTTCTAGATTTTGGTTTAATTCATCGACTAGAGTCTACCAATGCATTCGTTGCATGTTATCATTTCGGCTGTCACCACCCTGTCCAGTTTTTAATATGTGATAGCTGTGGAGACGTGGCTGAAATTCAGTCAGAAGGGCTAAAAGATACATTAAATAGCCAAGCAGAAGCACACGGATTTCGCGTGCTAAAACAAACAATAGAAGCACATGGACTTTGCGCTGATTGTCAACAAACGGAAGATACATCTATCAAGGAGCACTCACATGAATGCTGAATTCGTAAACCCGTTTATTTCAGGGCTGTTGAACGTTTTAGAGACCATGGCACAAACAAAATTGACGCCAGGCAAACCCAAACGCAAGCAAAGTGATATTGCAAAAGGCGACGTATCGGGCTTAATTGGTATGGTTGGTCCGGATGTACGTGGGTCGATGTCTATTACTTTCGATGAATCACTTGCGCTGACTATCATGGAAAGAATGGTAGGCGAACGGCCTGAGAAGCTAGATGCCGAAGTGGCCGACATGGTTGGCGAAGTAACCAATATGATTTGTGGCAACGCGAAGCGCGATTTGGCCGAGCGAGGATTCGAATTTGGTATGGCGACACCTATTGTCGTATCAGGCCACCAACACTCTATTAGCCATCAAGTCGACGGTGCCAAAATAATACTTCCGTTCATGTGTGATGAGGGGCTTGCGCACTTGGAAATTTGCTTTGACAAATAGTGTGTGGCAGTCAGAAACCATTGTACTTCCCTCTTATTCTCGCGGTTTCCACATCATTACCGACAAAGTTATCGAAGCAATGCCGATGCTCAACAGCATTGAGGTAGGCTTGCTTCATTTATGGCTTCAGCACACAAGTGCAAGCCTAACTGTTAATGAAAATGCCGACCCTTCTGTGCGCCAAGATATGGAGTCATACTTAAATAATCACGTCAAAGAAGACACGCCCTATTTTATACATACCTATGAAGGCAGTGACGATATGCCCGCGCATATCAAGTCAAGTATGCTAGGATGTCAAATATCTTTGCCAATTCAGCAAGGGAAGCTTGCACTTGGCACGTGGCAAGGTATCATACTCGGTGAACACCGAAATAACGGTGGTCGACGTAAAATCATTGCCACATTACAAGGGACCGTTTCTTAGCCCATATAAAAAATGGCATTAAACGTGCTTATGATAACGGGTTAAGCACAAATCAGAATTATCAAAATAATCCGATAATCACTCAACGTTAAACAGGATGTGACTATGAAAAAACACTTTAAACTAGCAGCGCTATCCCTTGCTGTACTATCTACATCAGCATTTGCACAAGAAAGTGCTGAACCAGAATACAAACATTGGCTTGGCCTTTCAGGTATGTACTACAACACTGACGTATCTCGCCCTCTTAATCAAGGTGTGGCAGATGACGGCCGAGGCATTAGCTTCGAATACGGTTTTCGTTTTACCCAAACGTGGGCAGCGCGTGCCGAGTTTACTTCACTAGATTTAGACTACGTTGGCGGTAATAGCGATATTGGCGAAATGGTAGGTGTAGATGCACTATACTTCATGCCAAACGATGCATGGTACGTGTTTGGTGGTGTTAAGCGCCAAGCAGTATTTGAATCAACTACACTTGGTAACATTGGTATTGGTAAGCACTGGGATGTTGCTGATTCAGTTAGAATCGTAACTGAAATTGCTGCATATCATGACTTTGGCGAAGACTATAACGACTACAGCGTTAAACTTGGTTTTGCTGTTCCTTTCGGTAAGAGTACGCCAGCAGCACCAAAAGACAGCGACAACGACGGCGTAGTTGATAGCCGCGATCAGTGTTCAATGACACCTGCAGGCGTTCGTGTTGATGCTACTGGTTGTAGTGTAGACAACGATAACGACGGCGTAATGAACAGCGTTGACCAGTGTCCAAACACACCTGCTGGCACTACAGTAGATGCTATGGGCTGTGCAATCAAAGACAGTGACAACGATGGCGTAGTAGATAGCAAAGATATGTGTGCTGACACAGCTGCTGGTGTAGAAGTTGACGCTAAAGGGTGTACAGTTTACGCAGAAGAGTCTGTAGAAATTACTCTACGTGTTCTTTTTGACAACGAAAGTGCGGTAGTGAAAGCGCCACGTGATCCAGAGATTTCTGAATTTGCGGCATTCATGAAAGAATACCCAAGCACAACAGCAATCATTGAAGGTCACACTTCAGCACCAGGTGCAGCATCGTACAACATGGCTCTTTCTAAGCGCCGTGCGGCTTCTTTCAAAGATGTAATGGTTGATATGTACGGTATTGATGCAGGTCGTCTTGCAACTGAAGGTTTCGGTGAAACACAGCTGCTAGATACAGCTAACAACGCTGAAGCGCATCGCGTAAACCGTCGCATATCAGTGACAGTTAGCGGTACAGTAAAAGTTGCTGAAGAAAAGTAATAGTAACGAAAACGAAAAAAGGCGCCTTTGGCGCCTTTTTTATTATCTACTCTTTTTTACATTACACGTTAGTGCATAGTCGCAATTTAATAATCGTCAGCGAGTGCTGGCCCTGCATAATTATCAAAACGCGAAAACTGACCTTGGAATGTTAGTCGTGATGTACCGATTGGGCCGTTACGCTGCTTACCAATAATAATTTCTGCAATACCCTTATGTTCACTGTTTTCGTGGTAAACCTCATCACGGTATATAAACATAATTAAATCGGCGTCCTGCTCGATTGAACCTGACTCACGAAGGTCAGAGTTTACCGGACGTTTGTCAGCACGCTGCTCTAGCGTGCGGTTTAGCTGAGACAATGCCACCACGGGTACTTCTAATTCTTTTGCTAATGCTTTTAATGAACGCGAAATTTCTGCAATTTCCAGCGTACGGTTATCGCTTAAAGAGGGAACCCGCATTAATTGAAGGTAATCAATCATAATAAGACTTATCCCGCCACGCTCTCGTGCTAGCTTTCTAGCGCGACTTCGAACGTCCATGGGGGTTAAGCCCGACGAATCATCAACAAATAGGCTGTCTTTGTCTTTCAACATGGCCATTGTATTTGAAATTCTTGCCCAATCCTCGTCATCCAATTGAGCAGTACGAATCTTGGTTTGGTCAACGCGACTCAACGAGGCCAGCATACGCATCATGATTTGTTCAGAAGGCATCTCTAAACTAAACACCAGTACCGGCTTTTCTTCAGCCATCATGGCGTTTTCAACCAGGTTCATTGCAAAGGTGGTTTTACCCATGGAAGGACGTGCTGCAACAATGATTAAATCTGAAGGTTGAAGCCCACTGGTTTTCTTGTCTAAGTCGGTAAACCCTGTGGTTACACCGGTTACTTCTTTGTTGGTCTTTACCAAGGCTTCAAGGCGGTCTATCGTTTTGCCTAATACCGCTTCTACGTTTCGAGGACCTTCATTTTCTCCGGTTCGACGCTCAGCAATTTCGAATACTTTGCTCTCGGCTAAATCGAGTATGTCCGCACTGTCACGGCCTTCCGGATTATATCCGACCTCAGCAATTTCATGGGCAACACCAATAAGTTCGCGCGTAACAGCACGCTCGCTAATGATCTGCGCATAAGACACGACATTCGCAGAACTAGGGGTATTCTTTGCAAGCTCACCTAAGTAGGCAAACCCGCCCGCATCGTCTAATTCGTCATGTCGCTCTAATTCTTCAGAGACGGTAATAAGATCTACTGGATTACTGTTGTTGAGTAATCGCGTTATCGCTCGGTAAATAATTTGATGGGAACGATTATAAAAGTCGCTATCGGTAACGAGCTCGGCGACTTTATCCCAACTTTCACGGTCGATAAGCATACTACCAAGAACAGACTGCTCCGCCTCAATACTGTGAGGGGGAACCTTCAACTTCTCTATCTTGTTATCGCCTTGCGAAGGGAACGCCACTACATTTACCTGTAAGATTGGAAAAAAACTATCTTACCATTATGCGCTTTTGTGCGACATGGAACAACAAAGTATATCGATAATGATGATCAGTTGTTCAAATAATATGCTTTAAAAAGTATGCTTTTATCCCGCCCCTTGTAAAGATATTTAACGTGTTTTTTCAACCTTGAAGAAGGCATTATCCGTTGAGATGTAGGCAAAACTATAGGGTTGAAACACTAATTCTGAGCCGAAATTTGGTATCTGGTTAGCACACTCAAGCGTAACGTGTGTTATTGCCCCATCATCGAAACCCAGTTCGTTACTTGGCATAGCAAAAGACGCTTCAAACTGCTCTGTGTTTAACGAGGTGACATGGTAGATTGGCGAATCGCATTGCGCTTGATTAAGTTGTGCAGAAGTTTGCGATAATTGAATAGATCGCCCCAATAGTAATGCACTGTTATCGTCGGCAGGGCTATCCACTTGCTGATAAGCATCGGTGACTATCCATGTTCCCTCAAAATAAGCAGGTTCTTTAACTGCACAACCTAGCGTTACTGCGCTAAGCGTAATTGCTGCCGCTATTAGACCGTGAAAACGCCAGAAACGTTTTACGTGATGTACCACTCTCACCTATTTTCTCCTCATCCATAATGTCTAACGTTGAAACTAACCATCTTCGCTTTAGTTTTTGATGGTTGCCACGCTAAAAGTAATGCGGATATCAACAACCTTTTTTGTATCGGTTGTAATACCCGCATTCAGTCTTAATAGAAAAATATGGTCTAATAGTTATTTTTCAAGCTAGTAAATGAATTAACCTATTTATAAGACATTCATTTTTGGTCTAGCGCAATGCGGCCGTGAACGGTGGAGATATCAACGTTCCCTCGTCCTCCATTATTGGTAAAGCGCAACCAGCTGCTTGGCCCGTACTTTGGCTCTTTCACTTCGTCTTTGCTCAGTTTATTTATGATATCGCCGCCCGCATGCGCTTCAATATCAAATTGTGCAGACACGTCCTTTTGCAAATTGAAGTCCATCGCACCGCCCACCGAACTGGCTTTGACTGTGCCATTTTCATTCAGCACTAAATTTGCGTCTATACGGCCATTTACGGTAGTCACTCGCAACATATCAATAAGCGATAGCGCTAGCTCTATCCTGCCATTCACACTTTCAACCGATACGTCTGCGCTGGTTGTCTCCACCTTCATTCGCCCGTTTACCGACGCCACCGATATTGCTTCTTTTCCCTTATGCTGCAGTGCTATTTCACCATTGACGGTTTCCGCATTCACTCGACCTTCAACAGACGTTAGTGACAAATCGCCATTAACCGATTCAACATCAATATGCTGTGCTACATTATTAAGCGACACATCGCCGTTCACCACGTCGATGTCGACACCATTTCGTACTCCATCAAGTCGAACATCTGCATTCACGGCGCTATAATCAACGTCGCTGTTTGCAGGGACATAAATAACCAACTCATCGCCTTCATTATCTTTGCCCCACCAACCTTTTTTAGCCCGCTCTACTTCGACATGGATAACAACAACATCGCCCTGCTGTTCAAAGGTAAACTCTTCGGTACTGTCGCCTAATTCTCCCGTCACTTTTACTTGGGGTTTATCCCAAACACGGATATCAGCTTGACCATTTACATGTTGAATATCTATTTTAGGTGACGACGAAGTATCTAAGGTTTTATCAATTTTTTCGCCGCTATAAGCAGACGCTGAAAGTAAAAGTGTACTAGTGATAAGCGTATTTGAAAGCACGCGAATCGGACGTTTAAAGGTTGTAAATAACATAGTGTAGCCTCTTATATTTGTTGCCATTTGGGCGCGTGCACTCGCTCAATCAGGGCAATTTGCTGTTGATATACATGATGAAGCATACGTATTAACGCCGTGTTGTTCGGATCGTTTTTTAACGCCTGTTTTACGGCGCTCGCTGCCTCGTCTAATTCATTAAGTTGCGCTTGCCAATCTTCGGTAAGCGCAGGGGTACGTTCAAAACTGGTCAAGAGCCGGCTAACCTGTGATTGTTGTTGCTGACTCATTTTTTCAATCAGTGCGTAAGTCTCTATCTCGTCATTATTCGGTGTGAACGCTGACGGCATTGCAAACCACAGTAAAGTAACCACACAAACGCTTGCCGCAATTGCGAACCATTGCCTATGAGATACGTGAGGTACGTTAGTTTCTTCATCAGTGTTTAGGCGCTGCGCTTCAATACCTAACTCAATACCTCGCCATAAATCGCGCTCAGGCTGCTTTGCTGGTTGTAGTGACGCGATACTGTCTTCTAGCGTCTTTTCGAACTTACTCATCATCACACCCCATCCACGTTTTTAGCAATTGCTTGGCGCGATGAAACTGCGCCTTGCTTGAACCAACGGCCATGCCTAACATTTTGGCAATATCCTCGTGGCGATAGCCTTCTATCGCGTGAAGCACAAATACCATTCGCGCGCGTTCTGGCAACCTCACTACAAGTGCTTCTAGATCAACATCTGTCGAGCACACCTCAGAAGGAAGCGACATTGCGCTACTCGTCTCTAACGTAAACATACGTTGCATCCAGTTACGCTGTTTACGCATGTAAGACACCGTGATGTTCGCAGTAACACTATGAAGCCACGTAGAGAACTTGCTTTGACCTCGGTAATTATCAAGTTTCTTCCAGAGCTGAATGAATACCTCTTGCGCGGCATCTTCAGCCAAGCCTTTATCGCCCGTTAGCCGATAACAAAGGCCATAAACATTACCTATATGTTTATCGTAGAGAGACTTAAACGCTTGCCTGTCACCCGCCTTTGCGGCAGATATACAACTGTTCTCATCACTCAAACCAAACACCGAAGTACGATGTACCGCGCGTTGTTGGGTAGGTTCCATGTCATTTTCACCAGTACGTTGCTAGCCATTGGATATTGTTTCGGCTTAACTATTTGTTAGTGTTAAAGTGTTAGTCGTACCCTATAGTAAAAAGGTTTAAATCCGTAAAACTTTTAAGGAGAAAATAAATGCTCACTCAGTTTACGGTTGCGGCACTTTTTGCCGGCAGTCCCGCGCCACTTGGCCCAAGAGGAGCCAAAACCAGTATTGTTAAGGCGCCAGTCAACGCCCTTACCGTGCACTCAACCCATACGGATGAAGATACTCAAACGAATAAACGCTTGCATGGTGGTCCAGAAAAGGTGCTGCACCAATACAGTCCAATAAACTACCTTACGCTAAAGAAACACTTCCCTGAGGGAGATTTTTCACCCGGCACAATAGGTGAGAATATCAGCGTTGATGGTATGGACGACGCAACGGTGTTTATTGGTGATGTTTGGCAGTTTGGCAATGTAGAGCTACAAGTCAGCGCACCACGCGCCCCCTGTAATAAAATCAACCAACGCTATGGTATACAAAACCTCGATCGCTTTGTGGGTGAACGTGGTATTACAGGTTGGTACTATCGGGTTTTAAAAACCGGCGTAATAAAGGTGGGAGACGACGTACGTTTACTTCATCGAGAAAACGACACGGTTAACATTCAAACGCTTATGCAATGTGCGCATACTAAGACAGACGCCGTCCTTGCCTCTACGCTATCCAAACTCACTGTGCTCGACGAAGAATGGCGACAAAAATGCGAAAAGATTAGCCGTCGCTAAAAAGGTGCAATAGCACGTGAGCGGAAAATACCGCCAAACTAGTGCGTTACGGCGACGTTTGGCGGTATTTTTATTATCAATATCACCTGTACTTACTCAGATGCACCTTTCCTAAAAACTCTTCAATACCCACGTCGTTAACGCCATCATTTTTTAAACTGAGTATTCTTTGATTTATCCAATAACTTACAGCATGGCAACTGCCCTATACGAGTATTTGCAATATCACTTAAATCGAATTCGCAATATAACTTAACTAAATGTTAACAACCTTTTTACATTATGTGTTTTTACGGTAGATTAGGTACTTATACGCATTCGTCCTTCGCTGGCATGTAAAGCAGTATGCTTGATTGGCGGGTTAATAATAAGAAACACAACAATATCTAAGAGAACGCACATGGAAAAACACCCCCTTCCTTTTTTTAAACGAAAGCCGCTGACTTTACTTATTGCATTAACGCTAGGTATGGGTGGCGCAAGTGTCGCTACAGCACAAGAGTCCACACCGTCCCAAACTCAAGAAACTGAGCAAGCAGATGATGGGCTTTATGAAGAGATTCTTATCACCGCTTCGAAAAGACAAACTGGGCTGCAAGCGACCCCTATTGCGGTTACGGTAACCAGTGGTGAAGATATAGAGCAAACTCAGGTTCTTGATATTCAGGATTTACAAGCGCTGGTTCCAACATTGCGTGTTACACCACTACAGCGCTCTAGTAACACAAACTTCTCTATTCGTGGTTTTGGTAATGGCACGAATAATACCGGTATTGAACCTTCTGTTGGTGTCTTTATTGATGGCGTATACCGCTCACGTGCCGCAGCCCAAATTGGTGACCTACCGCGCCTTCAACAAGTAGAAGTGTTAAGCGGCCCGCAAAGTACTCTATTTGGTAAAAATGCATCGGCAGGTGTTATAAGTGTTAGAACAGCTGGGCCATCTTTTGCTGAAGAGGGCAAAATAGAAGCCGGTATCGGAAATTATAATCAACGATTACTAAAAGGCTACTACACGAATTCAATTACCGACGAGTTGGCATTTAGTCTCTCTGGCGGTATCAACAAGCGCGATGGTTACACCGACAGCGTTGTTGGCCTTGACGATATGAACAACCGCGACAGATGGAACATTCGCGGTCAGGCTTTATATGAGCCAACAGAAAGTACGCGAATTCGATTTATCGCCGACTACAGTGAAATTGATGAACGTTGCTGTACCGTGGCGGATGTAATCAACGGTCCAACAACGGCAGCAGTGCGGGCACTTGGCGGTACGGTGCTTGATGTTGAGGATCAATTTGAGTTCAAATCGGCATTAAATAGAGATCCAAGCAACACCGTAGAAGATGGCGGCATATCGCTTCAAATTGATGTGGATTACGACAGCTTCACACTGACCTCAATTACCGCATTTAGAAATAACAAAAGTGATTACTTTGTCGATGTAGATTACACCTCGTTAGACATTTTAACTGAGGCTGGCGAAACCGATATTGACACCTTCACGCAAGAATTTAGGTTAACCTCTACTGGTGATAATCAATTTGACTGGATGGTAGGCGGTTTCTATTTCTCTGAAGAGGTTGATACTGGCGACGTGCTCAATTACGGGCCAGGAACTCGTCCGTACTTTAATGTATTAGGCTTACAGCCACTGCTTGAGCTTACAGAAGACTTTTATGCTCAGCCTCGCAATACCTTCTTTGCCGCAGACAACTTTATTGCGAGTAACTTCCTACAGAAAAATGATGCCTTCAGTTTGTTTGCCACTGTTGACTATGATCTTACTGAAAAATTAATAGCCACCGTTGGTTTGGCGTACACCGATGACGAAAAGGACGTTTCAGTAACATCAGTAAACAATGAAGCACTGTCGTCGATAGACTTTGATACCGACCCTACGGTATTTGGTGTACCAATGTCATTTATTCCAGATGTACAACCATTTATACCGACACTCAAAGGCGTACAGTTTTTACCGCCTCAACTTACCTTCCCTAATAACGTAGAATCGGGGAATACTAACGACAGCAAGACAACATGGAATGTTCGTTTAGCCTATGAAGTTAACCAAAACATAAACGTTTTTGCCACTGCGGCCACTGGC
The DNA here is from genome assembly GCF_049117195.1 of Alteromonas algae. Taxonomy (GTDB): domain Bacteria; phylum Pseudomonadota; class Gammaproteobacteria; order Enterobacterales; family Alteromonadaceae; genus Alteromonas. The sequence continues at coordinate 3,666,307 of NZ_CP185260.1, forward strand.
TTCAAAGCATCGTCTTGGAACCTATCAAGAGATACTCGTCCATTTGCAACTGACCAACAGGCACTTGAATCTGCTGGTATTACCCGAGCAAACCAAAGCTATGGTACACGATATGCAGGACCAGAAGAGTCTACGGTGTACGAATTAGGCCTAAAAGCACGGTTTAAGCGTGGTGCATTTAATGTCACCTTGTTTGACCAAACTATCGAGGGTTTCCAATCGAGTATCTTCGTAGGGACCGGTTTTGTTTTAGCAAATGCAGGTAAACAATCTACAAAAGGTATCGAGTTTGATTCGACAGTAAGTCTTACCGACAACTTAGTGTTTACTCTTGGTGGAACTATTCTTGACCCAATCTATGATTCGTTCGAGGGTGCAAATGGCATAAACGGCCCAACTGATTTATCAGGCACCATGCCTGCAGGAATTCATGAGCGCAGTTTTGTTGGTGGCCTAACGTATAACTTTGAACTAGATAACGGCATGTATGGATTCGTGCGTACCGACTATATCTACGAGAGTGAAGCGCAAATTGTAGAGAACGTTCCTGCAGAGCTTACCCGTGAAGTTGGAACATTGAATGCCAGTGCTGGCTTAACAATGGAAAACGGCGTTAGTGTTAAACTATGGGTTCGTAACTTAAATAATGATGAATACTTCTTGTCGGCGTTCCCACCGCCTATCCAAGCAGGTAGTTTCAGTGCATACCCAAATCAGCCGCGTACCTTCGGCGCGACGGTATCGTATGAATTCTAGGGAAATATAAAGGCAAAAAGCCCCCCAACACTGTCAATGTTGAGGGGCTTTTTTTATACGCCAGAAACAAAAAAGCCTGACTTGATATAAGATCAAAATCAGGCTTTTATTACAATGGTAAGACGTCTCAGTAAACCTGATTAATCAAACCGTTGTTTTTAATTTCAACGCTTACGCTTCAGCAATGATGATCACTTTGATAGAAGTGATTACGTCAGAGTGAATTTGTAGGTCGATGTCATACTCACCGGTTTCGCGAAGCGTACCAGTAGGTAGTTTAACTTCTGCTTTTTCAACTTCAACGCCAGCTGCAGTAATTGCATCAGCGATGTCGCGAGTACCAACAGAACCAAACAATTTACCTTCGTCACCAGCAGGAGCTGCAATAGTAACTTCAGCAAGTTCGTTGATTTTTTCAGCGCGTGCATTTGCAGCAGCTAGCTGCTCTGCAATTTTCGCTTCAAGTTCTGCACGACGTGCTTCAAACTTTTCAACGTTGTCTTTAGTTGCTGGAACTGCTTTACCCTGTGGGAAAAGGAAGTTACGAGCATAACCAGACTTTACAGTCACTTGGTCGCCCAAGCCGCCAAGGTTGGCGATTTTATCTAGTAGGATGATATTCATCTAAGCTATCCCTTAAGTTCGCCAGTTACTTGTGTGAATCAGTGTACGGAAGCAACGCTAGGAAACGCGCACGCTTGATCGCAGAAGACAGCTGACGCTGATATTTTGCGCTTGTACCAGTGATACGGCTAGGGACAATTTTACCGCTTTCGGTGATGTAGTTTTTCAACGTAGCGATATCTTTGTAATCTATTTCAGTCACACCTTCTGCAGTGAAACGGCAGAACTTACGACGTCTGAAAAAACGAGCCATGGGTGTTCTCCTTAAGCGTTGTCTTCAGTGGTTTCAGTTTTCTTTTCTGCGCGCTCTGGGCGAGGAGCAGAATCGTCACGACGCTCACGACGAGGCTCTTCTTTCATCATTGGAGAAGGCTCTGTTACAGCAGTCTTTGTGCGCATTACCATATTACGTAGGATAATGTCGTTGAAACGGAAAGCATTTTCCAGTTCATCAACAGCTTCAGCAGTTGCTTCAGCATTTACTAGTACGTAGTGGGCTTTGTGCAGCTTTTCAATTGGGTATGCCAGTTGACGACGGCCCCAATCTTCTAAACGATGAATCTGACCACCGTCTTGCTTAAGAATAGTAGTATAACGCTCGATCATACCAGGTACTTGTTCACTCTGATCAGGGTGAACCATAAATACGATTTCGTAATGACGCATTATAGCTCCTTACGGTTGTAGCCTCGACAGTACAGCCAACTGTATGGAGACAAGGAACGGATTTGGATGGCTGTAAGGGCGCGCATTATACGCACACCTTTTCTTTTGCACAAGCATTAATCAACCATCAACCCTCGCTTTGAATTAGTGAGAAGTACTTTCGTAAGTGTTAGAAGTAATGGTTGTTAACGGAAAACGAAAAGTGAACTCTGTCCCACTAAAGTCTGACGACACACTCAGTGTGCCTTGATGTGCCTTTGCAATCTCTGAGGCGATAAATAACCCCAGTCCCAACCCCTCTTTTTTCGTGCTGTTTTCGTTACGCCAAAAGGGCTGAAAAAGACGAGCCTTTGACTCATCAGGAATGGGGGTGCCACTATTTCGTACGCTAAGTATGAAGTCGTTTTGATTGGTGATGACTTTAACAAATATTGGATATGCTTCATCACCGTGGACCAAGGCATTTTTTAGTAAGTTAGAAAGTAACTGACCTACACGTTTTTCGTCACAGACTAATTCGCGGGTAATATCGAAATGCGTTTTTATTTTGCTTTGGGGGTAAGCGGTGGCTAGCTCTTCCACTGTGTAACTCAACTGTTGCGCTAAATCGGTAGCAAGTCCTGGTTGAACCGGCAACCCCTCTCCCATTCGACTATGAGTGAAGTCCATGGCGTCTTCGATGAGGCGAGCCATTCTTTGTACGCTATTTTTCATTCGCGAAACCGCCTTAAAAACGGGCACTTGCACCGAACTGGCTATTTGGCTGTCCTTTATTACGTCATCCAAAAAGCTTATGCCAATCTGAATAGAAGACAAAGGTGTCCGAATATCGTGACCGAGTATAGCGATATATTGCTCTTGTAAGCGTGCTCTATTTTTAGCGGCGTTGAGTTGATTGCGAGAGTGCTCAATCTCCTCGTTTAACAGTATTTGATTCGATATAAGCTCTGCAAAAGCACTGATTTGGCTGTGAGCGGCCTCGCTGCGTAGCGCTCTTGGCTCTGGATCTAAACCACAGAGTGTTCCAAAGAATTCACCATTGGCATCAAAGAGCGGGTACGAAAAGTAACTTTCAAAACCATACATGTTAGGAATAGGGCTATCACTATACTTATCGTCGGCCGAAGCATGGTTAATGACTATTTTTTCTTTGCTTGCCCGTACCGTTCTGCAAAACGTAGTCTCAATATCTAAATTATCGCCCGGAGACAATCCAAACTCAGCGTTGTCTAGCACTGCGCACATCGTCCATGTTTGTTCTGTGACTCTCGCAACACAAATAAAACGTAAATCTAGGCTACTGGCCAATATTTGCATTATATGAGGAATGGACGCTATTGCATCGATAGCTTGAATATCTCGTTGGCTTGTTTCGTTCATTGACACCTTTAATCTTCTTCCTGTGAGGGGAAACGCCGCTACTAGCGCTTCATTCCTTAGTTTTCATACACTTTTCGTGTTGCATCAGCATGCAAGTTTATTCAGTCACGCGGCGCAATGGTTAAGTGTACCTCAACCAACAAACTTATACTAAAGTATAATATGCGTTTTTTCTGATGGCTTGTGAAAAATATTATCAATACACTGTTTATTTATACAGCTTTTTATTGTACAGTTTTTGTGTATTCAATAATTAGGGGACCTACCATGGCCATTACCACACAGTATGTTGTTACGCACAAAGGGGTAGAAAAATTGGTAACTACCGATAAGAAAGAAGCTGATCAGTATGACAAAATGCTCGAGGCCGCTGACAATTTAGCAGAGTACATTCAGGCCAAAGGTATTGCTCTAGATGCGGGCTTAGCAGAAGAGTTAACAATTATGCTGTCTAAAAACAAAGACAAAGTAGCAAAAATCTTCAAGGGTGCATCTGCAGACAGTGTTTTGGAAGATGAAAGCGCTGAAGTGGTAAAGCTTAAAGCCAACGGATAAGGTTGGCTGGCTTTACACGTAGCGCTGTTATACCCTTTTCATATCGTCGTCATCATAAAAACCTTGTGTGGATAAAGCACATTAGGCTGTTAGCGAGAGCACCGTTGCTTTGGCTACATTAACAGGATGGATGTGTGAGCAGCGCTACCTTATCGTCTACATCAGCAATAGAAATAAGTAACCTCAACTTTACTTATCCTCTGTCCTCGGCAACGTTATGTCTGCCGAAGTGGTCAATTAACAAAGGTGAACACGTATTTTTATCGGGGCCATCGGGTAGCGGGAAAAGTACACTGTTAAACTTACTGTGCGGAACCCTTTCACCGACATCTGGTAATATCCAATTACTTGGTCGTCCGTTTTCATCATTGTCAGGCAGTAAGCGAGACAAATTTAGAGCGATGCATATTGGCGTTGTTTTTCAGCAGTTAAATTTAATCCCGTATTTAACGGTGTCTCAAAACATTCAAGCCGCAGTATATTTTGCATCGAGCAACAAGCAAGACCGACAGCACAAAATGCATTCACGTCTTTCTTTTTTACTAAACGCTTTACAGTTACCCGAAAATATTGCGAGTCAGCGCGCAGACTCTCTCAGCGTGGGACAGCAGCAGCGCGTCGCCATTGCACGTGCACTTATTAATGAACCTGAAATTTTAATTGTCGACGAGCCTACCTCTGCGCTTGATACAACTGCACGCGACATGTTTATGCAGCTACTTAAGCAAGTATCGATAAATAGTACGCTGTTGTTTGTTAGCCACGACCGTTCGCTTCAGCAGTATTTTGATATTCATAAAACGATGAATACCCTATGCAAAGGGGAATCAGCGTAATGTTAACCACCATCGCAATAGCGAGTTTAAGACAGCGAAAAAGTTCGGTTTTACTCACGCTAATATCGATCGTGATAAGCGTAAGTTTACTGCTTAGTGTCGAAACCGTTCGTCATCAAGTAAAATCTAGTTTCGCATCTACCGTTTCAGGTGTTGATATTATCGTTGGCGCACCAAGTGGAGATATCAATTTACTTTTATCTTCTGTCTTCAGAATTGGCTCGCCAACCAAAGCCATCTCGTATTCCAATATCGAGATGCTAACCGAGCATCAAGCCGTAGACTGGGTTATCCCGCTATCGCTCGGCGATACACATAACGGGTTTCGCGTTGTCGGCACCAGCAATGCTTACTTCAAGCACTTTATGTATGGAAATAAAACAGCATTGGAAATAACGCAAGGAAACGCATTCACCAGCCCTTTGTCTGCAGTGCTAGGCGCCGATGTCGCTACATCTTTGAACTATACGCTTGGTGACTCGCTTGTGTTAGCCCATGGGTTAGGTAACGTTTCTTTTAAGCAACACGCCAGCCACCCTTTTCTTGTATCAGGCATACTCGCCAAAACCGGTACACCTGTCGATAAAGCAATTTACGTAACCCTTGAAGGGCTCGATGCGGCGCATGATGCCCCCGCTACCGCGATTGCGCGAATAGGCAAACCGAAAACATCAACACCCCACTCCACTACACATGAAGTACATCATGCAACACCCCATTCTCACGACGATAATACTCAACATGAACAAGCGTTTCGCGATAACTCAGGTAGCGACAACGAAGGTTACACGCCGCAGGTAGTAAGCGTAGCAATGCTTGGGCTTAAAAATAGAGTCGCTGCACTTCAGCTCCAATACCAACTTAACCAAAATAAAACGGAGCCGTTATCGGCCATTCTACCCGGTGTTGTGCTTTCACAGCTGTGGAATATAGTGGGGAACATTGAAGGGTTATTATTAGGCATTTCGTTGTTAATTGTGATTGCTTCACTGTTTGGTTTAACCACCATGTTACTTGCCTCTATGCGTGAGCGACGTCACGAAATGGCGATTCTTAGAACAATTGGCGCATCACCTTTAACGTTACTTGTTTTAATTCAATTAGAAGCACTGCTCATCAGCTTGGCGGGGTGTGTAATTAGCGTACTTGTTGTCGCCACGCTACTGTTTACGACCAGTGATTGGATAGGTGATCATTACGGACTATTCCTGACCGGTAACATTTTTAATGTTGAGAGCCTCATCATTGTTACCGCCGTACTCACTGCAACACTTTTTATTGCATATTTCCCTGCTATTTCGGCATACCGGCAGGGCTTACATGTGGGGCTCAACAAAACGTAGCCCCACATGCCTAGTAATACAGAACCGCTAGTCACCTAAGCGCTTGCTTGTATTAAAACGAACAATTAATGAGTGTACTTCGTCTACTGTTTTTCTTAACGCTTGACTCGCAACCAGTGAGGCTTCAGAAGACCGCTGTGTTTCTTTTGCACCGTCGGCCACCTCTACCAGTTGCTGATTAATATGCTCAGCAACGGTACTTTGCTGTTCAACCGCCGATGACATTTCTACCGTTGCAGATGCTATGCCTTGCACCGCATTATTAATTTGATGCAACGCGCCTCGCGTCTCTTGAACGATAGCGCTACCATGCTCGGCAGATGACATTCCTTCAGTTGAAACTCTAACTGCTCGCTCCGAGCGCTCAGCGAGTTCTTGAATGATATTGTGAATCTTATCGGTTGATTCTCGTGTTTTAGACGCAAGCGTACGCACTTCATCAGCAACCACTGCAAATCCACGCCCCTGCTCGCCTGCACGAGCAGCCTCGATAGCAGCATTTAATGCAAGTAAGTTAGTTTGGTCAGCAATGGTTGAAATAATACTGGCTGCTTCACCAATATCACTTGTTGACTGTGCAAGCTCAGTAACGGTGTCAGAAATACTTTCTACCGCTTCTCTCAGCGCTACAATAGCCTGCATGGCCTGCTCTGCCTTATCGTTACCTGTTTGCACATTCTCAGCAGCCGTTCCGGCACTTACAGCATTACTCTCTACCCGCTCAGCGACTTCTTGAATGGCCTGACTCATTTGAGTAACCGCCGTGGCGATTAGCTGTGTCGCTTGGTTTTGCTGCACCACGGCTGCGCTGGTGGTTTCTGCTTGCTCATGGGTGGTAGAAGATATCGCGTCTAACCCTGCCGATGCATCTTTTATGCGAGTCAATGCCGTTCTTGTTCTAGCAAGTTCACAACCAACTGCAAGTTTTGCTTGCGCGACGTGTGCAATATCTGGGAAGTACGTTTGCGCAACAATACTATTTGTATAAGTAGCTGGACTGAGATTAACTACCTTTTTCCAATTCCCACGGCTATGACTTTCCTGCCATAAAATCATAATGCAAACTGCAACTAATGCTATAAGCGCAGATATACCACCAGCAGACAACCACAATGTAGCAATAAGCGCCAACCCTATTAGTAGCATGGGTAAAACCTGCATAACATTCTGCATCATTAAGCGCATGAAAGGTATTGCGCTGCCACCGCTTCTCATACGCGCATAAATATCCTCAGCCCGGCTTATTTCATCATCTAACGCGGGCACTCTCACCGACTCGTAACCTACAATGTCTTTCCCCTCATACACCGGTGTAACAAAAGCGGAGACCCAATAATGGTCGCCATTTTTACGCCGATTTTTTACCAAGCCAAGCCAACACTGTCCTGATTCAAGCGTGCTCCACATCTCCTTAAAAACGGAAGGAGGCATATCAGGATGCCGAATAAGATTATGATTTTTTCCTATCAACTCCTCTTTTGAGAAACCACTGGCTTCAATAAACTCTTTATTACAGTGCTTAATCACGCCTCGCCTATCGGTTGACGATATCAAGCGGTAATCGGTAGGAAATTTATATTCTCGTTGCGTTACGGGCTGGTTGTTACGCATGTACGGCACTCTCCATCAAACTAAATGCTACAGAACTAGCGCTTGCTACGCTTTTTCGTATTATCTAGTAAGAGTAGAACAAATATGCATAACGTCTATACTTAAGTATAAAGAGTGAGTGATTTTTTCAATTAAAACGCTAGGCGAGTGGTAGCGTTATACCAATCGTCGTGCCAACCCCTTCTTTGCTTTCAATCTCAAATTCGCCGCCGTGCTCTTCTATGATAGTCAAAGAGATAGACATACCTAGCCCTGTGCCATCTCCTGGGGGTTTGGTGGTAAAGAAAGGCGTAAACATTTTTTCAACCACATCTTGAGACATGCCAACACCTTCATCTTTTATGATAATGCGTGCCTGAAACTGTGATTTTTCAACGTCTATGTAAATGCTTTTACCTTCAGGCGTCGCGTAAACCGCGTTGGTGATTAAGTTGACTAAGACTTGCTGAATCTGGCCTGCGCTGCCAATAACATTGATGGGGACATTAGACTCGGTAAACACAATATTATTTTTATATTTATAAAGGTTATTCGTTAAGCGAAGCGCCGTATTAATAACATCATTAGTGCACACTGTTTCTTTCTTTTCGGTTCCCGGATAAGAAAAACTACGAAGGGCCTTAACAATTTCAATAATACGTTCAATACCTTCAGACGACTCTTCAAACATCTCTGAAATCGCTTCAGCACTTTCCGTTAACGAATAGCTATTTTCTAAGGCACAAAAGTCATCAAAAAGCTGCCCTCCGTGTCGCTCGCAGAGGGCTTTTATTTCACTAAGTGCGCTTAAGTAATCCTTAAAGATGTCCTTTGCAACAGCCGTATTGCTTCGCACGTAGCCAATCGGGTTATTTATTTCGTGCGCAATACCTGCCGCAAGTTGCCCAAGCATCGCCATTTTGTCTGCTGAGACAAGCTTCTGTTGTAAATTCTCATGATCTTTTTTAATGGAAGACAGAGCCTGTTTCTTATGTGAAAGCTCTTGCGTCTTACTTTGATAGCCAATACCAAACTTTAAATAATGTTTAGTGGTATCTAAAACATAAAGCATTTCTTCTTCAAGCGTGTCATCTTTCGTGAACAGCGCAAGCCAACCAAACTCACCGTTTCCTAAGTCTTGCATAAAGTGTATTAGTCGCGCTTCAGCCTGGTTATCTGGCCTTGAAATCACGTTCACACACCAATGCGTATAGCTTTCCTCAAGAGAGAGAGGTAATTCTTCTCTTAAAAGCTGAGTGAAAAGGGGTTTTTCAAGCCAGCCATCTTCTGGCGACAATACGCTATCGTCATCGCCTTTGATTATCTGACCATGTTTAACGATTAGCGCTTTGCCGAAAAGGGCATCGCTAAATTCAACAACAGACTCAAGCGCTGAGAAAATAAAATTGATACCGTCTTTAGCAGCGGTTAATTGGGAAGCGGAACGATTGAGAAAAAGTAGTTCTCTCTCTCGTCGTTTTGAGTCTTGGAGTGATTTACGAAGGGCTTGGTTGGCAAGGTAAGCGTCTTTTGAATACGTTTGAAGGAACGATTCGGCATTTTCACGCGCTATTTTTTGTCGCTTGAGCTGCCGCTCAAGCGATTTTACCTGCGCCTTTAACTCAGATACTGATACAGCGTCACTTTTATCAATAGAGCTGTTCAACAATACTCACCCTGGTGTGCGTAATTCCGCTGATCTACAGCTGAATTTAATTAGCCAACCTATCGAGCAGCGCCATGACTTTTTCACTAGCTCGTTCCATTTCAACAAGCTTAGCATCAGCAGTTGCGTTGTCACCTTTTGCCTTGGCATCGAGTGCAGCCATGCCACATTTGTGAACTTGTGCATGAGGCACATCAAGTTCTCTAAACGCCGTATTTTGTGAGATAGGCTGACCTGCATTTGCACTGCACCATTGTCCTAAGCGGCAACTCATGTGATCAGCGAGTTCAGACGCTTGTTTATCGCTCTCACCACAAATTACAGCGTAAACATCTGTTTTCCACACAACATGATCTAACTTCACGGTTTGAATGAACGTACGAAGTGAACCGTCTTCAATCGTATTCTTCATGCTGTCGCAATGTGTAACCATGCTTTCATAGCTTTGGTTTAGTGTCGTAATACCCGCTTCGAGCTCTTCATTATTACCACGAAGTTCATTCACACCCGACACTGCTTGCGCAGTAGATTGAATAATTCCGTTCACCAGTTCAGAGACTTCTGTGGCTGATTTATTGGTCTCGGTAGCAAGCGCTCGGACTTCGTCAGCAACAACACTAAAACCGCGACCGGCATCGCCGGCGCGCGCCGCTTCTATGGCAGCATTAAGCGCTAGCAAATTGGTTTGGTCGGAAATGCTGGTAATGGTAGATACAAACTTATTGATATTATCGGCAGTGGTTGACAACCCAGAAATGCGCTCGCTCATGCTGACCATCTGAGTATTTAAGCCGCTCATGTCTTTGACTATTTTATCAAGTACAGTTGAAGACTGACTAAAGAGCTCGTTGATGTTAGAGATAGACTTGTTTTCAGCATCTATTTGTTGATAAGCGCCTAACACCGTTTCTCTAATACCAGTAATTTGTGCAAGAGAATCTAACAAACATCGTACGATGGTTGAGTCTTTCGCTTGTGCCTGTGCTTTACTGGCAGCCTCTAATTGTTGATGTAGCTCAGCGTTTTCTGACTCGAGCATCGACACCTTGTTTAAGGCATCTTGATATTTCGCATCAAGCTGTGTGAGTTGAGATTCTTTTTCTTCGTACCTGCCACGAGAAACAAACATATTTGCCACCACCTTTAGTTATTCTTACCCAGAGTATCAGAATTATCGGCACCGTCACTATTAGTCTGAAGTTGAATTTAACTTTTTATTTTCATTGTGGTGCCGCGCACAATAATTCTCGGTGACAATATATGCTCCATTGTCATCTTTCCATCCCCGTATGCTTGGTTAAGGATCCACTTTGCCGCCATCGCGCCAATGTCCCTTATGGGGTAATTCACTGTGGTAAGCTTAGGCGTGAGGTAGCTTGCAAAATCAATGTTATCAAACCCAATGACTGATACGTCTTCGGGTACTCGCTTGCCATGCTTACGCAATGCATTGATTGCACCAGAAGCCATTTCGTCGTTGGCACAGGCGATAGCGGTAAACTCAACGCATCGCTCTATTAACTCTTCCACACATTTTTCGCCCGAGAAGGCTTGGAAGTTGCCTTCAGAAACAGTTTCTTCGCTAAATGGCATATTGGCTTCTTGCAATGCTTTTTTATGTCCAATTAAACGATTGATACCATCGGCCTTAAACAATGCGCCTGCTGCGTAGGCAATCTGAGTGTGCCCTAAACTGATTAAATGTTGGGTGGCTAAATACGCGCCCAGCACATTGTCTAAGCTAATGCACTTTTCACCTATCTCTTTGATATAACGGTTTACCACGACAATCGGCACAGATTGGCTCGCCAAGTCTATAAGGTATTCATCGCTTACCGCCTCTACATGCAGAATAAGCGCATCGCATCGACGACTAAGTAATGCTTCAATTTCTTTTTTTTCGAGGGTTTCGTCACTGTGGCCGGTTACTACAAACATATGTTTGTCGGCTTGACGTAGGACTTTTTCCGAACCGGCCATCATCGTACCGAAAAACGAGCCATGTAGTTCGGGCACGACATATCCCACGGTATGCGTTTTATTAGACGCAAGAGACGCTGCAATAACGTTATGGCGATACCCCAACTTTTTCATTGCCGAGAGTACTTGCTTACGGGTAGTTTCCTTAACCGTATCGGTATTATTTATAACGCGAGAAACCGTTGCTGACGATACACCAGCGAGCTCACTCACCTGCTTTATTGTAACCATAGTCGTTTATTAACCGCACCTTGTCGTGCTTATATCCTTGCTCAACGTCTTTGTATTAGAAAATGCACTACGCTTTTTGCGATGCAATTCCCAATGTTTTTTGGATAGACGAAATTTTTAGTTCGTCTAATGTATACCAGCGCATGATAATCGCAACACCTATCGACGCAATAGCTGGGCCAAAACAGAAAACAGCAACAATACCGGCAGCGACGGTAGGCTCATAGGCATCAGGTTGGTAATTGAATGACGCTAACAGCCACCCCGCCAATGCGCCGCCTAGAGCGAGCCCAACTTTGATAAAAAACACGATGGTTGAATACGTTAAACCTGTCATGCGTTGACCGGTTTTATATTCACCATAATCAACGACATCGGCAATTTTCGACCACAGCAAAGGCGTCGCCATTTGCAGCAATAGCCCCCATGCAAAATGAAGCATAACGGCAGCAGCCCAAGCATCGTAAGGAATGAAAAAATTAGCAATACATATTAGTGCACTGGCTATTTGTAAAATCACATAGGCTTTTATCTTTGGAATTCGTTTTGCAACGGGGTTAGCAAGCGCGCAACCTATAATGCTTCCTATCATACCCGCTGTAACAAAGAAGGTAGCCGATTCTGGCCGTTGAAGTACGTATTTAACATAGTAAAGCGCAAGGGTATTTCTTAGCACCATTCCGGTTAAAAGCACCACAGCAACCATACATAACACGCGGGCTTGGTCATTTTGCCACACTGACTTCAACTGCGTTTTATAGGGTGCTGGCGTTTCATTTGCAGGTTTAACGCGTTCTTTGGTGCCTGCAAAACATAATAAAAATAACACCATACCAACGACGCTCATTACCGTCATTGCACGTTGATAACCTATTGCGTCATTTCCATCGCCAAGGTAGCCGACGAGAGGAAGCATGAAAGAGGTGACCAGCAAGCCGCCCCCCATTGCAAAGACAAAACGGTAAGACTGTATGGATACACGCTCTGTTGCGTCAGCGCTTAATACGCCACCTAATGCCGAATAAGGAATATTAATTGCGGTGTACATGAGCATGAGCAACGCATAAGTGCTAAACGCGTAATAAAGCTTTCCATCCTCGGTTAACCACTCTGGTGACGTAAACGCAAGCACACTACATAACGCAAAAGGCAGCGCTAACCACAATAAATAGGGGCGATAAGACCCCCATCGCGTTCTTGTTCTATCGGCCAATGACCCCATAAGAGGATCGGTTACGGCATCAAACACGCGCACCAAAAGAAACATGCTTCCTACCGCGGCGGCAGATAAACCTACAACATCGGTGTAGTAGAATGTTAAAAACAACATCACCGTTTGAAATATAAAATTACTTGCGGTATCGCCTAAACCATAGGCAATTTTTTCCTTCGCGCCAACCATCTATTCCACCGTTTTTTCGTTATTTTATCGCTGTTACTGCTTCACACTGTTTTGCAGACTCTTCTGTTAGCTCACGACGTTTGGCCAACAGTGCTTGCAACTTTTGCGCACTGGCTTTTAACGTTCGCTTCTGTGTTTCATAATCAACATAAATAATACCAAAGCGCTTTTCATAGCCTAGCGCCCACTCGAAATTATCAAGTAAGCTCCAAACGAAGTAGCCAGTAATATCTACGCCTTGCTCCATGGCAGCAGCTACCGCATCTAAATGTGAAGTGAGGTAACGGATACGCTGCTCATCATTTACTTCTCCAGATTCCAATACATCATCACTGGCTAAACCATTCTCAGTAATAATGATTGGTGGCAAGGTATAATCATTATGCAGTTGCAACAGTAAATCGGTAAGACCCTGTGGATATACTTCCCACCCCATCGCCGTTTTTTCAGCATGCTCCGGCGCTGGCAACTGACAGGGGTCGTCACTGCCGTCGTCTTTTACGTAGGCTCGCGTATAATAATTCACGCCAAGGTAATCAATTTTTTCAGAAATAATGGCTAAATCGCCATCGCGAACATCTGGGCGGTGCGACACGGGAATCTCGTTAATTAATGCCGGATACTGTGCATGCAGTAACGGTTTAATGTACCAGTCGTTGTGATGATCATGTGCAAGTTTCGTTGCGGTCACGTCTTTTTCTGCAGTGGAATTAGGGTAAAAAGGTGTAAAATTAAGCACAATACCTGCTTCTATACCCGGCGCATTTTTGCGTATCACTCTCATCGCGAGCCCGTGTGCCAATAACAAGTGATGAATTGCTTTTTTACCGTACTCTTTGCCTATTAGGCCAGGGGCATGAACACCGATTTCATAGCCCAAATAAGCACTACAAAACGGTTCATTCAACGTGGCATAGGAATGCACTTTACCGGCAAATGCATTAGTCACAATATCTACATATTCGGCAAACGCAAATGCGGTATCTCTATTTAACCAACCACCTTTATCTTCTAAATATTGAGGTAAATCCCAGTGATAAAGCGTGACATAAGCTTTTATATTTCTAGCGGCAAGTTTGTCTAGCAGCGATATATAAAACCCTAACCCCTCTTGATTGACAGTGCCATCTGACCGTATCACTCGTGGCCAACTTATAGAGAAGCGATATGCATCAACATTAAGCGAGTCGATGATAGCAACATCTTCATCAATGCGATTCACGTGATCACAGGCAATCAATCCGTCACTGCCATCTGCAACTTTTCCAGGCTGCTCACAGAACGTATCCCAGATACATTTTTCTCTGTTATCTGCGTCACCTTCTATTTGAAAAGAAGAGGTTGCGACACCTATCGTGAACGCTTTGCTCGTAAAAGGTGAGCCGGATTTGGCCAGTATTTCCATGATTGAAAAGCCTTTCTTCGAAATTAAAAACACGTGAATTACACATGGATATTGTGATAAGAATGCAACTGGATACCTGCGCATTACCTACCTTACTCACTAGCAATTGTAAGCGCTTTCATTAACACTCACAACAAGTTTTTACAAAATATTCACATAAAAAAGCCCGCGATAACGGGCTGAAAAAAGCACTAAATCTCTACACGTGATTAAGAGCAAAAACGCGATATATAATCTTGGTGCGGAGGCAGCTTATCAACGGTACGCGTTATACCGTCTCGAATCCCCGATAATAAACTAGTCAGTTCTTGCTTACTCATTGTGTCAACAATAGGGTGATAACTTTGTGGTATTAACCCCTGTCCAATCATGACTTGTTGCCATGAATCATCAAACAACTCACTTCCTTCTCTAAATACACGCCCCGTTTTTTTAAACAACTCAATACGATGCTTGAGCGAATCAGGGACATCCATTTGCCGACAATGACGCCAAAACGGTGTATCTGTTCGATTGGTCACATGATAGTGCAGTATTATAAAGTCTCTGATGTGCTCAATATCAAATTCAGCTTGGCGGTTAAATTCGTCGATATCTTCTTGAACGATTCCTGCCGTTGGGAACATCCGTAGAAAACGAACAATACCTTGTTGGATTAAGTGAATACTGGTCGATTCTAATGGCTCTAAAAAGCCACTTGCCAGACCAAGTGCTAAACAGTTTCGATTCCACTGCTTACGCCTGCGACCAGTTCTAAAGTGAATAACCCGGGGATCGTTTAACGGCTTACCCTCTACACTTCCCAGTAATTTTTCAATAACTTGGTCATCAGAAAAGTAATTACTACAGAATACCATGCCATTACCCACACGATGCTGAAGTGGAATGCGCCATTGCCAACCTGCTTCATGTGCGATGCAGCGCGTGTAAGGAATCGGATCGCCAACTGACTCGGTTTGGACAGCCACCGCGCTGTCGCATGGCAACCAGTGTGACCAATCTTCGTATCCTGTATGAAGGGCCTTTTCTATCAACAAGCCACGAAAGCCTGTGCAATCTATGAAAATATCGCCTTCTATTACATCACCATTGCTCAACGTAAGCGATTCGATAAAACCGTCAGCTTCGCGAACCTTTACTTCGCCAATGGTTGAATCTATTCGGCGTAAGCCTTCTTTTTCCGCAATTTTACGCAAAAATGCCGCGTACTTCGTTGCATCGATATGATAAGCATAGTTCAGCCCATTATTGGGGAGGTGTGCAAATTTATTTGCTTCGGCTGCCTGCCTCTCTAAGCAATAATCGCCAAAATCTGTAGCCAACCCCTCTTTTAGGCCACGTAGCCAAAAGTGTTGAAAGCCCGCAGCCCAACAATCCTTTCCTGTTACACCAAAAGCATGAAGATAGGCATCATTTACGTCTTTCCAATTTTCGAAATTGATGCCTAGTTTAAACGTTGCGTTGGTGGCCGACATAAAGTCTTGCTCATTAATTTTCAACAATTTGTGAAAGAAAACAAGTGTCGGAATAGTTGCCTCACCGACACCAACGGTGCCAATATCTGAACTTTCAATAAGGGTTACATCTACTTCTTTACCAAGCAAGCGGGTAAAGGCTGCAGCCGCCATCCAACCCGCAGTGCCACCACCGGCAATAACGACACGTTGCTTTTGTTTTGATTGAGAAGACATTGTCATAAAAACCTCAGGATTACTGCTTTAAATTGTTAACGAGCCACGCTTTGAACTGACGCAACGTGTTTTCATCAATATCGCCCAGCGGGCCTTGCTTAGTTTGGGAGATATGGTCAAAACGCTTATCCTCATCACTAAACACATAAAAATCAAATAGCGCTTTCCATGCCTTTCGCTGTGCTGCTGGTAACTGTTTTAGTGTCAAAAGGGCGTGATACAGTGTATTTTCAGACCGACTAATGTAGGCGGGGACATCTCTCCACCAATAATTAACAAGTAAATTAATATGCTCTTGACCTTCAATATGGTGCCACCACATTGAAGGTATAAAGAGGGCATCCCCAGGCAATAGATCAACCACTAAAGCATGCTCTATAGCAGTGGCGAACTTCGGGTATTTTTCGAAGTCAGGGTACGCGAAATCGACCATGCTAATAGCCTGCCCCGCGGGCGTATGATGCAAAGGGCCAATATAAAGATTTTCCACCTGTTCTGGTGGAAAAAGCGTCACACGACGTTTACCAGCAGCAACACATATTATGTTGTCGGGTGCATCGTAATGCGCGGCTATCCTGCTTTTGTTTCCAAGCCAGAATGTTCCCAGTGGAGACAGTTCATCAAGCCCAATTGGGTTTTCTTCCAAGAACCCGGGCAAGCAGCGTTCAACAGTAGTCGAGCCTATATAAAGCGTATCTGGTTTTTCTTCCAACATCCGCGTGGACAATTCATGCAATGCTTCTTTAAATGGCATCTTCGCACGTTTAAAATTGAAGCCCGTCAAATCGTCGTTATAGAACATTCGCCCATCGGCATCATGAGGAAGATGGAGCGTATCGACTACCATATCTTTATCAAAGGATGCTAAATATTCACACAGTGCATCAGCAGACTGTTTTGCGGCCTTCACAACAGGCCAATCGTCGACCAGGTTAGGCATAAAAATGGGGTGAGTATGTTGATGAACCGCCTCAACTAATCCCGACCGATTAAAACCAATTTGGTCTTTGCTTATACATTGTGGCGCCCTACATGACCGCTGCCACGTCGCTCTAGGCACTTTTTTAAACGAATGTAGTTCGCTCATCGGGCAACTCCAACTATTAACATGCGCTACCTACATTGATGCCTTTTTAAGGGCAACGATATGACGAAGCTGCGACATCGACGCTAACATCATATAGATGGTCTCTAAATAATTATTGCCGTGCAGCGTCGCTAACGCGTCAACATCTAACGTTTTTAGAAGGTCTTCATTAATAGTGTAAAACCCGGATAAACGATGTGTTCCCGTTCCATCAATGTCCACATCGACAACAAATGACTCAATAAGGTTAAGCTCAACTAGCGTCTCAACAAAGTTGTTATGCGCCTCATTAGACTCATGTAGTGTGCTTAAGATATTCGCAATGTTATCGATGTATTCACTGTTTCCGCCATGAGGAAGAAACACTTCAATAGCACCTTCAACAGCATTTTCGTTCATTACGACCCGTTCATCATCAAGATCGACATGAATAGATAACGTTTCTTCAGCCCCCTCTTGCCGACTACTACGTCCGATCAGAAACGGTCCTTTCTCAACCACTAATGGCTTGTAAGACGCATTCCACTTACCTTCGTTAATAAAAACGTTCTCACCCTGCTCCAGCCCCAATAGTGCTACCATTTGATATTGACCGTTGGCGTCTTTAGCGAAAACCAACGGGTAGTGCGCTTGTGCATGACGGGCCTCAACAGGAAACACGGGCACACACATTTGGTCGTGCCCAAATGTGTTTGTATAGTTATTTTTTACTTTTAAGTTTTTATGTTCAACGTTGTTGAGCAATACATGATTTGCCATAACTTCTCCTATGCACTATTCCGCTGTCGAATAATATTAATTAGTTCGCGGTTTGAAGGAAGCGCGGCTAATTGTTGATGTAATTTTTTTTCATTATGCGCCACCGCCTGTTGTGTCGACCTCAGCACACTATCAGGATAGCGCATTTCATTAAGAGCAAATTGCTCAGATGGACGCATGCCATACAAAACGTACATATAACTTGCTGCAGGAAAAAGTTCATCTGCGTAAATAAAGTCACTGGTTGAAACAGGGCGGTAAACCCATTGTTCAAGCCATTGAGTAAGCTGTTCTGAGGCCGTAGTCATATCGGTCATATGACGCCAATATGGCGAATCGGTACGTCCACTCAATACATAATGTAACTTTAAAAAGTCAACGATACGCTGCCAACGACGCGAGAAATGTTGATTGAATTGGGCACTTACAGCACTAAGTAACCCAGTGTGAGGAGGCAAGTTCTGCGCGATAAATTGTGCTGAAAGCTCAACCATAACAAGCGCCGAGGCCTCTAACGGCTCCACAAAGCCAGCACTCGTGCCTACCGCGACACAATTGTGAACCCAAGGCGTAGCTCGATACCCAGGTGAAAACGAGATTTTGCGTACTGCGTCTTCAGATACACATTGCGTTTTTGTGCATGAGCCTACATACGCCAATAGTGTATCTGCTGCTTTCTCGTCACTACAAAATTCACTACTGTAAACACACCCTACGCCCTTTCGATGTGGCAAGCCAATGTCCCAAATCCAACCGCTATCATGGGCAGTAGAAAGCGTGGCAGACGCAATATCCACGTTATCATTTATGTATGAGGCTTGAACTGCCATTGCACTATTATTCTTAAGTCCATGCGAGACCGATGTAAAAGGAGATTGATAGTGCCCATCAATCAGGGTTGCGACAAAACCAGTACAATCAACAAAGAGGTCACCGGTAATCACCCCGTTCCTGCATCGAAGTGCAGAAATGTTGTTATCACTATCCGCCTGGACGTCCTCGATATGATCGTTGACGTATCGTACGCCCAGAACGTCAATACTGTGCAGCTTGAGCAGTTCTGCAAACTTGTTGGCGTCTAGGTGATATCCATAATTAGCTACTGCTGCATAGGCTGGCGTTTGAGGTTGTTTTGGTGCTTTTGATAAATCGCAAAGGGCTGATTGAGTACTTACAGCTTGCGAAAACGAGTATTTTTCCGGTTGAGACTGATGTAACAACCACCAGGCACCAACGTCTCCTTCAAAAAATCCTGCGGGTAAACTAAAAGGGTGGTCATAACAATCAACGCTGCCGTTTTTTGGAGTATGACGCCAGTTTACAAAACGCGTACCTTGTTTAAATGACGCATCACACTTTGCTATCAATGTTGACTCATCTATTCCAATTTTGCGCAATGTATCGCGCATAGTAGGCCACGTACCTTCACCAACACCTAAAATTTTAACATCGGGAGATTCAACAAGTGTTACCGAAATTGAAGGATTATTTTTTACGTTATGTTCGGCTGCTATTACCGCTGCAGTTAGCCAGCCTGCGGCACCGCCACCAGCAACAACTATAGATTGAACAGGATTATGGATATCGTGTGCATTCATTCGACTTGTCACTTATAACAACTGCTTTTGCTTACACTACCGCATTGGTGGTAAAAGAAAAACAAAGCGTTGCAGCATGACGCTACAACGCTTCTTAAATTACACCTTCTGGGACTTAGAAGCTGTAACGAACACCTACATTATAGCGAGGCTCTACATCGTAGATACCCATCAACATATTAGGGTGACGACCATGCGCGCGCTGATACTCGCCGGTGATATTGATACCTTCAACAAAGACTTCTAAATCTTCATTAACTTCATAACGCACGTTCACGTCAATTTGGTCGTAGGCCTCAATATAGGTAGGATTGCGCTCTCCGTTTCCATCGACTGTTCCTGATAAGAATTTATCACGCCAGTTCCATGCAACGCGCACTTCCCAACCATAGTTCTCATAGAAAAGAACCGCGTTCGCCGTATCACTTAAGCCAAGTAATACAAATTGGTTCTGAACGCCTTCACCTTTGTTCGTGTTGTAGTTGTCATACTCCACGTCACCGTCAACGGTTGTGTAGTTAACAATTACACCAAATCCAGACTCACCAAAAATGTGCTGAACTGCCATTTCAAACCCGTCTACCGAACGTGAAGTATCAGAGTTAACCGCTTGCGTAACGGTAATTGGAAGAAGAGGATCTTCGCCTGCGATACCTTGAATAGTGTCGCCATAGTTAGCGCGTAAATACTCAAGAACTGCACCAGCATCATCTGTCCCTAATGCCGCGACAGCTTCGTTATAACGCGGACCGCCAAACGGTGTAGGCAAGTCAAAAATAGTGTCGACAAAGGTATCTGAACCAATGAAGTTATCTACCTGTTTGTCGAAGTAGCCAAATGACACATAGCTGCCTTCGCCATAGTAGTATTCAGTCGACAAGTCGATATTCGTTGATTCGAATGGTAATAAATTCGGGTTACCCGCGTTTCCTGTACCGCCGTTGAAACGCGCTAACTGATTTACCGTTAGACCACCTTGAATATCACCGTAACCAGGGCGCGTAATCGTTTCACTGTATGACGCTCTCACATACCAGTCGTCGGTCACTGCCATCTTGAAGTCTACTGATGGTAAGAAGTGATCATATCCGCCATCAAGGGTAGTGAAGGTTTCACCATCGATAACCGCATTAAACTCGTTTGCACCAGACCACTGAATAGTCGTGAATTGTGGTACTAATGCCGAAGACTCGATATCCGTATCTTCATAACGCAGACCTGCACTGATCCACACTGGCATATCGCCCAGTTCAAATTCCATATTTGCTTGCGCATATGCTGCAATTTGTGTTTCTGTTACGCGTCGATCAACTTGAAATTTCGGGTCCATACACAGGCGAGTACCACAAGGGCTAATCGTTTCGCCGTTTGCCGCAGCTATAGCACTGATTGCTCCAATAAGGTCCTGAATATTCGACGCATAGTAGAATGGTTCTAGGTCTGCACCATTACTGCCTAGCACGTCATCAAAACGTCCCGGCAAGTCTTGCTGAACAAAAATATCATCTGGATAGTCATCAGCAGTACCGTAGCCGCCCCATGTATCACGTTGTGCTACTGAGTAAGCAGAACGGTTCTTCGCTTCCATCGCTGTAATACCAAAATCGATGCTTGTTACTACGCTATCGTCAAGGTAATAGTTTCCGCGGAACTGGAGCTGATCAATATCTGACTTCATGTAACTGTTTCGTAACGACGTACCCGATGTTGACATGCGAGAAGGATCTAAACCGTTCACGCCATCTGCATAGGTGATATCCATTACTGGGAAGTCTTGAGAATAGTCAACTTCAGTCAATACACGGTCGAACGACACGGCACTTACTACGTTGTCACTACCTAAATCATTTTGCGGACCAGCCTCAGCAGTAGACGAATGGTAATCCACTTCAAGTGTCAAATTATCCGTCGCTATCCATTCAACGTTAAAGCCTAATGACTTATTCTCGTTGTAAACAGAAGTATCAGAAGTACCAAGACCGATATCGCAGCACGTCGCATCGGCATAAACCACAGGCCCCATCACTGAGCCTTCTGTATTTGTGCCTGGCGTATACTCACCGAATGCTGGTACACCGTTAAACCAGGTTGAAAGCTGTTGACGCTGCGTTCGCGTTTCAAGTTCTGAATACGTATAGTCTAATGTTGTCGTTAGGTCATCAGTCGGCGCATATTGAAGCGTTAACTGTCCGTTAGTACGCGTTCTTGTGAATTCATCAAAGTTATAGGCAAGGTTACGCGGCACAGAGTAAACGTCATTTTCACCCGGTAGGTTAGTAAATGAACCGTCGCGAGGTAGCGAACCCCAATCTCCACCATCACCTTTAATGGTATACCAACCATTTCCGGTTTCAGCGCTTGCCTGACCACCGTCACGCTCTTGATAAGAACCGATCAACTGAATACCGAACTTATCATCGTTGAATGTTTCGCTATAAATACCAGACAAAAGCGGCGTAATTGAGCTACCCGTTTCAGTAGAGCCGTCCATCATTCCTTTTGCGGTGACAGTAACTTTTCGGCCCGGATTAGATAATGGCTTTGCCGTCACGAGGTTAACGGTAGAACCGATACCGCCAGTAGGTTGTGAGGCTAAACTCGTTTTGTACACTTCAACAGCAGAAACACCTTCAGAAGCAAGGTTTGCAAAATCATAAGAACGTGAAGAAGATGCCGATGTAGCAGCAATGTTGGCTGCTGGCATCTGGCGACCGTTTAACGTCACAAGGTTATAATCAGGGCCAAAACCACGAACAGTGATACGGCTACCTTCACCTTGAGAGCGGTCAATTGACACACCGGTAATACGCTGTAATGATTCAGCTAAGTTCGTATCTGGAAACTTACCGATATCTTCTGCAGAGATAGCATCTACGACACCAGAAGCCGCTTTCTTCGTGAGCATCGCCTTAGTAAGACTTTCACGAATACCGCTAACTTCAATGACTTCGAAGTCCCCTGCCTGTAATTCTTTTTCGTCGTTCTCTTGTGCCATTGCAGGCATAGAGGCCATAGCCCCTAATACTAACGACAAGCTTGTTGCTAATCGTGTCTTTCTAAATGTGTTTGGTTTCATGTGTGTTCCCAGCCGTCTAGAGTGTAAAGAAGAGCACAGCTCTGTAATCTTTTTCTCGAAAAACTTTGACTTGCGCCTCGCTAGCAATAAAACCTACTTCTCGACATTTTATTGCACACTTATGAAAGCGCTTACAAAATCAAAAAAAGCACTTTGTAAGCGCTTTCATATAAATCTACGTTTTGTGAAGATGTAATGCAAGTGTTTTTATTATGTTAACAGGATAAAAGACACATAATATATACATGACATTGTTCAAAGTGTTTTGCTTTGTCATGAGTTCTTCTCCTTCATCACGATACGCCAAAACTCTGAAAAATTAATATAGCTCGTACTTAACAAAGCATGTTTTTGCGGCTTCAAAGAGGAAAAGAAGAGACAATGCTAATTAACATTTAGTCTAATAAATATGATTAAAGTGTTGACCTTGCAACCAAATAAGCACTTCTTTAATAAATTTAAACCTCTGATATATATATTCATATTGTATCCGCTTCTTTTACTACTCGTCTCTGTGTTCCCCCTTCAATAGAAATGTTAAAAAATTGGAAACAGTGTTGATCTTTCTTTGTTACTAGATTAAATTCCACGACATGTAAGCGCTTCCAAAAAAATTTACTGACAACTGTAAGCGCTTACAAAAGAACAGAGCCATCGCGGCGAACTCAACAAAACCTATTTTTCAAAGGGCGAAACAATGACTACAAAAGCGACTCAACTATCGCAGCTAGCTGCTGCGATATCAGTCACGACACTCTTTGGCTGCGGTGGTGGCGCCACTACCTCAACTGATATCAACGTCGTAGAGCCATCAGCGCCAGTTTCAGACTGGCAATTGGTATGGAGTGACGAGTTCGATGGCACTAGCATCGACGACGATAAATGGACCCATGAAGTAAACTGCGCAGGCGGTGGTAATAATGAAGCGCAGTGCTACACCGATGAGGGCACTAACTCGTTTGTAGACGATGGCGTTCTCAACATCGTGGCCTTACCGGCAGAAGAAGGGGCGCAGAAGCCCTACACATCAGCGCGTTTAAACACACGTTACAAAGGCGACTTTAAATATGGCCGCATCGAAATGCGAGCCAAAATGCCATCAGGGCAAGGCAGCTGGCCAGCATTTTGGATGATGCCAACTGATGAAGTATACGGCGGCTGGCCACGCTCTGGTGAAATCGATATTGTTGAAGCGGTTAACTTAAAAGCAGCAGATATCGACGGTAATCCAGAAGCGCATATTTACGGTACGCTCCATTATGGTAAAGAATGGCCAAACAATGACAGTTCAGGCCAAGCATACTCGCTACCAAATGACGCTAACCCAGCAGACGATTTCCACACCTATGCCATAGAATGGCAAGAGGGTGAAATACGTTGGTATATGGATGGCTATTTGTATGCAACACAGCGCCGTTCTGAAGTTCGTGTAAACAGCAAAGGCGAAGCCACTGGACTTGCGCATCGTGGTTGGTATGCAGAGTACTTTGAACAGGGCTCTGGCGAACTTACTACGTTCTGGGACAACGCACCGTTCGACCAAGATTTTTACCTTATTCTTAATTTAGCAGTAGGTGGAAACTGGCCTGAAGCGGTAAACGAAACCGGCATTAATGCCGATGCGTTTGCACAAGGCCAAACGTTCGCCATTGATTATGTGCGTGTTTATGAATGTGCCTCAGACCCTGATACGGGTAGAGGTTGTGAAACGGTCCGCCCTGGTTATGATTCATTAGACGATGCCATGGTTGAAGGTGCAGCGCCTATTCCGTCACCGCCATCAACAGGTATTGCACAAAACCTTACTATTTTTGGCGGCACGCCAAACCCTAACTGGCCTGCATGGGACTGCTGTGGTGGTAGTACTCCAGCGCTTGTGGAAGACAGTGCTGAAGGACAGGTTTACGAGTTTAGTATTGGCGATGCACCAACCGTAATGGGCTTTATTAGCAGAGAGCTATTCATTACCGATCCTGAAGGTCAAGCATCACCTTTTGATGCCTCTCCGATGGAAGAAACTGGAAGCGTTAAATTCGACCTTAAAATGATGTCTGCTCCAAACAATGCAACAACATCATGGTTATTTAAAATTGAAAGTTCAGAAGGCACAACCGCCGTTGAACTGCCACTTATGGACGGCTATGTCGGCCCATCTGATACAGCAGCTGCTACCCCAACACAGGGTGTGTGGGAGTCGTATGAATTTCCACTAAGCATGCTGGCAGAAGCGGGGCTTGATACCAGCGCCATCGATGTTGTGATGATTTTCCCACTATGGGATACAGGTAGTGGTGCAGTTTATCGCGTTGCAAACGTAGAAATTTCTCAAGACGCAGCATTGGCTTATCCAGAGTTGGTTATCTTTGAAGATGAGCAAAATCCAGACTGGCCAATGTGGGACTGCTGTGGTGGGTCTACGCCAACGGAAGAAATCGATGATGAAGAACACGGCCTTACTGCTGAATTCCGCATAGGTTCAGCGCCGACAGTAATGGGCTTTATTACACGCTCAAGCGCAGGCGGTGGCGATACACCGTTTGATGCAACTGCACTAACTGACGGTGGCCTGCTGCAATTTGATATGCGTGTAGTGAGCATGCCTAACGATGCATCTGCACCTTGGTTATTTAAAATTGAATCAAACGATGGTGCAACAGCGGTTGAACTTCCACTTTCAGAAAGCGCAGAAGGCTCAGATCCCGTCGCTGGTGAGTGGCAAACGTACACCTTCCCTATATCTTCATTGCAAGCTGCAGGCCTCGATGTCAGCGCTATCGATGTAATCATGGTATTCCCAGCATGGGGTACAGGTGAAGGCGCAGCATATCGACTTGATAATGTGAAGTTTTATCACCCAGACAGTGAAGGCGGCAATGGCGCTGCCGGTGCAATCACCTTGTTCGCTGATGCTGCGGCAGATCAGTGGTCTATTTGGGACTGCTGTGGAGGCTCTACACCAACAGAAGAAATCGATGACGACGCGCATGGCGTAGTGGCTGAGTTCCGCATTGGTGAAGCACCGACGGTAATGGGCTTCCTTGCTGATGAAGGTGTATACCATGACGCTTCAGCATTACTTTCAAATGGTGCAGTGCGCTTTGAAATGAAAGTAAGCGCAATGCCAAATGATGCATCTGCACCGTGGTTATTCAAGATTGAATCTGGTGATACCGCTACAGCTGTCGAGCTACCCTTGTCTGCGAGCCTAGAAGGGGCGGATCCAGTAGCCGGAGAATGGCAAACCTACACCTTCCCATTACAAACATTGTTTGATGCTGGTTTAGATATCAGTGCTATTGATGTCGTCATGGTATTCCCTGCATGGGGAACCGGTGAAGGCGCAGTGTACCGCATCGACAACGCTGAAATTGCAGCGCAATAACAAAGCTTGATGGCCGACGATGTCGTCGGTCATCCAATCAAATTGATAAGATTTGTAGGTCAACTATGAAAAACATAACCTTTAAAAAGACCCAGCTTGCCACATCCATGGCGTTGTTATTGGGCACAGCCGCATTCACTATGCCAACGCTAGCACAAGAAACTGACGTGCCAGAAGAGGCAGAGCTAGAAGTTATCCAAGTAAGCGGTATTCGTGGAAGCCTCATGCGTTCGATGGACCTTAAACGAAGCTCGAACGGTGTGGTTGACGCCATCTCTGCAGAAGAACTTGGTAAATTCCCAGATACCAACTTAGCCGAAGCACTACAGCGTATTACTGGTGTCACCATTAGCCGCTCAAACGGTGAAGGTAGCCAAATTACGGTTCGTGGTTTCGGACCAGAGTTTAACCTTGTGACATTAAACGGGCGTCAAATGCCGGGCACCGGCTTTACCCGCTCATTTAACCTTGAGAACTTATCCTCTGAAGGCGTCAATACATTAGAGCTTCATAAAACAGCACGAGCTGAAAACCCTAGTGGTGGCCTAGGCGCGACGGTAAACATTATTACCATGAAGCCATTGTCACAACCGGGTCAAAACTTTACGTTTTCAGCAAAAGGCATTTATGACACTTCTAACGAAGAGGGCGACGATGTAACGCCTGAAATCGCGGGCGTATACAGCAACACCTTTGCAGACGATATGTTCGGGTTTGGTGTGTCATTCTCGCATCAAGAGCGTGATTTCCAGCAACAAGCAGCAAATATTCAAGGTTGGGTACTACAAGAAAATGATGCATTACCTGATTTAGATGCGCAAAACGCTATTGATAACCGCAGTAATATCACCGATGCAGCTTTCTTCCCTAAAGACATGAACTACAGCATTAACGACGTTCAACGTGAACGCCAAAATGCTCAAGTTACGTTCCAATTCAGACCGGTTGATAACTTTACTGCAACGGTCGACTACACCGCGACTAGAGCAACAACCGGCACTAACTCTGTGGGTTGGGGTATTTGGAATAACTTTGGCGCTAACATCAACGCGTATGAGCTTGACGAAAATGGTACTGCTGTTTATGCAGATATAAGCGGTGATGATGCGTCATTTACTGCAAGTAGAAACACCACTCGCGTGGACGCGCGCTCTATTGGTGTAAATCTAGATTGGGAGCTAAATGACGACTGGCACTTTACGCTAGATTACCATGATTCATACAACGAAACTGATAATGGCTACGACGAAGGGCTAGGCAGCGCAGGGCAGATTATCCTAGGCTCTGATCAACTACAGTCTAAAGAGTATGACTATCGTTCAGGTGACATCCCGCAGTTTTTGGTTAACTGGAACAATGGCAGCAATGAGATTTTACCGAGCGAAATTGATTCAAACTTCAGTCAATTTATATACTCACCGGGGCGTTCTGATATCGAGCAGCTTCAGCTAGACGGAACGTGGTTTAATTCATCATTCGACATTCCATTGATAAAAGTTGATTTCGGTTACGCACGCACGCAACAATCACTAAGCGGCTTTTCCGCATGGAGCGGTTTACGCGGCGGCCCTGGCTTTAACCCATCGTTCACTCAAATATTCCCAGACAGCATGTTTGTCAGAAATGACACAGGTGACTTCTTAGATTCGTTTGATGGTGGTGGCTCGGCACTTAGCCCTAACTACTACTATACGTTTAACTTTGACGAAGCCATTGCGCGTCAGCTCGCGTATTTAACCGCAGATGTAGTGGGTGAAAGCAATGCGTACTCTATCGACCCCTATTTCATGGGCGCACCTACGGTAAGCAATGTTGAAGAGACAACCGACTCTATCTATGTTCAGACTGAGTGGGACTTCGACCTAGCGGGCTATTACGTTCAAATTAATGCCGGTGTTCGTTACGAAGAAACTGAAGTTCCTAGCGCCGCAGAAGTTCGTGTGCCAATTCAAGTAAATTGGGTAGCGGCTTCAGAGTGGATCACCGCGTTCCAACCCGAACTTCAACTTCAAGATTTTACTGGCGAATACGATATCGTATTGCCTATGTTTGATGTGAAAGTTGATGTAACAGATGACGTTGTTGCACGTTTCTCATGGGGTAAATCAATTACTCGTGCACCTATTGGCCTACTACAAGGTGGTCGTTCGTTCAGTGGCAGCCCTAAAATAGGCGCGCGTACTGTATCAGAGGGCAATACTGCACTTTTACCGTATGAGTCAACAAACCTAGATTTATCTCTTGAGTGGTACTACGACGAGTCGAGTTATGCGGCGGTCGGTTTATTCAGAAAGTCAGTTAAAAACTACATCGACTTTTCTGCGTCAGATGAGACCTTTGACGGCTTAAACGATATTTATCAAGGCCCACGCTGGAACGAAGCGGTATCAGCGCTTGAAGCACAAGGTGTTCAAGCCACTGATAGTGCTATTTATGGTTACTTCGTCGATAACGGTTATGCAGATGCAAACGGTGTGGTTTCACCCAATGCTGATGACCCTCTTATCAACTGGCGTGTCACTAAGCCTCGCAACCTAAACGACACAAAAACCGTTGAAGGTATCGAGCTTGCCGTTCAGCATACGTTTGGTGAAACGGGCTTCGGTGTAGGTGCAAACGCGACATTCGTAGATGGTGATGTGGAATATGACCCGTATGACCTAACGCCGCAGAACCCACTGGTTGGTATCAGCGATTCAGCAAACTTCCAAGTGTTCTACGAGAAAGAAGGCTTGTCGGTAAAAGTAACCTACGCATGGCGTTCAGACTATGTTATCGGCATTGGCCAAGCACAAGGCTCATCTGATAACCCAGCAACGCAGTTTGATACTTTCGGTCAAGTCGACGCAAGCATCAACTATGACGTAACGGATAACCTTACGGTATTCCTAGAAGGCGTAAACATTAACGACGAGACTGAGCGTGGTTATGGTCGCTTTGAAGAGCAATTCTTGTTTGCTCGTCAATACGGTCCGCGCTACACCTTCGGTGCACGTTACTCGTTCTAAGACGAGCACGAACAACAAAAGGCCGCGGTAGCGGCCTTTTTTATTTCTCCTTATTTATTCTATGCCCGAACACATGGCAATCACTCGCTCAGATTCATTCCTCTTTACCTTGCTGTACTAAGGCGCAGTACATCGGCACTGCGCATATAAACAACCTGCTTGCCGTACGGTAGTATTTGTACGGGCTTACCCACCCTGTATGCATAATGAATAAGAGCTGCCTGTCTGTGGTTCAGTGCACGTTAAACAGCATCGATATCACGGTGGGGCATACCCGTAAACGCAAGACATAAAAAAGCCGCTATGCCAAAGGTATAGCGGCTTTTTATGAATGCTATAGGCAGCGCCTTAGCATACTTTCATGGGTTTAATCGCAGACAATCTGAGCAGACGCTGCACCACCGGGTGTAAACTGAACATCGGCAACGCTGATAGAGGCACTGCCCGCACTACCAACTTCAAACGGGACAACCAAACCACTAAAGTCGATGCCTTGGTTAGCAAAGCACTGAAGGTCGACACTCAGCGTTGACCATGTGTCGATAGGCAAGGCGTTAAGCTGTTCACTGATATTAATCTGCGTTGAACAGCTGCCTGGAGCGTCGCCCTCACCTTCACAGTTCATACCAATGGTAAGCGGTGCTGTAATAGCGGAGTGTCTATTCACACTCATGGTTAGCGCCGAATCTAACAATAGCTGTGCACTTAAATCTTCTCGGAAGAAGCTCTTACTGGCAAAGCGCATTGCAGCAAACTCAGATCCATCAAACGTGATTTTACGTGCATCTTCCTGCACTTCCTTATCTACCGTTCGATAGCTTACCGCTCCTATTTTGTGCGTACTTGCATTCACTTCCATCGACGCGTCGCCAGAATATAGCCACAAGACCCACGGCACTTGTACTGTGCCATTTAAGATTTTAAGCGGCTTGTCATCATCGGCACTGACCGTTACGGTTGTGTCTAGCGTGTCATCCAGTACATTTTCATCTGTTAAAGACAGACCAAAACCATAAGGTAACAAAGGCGCATAATCGTCATCGCCGACGTTCACAATTTGCTGTGGGCTAGCCGGCCAAGAAAAAGGCAGCTTCCCTTTAAAGTCTTGCTCACCAAATAAGACATCTGCTACCGCCGCACCTTCTGAGCCCGGCAGCCAAGCAGCCACGAATGCATCTGATGCGTTAAGCTCAGCATTTACCCACATAGGGCGACCGCTAATGAAAACAGATACCACAGGAATACCCTGTGCCTGTAGGCTTGTTAAAAGGGCAAGGTCTTGTTTCAACCCGTTTTGATAGATAAGTGTTTCTCTATCGCCATGTCCTTCAGCGTAGGGTTCTTCACCAAATACGACTACCGCGACATCAGGCTTGGTTTCAAAGCTTCCATCGACTGAAAGCTCAACACTTCCACCCGCTTTATTTGCATGCGCGGCAATACCGTCATAAATGGACGTTCCACCAGGAAAGTCTTCATTCGTGTTGTTCGTGCCCTGCCATGTAATACTCCAGCCGCCAGATTGTTTACCGATATTATCAGCACCATCACCTGCGACGAGGATACGCTTGCCCCCATCAAGAGGTAGCGTGTTAGCTTTGTTTTTCAACAGCACTAACGACTCTCTGACAGCTTGCTGTGCAATCTCTCTGTGCTCTTGTTTACCGATAAGGGAACGATCGCCAGATAAAGGGCGATTCGCCGGGCTAGGTTTTTCAAATAACCCAGCACGTACTTTTACACGAAGAATACGGCGAACCGCATCATCAATACGCGACATGGCAATCGTGCCATTATTGACCTGGGCAAGCGTATTATCGTATAGCACCTTCCAATCGCTAGGTACCATAAAGATGTCTAAACCGGCATTGATAGCGTCGGCACAACTGTCGTTGCTACAACCCTTCACTTGTCCATGACCATTCCAGTCACCCACGATAAACCCATCAAAACCCATTCGTTCTTTAAGTACGTCAGTAAGTAGATATTTATGACCGTGAAGTTTTTCACCGTTCCAGCTGTTAAACGACGCCATAACAGACTGCGCGCCTGCGGTTAGGCCGCCTACATAGCCCTGCGCATGAATATCAAAAAGCGCTTGTTCAGATGCTACATTATCGCCCTGGTCGTCGCCGCCAACGGTACCACCGTCTCCAACAAAGTGCTTCACGGTGCTGATAACGCGCTGATCGCTCAAAAAGTCTTTGTCAGCCGCACCTTGAAGGCCTTTAACAACGGCTGCTGCATATTCACGAACAATGGTAGGGTCTTCTGAATAGCTTTCATACGTCCTTCCCCACCGGTCATCTCTGACCACGGCGACCGTAGGCGCAAAAACCCAATCTATGCCCGTTGCCATAACTTCTTTCGCTGTCGTGTGCGCAATTTTTTCAACCAGCTCAGGATTGTTTGCTGCACCTAAGCCGATGTTATGCGGAAACAAGGTAGCACCGACAACATTATTGTGACCGTGAACTGCATCCGTTCCCCACATAGTCGGTATGGTTGAACCATCAACACTATCGTCAACCGATGCTTGATATAACCGCTCTGCAAGCGCCACCCAATCATCAGGGGTTGCATGTTTATTATCATCTGGGAAAGCGCCACCACCATTTAGGTATGACCCGAAACCATACTTACGCATATCTTCAACGGTGATATTACGTATTTCTGGTTGAATCATCTGCGCCACTTTCTGCTCTAGCGTCATCGTGGCCATTATATCGCTAACCTTTTGCTCAACTGCAGGGTCGGCTTTCACTTCAATATCGAGCACGGGCCACACTTTTTCAGCGTTTGACGCTGCTTTCACGTCATCGCTTTGCGATAAAACCGGTTGCTCATTTGTCTTTGTGCAGCCTGTAAGTAGTGCTGCGGCAATTACCGAGGCAAGAATGTTAATTCGCATCGTAATTCCTTAAACGTCTTCGGGTTGTGATACGCGACTGCCCACTACGCCATAATAGGCAATGAATAGGTAGCACGCAGCAGGGAGTAAAAATGAGAGGGTAATGCCAATAGAATCTGCAAGCATACCTTGCAGTAACGGCACAATAGCGCCCCCGACAATGGCCAGACACAAAATGCCCGACCCTTGTGGAGCGTGCTTACCAAGCTGCTGTAAAGCCAAACTAAAGATGGTGGGAAACATAATTGAGTTGAAAAGACCCACACCCAAAATAGACCACAGCGCAATATTTCCTGAACTTGATATAGACACTAAAATAAACACGATCGCCATTACCGCATTAAACGCGAGCACTTTACCGCCAGAAATCTTCTGCATTAC
The DNA here is from genome assembly GCF_049117195.1 of Alteromonas algae. Lineage (GTDB taxonomy): Bacteria > Pseudomonadota > Gammaproteobacteria > Enterobacterales > Alteromonadaceae > Alteromonas. Next base: position 3,698,634 of record NZ_CP185260.1, read on the forward strand.
TAGCGCGCCAATAAAGCGACCGACCATTGCCCCACCCCAATAATAGGCAATCAGCTGAGACGCTTTTTGCTCGCTTAAACCAGCAACAGAAGGGCTAGCTAGGTAGTTAACCAGCATACTGCCTATGGCAACCTCTGCCCCTACATACATAAAGATACCGACCGCACCCAACACAAGGTGGCGATATTGCCATGCACCACCAGAAAACACTTTTGTATTGGTATTGGTATTGGTGTGATGAAGCTTAGGTAATTTTAAATACAAAAATACAAGTGCAAGCAGCAGCAGTGAAAACGCTAAAATAAGGTACGGTACCTGAACGTCAGATGCAGACGCCGTTGCTGCGCCATGCTCTCCAGCGGCCCCAAACATAAGATAAGAACCAAAAAATGGCGCTACCGTAGTACCTAGCGAATTGAATGCTTGGGTCATTGTAAGGCGAGAAGATGCTGTTTTAGGATCGCCCAACGCGGTGACATAAGGGTTCGCAGACACTTGCAGGATAGTAATGCCTGACGCAAGCACAAACAGTGCAATAAGAAATATCGCATAAACGCCTAGCGCCGCAGCAGGGTAAAATAGCAAGCATCCTAAACAGGCTATTGCTAGCCCGGCCACAATTCCCTTTTGATAACCAATTTTTGCGACCAACATACCGGCGGGTAATGAAACGATAAAATAGGCACTAAAGAAGCAAAACTGAATAAGCATTGCTTGTGTAAACGTTAAGTTAAATGCCCCTTTTAAATAGGGAATAAGAATATCATTAAGGCAAGTAATAAAGCCCCACATGAAAAACAGCGTAGTTAACGATATTAGGGCGAACCTATATCCTCCAGCAGGCATACTTGAGCCTGTTGACGTATTGCTATTATGGGCTGATGTTTCCACTATAAACCTCTACTGACATTATTAAGGGCTATTAACACGTTAGTCTCGAAACTCGAACAAATACAGTTTTCATATTTGTAAGCGCTTACATTGTTAATTAAATATTACACGAAGAACCCAAAAGTTCAATGTAAAAAACATGTTATTTTTGTTCTTTTCTTTAAGAGCAGACACGACTAACACCAAGCCCCCTTGCTTCGCAAAGGGCCTGTGGTAAACAAAGGCTGATCACGTCGTTTATATATCGCTTGGCTGGTTGATTCATCGAATTCCTCACAAAGGCTACGGATGATTTAAGGTATCATTGCGGTTCGTTTACTTAATAACAACATCGCCATGTTTGAAGCTAATCATTTAATGTTGCTGGCCACAATCGCAGTAGCAACGTTTATTCAATCGCTCACTGGATTTGGCTTTGGCTTAATTGTTGTTTCGATACTTACTGTATTTAATCTTTTACCCCTTACCGCCACCGCATTTTTGATAAGTGCATTGAGCATAATCAATTCAGCAGAACTTGCCGTAAGAAACACAAGCCATATACAAAAAACAGCGGCGAGACACATTCTTTACGCAGGCCTACCTTTTATTGTGGTGGGTTTTATATTGCTTGAATGGTTGTCGACCTCTGAAGCGGGGTTACTAAAAACGCTTTTAGGTGTGTTTATTTTACTTGCAACCGTTTCATTATTGATAAAAAAGCAGAAACAAACACACGAAAGCGGTGCCCTTAGCTTTTTTGTTTCAGGCGCATTTGCGGGTGTGTTGGGAGGACTATATTCAACATTCGGCCCGCCAGTTGTTTATCAAATATACCGACAACCGTGGCACATTGAGCAAGTAAAGGCCACGCTGCTTTGTGTGTTTAGCATTACGTCGTTAATTCGGCTGTTAATTATTCCCTTTGGCACGTGGCCCGCACTCGATACGTTTTACGTAGCTATCACGGCAATACCCGTTGTTTTAATTTTCACCAAATTAGCGAGAAAGGCATCACCATTTATTAACCACAATGTTATAAGGCGTTTCTCTATTTCACTGCTGGCAACAAGCGGACTACTCTTACTGTTTCAGCATTAACGAATATGCACGTGTTCATGGGAATGAGGATGCGCGTGCAAATGGTCATTGTCGTCACGACAAGGTTCTCCCGGCAATTCAAATTCAATGGTTGTATGGGCAAGTTTAAAGGGCGCCAGTATCTCAGCAACTTGATGCTTTAGATGACGCAACCTGTCATTGTCGATACTGCAGTTAATGACGATGTGAGCGCTTAGCACGTGCTGCTCACCGTCTAATGACCAAAAGTGAATGTGGTGAATTTCTTCTACGTGATCTAGTGAAAGTAACGCCTCAACAATGTCTTTCTTTTGCTCCTCATCTGGCACGCCTTGCAGAAATAACTTCATCGTTTGAATAACATAGCGTATTACGTTAACCAGAATGAAAAGCGTGAACACGATAGAAAGTACCGGGTCTAAAATAGGCCAATGAAAAAAGTGCAGTACAGTCGCTACAATCAACACTGCTACCCACCCCATTGCATCTTCAATCAAGTGCCAGTTCAGCACTTTCTCGTTCATAGAATGGCCACCGCTAAGCTTAAATGCAGCAAATCCGTTAACCGCAATCCCTAAAATAGCCATGCCTATCATGCCTTCGGTAAGGGGCATTTCTGGCTGCATCAAACGTGGTATCGCTTCAGAGAGGATCCAAACTGAGCCAACAACGAGAATAAGCCCATTAATCAGTGCACCTAATAAACTTAACCGCTTGAAGCCATATGAGTACTTCTCGGTAGCTTGCTTATGACCCATCTTACTCAAATACCAGGCAAGTCCAATGGAAAGCGAGTCACCAAGGTCATGCACAGCATCAGCCATAATGGCAACACTGTTAGTAAGCCAGCCTCCCACAAACTCAATAATGGTAAAAACAAAGTTTAACCAAAACGCCCAGCCGATGCGGGTACTGTCAGCCTCACCATTACTATCGTGATGTTCATGGTGATGATGGTGGTGATGCATTGTTATTACTCTTTTTTCTATGAATTGTCAGCATACTCCCCTGTGCGCTTTGTGCCAATGAGGATGGCACATAGAAAGCGGGGTTATTGACCGATATCAACTTCTCATGATGACCACATGCGCCATCGCATTTTCATACTAAAACTTATCGCGGTAAACCCTTGCACTTTACGATTACATGTGTAATCTTAAATTTAGACTACAAATGTAATCCATGTGAGATAGTGATGACAGATACACATAAAAGACCCGATATTTCAAATGCTGAGTTCGATGTGTTAGATGCACTTTGGGACGACTACCCGGCAACCTCTAATGACATTATCGATAGGTTACGCCAACATAAAGACTGGCATGAGAAAACAGTCAAAACGTTATTGGGTCGCTTAGTTAAGAAAGGGGTACTGGATTATGAAAAACATGAGCGCAAGTACCTTTATCGGCCACTTATTGCCCGAGAAGATTATACAAAAAAAGAAACCGAAACATTTGTAAGTCGATTATTTAAAGGAAAAATCGCGCCTATGGTCGCTGGGTTTGCGAATCAAAATGCGCTGTCTAAGCAGGACGTAGAAGAGCTTAAAACCTTGATACAACAATGGGAGAAAGACAATGATTAATTGGATTTTTTCTCAACAAATAACATTGTCCATTACCCTTTTGATATTAATTGCATTTGAGCGCTTTTTGACAGCATTCATCGGGCCCCGCCTAAGCTACAAATTATGGTTTTTTGTACCGTTAACGATAGCAGCCTTTAACCTTCCGATAGAGATTGCGCCGGCGGTATCCGGTCAAATAAGCCGGTATGTGGTGGGCATTGCGCCCGCGCTACCTGTAACTAATATTAATGCATTTTACTTGGTATGGGCCGCCGGTGCTGTACTGGTAAGTACCTATATCACTGCCCACTACATTGCGATATATGCCTCTATTGGAAAACGAGTCAACGCTTATAAAGCAACATATTACAGCCAACGCGCCACTACGCCCATGCTGTATGGGTTCATTACCCCAAAGATATTGCTGCCCTTACACTTCACCTCGTTTTATAACCATCAACAGCAACGCATGATCATAGAACATGAAATCATACACGCTCGTCAAGGCGACCATATTTGGAATGGGATCGCACTGCTTATTACTACAGCGTGTTGGTTTAACCCTATTGTTTGGCTGGCATTAAAATCGTTCAGAATACATCAAGAACTCGCGTGCGATAGCCGTGTACTTCACAACAAATCAAATGATGAAAGACTTTCCTATGCAAAAGCACTTGTGCAGTGTGCTGAGCATTCATCAGCAACCCTCAATCTCTACCCTACATTTGGAGAAAAAAGCACCATGATAAAAAGACTACAACACATTAAACAGCCTCAGGTAACAAGCAAATTAATCAGTATTGCGTCAGTATTAATAATAAGTGCATTTACGGCCAATATTGCATTAGCCAACTTAAGCAATGCGCCTGTAGAAGCGAGTAAAATTAACGATGCAAAACCCGTTAAACGCGTCGAACCTCTCTACCCTCAAAATGCGGTAACCAACGAACTGGAGGGCTCAGTAGTTCTGCAGTTTGATATTACCGAGACGGGTACAACCGATAACATCAGTATTGTTAACTCAACGCCAGAAGGTGTATTTGACGAAAGCGCTCGTTACGCATTATCGCAGTGGGAATATAAACCTCGTATACAAGGCGGAAAGGCGCAGCGCCAAGCAGGGTTATTAGTGCAATTAGACTATAAACTTCGCCCTGAAACAGCAGCACAGTAATACAGCAGTGACGCTGCTCACAACAATGAACAGCGTCTTTCTATGCTTTAGCGCCCTTGATACCCTCATTGTTTTTTCTCGTCGTCATCGTACCTCGGGGAGTCAAGACAATCTCAGTCGACACATTAAGACGATGTGGAATAATATGAGAAGCCACTATTACCAATGTGTGAACACTAGCTTTATTAAGTAATTCACACACATTGTGTTGAGAGACAGAATCTAACCCTTCAAAAGGTTCATCAAGTAACAAGACGTGAGGTTTAGCAACCAGCGATCTCGCCAACACTAGCCGTTTACTCTCACCGCCAGACAAAGGCCGCCCGCCTTTACCTACCCATGTCGTTAACGGTAACAGCGACGTTAACCCAAGAGCTCGCAAGCAAGACGTCATATCATCTTTGTTTACGTCATCGTTCGCTGGATTAAGGTTTAGCGCAATACTGCCTGACAACACGATTGGAGTTTGCTCTACGTATAGCCATTTATCGACAAGGCCTGCATTAATTACATTCCCATCAACATGTCGCGCCCCCGTTGACGGCAACAACCCAGCGATGGCTTGTAATAACGAGGATTTTCCGCAACCAGACTCACCACCCACGGTAACCAAACCAACCGCAGGTAACGACGTGGTGAGCGCCGGCATGGTTCTGCCTTCAGCCTTAAACGCGGTTAATACTAGTTCCTCCCGTAGAGGAAAGGTTGTTAATTGGTGTAGCGGGCGAGTATTAAGTGCTTGTAGTGCCTTTTTGCTTTGTTGGTAATGAGCATATTTACTGATGGCAATGAACGCGCCAGACGCCCACTCTGGAGCAGCTAAAATAACCATTGGAACCACAACAGCAATGGGCACGAAAAACGCAGGTGAAGCAAAGGCACAAATAAGCACTACAAGTAAAAACGCCATGCCTTGAAATAGCCACCCGCCAGTTTGCGCTTTTTGCTTATGTAGAGATTGTACTTTCCACACGTCATTTGCGCTCGGTGTTTTCACTAGCGTGCTCGCATTACCCTGCTGCACTTTATGCTTTAAATGCCAAATGGCGCTGGCATTAAGAAACTCAGACGAGGTATCGCGAAATTGTCCCGCGTGCTGCGTGTGTGCTTTTGCAAGAGTCAATGCGCCCACCCCCTGCCAGACGATTAACACTAAAAACGAAACGTATAACGCCCAAAGAACATTTACGCCGGGTAGCATAACTAAGGAAGCACCGACACACAGTGAGGTAAAGAGTAAAAGAACACTCGAAAGCGGCGATATCCATGCAATCCATTTCGACGCCAATTCTTCCGTATGGTGGGCTAATGCCTCTGTTGTAAGTGCTTTTTCATCCAATCGACTATTGGTTAACTGAGAAAACACTGCAAGGCGTGTAGTCGCAATTCTGGTGAGTAAGTCGTTGTGGCCTACCCACATACTCGCGTAACCAGAGGCTATCCGTAAAAGCGCAAATGCACGAATAACAACAGCGGGAATGACGTAATTAAAACCAATAGGTGCAATTGCGCTTATGGCAATAAACCAAGAAGAGACGACTAAAATACTTAATCCTGCTACAGCATGTAACATTGCCAGTAAAAGTGTGAGGTAAGCTGGTCGTGTAGAGGCATCAGAAGACGGGCCGTTCTTTGGCTTTATCATACCAACACCTCTTTATTTTCAATTGTCCAAAAGTGAGAAAACCAGTGTGCAGGCAACGCTTTATGCGATGCCCATATAATCGTTTTTTTTCGAGTAAGCGAATAGATAAGTGACGATAACCGATGATGTTGGCTATCTGGCAAGTGTGCTGTTGGTTCATCAAGCAACCAGATGTCTGCATCACGCAGCAACGCTCTGGCGAGAGAAAGTCTCTGCGCTTCACCACCAGATAGCGCGGGGTAATCAGTCATCTTTGTATCGAGCCCATGAGGCAAAGCGGCTAACCAATCTCCAAGCTCTACGCGGTGCAATGTGTCGGTAAGTACTTTGTCACAATAGGAATCATCTAAGCACAAGTTGTCTCGCACGCTAGAAGGCAAAATGACAGGTGTTTGAGTAAGCCACACTGTATTGCAATGCAGTGAGTGAGACGCTTCCCGTTGTTGTGAGAGGGCTTCTAGTAATACGGTTTTACCGCTACCTGACGCTCCGCTCAGTAAAATACGATCATTTGGAGCTATTCGCATAGCCTCACATCGCAATAAACCGGGCACCTCAAACGACGCTGCGTGCCATCCTGTAAATACCATTGATGCGCTTTCATTGTCTCGCGACATGACTGAGGGTAAAGTTGGAGTAAAGGAATGCCCAGGTTTTGAAAAAAGCGGGGTGAGAGCCTCTTGTGCTGATTCACCTTGCGCTTTTTGGTGATAAACCTGCCCTAGTTTTTTCATTTCGCTTAACAGTAAAGGGACCGTTAATAACACCCATAAACCTTCATGCAACGTAATGCTCGGTCCAATGCTGATTTCACCTAGTAATGTAAAACCGATAAATACCGCAACGAGCGCGACTGATAACGTAGCGAAGAAATCGAGAACACTATTTGATAAAAACGCGACACCCACTACATTCATTGTCCGCTGATTCAAATTATCACTGGCTTGTGACAACAACGAGGTTTGCGCAACGTGGGCGCGGTAGTTGGCTAACATGGGTAATGCCGTTAAACGGTCGGTGAACATTCCCCCTAGGCGTTCTAAGGCAACAAAATGCTTTTTATGAAGCGTGGCGGCGCCTTTACCTACTATAATCATAAAAAGTGGAACAACAGGAAGCGTGACAAGTAGCCCTATTCCAATCACCGCATTGATATAGAGAATAACCGTAAGCACTAACAAGGGCACAATGGCTGCAACTGTCTGCTGAACACGGTATTCACACGCCCAATCAGCGAGCGCCTGCAATTGTGTTAACCAAACTGCTTGCCAGTAAAATGTTGAGTGCTGTCTAATCAACGCATGTTGACGCGCTGCAAAGGTTTGTTGCAGCGCTCGTTCTAGTGCCGTTAACAAGGTCATTTTGTAGCATGTAGATAAGTAGTTAAAAGCACCTTGTAACGCCCAACTTATTGCTAAGCTAATTGCCAAATACACGCTTACAGATACGCCTGCAGCTGTCTTATTTACTATCCACTCATGAACAACGAGTGAAAAAAAGTAAAACCCAATAATTAAAGAAAAAAGTGACAAACACTTAACCAGGGTAAGCTGTAAAAGCGATACTCGCATGCCAAGCTGATGCGCCTTATCAATTTCACTGGCCCATTGCGTAAGTGTTTGCCGACAAGCACTTTTTTCTTTTTTCACTGTAAAAATACCTTTGTAGTAGATAATGTGAAAAAAGGCGAAGCTAATGCTTCACCTCTATGCAATAACGTGCATTATTCAGCGTCTTCGGGTCTATCCATATTTTCTGTAGACTCTAGCCACATGGCATTAATAATGCCAAATGAACACGCTAACAACACACCTAATATCCACGCGAAATACCACATCATCGTCTCCTTAATAAATTGTGTGCGATTGGTCTAAATCGTCGTTTTTAATACGGCCACGCATTACGTAAAAACTGTAGGCGGTATAGCTAAGAACGATGGGGACAAAGATACAAGCAACAATAAACATCACATTTAAAGTGAGATGACTTGAGGTGGCATCCCACACTGTCAAACTCGCTTGCGGCATAGTGATACTTGGCATCAAGAACGGGAACATTGAGAGGCCTGCTGTTAAAATTACACCAGCAATGAACAGCGCACTTGAGACAAAGGCTAGCCCCGCATTTCCTTTTTTAGAGAAATACGCACAACCCAAGCCCGCAGCAATACCTAGTGCTGGCGCTATCATCATAAGCGGGTATGCACGGTAGTTATTCATCCATGCACCGGCTTCTATCGCGACCTCTTTTTTAAGTGGGTTTGATGTAGCAAGCGTATCTACCGTTGAAGTAATCACGAACCCATCTAAACCAAAGGCCACCCATATACCCGCTATTGCAAATAAGGTAACACCCACTAGGCTTAACACCACAGAGACCGCTCGAGCGCGCACTGCAATAAAACCATCGGTTTTCATCTGAAGCCATGTTGCGCCATGATTAAGCAAAATTGCTACCGACAGCAAGCCGCTTACTAGTGCAAAAGGCGTTAACAAACCAAAAAACGATCCTGTGTAGGTTGAGCGTAGCGTACTGTCCATTTCAAATGGTACACCAAGCAATAAGTTTCCAAATGCTACGCCGAAGATCAGCGATGGAATGATGCCACCAGCAAATAAGGCCCAATCCCACGCTTTGCGCCACTGCGGGTTAGGCAATTTACTGCGATAGTCAAAACCAATAGGGCGCATCCATAGTGCAATTAACGTCAGCGCTAATGCCAAATAGAAACCTGAAAACGCGGTGGCGTAAATAATGGGCCATGCGGCAAAAATTGCGCCACCGGCGGTAATAAACCACACCTGATTACCATCCCAATGTGGTCCAATCGTATTTATCATTACGCGGCGTTCTTTATCGTTTTTTCCGATAAGTGTAAGTAGCGCGCCCACCCCAAGGTCAAATCCGTCTGTGACGGCAAAACCAATAAGCAGCACCCCAACCAAACACCACCAAATTACACGGAGTAGTTCATAATCAATCATGCGTTTGCTCCCTTAGTCTCTAAATCAATAAGGGTAATATCTGTTTCAGGCTGCTCTGGAGCCGGTGGAACAGGGCCTTTTTTGGCGAATTTCTTCATTAAGTAAAACGCCACAATAAACATTACGGTGTAGAACGTGCTGTATGCCACCAACGTTGTAACGATGTCACTGATCGCAAGGTTCGACGCTGAGGCATGTACAGGCAACACCTCTGCTATAGACCATGGCTGGCGACCGTATTCAGCCACAAACCATCCCGCTTCACTGGCAATCCAGGGCAAAGGTAAGCTAAATAGCGACGCTTTAAGCAACCAACGAGGCTGAGTAATTTTATGCTTTGTGCTGTAGTAAAATGCGCAAAGGAATAACGCCAGCATCAGGAACCCAGATGCCACCATGAGACGGAAGCTCCAAAATAGTGGCGCAACAGGCGGAATACTGTAATCAACAGCTTGTTGCAATGCGGCATCACTAGGGTTTGAAACATCATCAGTGAAAGGCTCAAGAAGCATGGCATACCCAAGACTGTCTTTATGCGCCTCGAAAGCTGCGCGTTGTTCTGGTGAAGCGGTACCATTGCGGACAGCGTCAAGTACCTCATAGGCCTTAATGCCATCAAGAATACGCACTTCGTTTTCACGTTTTAACGCTTTAATTCCCTTTACTTCTTCGGTAAGTGACCGAGTAGCAATAATGCCCATTGCCCAAGGGATTTGCAGTGCATAGTCGGTTGTCTCGGTTTCATCATTCGGAATACCGAATACTGTGAATGGAGCGGGTGCAGGATGTGTCTCGTACTCGGCTTCAACAGCGGCAAGCTTAACTTTCTGAACATCGCCAAGTTCATAACCACTTTCATCGCCTAACACAATGACAGACAACGTAGCAGCTAAACCAAAGCTTGCTGCGATAGCAAAAGAACGACGGGCAAAGGCGATGTGCTTGTGGTTAAGCAGGTAATAACTTGAAATGGCAAGCACGAATATGGCGCCAGTGACATACCCAGCTGACACGGTATGTACAAATTTGACCTGGGCCACTGGGTTGAACACAACCTCAGCAAAACTGGTCATTTCCATACGCATGGCTTCAAAATTAAATTCAGCCCCTACCGGATATTGCATCCAACCATTTGCAATTAATATCCACAGCGCCGAGAAATTAGAACCTATAGCGACTAACCACGTTGCCATCAGATGTTTAACTTTGGTCATTTTGTCCCAACCAAAGAAGAATAATCCCACAAAGGTTGATTCTAAAAAGAACGCCATCAGGCCTTCAATCGCCAGCGGCGCGCCGAAAATATCGCCCACGTAATGAGAATAGTAAGACCAGTTCATACCAAACTGGAATTCCATGGTTAAGCCAGTAGCAACACCGATAGCGAAATTAATACCAAACAACTTGCCCCAAAACTGAGTCATTTGCTTGTAAATTTCTTTACCAGTCATCACATACACCGACTCCATGATGGCAAGCAAAAAGCTAAGCCCTAATGTGAGGGGCACAAATATAAAGTGGAACATTGCGGTTAACGCAAATTGCCACCGCGATAGTTCAATTAACGTATCGCTCATGGAACTTCTCCCTTTTTATCGCACAGGTTTGTGCTATCAACAGTTGTTAATGTTAGTTAGCGTAAAGCTAGTAATCAGTAAGCCTATGAGCACGCTTTATGCCAGCGTCACAACGTAAAAATAAAAAGTCATGACGGCACTAGAGATGCTGCATTTTCCTTACTGTGCAAGCGGATTATTTCACGGCAGAAGGTGGAGGATTTTGATCTATCGCAAATATAGAAAACAGTTTTTGCGCCATTTTTGGCAATTAAAAGACAAAAATGGCACAGATTTATTGAAAAACAAAAGGGGCTTGAAAGTAGAAAGCAGGCGGAACAAGGGGTAAGCAATACGCCTTATTTATTTGAATCGTATGGCGAATACGTGAGGGTAAACGCACCGCGTAGACTGCCGACATCAAATCCTGTCGCCTGATCGTCAGGATAGGCACCATTAATAGCCTGTTGAACGCTTGGTGATATCGCGTCGCCGTGACAAGCGGTGCATACCTGGCCGGTTTGAATCGCAGACATATACCGTATTTGGCCGGTGTTTTCATTGTACTGAATAGCCTCTAGTGGGCCTTGTACGTGTGATGCTAGTGCTTGTGCAAACGCATTCAACTGCTCACGCTCCCACGCGTCGGGCGCATTACCTGAATTGCGGACTTTTAGCGCCGTGCGCCCCACTTGCCACCCGTTGCTACTTAAGCCTTTTGCGATAGGCCCGGCTGCAAGCTGACAGGCGTGAACGCCCCCCTCTAACCCATTGGCTTGGATAGCTTGTTTTAACGTTTGTTTCAACGCGCCACCTAGCGCTTTAACATGCATTCTAGCTTCATTTACTTTCTCTGGGGGGACTATTGCAGCGACACTATCACCACTTATTAGTACTGCGCTTATGCACGCTAACAGCGTATAATTTTTCATTTAATCACCTTTAAAAGTGTATGACAGGAATGTATTTCACCTGGTTTTTAGGGGTATCATTATCCTTCTCTTTTGGGAGAGCATTACCCTGTTCCTTCGGGTAATAGCAACGTCTTACTAACAAGTGTTGTGCCATTATGGTAGTCTCAACGCTTGCATTACGTTTAAGAACAAAGGAAAACTGGGTGTGAATATTGCTATTGTTCAAGCAATGATAGACGCGATTGACAAGCCTGCCATATTCATCAATCAAGACTATATTATTGAAGCGGTAAATACGCCGTATCGCAACACCTACCCCGTCAATATAAAACCCGGTTTTAGTAAATGCTTCAGTGTTTCACATAACAACACCAGACCATGCGATCAATGCGGTGAAACCTGCCCAATGGCTCAGTGCAAAGAAACAGGAAGAAGTGCTAGCACTGTACATATCCACTCTACTAATCAAGGTCAAAGTTATTGTGACATTCTTATGCGACCTGTACATGACAATACCGGAGAACTACTAGGCTACTTAGAAATATTAGACAAGCTAGCATTTGCTTCTAACAAACCGTCAGAAGGTAAGATGATTGGTGAGTCTGACGCATTTAAAACGATGTTAAACAAGATAAATCGTGCGGCCAAGTCTGATATCGCAGTGCTTCTTCAAGGTGAAACGGGAACCGGAAAAGAGTTGGTATCACAAGCACTTCATAGCAGTAGTCATAGAGCAGATAAGCCATTTGTTGTTATTGAATGTACTGGCCTCACTGATGCCTTATTTGAAAGTGAACTTTTCGGTTACGAGAAAGGGGCATTTACCGGTGCCGTGGCAAATAAAAAGGGGCTGGTTGAGGCTGCACAGGGTGGAACGCTCTTCTTTGACGAAATAGGCGATGTTCCCCTTTCTATGCAGGTTAAGCTATTGCGGCTGTTGGAAACGCAAACCTATCGACCCGTTGGAGGCGTGCATATTAAGCAAGCAAACTTCAGGTTAGTATGTGCAAGCCACAAAGACCTAAAAGCCATGGTTGCAACGGGCGCTTTTCGACAAGACCTCTACTATAGAATTGCGGGTTTCCCAATATTCCTGCCTCCTTTAAGAGAACGTCAAGACGATATAATTCTGCTCTGCGAACATATATTATCAAGCTTTTCTGATAAGAAACGGCTTCACAAAAAAGCCAAACAAGCCCTTATGCAATATAATTTCCCGGGCAATGTGCGAGAACTAAAAAACGTCATAGAACAAGCTTCACTGCTAGCAGATGAAAACGTTATTTTTGAAAGTGATTTACCCGACAGCGTTTTTGAAAAAAATGGCGACAAAGAGTTAAAAGGCATTGTTCCCCTTGAGGTCATAGAGGCAAATTATTTAACTGATATTGTTCATGATTATTCAGGCTCTATTGACGAGCTTGCTGAGTCTTTGAATGTCAGCAAGCGTACTTTATATCGAAAGTTGCAAGCATTAGGTCTTAAGCTTCCATAATAAAAACATTACGCTGGCATTAAAATAATTTTCGCTTTTTGTAGCCACCAACACTTTATTTTGAGTAGTATAAAAAGACGTTGGTTTATGAGGTTTATATGCGCCTTTCATCTTTCATTGCTTTTTTGGTGTGCTTTACGCTTATGCTGCAAAATGCAATGGCGTTAGGGCTAGCATCATATTCAATGGAAAAGGCCCATCGTTATGCTGGCAATGACGTAGAGCTCATTTGTACTGGCAAAACCATGCGTTATATTTCATTAAGTCAGACAGAAGCACTTGGCGAGTTTGTATTTATTAGCCCTGACGTGCTAGACGCGCCTGCTGAGCACGTTGATTGCACAAACAGCGTGCTTGCCGACGTTCCTCAAACTGATAATGTCCATGTATCATCATTAGCAAGCTTACCCCTTGTTCGTTACCGTGCGCTTGTGCAGCGTATTGCTCAACACCCTTACACCCTTTTCCCTTTCGCGGCCCCGCTAGGCAGAGCCCCCCCTCAAGCATAACAACCCTTTGTTTTCGATACTGACGCTCTGTCAGTCAATGTATATTACATATTGGATTTGTTATGAAAAAAACTGCTATCGCACTGGCTATTATTGCTGCCAGTCATTCGCTTCATGCTAACGCGGATAGCGCGTCGAGCACCGAAATAATCACTGTTATTGGTGCGCCTATTACGTTAACCGATCATGAGCCTGTCAACGCGTCGACAAATACTGAGGCTGACTTTGGCGACCAATTAGATAATCTCGCGGGTGTCTCAATCACGCGCAATGGCCCGGTTACGGGGCTTGTTCAATACCGAGGATTATACGGAGACCGCGTGGGTATCAGTATTGATGGGGTCAACATTACTGGCGCGGGACCCAATGGAATGGATTCTCCGCTTTCTCATGTCCTGCCAGAAGTAGGCCTTAGTGCAACACTCTACCGAGGCATTGTTCCTGTGAGTGCAGGTGTACAAACGCTAGGTGGCCAGTTGCGTATTCAGTCTGATGCGGCTTCACTGTTTCGCCATGAAAATGGACTAAGCGGCGTAATTCAAGGCGCCCTTGCCTCGCCCAGTAACGGGCAACAATACCAAGGCAATGCATTTTATAAGCTCGACAATGCTTTTGTAAGTGCGGCGTTTACGCATCAACAGCGCAATAAAAGAGAAGACGGTAACAGCAATAACATCGTCAATAGCCATTACCTTCGAAATGGTGCAAAGCTGCGTGCAGGTTACGAGATGGGTGATCATCAGGTAGATATCAGTTATCAACGCCTAAATACGAATGCGAGTGGCACTCCTGCGCTGGCGATGGATATCGGATTTATAGACGCCGCGTGGTACAAGCTGGGTTATCGATACACACCAAGCGAGGCACATACGCTTACGATAAATGCGTTTGGTAATAGCAATGAACACGCTATGGATAACTTTCGACAACGGCCGTTAATGATGCCGACTATGTCGCGTGAAAACAATGCAGACTCGAAAGCACGCGGTGTGGATGTGAGCTATACCACCGTTGATGGAAGCATTGAAATTACGTTAGGCGCAAATGCACACCAAAGTGAGAACCACTCGGTAATCACCAACCCCAACAATGCCATGTTCTTTATCAATAATTTTACTAACACGACACGTGATACCTACAGTGTGTTTGGCGAGTATCTGCGCCAGCATGAGAGCGTAAATTATGTGCTAGGTGCACGATACACATCGGTGACTATGGACGCTGACAACGCAGGTTCTAGCATGGCGATGATGAACGATGCTATCGCTACTTTAGTGAACACCTTTAACAATACTGAAAAGCGCGACACATATGGCATGCTTGATTTAGCCGCCACGGTTGAAGTTCCAACGGGTGACAATGTATCTGTATTTTTAGGTGTGTCGCAGAAAAATCGTGCACCTACCTATTTTGAGCGCTACACCTGGTTACCACTTGGCATTTCGGGTGGCATGGCTGACGGTTTCAATTATATAGGAAACCTGAATATAGATAACGAAACCGCCCGGCAAATAGAATTAGGCCTTCATATGGAATATGGTGGGTTTGTGCTTTCGCCACGCCTCTTCTACCAAGATATCGAAAACTATATTGCCGGTACGCCCAGCACCAATATGGCAGCCAACATGTTCTCTACCATGATGACAGGTAGCGCGCCATTTCAGTGGAATAACACAGATGCAGTCATAAAAGGGTTTGACGTAACCTTAGAGGGTAACCTGACCGATAACCTCCATCTCTCTATGGTTGCAGGTTATAGTCACGCTAATAGAGATGATATTGATGATGCACTTTTCCGTATTGCGCCAGAGCAGCTTACTACTCAACTACGCTGGAAAACCGTGGTATTCGACACACCCCTATTATTGAAGGCTACTTCCGAATTGGTGGGCGCACAGAACAATGTATCGTCTCTGCAAAGTGAGGCGCAAACTTCTGGGTACGGGCTTATGCATTTGGGCATTGAATGGGAGATGAACAATACGCTTCGCATTTCGGCTCAATTACGCAACGCGTTTGATAAATACTATGCTCCACACCTTTCAGGCGTTAATCGCGTTGCTAATGCAACACTTGCGATAGGCGAACGCATTCCATCACCGGGCAGAGAATGGCAGGTATCTCTAACCTATCAATTCTAGCTTTATTATTGCCAACCGCAGCCCTTTGGTATCGAGAGAAACGATACTGAGGGGCACTGCTACAATTGCTGAGTTGCCTGCCATATCAAACGGCATGCTAACAATGTCACCACCCACTTAAATACCTTCATAAAGTGTGTTGCGGGTATACGTTTTAATATCTTAAGCCCTATAAATGTTCCAATAGCACCACTTAAAATCATTCCTATAACTAAACCCGCCCATTGATTAAACGAAAAGCCTACAAAAGAAAAAACGAACGCTTTTAATGCATGCTGGAATGTCATGCAGCTTGCAAATGTGGCCGTAACCTGCATTTTGTTGTAGCTGTTTCTATGCACAAAGGCGGCAACTAAGGGGCCGGTAGCGCCAACAAACATTGTCATTAGGGTCGTGATCATTCCAGCAAGCGTCCGCCCTAAAGGCCCCATGTTTTGCGCTTTGGGTTTACTTCCCCACACCAAAAATAATATGAAGGCAGCAACAGCAAATTGAATAATAATTAAGGGCAACTGCACGACGATATAGGATGCGAAGACTGCACCTAACAATGCACCGACTGCAAAAAAGCGTAACATGGCCCAATCAATATGCTGAAACGTCATGATTGCACGGTTTCCATTTGAGCCTAGCTGTACTAACCCATGAACAGGAATGAGTGCAGCGACGGGGAGACTTCCAGCCATTACGGCAAGTAAAAGCACTCCACCTCCGACCCCCACAGTGGCGGTCATCATTGATGTGAACAAAGACATAATTATTAACAATACTGCTGTTGCTGATGAAACCGCCCCATCAGCGCTCAGCCACTGTATAAAAATTTCCATCGCATCGCTCAATGTAAACCAGTATGCCCAACCATACATTAACAGCGCTTCAGTACCCAACTATCAAATAAAAATCGTAACGCGCGGTTCAATGTAAACGTATATCTAGGCTTATTTGATAGTCGTTTTTTAACGGTGAGCGAATATGAAACTACCCGCAAACAGCGCATAACTATTCAACCACCGAAAACATAAATAAAATTATTGCAAATTTATTACAAAAAATAAGAAACAAACTTAAAAATTTCAAAAACCACACATAAACCTAAAAAATAAACGCCAAGAGCATGAAAAATATAACTAAAATCCATAGCTCAGAAAAAAACCTCAACAAAAACCAAAACAGATGAATTAGAAAAAATAATGCAAAATAACAATTATTTTAAATTGCGCAATTCTCTGCAGCCGCTAGAATGCGCACAAATCGAACGCCCTTAAGCTATTTTTTAAACAATTTTGAGGATACATCATGGTTAAGTCTTTATTAGCAACAATTGCTGCACTTTCACTTTCAATTACTTCAGCGCAAGCGATAGAATTGGAATCAGGTGATAACTCTCCGTTTACACAGGTTTGTATCGCAGCAGTTGAGTCTAATGATTCGCTTCAACGCGTAGTAACAGAAAATGGCATCAAAGACTTTCAGCTTGATAACATCACGTGTAACGACATGCCGCTTAACAGCTTCGTTAAGAAATTCCGTTCTGCAACAGGCAATGACGTTATTCATGTAACGTCTTTCGAAAACGTTAACAACAGCATCGAAAGCGATTTATGCATTGCGGCGGCCACCTCAAACGCTGCGTTCAAAGAAGCGCAAACAGTATTGAATGTGCGCGTTAGAGCAGAAGAATTATCGTGTAACGGTCAAAGCCTTACTCGTTTTGCTAAGAAGTTCAATAAAGCATTTAACGGTTAAGACCTCCTCGCTCGACCATGTTGATATTAAAAAAGCGCCTTTTTGTAGGCGCTTTTTTTATGATTTATTAAACCCAACGTAAGCAGTACTGTTCTTAAAGCGCGAACGTTGCGCTATTTACCGTTGTGCACTAATTCCCGCTCGCTCTTGAGCCCTAGCACTTTTTTAAAAAACAACGTGGCTGGGCAAAAACCGGTAAAGCTTTGCTGGAACAAATTGGCCCCGATAAATACGGTGAACCACATAAAGTAGGGGTGAACCCATACTGTCAACGCAACAGATAACATAACCATAAAGCCAGCAAATGCTGTCAGAGCTCTTTCTTGTGACATGGTGTCCTCACTTAACATAGTGTATTAATAAACGTGCATTAATAAAAATAACGAAGTGCGACGTAGGCATTACTCGCATCTTCAAATTGCCCCCAAAACGTATTGGGGTTATCGCCTTTAAAGATATTGATGCCTGAACGTAACTGCCAGGTGTCACCAGGGCTATAAGTAACGTTCGCTTTCAGATACCCATCGCTATCAGTGGGCGAATAAAATAGAAATGCGTTTACCGTCAGCGTTTGACGTAGCGCCATGTAAGTTATTCGCGTGGTTACCCAATGCCGGTAACGTTCTTGTTCAAACGCAGGAAAAGGCGAATGACTAATGAGCGCATCATAGTCGTGGATGACTTCGGTGTACCACTGCATACCGCCTGTCACATTGGTGTACAGCTCTTGACTGTAGCCCAGCAAATATCGGCTTTGCGTATTCATGATCAGTGGGTTAGCGCCATTGCCGTCTTCAACACTGTCGTAATACGCATATTCGGCATTCGCTATTCCAGCGCCAAGCGGCATTAACACACTTGCGCCATAAGCATTCATTCTGCTGTAACGGGGACGCCCTGTGTCATCTAGGGATAGCGGCTGTTTGGTATACCCTTTATACCCATAAAGTGCGACCTCGGCTTGACCGACACTGCCATAAAGTCTCACTGCGATCTCTTCATTATTTGGCGTGTTGTCATCGGCAACCACAAAAGCCGGTGCAATATTGTCGTTACGCTGCGGGCTAAAAAAGGAAAACACCTCTCCTGTAATACCAATATCTGGTTCGAATGATGGCGTAACAACGACGTCAGCATTAAACGCATCAAAATACCCTGACAGCTTAATCGACGCACTTGGCGCTTTTAGGTATTCATCGTCGCGCCCTGCAAAAAATGACTGAAAGTCTTTTGGAAATAAATCGTTTAAGAACAGGTAATCACCTGTCCCCCATGTCAGCACCTGCTGCCCCACTTTAAGGTCGAATCGTTCCCCCCACTTTCCCAAGTCAGACAAACTTCCCTGCCAGGCAAGTTCACGTAACTGAGACTTCCAACCACGCTTGACGCCGTCATAGTAAAGGTCTCCACGAAAGCGCACTGTTGAAGCGGAAAGCGCGTAGTCGGCACGCACTTGAATCCTGGCATCACGTAATGTTTTCGAAGTGTTTATTGCAGGGTCATTATAAAAGCGATTTCCAACCGCGATTTCAGCAAAGCCCGACAAGGTCAGTGGGTTGCGCTCTACGGTACTGTCTTCCCAGCTATCTCCCCATTCATCACCCCAATCGTCCTGTGCTTGTTGCACACTTTCATCACTTGATGCGGCGCCATTACTATCATTAACACTTTCCTGCTGGCTCAAAACACGTGGTGATTGAACAACTAGACACAGAGCAAGCAAAAGCGCAAAGCTGAAACGATTTATAAACATGGGGGTATCATCAATCCATATAATCTTGTGGAGGCACGCGAAGACTTCGTTCACTAAAGATGCTATCTGGAAGGCCAACGTCATAACTAATATTTCTAAATTCCATAAGCGTATACCCCCCCGTTTCGAGGTCAGACACTTTGCTTCTTACTACCGTTGGATAACCTTGAACAGTATCTACCTTGACAGCTTCAACCCGTCGGTAGTTATCATCATGCTTATAGAAATCAATCTGCGTAGGCAAAAAGGTAGCTTTATCAATGTCTACAACATAACGCGTAAACTCAACCGACTCAGGCTTCTTTGGAACTGCATTTAATCTGTAATGCGTATCTGTCGTCTCAATCAGCGTAAAGCTGTCTTCAGCGATTGCCCGTCCCGATACATCTTCATAGAAAAAGTGTGAACCTACAAATGAAGTGCGCTTGTCACCCGCTGCGATACGTTTCACCAAATCTAGCGCAGGTAGGTACAGCCACCTGTCGTCATCGGTATTAAGGTCGGTATGCTTTTCAACGCGGAACACTGTATTTTGCACTTCCGTTGGGCGACTAAAAAACACCAGCATTCTCTGATCGCCGGTATCGATGCCTTCGTCGTCGACAACGTCCTTTCTCAAAATGGTAAACTGCCGCATTTGTTTACGCCCTTGGCTATCTACAATCATCATTCTTGCTAGCGACTTGCCATCATTTCCCGCGTAATACGCTGCTTTCTCAGCGTTTAGCACGATCGAATTAACGCTATTTTCATCATTCACGGGCGCGTCTGTATGCGCTTGTGCCAAGGCAGCGGTGCTTAGCAGTGAAATCAAGAAGCTAACCGAAACTCTTTTCAAGACACCATTTTTTAACGTTAATCGCATGTTAAGACTCCTTAAAAACCCAACGTTTGAAAAGTACCATTGCGGCAGGTAACACCAACAGTGTCACTAATGCCGATATAATCATAATACTTGCTAAGAAAACCCCTACCGTAATGTAGGGTACAAGCGGCGCAAAAAGCAGGGGCGTGAAACCTAATGCAATAACTAAAGCATTGCGAGATATAGCACTAGCAGGTTCGTCAAACATAGCGCGAAGCGTTTCGTCCACATTGCCTGTGTCTCGATATATCTCACGAGCCCTTGCTAAAAAGTGAATAGCAAAGTCGACTGACAAGCCTAAAGTTAGTGCTGATAGCACAGCAATAGGCATATCATAATCTTTTCCTACTATCCCAATTGCGCCATAAATAAATGTGATAGTAATGGTCAACGGCAACATCGCTAATACGCCATATATGAAGGAACGAAAAAGCAGAACCATCATGACAAAAACAATCACAAAAGCGCTTAACAAGCTGTCCAACATGCCCGCAACCATATTTTCCTGCCACACGACGTTGATGTACGCCTTGCCTGCCCATTGATACGACAGGCCTTCCGGTAAAGGGTTTGCAGTAAAGTAGTCATCCACTATTTTAAGCAATGCGGTCATATCTTGGTTATCACCACTGGTAAGTTGTAGCCATACAAGCGTTTGCCGATAGTCGGGCGTAACAAAGTGCCATAAATCTTGAGGACGATGAGAAGATTGATACTGCATAAGGGTTTGCGCAACGCCCGCTTGCGACGTAGGAATAAGATAATCCTTATCCTCGCCAGACCGTAACTCACGGTTAACAACTTTAACGACATCGCTAAGCGATTGGCTTTTACCCACCAATGGCTGCGTAGAAAGATAGTGCTGTAAATCGGAAAGCAGGGCCAAAGCTTCAGGGGTTTGAAACACCTGCGACTGCGTTTTTACCTTACTCACACGTTGGCTTAACCCATCTAGCGCAACCATCGCCTCATCAGAAAAATCGCTAAATAAAGCGTCATCGATAGACGTTGAAAGCTGTCCGAGGCGATTACCGGGCAGTTCCAGCATAATGCTCTCAAGGATCTGCTGTTTCCATGTATCTAACTCATTCGGTAAGGTAGTCTCAGCTAATAGTTGTGACGCTGACGCAGTTTTCTGATTATCGGTAAAAACAAGATAAGCATTGTACGTACCCGCAAATTCCGCATTTAGCGCTTTATCTGCCACGCGAATTTCATGATCCGCTTTAAACCACCTTACCGGGTTGTCGTTGATAGTTATTTTTGTAATGCCCCATATAGAGATAACACTTAGCAGCGCTACACCGATAAGCAATGCGCCGCGAAAATTAAGTGCGACATAACGTAGATAACCGACCGCACGACTTAGTACCGACGTGTTTTTCCCATCGTTTTTATGCAGTGCCGTTTGAAGCTTAATAAGGGACTGTTCAGACATGCCAGATATATAAGCAGGGATAAACGTAAGCGTAATAACGAACGCCAATAAAATACCAAAGCCAATGTAGGCACCGAATATTTGTACCGGCGGTATAGGCGTTAACATTAATGAAAAGAACCCTGCCGATGATGTCAGCGACGTAAATAACATAGGCTTTAAAAGGTGCGTAACTACCTCGGAAATAACATTTCCTGCATTTTCTCCAGGCTTATATCGGTCAGAAAACTCTGACAGGATGTGTACCGAGTCGACTACCGCTATAGGCATAAGAAAGATAGCAATCATGGATGACATAATATGAACGGTGAACCCCATACCGATGAGAGCGCCCATCGTAATAATTACCGTTGCCATGGCCACAATCATTGGCGCGTAGATTAGCGCTATATTTCTAAAAAACACAAAAAGTAGGATAAAAATCATCACGCCCGCAGCAGGCGCAGCAATCCCCATCTGAACAAACATTTCTACACCAAACTGATCCTCTGCAACAGGTAACCCTGTGATATGCCAATCAACATCGTTTTGATTTATTGAATTGTCAGATTGAAGGTACGTTCGTATCGCCTCTGCAATGCGATAACTTTCATTCTTATCCTTTATGGGGATATAAATTGCGGCAGCATTCCCAGAGGACGACGCGAGCGTATCGTAAAGAAGCGGTAAACGTTCGACGGCATCTCTAATTCTGTTCGCCCCCTCTTGTGTGGCAGGCGCAGCATCCATCAACCACGAGAATTGCAGTGTGCCGTTGTCTGATTGCGTAATATTGTCGACGGTTGAAAATGCCATAACATCTTGAGACACCACCCCTTCTATTGTTAAGGCATGGTCAGTAACCGCATTAATTTTTTTCAGTATCTTAGGTGTATAAATGCCGTTGTTATCCGCTTGTGCATTTTTCGCTATGGCCCCCACTACAATGGCGTCATGCATTGCAAACGTTGTTTTCACGTTGTTATGAAACACCCTTGCGCTGTGAGTTTGCGGCAGCATGTTTTCCGGGTCGGTATCTATTTGAATAAGTCGGATTTGAAACGCGGCAAAGCAGCTTATTAGAAAAAGTGAGAGATATACCCATCGCCGCTTGTGCGTGCTCATAAACAGTAGCGCTTGTGTAATAGCATGCATGATACCAACACCTTAAATAAGAATTTATTTATATAATATTTTTCTAATATTAATGCAAATTTTGTAAAATGCAACTTTCTATGCTGAATTACAAATCAACGTGTATAAATTCGACACTACATTAAGAAAAATTTACCCAGTGGTAAGTGCGTCACTTTCTCAAAAAAATCAAAAAATAAAAATAGCCAATTAAATCATATAATTAAAAACAAATTTCACAATGACACACATTGGCACAGGATTAGCATATTACTAAGCAACGAAACAACAATGTGTATTCATGTAGCTAGGATGGCTTAGTGTTACAGAGTAACCATGAATACTTGTTTTACACATTGCCCGCTGACGACATGGAACGAAATGGAAGAGCATCAGCAATGGATTCAAGGAAGAGGGTAATTTCTAAAACAATCGCGTTGTTATTGAATGAACGTTGTAGCTAACACCAACAAGGAACGTTGTTTAAGGGATGGCTGGAGAGCCGCTAGGTTAACACGGTAGTTAACGCATTATTTATCAAGGATTGTATAAGTAATGTAGGGAAAGTTAGTACATGTTTTCAAAAATTCGTTGATACTTGGTTGATTGGAATGGTGGTTAAGGTAAACCCTAAATTCCTGTGAGAAACAAAGCAATATGCTTGGATGCCTCCCATCACCAGAAAAACAGTGACGTTGTTTTATGTACGAAGGATTGTACCCCTATTCGGTGATGCAGATTCATTTCTGCAACACCTACCTTTGAGGAGATTACTACTATTCCTGATGGTAGTAACTCACCTCTCCCTTCAAGGCCCTTTCCCGGCCTTAAAACCTCTGATTTGGCCCGCCTTTGGCGGGCATTTTTTTGTCTGTATTGTGGTACACTCAATCCGTCTTTAACTTCATCGATGCCGCTATGCCAAACCACGCCGCTTCGGCTACGTTCCGTATTTTATTTTGCGCACTCTTGGCCACAGCTATTGGTCAAAGTGTCATGCTTACTACCTTGCCATCGATGGGAAGAGAAGCGGGATTATCTGAATTTCATATTGCTATCATCATGTCTAGCTCTGCCTTTATCTTTGCGCTTGGCACCAGCGTATGGAGTAAAGTTGCCAAGCGAGCAGGCTTTAAGCGCATTCTTATGGTGGGCTTATTCGGCTACAGCATGGGGACATTTTTCTTTGCAAGCGCATGGCAAATGGGCTTCTCCGGACTAATAACGGGCACGTCGCTATTCCTTGCTTTGTTGGTTAGCCGCAGCATGCAATCGACTATCATGTCTGCGACGCCCCCCTCCGCAGTAGGCTATGCCATTGCGATAAGTACACAACAAGAACGGGTGAGCGCAATCAGTAAAGTAACATCGGCCAGTAACGTGGGCCAAATTGTCGGCCCCGCGTACGCGGGGTTACTTGTTGGTTTTGGACTCCTTACACCGTTATACAGCATTGTGATACTTACAATAGCCGCATTAGTTGTCGTATGGCTAAAGCTTCCCGCTATAGCACCAGCAGCGGCAGCAGAAAACAAAATAACATTAAGTAACAAGCCTGTTCATCACAGCATCGTTCCGCTTCTTCTTGTTGCCTCTTGTGCTGGCGTTTTTTGCGCCATGGCAATGATGCAACAGACCCTCGGGTTTTTCTTTATCGATTTTTACGGCAAAACTACCGTAGAAGCGGCGCAGCAAGTTGGAACAGCAATGATGGTGAGCGCTGCGGCATCACTTGGCGTACAGCTTTTACTTGTGCAGCGCGCTCGATTCTCGCCAGAAAAAATGATTAAAATCGCCCTTCCGCTTTTAGCCGTGGCTTACATGCTGATGTACACCCACCAGCAAATAGCGACCTTATACATTGCCATGTTCTGCATGGGTACGGGGATGGGGATGGCCTACCCATCGCTTACCGCGACAGCGACCAGCTACTGCTCTGAAGAAAAGCAGGCCTCGGTTACTGGGCTTATTACTGCAACACCGGCTATGGGGTATGTCGTTGGCCCACCCGTCGCCGCAATGCTTTATCAAACTGATATTAATTCGCCTTTTCTCGCAGCCAGCATCCTTATGGCTGCGTTTGCGATATTGGTTACCGTTACGCTTATCAACACAAATAAAAAAGCAAAAGAATAGGTATGAAAATAATTACACAATTATTTTAAAAAACGCGGAACCTTTTTTGTAAATTGCTATCTTACTTATACATGAAGTCGTTGAGTGTGCGTATTCATGGTGTGTAAATGTGTTTTCCAAGTGATATTGTGTTTTTTTAAGGGGCGTAATGCCCCTTTTCTTTTGCCCATAAGCCTCTCCCTTCTATTTCACTGTAGCTTCCCCCCTCCTTACCTGTTTTATAGCAATGCGAAAAGCTTTCATTATTATGTAATTCATACACAACAATTACGTAAGCATGTACACATAAAAATAAAAATTCATTATAAACAACAACTTAATATTGGAATAAGGATTGCTTCATTATATATGAAGCAACAAAATTTTTAATAACCATTATTAAGGAGAGCATAATGAACAGTGATCGTATCGAAGGTAACTGGAAAGAAATGAAAGGGAAAGTTCAACAGAAGTGGGGCAAACTATCTGACGATGATATGGACGTTATTGACGGACGCCGTGAAGAACTTGTCGGCAAGATACAACAAGCCTATGGCAAAAGCCGTGAAGAAGCAGAAAAAGAAGTTGATGAGTATCTGAACTAGAATTACTGATTGGCTACACCTAAAAGCACAATGCCTTTATTCGGGGCATTGTGCTTTTGATTATAAATACTATTCGCCCAACCCCATGTTTTGCTCCCACCATGGCGCGGTAAAATTGATATGCTCATAAGGGATAGTGTTGGCATATTGTAAACGTACCGACTCCCAAAAGGCAGCTTTCAGTTTAGGGTCGAAAATGGCAAAATCACCCTGGTCGTAATATTGTTCAAGTAGCGTTTTGTAGGCTCCCACAGGTGTTAATGGATTGTCTTGACGCACAACCACATCACCACCATATGTTTCATACAGCGCCTTAGACGTTTTCCAACTTTTCGCCATTGCATTTGCCATTGCTCGTCGATAAGCATCAATTTCTTCACGGGAATATTCTGAATTGCTAGAAAGCTCTGCTGTCCACACCCTGATGGCGGAATAGGCAGACTCAACCTCGGTTGCACTGGGCTCTATGCTGTTTTTCGCGGCAAAATCAGCCAATACCGATTCAGTAATTTTTTCACCTAAAGCGCGTTGAACTAACATCTGGCGTACATCCTTTTCAGACATATCGCTAAGTATTGTTTGAAATCGATCAACGTCGTCTTGTTCTGGTTGAAGTTCGCTATTAGAAATATCACTGCCGAATAGGCGCGCGATTATCTCGTCCGCCGCTTGGGGTGTATTAATACCTAAAGAGATAACAATGGCAGCGAAAAGCACCATTGGAATTATATCTGAACGCGTCATTTAGAAAATGCTTCCTTTAAATCCTGTTATTAGCATGAACACGAAACGTATTCTTTGTTTTTAGAATTTTCCGTTAGTTTCGCGAAATGACCTTTTTGAGGATTATACTTTAGTGTAAAAGCGGTTAAAATTCCACTTTTCTACGTAAACTCTTTTGCTGGCTTTGTAGCTTTTTTGCTTCTCCACGACGAGCTTTTACTGCGCGACTCATTCTGGTTGGACGTCGAGGTTTGGGCTTTTTAGCACCCGCCGCAATCCATTCAACGAGTCGCTGAATAGCATCGTCCCGATTTTGCTCTTGTGTGCGAAAATTTTGCGCTTTCATCACAAAAACGCCTTCGCTGGTAATTCGCTTATCATTTAGCGCCAGCAATGAAGCCTTCAGTGTGTCCGGCAACGAAGACCGGTTGATGTCAAAACGCAAATGAATGGCACTGCTCACCTTGTTCACGTTTTGCCCGCCAGCACCCTGCGCTCGCATCGCATTCATCTCGATTTCGCTATCATCGATAGATAACGTGGGGGTGATTACTACTTGCATTTTTCTCTAAACAAACCAAATTAATGTCGTTAAGTGTGACATTCTCACCTAGTGATGTCTAATAAGCGGAATGAATAAGTATATTGACTGGCAGTGAGAATACACTTAGCTTAGTTTCATCCTTTACTAATAGTTTGTTATCTATGCATATCTTTTTCTTTGTACTCGCGCTTGTTGTATTTACCATCCTTGTTTCTTACATTGTGACAAAACGCGTTGATAAAAAAATTGAGGCTGGTTTCACTCCTCACGGTCACTTTACCCAGGTAAAAGGCGGTGTCATACATTGGGCGAAACAAGGCGACGGCCCAGCTTTGGTTCTCGTCCATGGGCTTGCTGGTAACACGCTTAATTTTAGTGAACTAACGAAGCGGTTAGCGCAGCAATACACAGTTTATAGCATCGACCGTCCCGGAAGCGGCTTTTCTAAAAGAGAACGTAATACCTCGGCGAGCTTTGAAAAACAAAGCGAGATGATTGTAGAGTGGATGGATAGTATTCGCCTTGAAAAAGCGTTTTTCGTTGGCCACTCCATGGGAGGAGGTATTTCACTTCGGTTGGCCCTTGATGCGCCAGAGCGGATTGCCGGAATAACACTATTGTGCCCGCTTACGGCGCCACTTACAGGAGGCGCGGGACCGCTTTCAATGCTTTATATCCCTAACGAAAGCCTTCGTAAATTTGTAGCCAAATCGGTGGCAACGCCCTATCGTATGAAAGTGGGCAAAAAGCAGATGGCTCAAATCTTTGCGCCAGAGCCAGTACCAACTGATTTTGCAACAAAAGGCGGCGGCGCATTGGCTTTGCATTCCGAATGTTTTTTTCACTCGTCAAGTGACACAGTAGCCGCGCAGAAAAGCTTGTATAAGCAAGTGGGAAAATATGGCGATATCTCATGCCCAGTAGGCATTTTGTATGGTGAAGAGGACGCGATACTAGACCCTACATCGCAAATGCCGCCGGTTACGACAAGCATTCCATTGGTACTATCAAAAACAATGCCGGGGGCGGGTCATATGATCCCTATTACCCAACCTAACGCCTGCATGGCCTTTATAAACGAAACAAATCAACTAGTGAATGCTAATGCTTAGTGGATCGTCGCTGCGGGTTTTCTTGTCGAATCCGCGCTAATGTTTATCGGCTTGGGCCTAAACGTAACGTCATTTTGACGAACCGCTCGCAAATAATCAGTCACTTTCCCGATACCATCACTGTCCAAACAAAGTAATTTGGGAGAGGTATTTAACGTTGAATGATAGCGATGAAACCAATGTTTCATCATTTCCGCGTCGCCGTCGGTAATACTAATGAGTAAATAATACATACGAATAAAGGCCAACTGTGTACGATATTCATACGACGATTTATCAAACCCTACTATACTTGCCCTATTCAGTGACGATAACGTCGCACCAAGTAATTCAGCGGCTTGGTCTTCAGAAAAGCCTATTTCCTGGTAGGCCCATGTAAACGCCCGAGTTACCACATTGTTTGAATAAGCAGTGTGCTGCATATTTTCTCTCATTAATCGTTAGCCGTTTATTTTTTTCGTTTTTTCCTTTTTTATTCATTGCGAAAACCGTTCCACTTCGACAGACGCGTTGCACTTAATATCCGCTAAAACAATTCCCTCCTATTTTTGGTGCTTACTGCCTGTATACGCTGTGCTGCTTTTGTTATCGATAATTCACGCCTGGGGGCTTAACCGTTCTAAAAAACAGAATAAAAACCACGAAATTTAGCAATAGTTGATCGTATTTTCTTTAGCTACTCTATTCATACTACATAACGTTCGGAAATCAGCATGAAAGGAAAATGGTCACGCAAGCTTATTGCGATCCACTGGATCAGCGCTTTGGTGGTGATAGGTATGTTCGCGTCTGGATTATGGATGGTCGACCTCACGTATTACAGCGACTGGTATAAAACTGCTCCGCACTGGCACAAAAGTATTGGGCTCATTCTATTTGTTGTGACGGCATACCGGTTGTTAATACGGTTGCGTGGCGATAGACCGGCTAGTTTTGGAAACCGCATAGAAAACATGACGAGCAAAGTCGTTCAGGGCCTTATTTACGGTTTACTCATGGTTTTATTTCTTTCGGGGTATTTAATTTCGACCGCTGACGGCAGAGCAATCTCTGTTTTTAACTGGTTTTCGGTACCAGGCTTTGGCGCGATAGTTGAGAACCAGGAGGATATTGCCGGTGACATACACTTTTATGTGGCATGCACCTTAATCGGCTTGGCCTCACTTCATGCAATAGCAGCATTTAAACACCACTTTATCAACAAAGACGATACCTTAAGACAAATGCTTAGGCTTCGTTCCAACAAATAATCAATGGAGATATCGATGAAAAAATTAGTACTTGCCATCACTGCCGCATTATCAATAGGTACAGCGAACGCAGCAGATTATGTTATTGACACAAAAGGCGCGCATGCGTCTATCAATTTCAAAATTCAACATTTAGGCTACTCGTGGCTAACAGGCCGTTTTAATGACTTTGGTGGCAAATTTAGTTACGACGAGAGCAACCCTGAAGCATCGAACATAACGGTAACCATTGATACCGACAGTATTGACTCAAACCATGCTGAACGAGATAAGCACCTTAAGGGTGACGACTTCTTAAGTGTCGACGACTACCCAGAGGCGACCTTTGTAAGCACGAAGGTGGTTAACAAGGGTAATGGCATGATGGATATTATGGGTAATTTCACCCTTCACGGTGTAACAAAGCCGATTACGATAGAAGCGAAAAAAATTGGCGAAGGTAGCGATCCATGGGGTGGATATCGCGCAGGTTTTATGGGCACAACCACCATTGCATTGAAAGACTTCGGCATAGATTATGATTTGGGCCCAGCCTCACAACAAGTGGAGCTATCGCTACACGTTGAAGGGGTAAAACAGTAAATACTGTCTGCTTATAAAAAACCTCCACCCAATGGTGGAGGTTCTTTCCTAATGAAGTTTTAGCTTAGGGCTTAGCGCTTGGCTAAGCTTTTTAACTAAGAGCTTAAGTGTGCCTTTCACTTTTCCATGCACAGCAAACTGATGCATATTGTAGAGGGAAACATAAACTAACTTTGCTAACCGGCCTTCGATAAACATACTGCTATTTGACAGTGAGCCCATTAAACTGCCCACCGTGCTGTATTTACTAAGATGCACCAAAGAACCGTAATCTTGATAAGTGTAAGCCTTAGCCGACTTCCCATTAAATAGCGACGAAATATTAAAGGCGACCGTATCAGCCATCTGATGGGCAGATTGAGCCCGAGGCGGAACCCATTTCCCATTTTCTTGCTTGAAGCCGCAACAATCACCCAATGCCCATATGGTATCAAAAGTGGTACTTCTGAGATGTTTATCTACAAGAATTTGATTAGCGCGGTTTACCTCAAATATATTCATGTTAACAATAAAGTCTGGTGCCTTGACGCCTGCTGCCCATACCATTAAATCAGCGTCTATACGTCCGCCATCTTTGGTAATTAGGCCATACTTGTCTGCCTCAGCCACCATAGTATTTTCTTTTATGTCCACACCCAGTTTGTGTAATGCTTTACGAGCAGAATTAGCAATGCGTTCCGGCAATGCCGGTAAAATACGCTCCCCCGCTTCCACAATAGTAATTTTAAGGCGAGACGCCGACATACCAGGCATTCCGTAGGCCTTCGATAAATTTGCAACGTGATGAAGCTGTGCCGCTAATTCCGTACCCGTGGCACCAGCACCTACAATGGCAACATTGATTCTACTGTTATCATCGTCTTGCTGATTAATGCGGATAAGCTGATTCAGTAACGCGCTATGAAAACGTTCAGCTTGCTTGAGCGAATCTAAAAAGTAGCAATTTTCTGCCACTCCTGGCGTTTTGAAATCGTTACTGACGCTGCCTACGGCTAATATCAACTGGTCGTAATGAACATGACGCTCAGGAAGAAGCTGCTCGCCATCATCGTCTAACAAAGGAAGTAACGTGATATGTTGGGCTTGTGTGTCTATTGAACACATTTCCCCAAGCTGGAACCGATAATGGTGCACTGCGGCATGTATTGCATAGTCCACGCCATCAGAGTGTTTATCAATGACGCCTGCTGCGACTTCATGAAGAAGCGGTTTCCAAATGTGTGTTCGACTTCTATCGACAAGCGTAATATCGGCGTGGTTCTTTTTTCCTAACGTACGACTTAAGCGGCTGGCAAGCTCGAGGCCTCCGGCACCGCCTCCGACAATGACAATGTTTTGCATGGGTTAACCTTATTTAAATCATTCCACGTATCGTCGCTACAAAACGACGATACGTGGTGCGACTTTACCCATGCGAAGGATGAAGCGTAGCTAAATTAGATTACGCGGTACTCAGAACCAGAGCAACCACTCTGCGCCCCTGCCGGCTGAGCCACCAGGAGCGTAGGCACTTAAATTAAAAACGATAATTAGCAGATAGCATCATATTACGAGGGCGCCCCGGGAAATAGCGGTCTCCTGTGAAACTGGTAAAGTCAGCACGGTCAGCATAATCGCGGTCTAATATATTGTTTATTCTTGCAACTAATGAGAGTTGTTCGTTTATTGAATAACGTAAGCGTGCATGCAGTAAATCATGCCCTTCATATTCGTTTAGATTCTCGGGGTCAGTGTAATAAGAGGAAACATGTTGCCATTCAAGCTGAGCAAACATAGCAGGCGTAATCTGATAGTTCACACGAGTGTTAAACAGTAGCTCTGGTGCAGTATCCATATCGTTACCTTTGATATTGATTTCGCCCGAACGTTGGTCGTGCTCATAAGTATGGCGTGCATAGGTACCGGCAAACGCAATATCAACAGAAGGGGTCAGTGGATAGTTTGCGGTAACTTCGATACCTCTGTGCCAAGTTTCACCGTTGCTTACGTTAAAAAAGTCACTATCACGGTAGATGACATTGTCTTTTCTAAGGCTATAAAGCGAGACAGTATAACTTCCACCAGCGAATGTACTTTGAACACCAATCTCCGCATTGGTGGCGGTGACCTCTTCTAAATCGGCAATTTGCTGGCCACGCTGCAACCGGTAAAGCTCTGTTGCTTGGGGTGCTCGGTATCCTCGAGAAAGCCCGCCGTAAAGACGCATGCTTTCATTTAACGAATAGCTTAGCGATAGCTTAGGGCTGAACATGTTGAAATTACTATCACCGCTTTGTGGACGCGCATATCGACATCCACCAAAACCACATTCGCTGCCATCTTCACGGGTGCGTCCTGTGAGCATATTATTGGTGTAGCTATACTGCATACTTTCGTAACGGCCCCCTAACGAAATATCCCATTGTGAAGTCTGCCAGTTGAGTGAAAAATAGGGCGCGATGAGGGTCGCATCAACATCGTAATCATAATGTTTACCCTCGGGCACAGTCTCAACTAAGAATGCCGAGCCTTGCGTTGCAGACGCTTGTGCTTGCAGCAAACTCCCTTGTGTATATTCTGCGTCAACGCCAGCATCTATATTAAACCCATCACTAATGACATGGCGATACTGCGACAATAACCCCAACCCTTTTTGCGCGTTTTCTTCTAATGGTTTTCCGGGCAAAAAGTGCATCCTAAAATCCATATCTTGATTGCGAAGGTAGGGCGTCAGCGAAAGTTGATGCCCTCCCTCAATCGTCATATCAAACTTGCTCCACAACCGGAAACTTCGGGCCTTACGAAAAGCTTCAGGATTAGGGTTACTTTGCGCAATAACGTCGTCTTTGTAACTTTCAAAACCGGTGATATACCCTGCTGTATCTTGGTCTAATTGGGTGTAGGTTAACCCCGAGGTAATGTCGATATTATCCAGCGTAATACGATGACGTAGATTGAGTTTCTCTTGATCCACACCCTCATCAATTCGATAGCCTGTATCGCGAGTTACACTGGCATTAATACCAAAGCCAGTATCGCCAAAATCATTACCCTGTCGAAATTTAAGCCTATGGTAACCAAACGACCCATAATCTATTCCAACGAAACCTCCATCGCGGGTTGTATCTGGGGTGATGACATTGATAACGCCATGTATAGCATTAGACCCATAAAGCGGGGATGCGGGCCCTTTTAGCACATCAATACGCTGCGCCATTTCACTATGCGCTTCAAACAGTTCGTTAATATTGCAAAAACCCGCTGCACGCAATGGAATACCATCCTCGGCAGCGAGAATACCGCCGCATGCGCCAGCGCCCGACAAAACCGGAGACCGCAAAGCAGGTAAATATTCCTGACCATTGCCGCGCTGAACGCCCGCGCCTGCAATATAATTTAGCGCCTCTTCAATATGCTGAGGTGAAAGTAATCCGATTGTCGACGCATCCACGCTCGACACAACATATCCAGCATGCTGTTCACTGCCCGCCAGTCGCGTTCCTGTTGTTATCACACGCTCGATTGCGTCGGTATCTTGCGCTAATGCAATAGTTGGAAAAGCTGCCACTAGGCTGATTATAGATACACTGAGCGTACGTAACATGTTGGTCCCTTGCGAATAGTGAAAGCCCGTATGCTGATATATATTCCTGTTGAATGCTAGCGCATCTAGCGCACTATCAACCATTTCTGTCTTATACGGTCGTTAACAACACTAAGGCGCACATATGTGTTGAGCAACCTGGGCCAAACAGTGCGCTACTCAGATGCTAATTCATCAAGTACCGAAAAGAGAACATTTGCGCCCACTCGAGACACTTCTTTGTCGTACAGGTTTTCAGTATTCACCCCTTCTTGGCCTCCGGCCAAATCACTAATGGCACGAATGACAACCCAATCAACATTATTTACTGTACATACTTGCCCTATTGCAGCAGATTCCATCTCTGTAACTTCAGCGTCGAATACCTCTCTGGTCCATTGACGGTATTCTCGGTTATCCATAAAGACAGACCCTGTCACCCCGTTACCCCCAACATGCAATAGAGCATTTCGCTCATTCAAAATGCGCTGCGTGGGCATACTATTAATGGCTTCTTGGGCAGCAGCAAGCAACCGTGTAGACGCAGAAAAATACGCTGTATCCTGAGGTTTATCCAACCCTTCTTTTACGATTAACACTTCATCTGGATGAATAAAATGAAACGGTTTGTAGTTAGGATAATGCGGATCGTTTGCTTTTCGTTCTGGCTGTTCTTCTAAGAACCTAGCGTAATACTCAGGAAGGACATACTCTCCTGGTTTTCCAGGCGCTTCGTTGGTATACACGCTTTCATCATGGTAATACCAACGCGCTGGCACAATGACATCACCCGGTTTCCATTTAGGGTTTACCGCACCTGCTATTCCCATATAAACCACTTGCTTTACAGGAAAGTAATCTAACGCCATTTGCATTGTCATCGATGCATTGGCAATACTCATTCCAGTTGCAAATACCAAAATAGGCTCATCATGATAACGCCCTAACCGGTATGTTACGCCTTTTATTGAGAGGGTTGAGTTAATGCTCGCGTTAGGATCAGTGTCGATTTTATTGAGGATTCCCTCCATCTCGGGTGCGTAAGCGACCACCACCGCCGTAAACCCCTCCACTTCAAATTTCGCGGGGCCATAGTGTGGTGCAGAGCTGCACCCCGCTAAGCCGAATAACCATGGTAGTGCTATCACAAATAATACGGCGTACTTTTTCATAAGCTTTACCCTTCTCATTATTGGCATTAATACCCAGTACACTTTTTCAATAAACGATATATAAAAATGCATTTCAATTGAATATTTATTGATAACTTACCATCTAAGCAGATTAATTAAAGTGTTATTTCAATCGTTTACATTTTGCCTACAAAAGACACACTCAGCGCTAACAGACTGCGCGTTAACTGTGCAACAGGGGACCATTAAAAGCAAAGATGCGCTCTTTGTTGAAATAAATACGCTTAGCTGCATAGAAATGTGATTAAGTGTTTTGGCGCTTCATTAAAAATTGTTTATATTTACCGGTAAGCAGCGCTAAACAACTCGGCACTCTCGCGCTATCAATGAATCGCACCTTTTAGGTTCGTTTTAATTCATTGGCGAAAGAACAAAAGCCGATGCGTACTTCGCATGCTTCGTGGTCTCAATGGTGAATTTTAAGGATATGAAACACCATGAATATGAAAATTCTTCGTTCTTTGCAAGTGTTTACGGTTGTCGCAGACAGCGGAAGTATGAGTGTAGCAGCACGCGAGCTGCATATGACCGTATCGGCAATAAGCCAACAATTACGTAAATTAGAAAACGAGCTGGGTCTTAGCCTTTTTAACAGAAATACCAGAAAGTTAAGCTTAACCGAGGCAGGACGCATCTATTACGAAACCAGCAAGAGTATGCTGCAAACGGCCACAAAGGCTCAACTGCAGATTGAAAACCTTCACGATGCACCCGCAGGCAAAATAAAAATTGTAGCGCCAGAAGGGTTTGGGGGTGGTTTGCTTAGCGAACCCTTAAAAAAACTGTGTGATGAATTCCCTCAAATCACAATATCGCTTACCGTAACCGACGAACCTACTGACATTATCGCCTCTAGCGCCGACCTAGTATTAAGCTTCTACCCAGTATCAGACACAAACTTTAGCAGTTTAAAACTTGCGACATGGCGACGTATTCTTTGCGTGTCTGCTGATCACCCTCTAGCGAATAATACGCCCGACCACCCAGAGCAATTAAGAGGGCATTCATATATTAGCCATAGACACGTAGAGGACTATTCATTAACGCACAAAGTACATGAAAGCATGGTGCTAGATACCCCTCGCATTGATGTGAATTCGATGCAGACGATGATTCAACTTATCCATGATAGCGTGGGTTATGCTGTATTGCCGGAACCTGAAGTGCGTCATTTACTGCGTAGCGGAACAATGAAACAGCTTTTTAGTGATTGGCATCTACCCGATTATACTGTGTTCGCAGTAACGCCAAAACATGACTTAATTCCAGCGAAAATTAGCGCCGCCGTTAAGTGTCTTCAAGACCTGTTTGCTCAAATTTAAAAAAAGCGCCCAGAAAGGCGCTTTCTACGATGAAGCTGTACTCTTGATTCAATTAGAACTGTGTATTGAACTGTACACTTAAAATATGCGCAGTGGCCGATTGGCTTCCAACCATGGTGGACGAAATACCTGTTGCTCCTAAACCGCGTGTTTTATTAATGCTGGCTTCGCGACCATTGATGTAGGCATAAGCAACATCAACCGAGCTGTCCGTATCAATAGCATAGGTTAGTCCTGCCGTAACCCAATGACGATCGGTATCTGGGATGCTCAACGAGCGATTCTCAATCGTCACTACACCATCGTCGTATGCATAGCCTGCGCGCAAGGTATATTCATCATTTAGCTTATAAGTAACACCCAACGAGCCTCTCCAAGAGTCGTCAAAGTTTTCCTCTTTAATCAAAAAGTCTTCGCCATTAGCTAAATTGGCTTCTAGCTTCTGAAATGCACTCCAGTCAGTAAACACAAAACTTGCTTGAATAGACCACTGTGCATCAAGCACTTGATCTATCGCTATTTCAGTAATAGCCGCTAAATTAAGGTCTAGACTACCGGCTTGATTAAGATCAGCAGACAACGCTGAACTGACTTCGCCATCTAATTCTAATTTGGTTTCTGCGCGATGTGAGAAGCCAATATTGGTCGTTGCTGTCGGCTGCCAAAATATACCAGCATTCCAACCATAACCGATATCATCGCCTTCAAGCTTAAATACCGACGCATTTGCTACAGGAACGCCTAAAACCGGTGTTAGTGAGTTAGGCAGTGCAGAGCTTATTTCCGCCTCTGCATAGGTTAAGTTTAGACCGAAACCTACACGTAGTGTGTCACTGACTTTGTATGAAACAGCCGGATTTAAGGTAAACGACTTCACTTCTGCTGTATCGGCAAAATGTAGCGCTTCAAAATCATCACTATAATCAGAACGTAAACCATACGCGGTAAATCCACCAACGCCGACAGACCATGCGTCGTTTAACGGTCTTACGTAAAAGAAAGACGGCACGATAGCAGTATCGGCAATATCGTCGTCTGACGCATCAGCGGAAGCAATAATTACTGGGCCCGCATCAGTTGAAATTGAAGATGTTGTTTGCCCATTAACATCAACGTTGGGGTCGATAAAACTTACTGATGCACTAAAATGAGACGTAGTGAACATACCGATAGCTGCAGGATTAGTTGCTAATACCGACGCGTTTTCAGGCATTGCTGCTTGGCCTGCCATCGCGCGCCCCAAACCA
Organism: Alteromonas algae; assembly: GCF_049117195.1. Lineage (GTDB taxonomy): Bacteria > Pseudomonadota > Gammaproteobacteria > Enterobacterales > Alteromonadaceae > Alteromonas. Next base: position 3,735,742 of record NZ_CP185260.1, read on the forward strand.
TTAGCGCTGTGCTCGTTAACTTGAAAACCTGCCGCCAATGCGGACGTCGAGGAGAAAGAAATCAGTGCCATACACACTGAAGCACGTACAGAAAAATGTTGCGACATAGAGTACTCGTTATATAGAAAAAAATGCAGCAGGCATTCTACGGACGAGAACAAATCTGTTCAACAAAAGTAAACACGTTTAAAGCAAAATCATCGAATTTTTTAAATTTTAATAGCATTTTCGACGATTTTATCACCGACAATGATAACCCTTAGTTACGCACACGTTGCCAACTTGTAAATGCAACTAAACCTACGTAAGAATAACGGTTGAAGTGATACTGCCAAGCGCTTACGTGTAAAGCGGCAATATTAAGTATCGCGCACATAATATTAAAGGCGCTTGGAACACTGAAGCGAAGTTATATATTTAGTTCAAGTGCTGAAAGAATGCCTTCGCGCAACGAGATTAAGGTAACAGGCTTGGTGACGATATCATTCATCCCTGCTTGCATGAACGTGTCATGGCGTTCTTTGAATGCCTCAGCGGTTAAGCCAATAATAGGGACTGAAGCATTGTCATTCGTAAGCTTACGAATACGGTATGTTGCTTCAACGCCATCCATTACTGGCATATGGATATCCATCAACACAAAATCGATACCTCCCTCTTCAACGCGCATAGCCGCTTTTAGGCCATCATCAACGTGAATAACATTACAACCTAATTGCTCAAGAAGCGCCTGAGCAACGACCGCATTGATTGCGTTGTCTTCGGCAAGTAGTGCGGTTTTACCCGCAAGAAGGGCGGCACTGCTCTCGCTTGAATCAGCATCAAGAATGGCGGGTTCCATTAACGCTTTGCGCGCGTTAACAGTAAACGATACCGTGAAGCATGACCCTTCGCCCACACGACTTACGACATCAATGTCACCGCCTAGAATCTGAGCAAGTTCACGGGCGATGGCAAGCCCAAGCCCAGTGCCTCCATAGCGGCGTGAAATAGATGAATCGGATTGTGTGAAGCGTTCAAAAATTTGCGGCAGTCTCTCAGGCTCTATGCCAATCCCCGAGTCTTTCACTGCAATCACTAACGTATGCGCTTTCGTTTCATCACAGACCTCACCCTTTAAGCGAGCCGAAACATTTACCGTACCCTCGTGCGTAAACTTAATCGCATTGCTCACTAAGTTAATAACAACTTGCCTAATTTTGGTGATATCACTGGCAACTAATACCGAGGCCAAGTTGCGACTTTTGTACGTCAGTCGAGTATTATTAGCACTCGCGTTAATTCCCAATAGCGTCACCAAATCATTCAACATGGTATCAACATCAAACTCGGTGACGTCCACCTCGGTCATACCCGACTCTATTTTTGATAAGTCGAGCACGTCGTTAATAACTTGCGCTAATATGGTGGATGATGTCTTAAGATCGCGAGCATATCGCGCTTGCTTTTCAGACAGCTCGGTATCGAGAAGTAAAGACGACAAGCCTTGAATACCGTTTAATGGGGTGCGAATTTCATGGCTCATTACGGCCAAAAAGTCGGTTTTCGCCTTACTCGCTTCCTGCGCTTGATGTACATAAGCTTCAATATCTTTCGACATAGACTCGACATCTTTCGCCAAGTCGCCTAACTCATCATTGCTGGTTACGTCTACCGACACTTTTTGATGGTGCTGGGCAATACGAGATGTTGCGGCTTTAATCTTAGTGATGGGGGTCAGTACCATATACTGAGTAGCATTGCCCATTAAGATAATGACGACAACCAACGCAAACAACGTAATAACACACGTCAATAATGCAATATTGGACAATGAAGATTGTAGCGTTTCAGCGGTCTGACTAACGGTTACTTTCCAGTTCCACGGATTAAACTCGGCACAGGCAAAAAATATATCGCCTGCTATGCTCTCTGTTTCACCGAACGCCACACGCCTGGCGCCTATTTCAGTAATAGTTGCCTCAGCGGTGTCTAGAGGCTGATATACACCGCTATTCATCTCAAGCGTAGAAAACAGTATTTCACTATTTACCTTGCTCACAATGGTAAACTCTTTACCCGTGACTCGGTGCAACGCGACCAATTCATCAAACACTTCAGTCTGATAAGCGTTTAAAAATACAGGAACATTTTCAAGCCCCGAATTAACGAGTAGCTCATGACGCTCTTCAACCAGGTCCATGACCGTAAGTGTTAATGTTTGCTGAAGTAACTGATATTCCTTTTCTTTCACAGAATCATAAGCCGTAAGGTAAGCCCAATACCCGGTTGTTGCCATGCCTATACAAAGAATAAGCATGTAAATTAAAAGAAGTTTAGATTTTATTCGCATAACGCTCTTGCCTTCTTATTGATACACATGGTTTTTAGCCAACTTCAGGTATGACGAAGGAATAGGCATATTCAGTTTTATCGCGCTAGAAACATTAACGGCCACCGTATATATTTGCGTTCTGCTTACTGGTATTGATGATGCGTGCTCACCGCTCAAAATACGCTTTGCTGATGCGGCGGCTGACTTGCCAATACTGCTTGAATCAGACACCACGCCTAATAGCGCGCCTTGTTTAACCGACGTAATGCTTTCAGAGAAAAGCGGCAACAAACCGGTCTTCGCATAAAGTGTGGACACTAATTTGTCGGCTTGAATCAAAGGGCCAGTAGACAACCAATAGCCATCAAGTTGCACCTGTGAACCCAGCAACGTATTTGTTATTTCAGTGCCCATTTGAGAAACACCATCTATCCCTTCTCTGTAAGGGGTACTAATCGGGATGAGGTTAACATTAGGGTAATCGCTGTTCAGTGCTACAAGACTTTTCACTAAATTTGCAGAGGAGGGATATTCAGAATGCAACAGCCCTATATTGAGAGGCTTAGATAATTTTTTACTGCCCAACAGACCAGCAAATAAATCGAGTTTCACGCGTGCAGATAACACGTGTGATTCGCCCGTGATATTCGCCGAACTCGTTGTTCCAAACGCATCGACTACGCCTTCTTTTATTGGGTCTGCCACAGTCATGAATAGCTTAGGGATATGCTCAACTGAGGGCGAGTTAAACACGGCGCGTGTTGCCAGTGTCGCCACCGAGACTATTAGGTCAACAGGCACTTCCCGCGACAAGCCTTCAATAATATCTTTTGCTTTTCTTTCACTGCCTTGCGCATTGTATCTTTCTATCTGAACTACATCATCTTGTGCTAACAACCTAACCTCATTAATAAACGCATTCGTTGAACTCGTTACCAGCGGTAAATCAAGCGTCTCAATAATGACAACACGGTAAGTGTCTGCCTTGGTGGTGTACGATGTGAATGTGATAATTAGTAAGCATATCGAAAATACAAATTTCATTCAGGAAAGAGCAACGCTCACAGTGGGAGGAGAGTGCATTAATAATAGTGACTTATGTGACATTTGCCTAGCCTTTACACAAAAATTATTAGACTAAAGTTTAAATCAAAAGAAAGACAAATAAAAAAAGGAGCGTTAGCTCCTTTTTCACAGTTGTGTATTTTTTAACTTTACTTACTCAACGGTAACCGATTTCGCTAAGTTACGAGGTTGGTCAACGTCTGTGCCTTTGATAAGGGCTACATAGTAAGACAACAATTGAAGCGGTATAGTGTAAATGATAGGTGCGATCGGTGAGTCGCAGTGTGGTACATCGATAACACGCATGGTCTCATCGCCAAGGAATGCCGCGTCTTTGTCAGCGAACACATACATAATACCGCCCCGCGCTCGCACTTCTTCTACATTACTTTTAAGCTTCTCAAGCAGTTCGTTGTTTGGCGCTACTACAATCACTGGCATTTCTTCATCAATAAGCGCCAGAGGCCCGTGCTTTAGCTCACCAGATGCATAAGCTTCTGCGTGTATATAAGAAATCTCTTTTAACTTAAGCGCACCCTCCATCGCAATAGGGTACTGGTCGCCACGACCTAAGAACAAGCTGTGATGTTTATCTGCAAACTCTTCGGCTAAGTCTTCAATTCCGTTAGTGATCGCTAAAGTTTCTTCAAGCTTCGCGGGTAAGCTTAGCAAGGCTGAAGTAATCTCGCTTGCTTCGCCCTCGTCCATGCCATTTTGCTTACCAAGCGCAAGCGTAAGCATAAGGAATGCGGTTAACTGAGTCGTAAAGGCTTTGGTCGACGCTACACCTATTTCTGCACCGGCTCTTGTCATGAACGCAAGGTCTGACTCTCGAACCAACGATGAACCTGGTACATTACATATGGTTAGGCTTGCCATATAGCCCGCCTCTTTCGCCAAACGAAGTGCGGCAAGTGTATCTGCAGTTTCACCTGACTGAGAAATAGTAATAATAAGGCTATTTTCATGTACTACCGACTTGCGATAACGAAATTCAGACGCTATCTCGACGTTACAAGAAATGTTTGCATATTGTTCTAACCAATAACGCGCGGTCATACCGGCATGGTAGCTTGTACCACATGCAATGATTTGCACATGCTTCACTTTTTTGAAAATCTCGTCCGCACCCTGACCGAAAATACCTGCGACCAATCCATTTTCGTCAATACGATTTTGAAGCGCGTTGCGCACTACAGTGGGTTGTTCATGGATTTCTTTAAGCATGTAGTGACGGTATCCACCCTTATCACCGGCATCATGCTCGATATTCGATTCGATGACTTCACGCTCGACAGGGTTGCCATCTTTATCAAAAATAGACACATTCCTGCGAGTAATTTCAGCCACATCACCTTCTTCTAAGAAGATAAAGCGACGGGTAACAGGCAGCAGCGCCATTTGGTCAGAAGCAATAAAGTTTTCACCTACTCCTAATCCGATTACTAATGGGCTTCCAGAGCGTGCAACGACCACTTTACTGGGGTCGTGCTTGTCCATAATTACCGTGCCGTAAGCACCGTGAAAGGTTTTCACTGCAGTTTGAACCGCTTCTAACAGTGAAACCCCGGTTTTCAAAAATTCGTGCACTGTATGCGCAATCGTTTCAGTATCGGTATCGCTGGTGAAGGTATACCCTTGCTCGGTAAGTGATGCGCGAAGCGATTGATAGTTTTCAATAATACCGTTATGCACAACCGCAATACGCTCAGTAGAAAAATGCGGGTGGGCATTTGCTTCTGTCACGCCGCCATGCGTTGCCCAGCGTGTATGAGCAATACCGGTTGTACCTAACGCTTCATTTTCTGCAACCGCATCAGCCAATGCTTGTACTTTACCTGTTCGGCGTATGCGTGACAGGGTCCCGTCTTGTTGCAACAATGCAACACCCGCCGAGTCATAACCGCGGTATTCTAAGCGCTTTAGGCCTTCTAACAGTATTTCTACAACGTTACGTTCGGCAACTGCGCCAACTATTCCACACATATTTTATTCTCCATCGCGCAATACGGTAATCACCGAGACGCCCTGCTTTTCAATATTATCTTTATCAACACCACTGATCCCCGTATCGGTGATCAATGTTGTTATAGTTTTCCAATCTAACTCTAAATTTGGCATTTTATGAGACAACTTCTTAGAACTTGCCATTACTACAACATGTTTCGCTGCTCGCGCCATTGCACGGGTAACACCGGTCAACTCATTGAATGTTGTGGTACCCCGCGCTACGTCAATACCTGCTGCTCCAATAAAGGCTAAGTCGTAACTGTAAGCCGAAACTAACTGCTCGGCCATCGCGCCCTGAAAAGACTGAGAGTTTGCATCCCATGTGCCACCCGTCATAAGCACAGTAGGCTCACTCTCAGACGCGGTAAGGGCGTTAGCAACAGGCAGCGAGTTGGTCATTACCACCACATCTCGAATACCCTCCAAAAAGGGGATAAGTTGTAACGTTGTCGTGCCACCGTCAATAACGATTTTGACACCTTCGGCCACAAGCTCTGCGGCAGCGTTGCCTAATGCATCAAGTGAACGTTTACGAGGCAGGCTAGAAGATGTTGGGGTAGACGACTCATCAGAGGGGCTTGTAATAACATTTTTAATCGGCGCTGCTGCGCCAAATTGTCGAATCAACATGCCTTGCTGGGATAGGTCAAGTAAGTCTTTTCTGATTGTGACTTCTGAGGTATTGAACATACGCGCAAGCGCACTTACTTGAGTGAGGCCATGAGTATTAACCCATGCAACAATACTATTTCGACGTTGAACTACAGACTGCCTCACCACTCAAAACCTTTCAAAATGAAACTAACGAAAATAAGTTTGCGGATAATAGAGAGTAATATTTCAAAACGCAAGGTTTTTGCTCTATTTATAGTCGACACTGCGCTGTGCTTTACTTGCCTGTATCGCGTATTCCATTGTCTTAATGACTGAAATAACAGACTGCCCGCCTGCTGGCGGAGCGGTATCATTAATAATCGCATCAGCAAACCTAGCATAAAACGTTATGTATGCGCCCTTTTCCGTGACTATGGTTCGATATTCATCTTCAGTGAACCATGTGCCATTTTCATCTTCAGGCGTTGTAGCAAAATTGCTGTCGCTTACACTCAGACCACTCCTGAGATGCTCTTCTTGAGGGTCCAAATGAAACTTTCGAAAGCTACCTGTTGTTCCCTGAAGATCGAATCGTAATGTTGGACCAGCCTGAAAAGACGCACTGCCTAATCGGGTAACATGGTCGGCGTAGTAAAGCGTGATATCAAAGTTGTCATCCGACTCAGCATTATCACGTAACCGCATAATATCTGCCGAAACTCTCAATGGCGTGCCAAATAACTGTAATGCTTGATCAATAAGGTGAGGCCCTAAATCCCAAAATATTCCGCTTCCTGGCCCAGCGTTTTCTCTCCATCTATCTCTAGGCTGAGGGCGAAATCTATCAAAACGGCTTTCAAAGCGCTTTAGGTCACCAAACGCATTCTCATTCAGCATTTTTTTAACTGTTAAAAAATCACCATCAAATCGACGATTATGGAATACACAAAGCTTACGGTTTTTCTTATTCGCTAATGATACTAATGCGGCTGCCTCTTCGCTACACAGGGTAAAAGGCTTTTCCACTAGCACATGGCAGCCTGCCTCTAGTGCGTGCTTGGTTTGCAAATAGTGAAGGTGGTTTGGCGTAGTAATGACGACAACGTCGAAATGATGACGCTGTAAGGCCTCGTCTAATGAGGAATACACCATCGCATTGGGTAAAGAATGGTGCGCCTTGTCAAGCTTTGACGTAACAACACCGTCAACAGAGAATGTAGAAAGCGATGCTAAAAAAGGAAGGTGAAAGGTGGTTGCCGAAAAACCAAAACCAACGATAAGTGTGGAAAGCATGACCGCCTCTCTAGAACGTAAAAGGCAGAAGCATCAGCGTCTGCCTAGTCTAAAAAATGATTGAACCTAGCACACTACAAGGGTCGCCGTGAGGTATTCACGTTAGCGACCACACGCTGCATGCCAAAGTATTATCCATGTCTTATTTTTTAGTGGGGCGCGGCCAGTTCGCTATGTTGCGCTGCTTTCCCCTTGCCACAGCGAGTGCATCGGTGTCTACATTGCTTGTTATCACCGAGCCTGCACCAACGGTAGCATTATCACCGATTACCACAGGGGCAACCAGCGATGAGTTTGAGCCTACGAACGCGTTGTTACCAATGACGGTTTTCGATTTGTTCACACCATCATAGTTGCACGTGATGGTACCCGCACCAATGTTTGCTTTGGCGCCCACTTCAGTATCGCCCAAGTAAGTGAGATGATTTACTTTCGCACCCTCGCCAAGCACGGTTTTTTTCATCTCAACAAAGTTACCTACTTTTGCATGTTTTTGCATAACGGCGCCTGGCCGCAAACGTGCAAACGGACCAACCGTACAGCCTTCACCAACCGATGCGTCTTCTACAATAGAGTTTGCTTCAATCACCGCATTGTCGGCAATATTGCAGTTCTTCAAAATGCAATTTGCGCCTATCGTAACGTTGTTACCAATATGTACCGTACCTTCTACCAGCACGTTAATGTCAATAATCACGTCGTTGCCGTTGGTTAATGTACCGCGTAAATCAAAGCGGTTAGGGTCTGCCAACGTTACACCGTTAGTCATAAGCGCAGTCGCTTGACGCGCTTGCAGCGCGCGCTCTAAATGTGAAAGTTGCACGCGATTATTAACGCCTTCAACCTCTACCGCCGAGTCTGGATGCGCCGCTTGAATGCGCTTTCCTTCACTGGCTGCCATCGAAATAACATCCGTTAGGTAATACTCACCTTGTGCATTATCGTTACTTAATGCGCCTAACCAACGTTTAAGGTCGCGTCCACCCATCAGCATCATACCGGTGTTAATCTCGCAAATAGCACGTTGCACCTCAGTGGCATCTTTATGCTCAACAATAGCGGTAATATTATCGTTTTCACGAATAATACGACCCATGCCGGTAGGATCGTCTAGTGTCACCGTCAGCAACGCTAGATCACAACTCGCTTTTACGGCTTGAAGGCGTGCCAGCGTCTCTCGTTGAATAAGGGGTGCATCACCAACGAGCACAAGCACATCATCTTCGTCTTTAATAAATGGTGCCGCCTGCTGCACCGCGTGGCCAGTTCCCAACTGCTCTTCTTGCAAACACCAATTAAGGTTTTCACCTGTTACTGTTGCTTGAAGTTTATCGCCACCATGGCCATAGACGAGATGAATATCATCAGCACCTAGCTCTTGTACCGTATTGATAATACGTTGAACCATCGCTACACCGCCGACTTTATGTAACACTTTTGGCAACGAAGACTTCATACGCGTGCCTTTACCGGCCGCTAATATAACAACTGAAAGTGACATGGGATCCCTGTTTTTGTTCGTCTAATTGCTTATAGTGTATATAAGCTACAACAATAAGTCAGCGTTTCATTAATGCTCATGTTATTTACAGCACGTGTTAATAATTGGTCTAAAGTTTAGGACATGTTGCTAGTAGTTCATAAATGCAACAGGTATACTCATTTGGTTTTTAAAATCGTTCATTGAGCAAAGGAGCATGCACGGTCTGTGAACACATTTAGAACTCTCCATCGAAGTATACTCATTCTGTTTGCAGTTGTTGTTCTTGCTATCGTGACGCTTGTTCACTTTAGTATTTCGAAAATAGTTGCAGAGCAAAGCCGCGCCCAGCAACAGTCACTCTCTCCCGCGATATCGCTTATCGTAGAGCAGTTACTTAAACCGCTACATATTTCTGAAGCATTGGGTAACTCTACCGAGCTAGTTGACCTAATGAATACGCAAGCTGTCGATGAAAATGCCGTATTCACAACACTTCAACGCTTAGAAACTGAATTTGGGTTTTCTTTTTTCCTAGCCAGTGAAAATGCACATCGCCAATACAATTCTGATGGTTCTGTTATTGAACTCATTGAAGGTGAAGTAAATTGGTATTTTAAATATAAAGATTATCCCTCTGAATCCATAGCAGATATTGGTAAATGGGAGGACACACACCTTTATATAGATATTAAAATACGCGATGAAGCAGGAAAATTTTTGGGCTTTTTTGGCGTTGGAAAAAGCTTACGTAGCTTTATCGACGTTTTTGATAGCTATAAGCAAGAATATGGCTACGACTTCCTGTTTGTAGATGGCAACGGCGACATTATGTTGTCCTCTGATGAGTCACTTGTAGCGTCTTACTCTGATTTTACAAATTTATCAGAGCTTCCTTGGTATGCTGGCCTTCCCAATACCATCCAAGATGGTCAAGCACTCAACAACAAGCTAATCACTATTGAGCAAAAAGACTACCTGATTGCCGAAGTAAAACTGAACCAGTTTGGTTGGACAGTATTTTTGCTGAGCCCACTTGAAGATAGACAAGCTGAGATATCACAAGCGTTTATTTTCAGTGTTGTTACCCTTCTTGTTATTGTATTTTCTCTGTTTTTACTCATTTATAACTTGCTGTACTACTTCCGTAGAGATATGCAGCCAGAACTGGTTGTGCGCCATGTAAACAGGCTACCAGATAGGCAAAGTGTTGAGCTTATTTTTCAATCAGTGCTGGCAGAGCAAAAGTCATTAAGCGTTTTACTTATTGCGATAGACGATTTCTCTACCATTATCGACGCGCATGGACGGGGTACAGGCGATGATATTCAAGATAAGATAGTGTCTTACTTATCGGATAAATTGGAAGACAACCAGGTTTTAGGTAAGTGGAATAGCGAAGAGTTCATTGTATTGCTTCCACAGGTAGGCCCTCATGAAGCAATGGAATTAGCACAAAACTTACGTCATGGCATTGCAACGTTAACGCCGCTTGCAGAACACCCCAGTATGCAGCTTACCGCAAGCATTGGCGTGTCGTTTACGGCATCGCCTCGCTCGATGAACGAAGTGACAGCCCATGCAGAAGATGCCCTATATCAAGCAAAACGTGACGGTAGCAACTCAGTACGAATGCAACTGATAGAATAAAAGCAGCGCCCGAGCGCTGCTTTATTACTTTTTGAAACGAAACCGCTGAATAACTCCCGTGGTCAGGGATACGCCAGCCAATATCATTACACCGCCAATAATAGTCTGTAGAGACAAGTGTTCCTCTAAGAATACAATTCCCCACACAATACCAAAAAGCGGTACCAAATAAGCTACTGTAATAGCTCGCGCGGGGCCAATATCAGCAATTAATTTAAAATATAAAATATACGCAATCCCGGTTCCGCCAATAGCGAGCGCCACTGCATTGGTCCATGCATTAACACTTGGCATAGCATCGGGAAGCGTAGCCAATGCGAACGGCGCTAGCATTAGCGTTGCCATCGCTTGACTACCGGTAGCCACCACCAAAGGTTTCACCCCTTGCAACCATCGCTTCATCATACTGGCGGCCAAACCATAGCCAATGGTGGCAATAAGCGCTGTGAGTATGGGTAAAAAACTTACTTCCCCTTCACCCAATTTCTGTTGGCTAATGACGGCAACTCCGGCAAAACCAATAAGAAGGCCTACACTGCCACTTTTAGTTAACTTGTCGCCCAACCATAACCATGCCACTACCGCACCAAACATAGGTGCCGTGGCGTTTAAAATGGCATTGACGCCAGCCTCAAGGTGGAGGCTACTGTAATTAAATAAAACAAACGGCACTGCTGTATTCGCAAGTCCAACCAATCCAATTGCTAACCAATGACGATAGATATCTTTTACACCGCCACGCAACATCAGCAATGGTAGCAAAACACATGTTGCCAGCAGTGTACGTATGGCAACTAGCACATAAATTCCAAACTCAGGCGCAGCGACTCGCATAAAAATAAACGAGCCCCCCCAAATGGCAGCAAGGATTAACAATGCCGCAATATCTTTTAATCCCATAATACGCCTTGCGCACCCTCTAATTTAAGTAAATATTGTTTCTTATCTAAGCCACCGGCATAGCCGGTTAATCGGCTATTTTTACCAATAACACGATGACACGGTACAACAATGGCAATGGGGTTTTTCCCATTTGCCAAACCCACCGCTCGCACGGCTTTAGGATTTCCAATGGCGTTGGCAATGTCCTGATAACTCTTTGTGGCACCATATGCTATCGACATAAGCGCAGTCCATACGGCTTGTTGGAAGTGTGTGCCTTTTGCATCAAGAGGTAAAGAAAACTGCGTTAACTGTTTGGAAAAATACGCGGTAAGCTGCTCGCATGCGCTTTGCGTTAATGCATTGGGCTTAGTGGCAGGTGCCGTCTCAAACGATGCGTCCTCTTGGTGGATAAATGCAATAGAAGTAATTCCCTTGTCGCTAGCCGTTATCGCCAATTTACCTTGAGGAGACGTCATAGTTTGTAAATACTTACTCACAATTAACCCTTTTATTCTACGAAGTGATTTTTCGTCACATTAAAATGTTATGCGCTCTCACGCTATTTTTGATTATAAAGATGCCATAGCTGCAAGGTCAGATAACTGCGCCATGGTGCAGCTTGAGCTTCATCAGTTTCGAACCATTGCGCTGCTTTCTTTACAATCAAATCACCGCTTAAATAAATATCAGGGTCGCCATCGCCTCTCATTTTCATATAAGAAACTGTCCACTCACCAATACCTTTTATCGCCAGAACGTCATCATAAGACGGGCAAGGATTGTTAGCGCAAAGCGTAGCAAAGTCACTAATAGCTTGCTTGCGCAATTGTGGCATTTTTAAAAACGCCAGTGAACGACCTGCTACGTCCTCTGGCGCGGGAAAAGCATAGCGCCTCGTTTTACCTTCTGTATATTTCATCCCGAGTGTTTCAGTAAACAATGCGACCTGCCCCATCGCTGCCTTCACGCTGACTTGCTGACCAATAATCGCTCTGCACCCCGCCTCAAATAATGAGTACGTAGTCGGCAAACGAAGCCCTTGCGTAACCTTTGCATCTGCTAGCCCTGCTTTGTGCAAGCTGGCACTGATTAATTCAGGCTGAGCATTAACATCCAGCATCCTCTTTATTTGTTCTACCAACTGATAAAGATATTTCAGGTTGTCCATGATAATACTGACATCGAACCCGTTCACTTTAGGGTTATACGTAGCAGTAAACTGCCCAATCTCGCCGTGTATATTGCAATTACGTGAGTAGCTGTTCTCGGTGACGACTTCAACGCCCTTAATGGCACGCACTGCTAAAAAATCGCGAACATAGTCCCAATGATAAGGCGGGCGAAAAGACAAGCGCAATGTAATTGCCGAGCTAGTTAAGTACTTCGTGTTACCCCGAAGTTTAGAAGGCGGCATCTTACAGTACGTTTGCATCGCCCTTTGTAGCTGCCTTGCAGATGCATAACCTGCTGCAAGCGCGACATCGATAACCGACGCGTGACTTTGCTGCAAAAGTTGCTTCGCAAACATCGCTTGCTGCATTGTTTGGTATTGCTTAGGCGATAAACTAATTGAGGAAGTAATGAGTTTATTAAAATAACGTTCAGAAATACCAAGCCTTTCGGCAATATTTGTTACTTTCTTTGGTGGGATCTCACCAAGCATAGATAGACCCCGCGTAACGGTAGTTTGAACACCATTCCATGCAGGTGAGCGAGGCGCGCTATCAGGACGGCACCGTAAGCAAGGCCGGTAGCCATCAGCCATTGCACTGGCAGCTAACCCGTAATAATGCACATTTTCTTCTTTGGGAAGTTTAGCAGGACATACAGGACGACAGAATATGCCCGTAGTTTTAACGGCAATAAAGAACATGCCATCGAATCGCGGATCACGACTGTGCCGCGCTTTTGAACAGGTGCTTTTGTCTATCTTGTCTATCGTCATTAACGTTTACGTGATGGCTTTAGCATTGAATAAGTGTAACCTTAACTTTTCTGGTGTGAGCGACAAAATCAGTACTCTATAGTAATGCGTTTACTGTTATGAAAAAATGATAGTTACCCTACGCTTATCGCCCTATCGTGCTAGATATTTGATAAATACACAGTGGATACGCATAATACTGCAACAAAACTAAGCGTTGCCTAATGCGCAACCTATAAAATGAGCCTTTTTCTTCATGCTTCAAAACGTACGCCATTTGCAACAATGGGCCATCCATTTCGCAGCTTTGCTAATAACGTTTGTCTTTTGTACAACCGTTAATGCCGAGCCATGGCTGGACGACTATGCTAATTACGTCAAAAGAGAAGCGAATAAATACAATGTTCCTGGCTATGCTTTTGTTTACTATGAGCAAGGCAAAGTACCACGAATATTCGTGTATGGGCGAATAGAGAAAGGGGGAAAGCGTGTAGAAGAAAACACCGTTTTCCGTTTAGCCTCGGTATCAAAAACCTTCACTGCATTACTTAGCGCAAAGCTAGTAGAACAGAATCGGTTATCGTGGGAAACGCCTATTGCCACATTAACTCCAAGCATTCCGTTTAATGACAATGGCATGGACAACCTACAGCTGCAGCATATCGTTGGGCAATCAAGTGGGTTTATGCCCAACGCATACGACAACCTTATTGAGGCAGACTACTCGCTAGAGCGTGTACTAACCGCATTGAGTAAACTAGAACCGCTTTGTGAACCCGGTGAATGTTATACCTATCAAAATGCCGCATTTGGTGCATTAGAATACTTTTTAACGTCAAACAATAGCTCTTACTCGCGAGAGCTGCAGTCTAATATTTTTGCGCCTCTGGGCATGAAAACCGCCAGTGTCGGAAAAGGCGGCTTATTAAGCTCCGATAGTTGGGCTAGGCCACATGTCGCCATTACACGAAGTAAATGGCGAGAAGGACGAGTGGAAAGCAATTACTATCGTTTTTCTCCAGCAGCAGGGGTTAATGCCAGCATTCAAGATATGACAATTTACCTTCAAGCACTGCTTGGCGAGTTTCCCACTGTTATATCGCCTGAAATGATTGAAACCGTTACGACGCCAAGAGTCGAAACTCGAAGAGAAACTTATCGACGAGGATGGCGGGGTCTAATAAAAGAAGCGCACTATGGTCTAGGTTGGCGTGTTTACAATGTTGATGGAAAGCGTGTGAATTATCACGGTGGTTGGGTTAAGGGCTATCGCGCAGATGTCGCATTTTCGCCAGATTATAAAACGGGATATGTGATGCTAATGAATGCGGAGTCAAATATGATTAACGCCACAACCGCTGAGTTTTGGAAACGCTATTTCAAACAGGCCGACGCTAAGTAGCGCAGGCCTATTCACTTAGACTATGGCTTAAGGTAGGTATAACCGTTCAAACATTTTTCGTAAAAGTCTGTCCAGCGTACACCTTCTCTAGGTTTGAGCTTGCCATCCCACACCTGTTTATCGATTAAGCGCTTAACATCAGATGCCATGGCCCGAGGGTTATACTGCATAACGTTAAGTACATCTTCTACCGATGAGCCTTTCACAACTTCTTCGATATAAAAGTCTTCTGGGTCGTCGTCGTAGCTGTAAATATGCACTTCGTTTAAGCGACCAAATAGGTTGTGCATATCACCCATTACGTCTTGATAGGCCCCAGTTAAGAACAAGCCTACATAGTAAGGTTCGCCTTGTTTTAGCGGGTGCATTGGCAACACATCGGTTATCTCTCTACCAATAGTGAATTGATCAATCTTGCCATCGCTGTCGCAAGTAATGTCTACTAAAGAGCAATTTACGGTGGGTTTCTCGTTCATGCGCGTTAATGGTACTACTGGCAACAACTGGTCGATTGCCCACGTGTCAGCGGCCGACTGAAATACAGAGAAGTTACACAGGTACTGCGATGACAAGCCGTAATCAAGCTCTTGCAGCTCTTCTGGTACGTATTCTTCTTTACGATACCACGTTTGCAACCTGCCCATAATCTGCCAATACAGCGTTTCAATTTTGGCAAGCTCTTCAAGAGGAATTACGCGAAGCTTGAACGCATCAAGAGCCTGCTCTTTGTACTGCGAGGCATCGTTATACACCTCATGCATGTTTTCTTGTTCATCAAAGGTGTCTGCTAGCTCTCTGATATTCTTTAAGAAAAAGTGTTCACCTTCTTTGGCTGACGTATCCATGGTTGCGGCATTAGATTTAATTTCGCCCACAATTTCAGTTACAACACAGCTGTGGTGCGCCGTAATTGCGCGCCCGCTCTCACTCACTAAATGAGGGTGAGGTACGCCCTCTAAGTCGCACATCTCTTTCATACCGTACACTACGTCAGCAACGTATTCTTGCATGCTGTAGTTACGCGACGATTCGTTAGTAGAGTTACTACCGTCGTAATCGATACCAAGTCCGCCGCCCACATCAACATAGTCTAACGCAAAGCCCATTTTATGAAGGTCGGCATAAATACGAGCGCCTTCAGTCACGGCTTCTTTCACCGCTCTGATGTCGGTAAGCTGACTACCAATATGAAAATGCAAAAGCTTGAGGCAATGGGCCATGCCCTGCTCTTCTAAATAGCGTGCCGCGTTGATTATCTCGGTGATAGTAAGACCGAACTTCGCTCTTTCGCCGCCTGAGCTTTCCCACTTACCACGACCTTTTACCGTCATTTTCGAGCGAACGCCAATGATAGGGTCGATATCTAACTCTTTTGCTACTTTAACCAGCAACAACAGTTCGGTAAATTTCTCAACAACCACAACCACTTTACGGCCAAGCTTACGCCCTAGTAGCGCTAGACGCATGACTTCATCGTCTTTGTAACCATTTAAAATGGTGAGCGACGCTTCGTTTGTGTTCATTGCTAACACAGTTAAAAGCTCGGCTTTTGACCCTGCCTCTAGCCCGTAGTTATAAGGTTTGCCAGCATCGACAATCTCTTCAACCACTTCGCGCATCTGGTTTACTTTTACAGGATAAACGCCTTGGTATTCGCCTTTGTACTCAGCTTCAGCAATCGATTTACGAAATGCCTTGTTTAATCCTGCTACTTGCGAGCGCAAGATATCGTGAAAACGAACAACAACCGGGAATTGAACCCCTTCTTTACGTATATCTTCAATGACTGAGTTGAAGTCTATACGTATACTCGGATTTTCGGGCACGGGCGTAATGTGAACGTTGCCATTTTCACCAACCTGAAAATAGCCACCACCCCATTGCGATACGCCGTAGACGCGTTCCGCTTCTTCAATGCTCCAATCTGACAATGCTGCTCACCTTTTGACGTTTTCTAAGCGTGACCGCTTAGCGCTTAATTTAAAATAAGGCGGGTATTATAGACAAGAGAGCAGTAAGCGCTATGTAAAATATCTATGGTCTCGACTAATTTTGTTTATCGACTTTATCGTCTGCTAACCACTGACTAATGCGCTCAGCCGCTGCTGCTGAACTGTGTTGCCTCACCCACTCGATAACCCTGCTTATAGAGTCAGTACGAAGTAAATGGACGCTTTGTTCACTGGCAACCTTTTCAGCAATATGGTCGGCTACCGTATTGCCATCCTCCAACCAAATTTCGCTGCGCTGATTTCTGCGATCAAGGTGAATAGGCGCTTTTATTTTTTCTGAAATGGTGTCGTTAGGGATTTGCCACCCTCGCATGTCAACAACCATATGAAAGGCTTTGCCATTGCAGCGTTGCAACGACGAGGCAAGTGTCGACAAATAATGAATATTCGTGCTCATATCCCACTTCCCTCTTAAACCAACAAGAAGGTAGTTTTGGAAAATTTCAATGGTGAAAGGTGCCACCCGATGTAACCTTAACGTGTAGAGTTAATAAACTATCGTTTTAAGGTTAACGTAACAGTGGAAGGTTTAATAGTACGTAAAAGATGTGGCGGGCAATTAAAACGATGAATTAACGTACACACAACTGGCGCCGTAGTATTAAAGACAGTTGGTGTAAACGTCGATGGTGCCGGTGATGAAATAAAAGTAGGCGCGTAAACGCCTACTTTTTTTATCGTATTATCTAATCGTCACCGAACTCACGAATAATACTGTTGATAGTGTCCTTTGCATCACCAAGCACCATTCGAGTGTTGTCTTTAAAGAATAGAGGGTTATCGACACCCGCAAAACCAGCATTTGCTGAACGCTTTAGTACAAAAACAGTTTTTGCGCGGTAAGCTTCAATAACAGGCATTCCGTAAATGGGGCTACCCTTCATTTCTTTCGCCGCAGGGTTAACTACGTCGTTAGCGCCAATAACAATAGCCACGTCATAATTTTCCATACGTGGATTAACGTCATCCATCTCGTATAATTGGTCATAAGGCACGTCTGCTTCTGCAAGCAGTACGTTCATATGTCCAGGCATACGCCCCGCAACAGCATGAATGGCGTAATCAACGGTGCAACCATTGTCTTCTAGCAAAGACTGCATTTCTCGTACGGCATGCTGCGCTTGCGCTACCGCCATGCCATAGCCAGGAATGACT
This sequence comes from Alteromonas algae, assembly GCF_049117195.1. Classification (GTDB taxonomy): domain Bacteria; phylum Pseudomonadota; class Gammaproteobacteria; order Enterobacterales; family Alteromonadaceae; genus Alteromonas. Next base: position 3,753,526 of record NZ_CP185260.1, read on the forward strand.
AACACCGACTGTGCTGCTTCCAATACATAGAACGCATCTTGTGCCGATAGAATCTTTATTTCGCCCTCTATTTTCTCGCCCGCTTCCACTGGTTTAGAAAAACCTGACAGCAACACATTCATCAACGAACGGTTCATCGCTTTACACATAATGTTGGTAAGAATAAGACCAGAAGCGCCGACTAACAGCCCTGTGACGATAAGAATAGTATTCCCTGTTGCTAACCCTGCAGCAGTTGCCGCAACGCCCGAGTAGCTATTTAGTAACGCGATGACTACCGGCATGTCAGCGCCACCGATAGAAATGGTCGCCCACAACCCAAAACTCAATGCTAATGCAATCGCACAGTAAAGCCATAGGCTGTTTGAAGGGTCGGTCGTAAACAAATATCCAACGGCGAACATGGCAATGATATGCAAAATACTAAGCTCGCGAAGTCCGGTAAAAATAACGGCTTTCGATGACATTTTTCCTGACAACTTCCCCCAGGCTATCACCGAGCCAGAGAACGTTATACCGCCCACTAAAATAGTAAAAAAGACGGTAATAAAGGTAAAAGCACCGGCGGTTTCAAGCGCCACCATGCTCATGCCTGCTAGGGTTGCCCAACCAAGCAAAAGTGACGCAAGACCACCAAACCCATTGAACAAAGAAACAAGCTCTGGCATTGCGGTCATTTCTACCGTTTTGGCTTTCCACGCGCCATAGGCGCCGCCCAGAACGAAACCGGCAAGAATATAGTGATAACTGATTATTTGCTGATCAAGCAATGTAACAACCACGGCAATGAACATGCCGACTGCAGAGACAAAGTTACCGCGCTTGGCAGAATCAGGGCTACTAAGCAATTTAAGGCCCAATATAAACAACGCTGCTGCAACAACGTACGCAAGATTGATTATGGTTTCGATATCATTCACCTACGTACTCCTTATTTTTCTTTTTTCTTAAACATACTGAGCATACGATCGGTTACCATGTAACCCCCAACAACGTTAATACTCGCTAGTGCAACAGCAGCGGTACCAAGCACCGTGGTTAGTAAGTCGTTTTCACCACCAGCAGCGGCCAATGCGCCCACTAGCGTAATCCCAGAAATGGCATTTGAACCGGACATTAACGGTGTGTGTAATGTAGCTGGCACTTTACGAATCAACTCAAACCCCAAAAATGCTGCCAGTAATACAATGAAAAGAAGATAAATAATTTCCATCACTACGCTCCTTTATAGGCGTTAATAAGCATTTCGTTAGTTACCTTGCCATCATGGGTAATAACGCAACCTGCAAGAATGTCATCTTCAAGGTTCACATTAAAAGACGTTGTTTCACTATCGAAGAACTCGTCTACTAAATTATAAATATTGTTGGCGTACATATCAGTAGCAGCCCTAGCAACGCTCTGACTCCAATTCCCATTACCAATAACATTAACACCATCGATATTGACCGTTTCACCTGGAACTGAACCTTCCACGTTCCCACCAGACTGTGCGGCCATATCTACCACAACACTCCCCGGCTTCATCAACGCCAAGGTATCTTTTGAAATGAGTACCGGTGGCTTTCGGCCGAACAGTTGTGCAGTGGTAATTACAATGTCTGAGTCGGCAATCGCATCGCGCTGCGCGTCTTGCTGCATGGTCTTTTGTTCTTCGGTAAGCGCTTTAGCGTAACCGTCTTTAGTTTGCCCGGTTTCACCAATATCAATTTTTAAGAATTTTCCGCCAAGAGATTCAACCTGCTCTGCAACCACTTCGCGAGTGTCGTAGGCAAGAACGTTGGCCCCAAGGCGTTTTGCTGTAGCAATAGCCTGCAGCCCTGCCACGCCAGCACCAATAATAAATACTTTGGCTGGCTTAATGGTGCCAGACGGTGTCATCATCATTGGCAAAATAGACGGGAGTAAGTTAGCGGCCTGCATCACCATCGCATAGCCTGCTAAGCTGGCTTGAGAGCTAAGCGCATCCATTTTTTGTGCGCGCGAGGAGCGCGGTATCATTTCAACTGAAATCGATGTCAGGCCATGTTTAGCCAACGACTCAACCAGTGGCTGCTGAAAGAATGGGTCCAGATGACCGACGACAATGGCCTCTTTTTTCATCTGGGACAGGTGTATCTCAGCGGGCTTGTTTACCGCCACAAGCATATCTGCTGATGATAGGGCATCATTCACATCATTAATGATAAAAGCACCTGCCTCTTCATATTCTTTATCTGAATATCCAGATAAAACACCCGCTCCACTCTCTAATTGAATAGCGGCGCCCTTTTTAACTAGTCGCCCAACACTTGCAGGGGTAACCGCACATCGCTTTTCCACAGGAAAAAGCGGATCTTGTGTTACAGACTCATTTAAAACTATGATTTTCACACGCTTCTCCTCACATCCAGGTTTTATGAGAATGACATTCTTTTAAGGCTATCAAGCCATTTTATTCACTTATGCTTATCATTTTTTGGCGAAATTGCAGGCAAAACAGCTATACTTAGCCTGTAAAACAGTGACGTAAGAACACTATTAATAAAGAAATTTATGACATTGGTGGGCTAACGTTAGGGGATATAGATATTTCGTACTAATATCTTTTTCTACCTACACATAAAAAATACTTATAACATATCTATATTGTTTGAGTGATAGAGAGATAAATTGGTACCAAACACCATGAATAATACGTCGTATCTTGGTTAATTAAGCATTGGTATCTTTGCCAATGATGTGATCGAATCCCTTTCTTTTTACGTTTCACTACTACACCTACCCTTCGAGAACACATCATGTTTGGCTTATTTAAATCAAACCCTACAAAAAAACTAAGAAAGCAGTACGACTCGCTACTTGAACGCGCAATGCACGCACAGCGTAATGGCGATATCAAAACGTATTCCATGCTAACTGCTGAATCAGAAACTTTATGGGAGAAAATACAAACATTGGAAGGGACAAAAAAATAATTTGAACGACAAAACGTTCTAACTCGCGCCGTTAGCGCGTAGAATAACGATATTCTCTCGTTGAATCAGTAGCAGCTAACCGTGCGATCATTTTTTCTCGTAGCGCTTTTTCTAACTTTCAGTTCGGTGGCTAACGCTATCGGGGCTGGCCAATACTATTATTTCATTTCTGATAAGTGCAGCCCCAAGGGCCCACAGACACCTGAAGAACGCGGTGCGGTTACCCCCGATATAATGCTGTTTGAAGTGTTGCCCGCTGGCATAAGCGATTATGTAGTCAATATGAATACCGGTGCACTTATCAACTACGCCGATGATGGGCAGGCATACTTAAGCGAATTAGAAACTGAACAGGTTTACACTGCCGGGCAAACTACTGAAAACGGGCGCCGTATAATTCATCATGACTTTATGCTGCAACGAGAAGCAATATCACTTGATACGCTCGTGTCGATACTTAGTGGTTTTTCTCAATTGCAAAAAGACAAAGGTTATTTTTATAAGACAATTTTAGCATTGCCTAACCCGTCAGCAACATTTAAAGCCGTCACATCCGTACGGCTAACGGAAGTCGATAATAAAAACCATATGTTTCTTAGCCACTATCGTTCAGATTACTTCTTGCTCGACGAAAAAGGGAATGCAAAAGACACTGCGTTTCTTACTGTCGATCATAACGCCTCACTGACGGGGGTTATCCATCCGCACCGCAACCCTTATACGATTTACACTACACACGGTGTCTGTGGTGAAAAATGGTTGCCATAACGGCCTTTAATTATTGCGATAAAGCGTTTTAATAATGTGAAATCCGAAGCGGGTTTTTACAGGCCCGTGTACTTTTAGCACTTCTTTTTTGAACACAACATCGTCAAATGCTTTTACCATTTGCCCCCGACGAAATTCACCCAAATCGCCGCCACGTTTGCCTGATGGGCATGTTGAATGCTTTTTTGCCAGCGCGCCGAAATTTTTGCCTTTTTTCAGCTGTTCTAAGATAGAAAGCGCTTCTTTTTCTGTTTTAACCAAGATGTGAACGGCTGATGCTGTGGCCATGGAGAATACCTGGTGAATTCATTAACGGGCGATAATTATATCGTATTAACCGATAGAAGGCGCCGTAATTTTCATTGGCTATAGCAGCGCTTCTCGATAATACCTGCTCGCCACGCTTACTGATAAATGCGTATCCTAGGCAACCTATAAGCGCCTATTTTAGAACGAATTCAAATCTGTTGCTTTTGTCTTTTACGATAGTTACGAGCCCCAAATCATATTGTATACCACCAGCGGTGAGTTCTGCGGCATACTCTCCATTCATCAGTACTGTGTCTATATCTAAGCCACGCCTGCCCATTCTTTTTCTAATTATTATTGTCTTCCCCTCATTAGGAATAAGACGTATCTCTGCTCTTTGACGATGTAACGAGTCTGACGTAAATGTCAGTGAGACAGCAAGCTCATGTTGATAAGGTAATTCAGGAATTGAAAATACGACGCGGTGTTGTTCCGCACGCTTAATGCTTACTTGCTTACTCGCGATTACATCGCCAGTACTAGCCCTAATAGCAGTTACCTTATAGCTGCCCTCTGTCAACACCATTAATGGTTCTACCTTATGTTCAATCGCCTGAGCATCTTTAACGCTATATAGTATATCTTCGCGTTGCGGCAAAATGGTGAGTTTCCCAAAAACATTACTATCCTCTTTGCGACGCTCAGTCTCATTGCGAGAGCCGCTGACAGATATGACTTCAACGCGTTCAGTATCACTGTTGAGTTGCTTAGATAAATCAGGTGATGCTCGTTGTAACGTAATCACTTTGGTCGTTAGGCTGCCTTCTGTTATCAAAACGCTAAACCTTTTTTCTTCATACCCCAATTTGGTCACTTTCACTTCATAACTTCCTTCAGGAAGCTTTATTCCCTCATGGTATTTGTGAGGCGTACCATAAATAACAATTGTTGCATCAGCCGGTGAAACCTCTAGCATTAAACGCCCTCGCGCTTGACTAGCATCAGCTTGAAGTGCTTTTGCAATCTTATAGAAGTCATAAGTAACATCTTTAAGAAGAGATATTTTACGAGACGACGTACCAATATTTGCTGTTAACAGATAATCGCCGGGAAAGACGCGCGTGCTCTCATATAGTCTACGCTTTTTACCCACACCACCTAATGGCGCAACCGAGAGTATTACATTACTCTTCCAATCGTTGATAACAACGTTAACGCCTTTACCTGAATTAACACTATGCACACGATTTTCTTCCATCAATGAAAGTGCATAATCAATATCGATATACTTTAAAACGCTATCGACTCCCCAGCCGGCAGCATTAGAAACTCCCTCCTCTTTTGCGATATCAATAAACTTCGCGCTTTTAGAACAAGACATCAAAAAAAGGGAAACAAACAAACCTAATAGTACCTTCGTTAACTTACTCACTTGCAGCCTCCACTACACCTTCAAGCAAACCACCAATTGCTTCTTGTGCAATAATCTGCGCATAAAGGTTCGTATTTTCAGCAAGGAGTTGATGCATTTCCGACATAGCCCTATCAACGAGCACCTCATTATTTTTAAGTGCATAACTAATTGTTTCTGCTAAGGCTGCATCTCGAGCAGTAGATTTGCATTCATCAATAATGGCATCGAACACACGACTCTGGCGCGCTTCAATCTCTTTTAATTTGGCTTGTATCTTCTTATCGTCCCCTTTTTGAATACTAACTTTATGCGTGTTGGGAAATAAGACATTGTTCATTACCACCTGAGCAATTTGATTAGCACAAAATTTTCGGCTGGCCTCGGGCTTACCCTCTTTAAAAGTAGGTGGGTAAGTGTAAAGGTTGTCCTGAAAGATTAGGTTTTTTCCACTAGGGTGTTGGTTGACATCTGCCCACACCAAAACCATAGATGCCCTGCCATCGCTTTTCTCAAGTTGGCTAGAATTAGCTACACGGCACAGTAATTTACAGTTAAGTGCTAATGTTGGAGACTCAAGACTTGGATTTACTTTTAATAATGCCTCTGGCAAAAACTGATTAAGTGTTTTCGCCACACTGCTGCCCAGCGCATCGCTTAGCTCATTATCGGTAGGCTTAAAGTATCGACGGTCAAATTCAACGCCCTTTTCATGAGCCTCAATATCCGGCGTTGTTGTTAAATCTTCAATATGACCTTTAGCGCTAACGGTAGGGTACCACTCTACAGAAGTTCGCAGCTGATCTGCCAAATACAGTAATACCGGTCGTGAGGATTCATTCGCTTGATTTGCAAGCTTAAGCAACATAGTTTCTAGGTACTGAATATAGACCTGACGTATTTTGTGGAACTCTCGTCTCGCGTTACGCCTTTTAAATGGCTGTAGAAAACGTATTGCTTGCGATGCATTGAGGTAACTTTGATATTGCTCTAAACGGTTTTCCTTACGTGCCTCTTTATAAAGCGCCGTTGCTGCACTGGCATTGTGGAGCTTATTGAGAAAGAAGTACCACAACAAAAAATAGCTTATTAGGATAATTTCATTTATCCAGCTTTTTATACCCACAACGGAAGGATAGTCCTCTGGAGCAGAAACCCCAAATGCAGAGAAATACGTTTCCCCACTTTTAAAGTCATCTAGGTCTTCACTTATGACGCCATAGGTTTTGAACGACGGGCCTTGGAAAATAATATGATTTTTTACTGCAGGGTAATAGGATTGACCGTTTAAAAGCTTTGGTTCAACATGGTCATATACAAAGTACTTGGGTACTCCGAATGCATGGACGAGAAAAAAGAATAATAAAAAAAAGGGTAAGCCAATGACCAGCTTTCGTTTCCAATATTTAAGCCAAACCTCTGTCCCTATAAAGCAAAAGAATAGCGCCACAGCCCAGAAAATAAGCGTACTTCCCCAGCCCAGAAGAAAGACTTTTATGAATCCCATCACGTCATTAGTCCATTAAAAATTAGGTACAACCGCATGAGAGACTAGATAAAGTGAAACCTGTTCTATGCGCCTACAAGAAGAGTAATGCACTTAGAGCATTGATTCAATGAAAGATAGTCTCTTTATACGTTACTATCCCAAAACGGCAAATCACCTAACTTTTCTATTAGAAAATCGATAAACACCCTTACCTTTGCAGTAAGCACATTCGACCTTGGGTACACTAGCCAAATTGCTGCACTATCGCGAATACGATAGTCGGGTAACACTCTCACTAAGCTTCCCTCAGATAGCTCAGTGTGCACGTTCCACACTGAACTCATACATATTCCAACACCTGCTTTTGCGGCAATGCGCATGTTTGCGCCATCATCACACACCACCCGCGGCTTTTCAGACGCCATTGGGAACGAGAAGGTGTGCCCCGTAGCCTCATTAACCAGCACCCGAGGTTTTGCATTGGCAAACATCACCATTTTAGTGAGGACAACTAGACGAGTGATGCTAACGGATGAAGGAAAAAGGTTTATCGGTGGCTGAGAGAGTGACAGCATTTATTGATTTTATTAGGCCGAGATTAACATTGTGATCGTTGATACTTTTGTCAGGCAGTGTTCGTTGTCATTCCGTCATGATTAGTGAACGGCGCTATGTGGTTCAATAAATAAAAAAGCCTGAATATCACTATTCAGGCTTTTTTAAATGGTTAGCGCGACGCTAATATATTTAAAATCTATGTCGGGTAAGGAACAACCATTACTGGTTGTCCCTCCCCTAAGAACCGTACGTGCGAGTTTCCCCGCATACGGCTCAAGCCTTTATAAGTCAGTACCTAAGTACAGACCGGTGACTAAGTCAATTTATTGTGGTTGAAAATCAGACCAGATACTTTCATATATTTCTCTGGCCTTTTCTTCCGTCATATCAACGCCTGCTGCGCTAGGTGTTTTGTACCTCGGTACAAAACCTAGACCTTGCTTAGTTTCAATAGTCTCAAATTCCATCCAATTTTCATATTCTGAATGATTTTTAAGATGTGAATTCAGCAAGGTAATAACAGAATTAATTTGCTCTTGTTTCATGACAAACTCTTTTTATTAAAATCTAGAACAAAAATACTGCATAATACGCAACAATGTCCAACGCTAATTATAAAGATTTATTACACTCCGAAGACCAGTGTATTTCATACTGATATGAAACATCCCCAATCAACTATCTATTCAGATTGATAGATCTTGAAGAGAATAAATAATCCGCATATAAGCGAAAGAATCATAAGTTGACTAATAATCAATGGAAGCATAACTAATCCTCCAAATTCCTGAATTCCTCTGTCCGACATTTACTGCAACCTCCAATCTCCATCCCTTGATCTGTGATCTTGAAGAGAGCGAAATTAGCGATGTCGCGTAGTTTGACATTAGTATCCAAGTTTCCTTTTGGATTGAAGCGACTTGATAACCGATAAACTTTATTTGGTTCATCGATATATTTCACATTATGTCGTTTACAAAGTTTGATTGCCTCAGATGCCGCTATGGCTGATGCCACAACTTCCATCTGAAACTTCATCCCAGAAAACGCCATTTCTTCCTTCTGTGTAAGTTCCATGTTCACTCCAACTGTTCATTAATCATCCATTATTGACTATGTAGCTGCCGATGACAATTAGGATGCAACAACACTAAGTTACTCAGTTTATCGCTACCGCCTTTTACCCTTTCAACAACATGATGAATATTCCACCCTGTCTCCTTGGTAATTAGGTTGTTGCACATAACACAGCGTTTCCGCTGTCTGAGCCAAAGCGTTAGCAACTTATCTCTACCTTTCAAAGAGTCCTTCCAGCCTCGCTCTAGGCGTTGCTCAAAGTATTCTTCAAATTCCTGTAAATACGGGTTTGCCTCTGCTTTTAACTTGATGTGTCGCTTTATTGGCGTATCCATGGTGTAAACAAGTCTGGCGGTATTGCCTTTTCCATTCACACCAGAAAATACCCAATTACGGTTACCGGCTGATTTAAAGTATTTCTCCTTAACCCAGCGTTTATGACGATTTTGATGTCGTCTTCGGCACCATTTCCAGAGCATCTTCCAAACCCTGTAGTCCACATAATTGAAGGTTTCTTTAGCCACCACATGACGATGATAATTCGCCCACCCCTGTAAAACAGGGTTTAGCATCATTATCAAATTGCCAGCGGTGACTGTTTTGTTACCCGCAACTATTTGCTTCAACTTTCCGAGTACATTTCGCAGATTCTTTCGGCTAGGCTTAATTAAAAGCTTACCGTTGTAACTGCGTAAATTCTGACCCAGAAAATCAAAACCCTCAGAAACATGAGTGACCAGTGTTTTCTCTTTCGATAGCGTTAGTCCTCGCTCGGCCATAAAGGCTTCAACAAGGGGTTTGACTTTATCTTCCAGTAACTCTTGCGAGATTCCTGTGATGATGAAGTCATCCGCATATCGTACGTAATTGACCTTGGTCTTGTAGGCGGCTTTGGTATTTTTCATCCCAAAATGGGATTCAAGCACCGCTTCCAAACCATCAAGCGCCATGTTGGCCAATACAGGAGAAATGATCCCGCCCTGAGGCGTTCCCGCTTCTGTCGCATGTAAACTACCGGACTCCATGAACCCTGCTTTCAGCCACTTTCTGAGTACCTGTTTATCCAACGGAATGTTGGCAAGTAACCAGTCATGACTGATGTTGTCGAAACACCCCTTAATATCCCCTTCCAAAATCCATTTTGCTGAGCTCTTCCTACTGATGTTCACAAAGCATTGCTCTATGGCATCAGCGGTCGAACGCATGGGTCTAAAACCATAGCTATTACGATCCGCAGTAGTTTCCGAAACCGGCTCAAGACCTAGCAGGTATAAGGCCTGCATAGCTCTGTCCAGCATTGTCGGTATTCCCAACGGGCGGCGTTTGCCGTTTGCCTTTGGGATGTAAACTCTGCGCAACGGTCTGGGCTTGTACCCGTTTCGCTTTAATCGTTCTATAGCATTCCATTTACTCTCTGGAGTGCTCCACAACTCCCCATCGACACCGGGCGTTGCTTTGCCACGGTTCTCAGTCACGCGCTTGACTGCCAATGCCTTGGCAGCAAACGAGCGCACCAACATACGTTGCAGGGTTTTCACCCTGCGCCACTGTTGCTGTTTAGTCGCCTTCGCGATCCGCACCTGTAACCCTCTCACCTGCCTGTGAACCAGATACCAGTTAATGGTATGCCAGCCCGAAGGTGGGTGGGAGAATGCAGGTACTGACATTGTCGTACTCATCTTGCTTTCCTCCTTAACCTAAAATGGAGAAAAGCCCGCCCCAAAGGGGAAGCTAATCCCCATTTGGGTTGGTTTTAAGACGGCTTTACAAGCCTTCACACAATTAAAGACCAGTCTGAAGTCTGCACCTTTTCAGGTTAGGGCAAAGTTTGAACCCCTATCTAAGCTATTACCGCTCAACATTCGCTTTTTCAGACCTCCTTTACCCGCTCATCCAAAAGCGCTCCTTGCGGATTGCCTGCCTGTTTTACTGTTACCAATAATCAGGCGGATAGTCGGGCTTACCGAGTTCCGTTGCAGTTACACGAACAACGTAGGTTCTGTCTATCTACCGGTGGTCATAAGACGGCGTAATCCCAGATGTAAAAGGATTAACCAACCACGTACCTTTTGGTCAGAGTGTATAAACAACATTCCACTCCTTGCGGTTGACGGTATTTATCAACAGTTCACTTACGTTAACCATATTGCCCAGCCTAGCCCTCAGTCAGCTCGTTGTTAGCCAACTATGCTCATCCTCACGGATTAAGCACTACTTTCGTAGAGGTACATTGTCAGGAAGCTTCGCACCATGCCGTTACCAGCATCGCACTATCCCTAGGCTACTGTTAGCCGTATAACAGGTCTCACTACCGATGTGCTAAAGCAAAACGGTGAGACAATAACTACAACAGCTTACGCCGGAGATCGCTCCAACAGCTGAAATAACCGTGTGGTCTTGTCGAGTACGACAAGTAGAAAGGAGTATCCTCGAAGGTTAAAATTGTCGGCAGGCCAAAGCCGCCGTTCTTTTTACCTTTCGCACAAAAGACTATGCTTCTAGACACTGACGTATTGAAGGCAGCGTGAACACGCGCCTGTTTTCTTTATACTGACCGACAATCGTGATCAGGCGAACACTCCCTAAGGGAATGCCGTTGATCGGATTGTGCGATCCGACCAACGGATTTCGACTACTAAATTTGCAGGTGGGCTGGTGGCACTAACTTATAAAAGTTAGTGCACACCATCAATATAGCCTGCTAGGTTAGCGACCTACGCGACTCTCGTCGCACTACATCATGCCGCCCATTCCGCCCATGCCGCCCATATCAGGCATTGCAGGTGCTGCTTCTTCTTTAGGTAGCTCTGCAACCATCGCTTCAGTGGTAATCATAAGTGAAGCAATTGATGCCGCGAACTGTAGTGCAGAACGCGTTACTTTAGTTGGGTCAAGAATACCCATCTCTAGCATGTCGCCGTACGTGTCGTTACCTGCGTTGTAACCGTAGTTACCTTCGCCGCCTTTTACTTCGTTAACAACAACCGATGCTTCTGCACCAGCATTGCTAGCGATTTGGCGTAGAGGAGATTCCATTGCACGTAGCGCAAGTTTAATACCTACAGTTTGATCTTCGTTGTCGCCAGTTAGGTCAGCAAGCTTAGCTGCTGCACGAACTAGAGCAACACCACCACCAGGTACTACACCTTCTTCAACCGCAGCGCGCGTTGCATGTAATGCATCTTCAACGCGGTCTTTCTTCTCTTTCATTTCTACTTCAGTAGCTGCACCAACTTTGATTACTGCAACACCACCAGAAAGCTTAGCTAAACGCTCTTGAAGCTTTTCTTTGTCGTAGTCAGATGAGGAGTCTTCAATTTGACCTTTGATTTGAGCACAACGGCCTTCAATCATTTCTTCGTCGCCGTTACCATCAACAACAGTCGTGTTGTCTTTGTTGATAACTACACGCTTCGCAGTACCTAGGTCTTCTAGCTGCACTTTTTCAAGGTCTAGGCCAATCTCTTCAGAGATTACGGTACCGCCAGTAAGTACTGCGATGTCTTGTAGCATTGCTTTACGACGGTCGCCAAAGCCAGGTGCTTTAACAGCAGCAACTTTAACAATACCGCGCATATTGTTTACTACAAGTGTCGCTAGCGCTTCACCTTCAACGTCTTCAGCAATAATCATCAGTGGCTTACCTGCTTTTGCTACGCCTTCAAGGGTAGGAAGCAATTCACGGATGTTAGAAATTTTCTTATCAACCAATAGGATGAATGGGCTGTCTAGCTCAACAGTACCGTTCTCTTGGTTGTTGATGAAGTAAGGAGATAGGTAACCACGGTCGAACTGCATACCTTCAACAACGTCTAGTTCGTTTTGAAGTGCTTGACCTTCTTCTACAGTGATAACACCTTCTTTACCTACTTTTTCCATTGCTTGTGCAATGATGTCACCAACTTCTGAGTCAGAGTTTGCAGAGATAGTACCAACCTGAGCAATTGACTTGCTGTCGGCACAATCAGTAGAAAGCGCTTTAAGCTGTTCAACTGCTGCAACAACGGCTTTATCGATGCCGCGCTTAAGATCCATTGGGTTCATGCCTGCGGCAACAGACTTGTGGCCTTCAGTTACGATAGCTTGTGCAAGCACAGTAGCGGTAGTCGTACCGTCACCTGCTTCGTCATTCGCTTTAGACGCCACTTCTTTAACCATCTGTGCGCCCATGTTCTCAAACTTGTCTTCAAGTTCGATCTCTTTCGCTACAGATACACCATCTTTAGTGATAGTTGGAGCGCCAAAAGACTTATCCAATACTACGTTACGACCTTTAGGGCCTAGTGTTACCTTAACTGCGTTTGCTAGCGTGTTAACGCCTTTAAGCATTTTTGTGCGAGCGTCGTCACCAAAACGTACTTCTTTAGCTGCCATGATAAAATTCCTCTCTTAATTCGTTTAACGTTAGTTGTAATTACTCAACAATCGCAAGAATGTCGCTTTCGCTTAGGATCAGAACTTCTTCACCATCCAGCTTTTCTGTTTTAACGCCGTAGCCTTCGTTAAAAATAACGGTATCGCCAACTTTTACGTCTAGCGCTTTTACGTCGCCATTTTCTAGGATGCGGCCATTACCCACAGCGATGATCTCGCCACGTGTAGATTTTTCTGCTGCAGAACCAGTCAGTACGATACCGCCTGCAGATTTGCTTTCTTGCTCTGCGCGTTTAAGGATTACGCGGTCGTGTAAAGGACGAATTGCCATTTTCAAGTCTCCTGAAAATTTCACTATTCAAATTTAAGTGATTTTCAGCATTCAGCGTATCTGAATGCTGTGTGCTTAAGGTGCTCATTGCTGAGCAATTAAATTCTTTTCTGCACGGTTAAATGGGGTAGTACCCTTTCAAGTTCAAGGGTTTTTGAACAAAAAAATGTAAAAAAATTGATTTTTTCGCTAAATGATTGGTTTTAGCGATCATTGGTGCCGCACCGTAATGTGACACCCTTTCTATCTGGCGGGCTAAATAGCACTATTTTAATCGTTTATCGACATCTTGTGTGGTGTGATCGTTGTATTCACCCTCAATGACATCACCGTCTTCATTGGACGGACGGGTAAAGGGCGACTGATTACTTCCAGGTTGCTGATAAAAACCACCCGTACCTGCTGAAGAATTTGGCATCACCACACGCATTTTCATATGTTTACTGACTTGGGCAGCAATTAAGTGGCGAGAGCCAGGAAGCGCAAACATAAACCCAACGATATCGGTGATAAAGCCGGGAGTAACCAGTAGGATACCCGCGACAACCAACATTAAACCATCAACAAGCTCTTTGCCGGGCATCTCGTTGCGTTGCATTTTTGCTTGTGCAGTTTGCAGCGTACTTACCCCTTCTCGTTTAACAAAGTAAGCCCCAACGAACGCCGTTAGTATTACTACGCCGATAGTGTTCCAGCCCCCTATCATGCCTCCCACATTCACCAGCAAGGCAATTTCTAAAATAGGTAAAACAACGAAAAGTATAAATAAAACCGGCAAAATGTATCCTCATTTGAATATTTCATAGTCTGTTATAGGGTCTTTGAACGTAATAACAAGAAAAGGTGCCCTTGTTTCGGCTAACCCACAATGAAAAGCGGTGGGCAGTAGATAACAGCATAATGCTTATGCAAGAATACGAATGCTGTACCGGTCTACTAAAACATAGGTGTCTTAATACCTCTATGCAAAATAACACAAGTAAGGTTCACCATGACGATTAACGTAGTGTTATGCACAGCACCAAATGAAGAAAGTGCAACGCGTATCGCCCATGAATTGATACGCGCCGAGTATGCTGCATGCGTAAATATACTCCCTAACATCACGTCGGTGTATAAGTGGGAGGGGCAAGTAGAGCAAGACCGCGAAGTACAACTTATTATTAAAACCTCAGCACATGCGATTACTCATGCGTATGAATTAGTATGCGGTTTACATCCTTATGATGTGCCAGAATGGGTCGTATTAGATGCTGCTGCAAGCGATGACTATCGCACGTGGGTGCATGACGTAACAAAGACAACAAAAGAACATTCATGAATAAAATATCAAAAGCTATGCTGCACCTGTTTGCCCTATTTTTTATCGCGGTTAGCGTGTCGATGCCTGCCAGTGCTCAGGTGCCCGGCGCCCTAGATGATGTATTCTCGAGCCAGCCAGAATTTCTAGATGTAGAACAAGCCTTTGGCTTCGACTTTGTTCAAAAAGACCAATTACTTAGCGCTACATTTACCATTGCCGATGGTTATTACCTGTATAAGAAGCAATTTAAGTATGTGGCAAAAGAGGCCGAAATAGGCAGTGCGCGCTATCCGCAAGGGGTAATGATTGAAGATGAATTTTTTGGTGAGTCAGAGGTATTTTATAACACCGTCACCATTGATATTCCTATCACAGAGGCAAACAAAGACAGCGTTATAAAAATACGCTATCAGGGTTGCGCGGATGAAGGGCTGTGTTATCCGCCCACGGTGAAAGTGGTGTATTTAAGTGAAGTCTTGTCAGGCGAAACGTCGCAAAACAGCACTACATTGCCGATAAAAAGCGAGCAATATTCATTGGCTGAACGCCTTATTCAAAAAGACAATTTACCAATCACACTATTGCTTTTCTTTGCTTTAGGCATTGGTTTAGCATTTACACCATGCGTGTTTCCTATGTACCCCATTGTATCAGGTATTGTTATTGGGCAAGGAAAACCAAAAACCCTGTCCCATTCTTTTTGGCTCACATTTAGTTATGTGCAAGGTATGGCCATCACGTACTCATTACTAGGGTTAGTGGTAGCAGTTGCAGGCGCACAGTTTCAAGCCGCGCTTCAACACCCTGTTGTGTTGGGTGTGTTCATTGCACTCTTTATTGCGCTCGCCATTGCGCTGTTTGGTGGGTTTGAAATACAACTGCCGGCCAAATGGCAAGAACGCTTAACCCATGCCAGTAACAACCAAACCCCAGGGAGCTTTGCAGGTGTGTTTGTTATGGGTGTGTTGTCAGGCCTCATCGCGTCTCCTTGCACAACCGCTCCCCTTACCGGCATTTTGTTGTTTATTGCGCAAACGGGAGACATGACGCTAGGGTTCATTTCGCTTTACCTGCTTAGTTTGGGCATGGGTATTCCCCTGATTATATTCGGTATAACCGGAGGTAAATTACTACCTAAAGCGGGCAACTGGATGAATGTTATTAAGGTAACGTTCGGTTTTATGATGTTAGCCGTTGCGATTGTTTTCATAGAGCGTCTTTGGAATAACGCATACTCAGATTTCCTATGGGCTACGCTGGGGTTCGGGTTGTTTGGCTACTATTGGCGCATTAACCGCTCCACACCGAACTCGTGGGTTAAATTAATACGGGCGGTGTTAGTAGCAATGGGTGTCATGGCAAGCAGTTCTGTTGCGTTTCATGCAGGCCAAAATGTGGGGTTATGGGGCGAGCAACAGGGCCATCCTGAATTCATAAAGGCAAGAAACCTTAGTGATTTAAAAGACAAGATTGCCAGGGCCAATAACGAAGGAAAAACCGTAATGGTAGACCTTTATGCCGATTGGTGTGTGGCATGTAAGGAATTCGAAAAGTACACATTTCCCAACCCAGAAGTTGTAGAAGCACTAAGCAACACAGTATGGGTGCAAATGGATTTAACTGACAATACCCCTGAGCGTCAGGAGATATTTGATACCTTTAACGTGCTCGGCTTACCTACTATTTTATTTTTTAATATCGACGGCGATGAACTTACGAATGCACGCGTCACTGGCTTTATGAATGCCGACACGTTTTCAAGCCATGTAAATAGCACCGTGAATCGGTAAATGTGAAGGGTGTCGTATTATTAAGATAAAACCGCTACTTATATCTATTTCGCTGATTGCCGTAATGAGCGGTGTCAGCGCTACGGAGCAAGCGGGGTGTTTCGGCAACACGCGTTTTTGTATTGTTCTCACCCCTAACAACGACAATACATTCGCGGTTTCTGCCATTCGCCGAGTTACGCTTCCCGTGGCGCTTACCGTGTATTCAAACAATTTATCGCCATCCTCACATAGCAATGCGTTTCTTAGTAGCGATGCGCCCATTGCACTTGGCACAGTTACACATGCAGATGCATTTTGGGAAAACATGCGAGTTAGGTGGACACCAGGTGATATAACGGCAACACATAATGATGCTGTGGACTATTTACCGCCACTTTTACCCCCAAGTTCCTACCCAATAGTACAAGGTTTTAACGGTTCATTTAGCCACAGTGGACGTTCTCGTTACGCCATCGATTTTGCCGTGCCTGTAGGAACGCCGGTTATGGCTGCACGCGGTGGTGTTGTCATTGATACAAAGTCGGATGGAACGACAGGCGGGCCTTCTCCTGATTTTGCAGAACACGCCAACTACGTAGCGGTACTGCATGATGATGGGACAACCGGAGAGTATTATCATCTCAAACACAACGGCGTGGCCGTTTCCCAAGGACAAACAATAAGCGAAGGACAACTTATTGGTTATAGTGGCAATACAGGGTTTTCTTCGCTACCTCATCTGCATTTTGGTGTATACATTGCGCAATTTAATGGTAGCTATAAAAGTGTGCCATTTTCTATGCCGGCCTACTCAATACACCCTTGATAATTCTAGCATAGGCCACTCCCTGCATGGGATAAACGACAGGGTTCGCCCTACTATCTTTACACCATTAAACCATCAACCATACCGGTAACTTTGTACCGAAAACACCTGATTAGACCAGTATTTTGCTGCGAAAACTTTCTTTATAGCTATAATCAGTGGTTAACATGATGAACGAGACAGATAACTGCTTTTTTTTCGTGCAACTGTTATTGAAATTTGTTGAAATGGCAAATACAACAACATTTACCCGAAGATAGCAGCACATTCAATGAATATTTTGTTACTCAATGGCCCCAACTTAAACCTGTTAGGGCAACGTGAACCCGATAAGTACGGTACGCAAACATTACAAGACATTGTAGACGACTTGCAGGAGCAAGCGGCTTCTTCAGATGTCACGCTAACGCATTTTCAGTCAAATGCTGAGCATGCGATCATCGAACGTATACATAGTTCGATGGGGTCAATAGACGCCATCATCATCAATCCAGCTGCGTTTACCCATACCAGTGTGGCATTGCGAGATGCGTTATTAAGCGTAAATATTCCCTTTATCGAAGTGCATTTATCAAATGTACATGCGCGAGAGCCTTTTCGTCATCATTCTTATTTCTCAGATGTTGCAGCAGGTGTCATTGTAGGTTTAGGAGCCATTGGTTACTCCCTCGCACTTACAGCAGCAATCAATTTAACGAAATCATAAAATTAATATAGAGACAGATCATGGATATCAGAAAAATAAAGAAACTCATCGAGTTGGTTGAAGAGTCTGGCGTAGCAGAATTAGAAATTACGGAAGGCGAAGAGTCAGTTCGTATCCACCGCGGTCCAACAGGCATGCAAGCGCCTGTAAATTACAGCTTTGCAGCACCGGCTGCACCACAAGCTGCTCCGGCCCCTGCTGCAGCTGCCGCGACGGCTACGCCTGAGCCAGCTGCTCCTGATGGTCATGTAGTTAAATCACCTATGGTTGGTACGTTTTACCGTGCTTCGTCACCTACTTCTAAAGCGTTTGCTGAAGTAGGCCAACAGGTAAAAGTAGGCGATACCCTTTGCATTATCGAAGCAATGAAGATGATGAACCAAATTGAAGCAGACAAGGCCGGCGTGGTTAAAGCGATATTGGTAGAAAACCAAGATCCAGTAGAATTTGACCAACCTATGTTCATCATTGAATAAGCAGGCACTGCATCATGCTAGATAAAGTACTTATTGCAAACCGCGGAGAAATTGCCCTACGCATTTTGAGAGCCTGTAAAGAATTAGGCATCAAAACGGTAGCGGTACACTCTACAGCGGACAAAAATTTAAAGCACGTGCTGCTTGCCGACGAATCTATTTGTATTGGTAAAGCATCAGCTACCGAAAGTTATTTGAATATTCCGCGCATCATTGCAGCGGCGGAAGTCACCAATTCAATCGCAATTCACCCAGGCTATGGCTTTCTTGCTGAAAACGCCGATTTTGCTGAAGCCGTTGAAAAAAGTGGTTTTATCTTCATAGGCCCAACTGCCGACACCATCAACCTTATGGGCGATAAAGTGTCGGCCATTAATGCGATGAAGAAAGCTGGCGTACCCTGCGTACCTGGCTCTGACGGCCCGCTGACGGATGACGCAGAACGTAACAAAACTATCGCCAAGCGCATTGGTTATCCTATCATCGTTAAAGCAGCAGGCGGCGGCGGTGGTCGAGGTATGCGTGTTGTCCGAAGTGAAGATGAACTTATCAGCTCTATCG
Source organism: Alteromonas algae (assembly GCF_049117195.1). Lineage (GTDB taxonomy): Bacteria > Pseudomonadota > Gammaproteobacteria > Enterobacterales > Alteromonadaceae > Alteromonas. The sequence continues at coordinate 3,772,384 of NZ_CP185260.1, forward strand.
AAACTACGCAGGCTGAAGCCGGTGCTGCTTTTGGTAATTCTGTTGTTTACATGGAAAAGTTTCTCGAAAACCCACGCCATGTAGAAATTCAAGTGTTAGCCGATGGTCAAGGTAATGCGATTCATCTTGGAGAGCGCGATTGTTCGATGCAACGTCGCCACCAAAAAGTGGTTGAGGAAGCGCCAGCACCTGGTATCTCTGAGCAAATGCGTTCAAAGATCGGTGATAGATGCCGTCGTGCGTGTATTGAGTTAGGGTATCGCGGTGCGGGTACATTTGAATTCTTATACGAAAACGGTGAATTCTACTTTATCGAGATGAACACTCGAATTCAGGTAGAGCACCCTGTGTCAGAGATGATTACAAGTGTAGACCTTATTAAAGAGCAACTACGCATCGCAGCGGGCCAACCGCTTTCAATAGACCAGTCGCAAATACAAATTCGCGGCCATGCTATCGAGTGCAGAATAAACGCCGAAGACCCAGATACTTTTATTCCAAGCCCTGGAACCATCAGTATGTTTCACGCCCCAGGTGGTTTAGGTGTGCGTTGGGAGTCTCATGTTTATGCAGGCTATACCGTGCCGCCATACTACGATTCGATGATTGGCAAGCTTATTACTTATGGTGAAAGCCGTGACGAAGCTATCGCAAGAATGCGTCATGCACTCGATGAAATCGTCATAGAAGGTATTAAAACCAATATACCGTTGCAGCGCGCCATTATGGCCGATGAAAACTTCTTCGCTGGTGGTACTAATATTCACTATCTCGAAAAGAAACTAGGGTTAAGCTAATCCCCCTTTGGGTCGCACGCTACCTTGGTGCGGCCCAACTTTCTGCCCGTCACGCTCTGTGTTCATGTCTCAATAAGTCTCTATTCTGTTTTAGCGATTAGAACAATCAAGTTTTAACGTTATTCTTCGTCAATGATTGTTCGTATACTGCTCGCATGTTTTGACATCTCCCTTGTTAAACATTGTGTTTATTGTGTTTTTCCCTTTCGGAGTCTTACTCCACCTTATGCCGGCATCACTCGCCGGCTTTTTTATAAAACCAAATACAAAACAATATATTCTGCTCGGCGTTTTCCTTATAGAATCACAGTTTACTCATACTTTTTTGAAAGGACTCGCGTGGGCGCACGACTCTTAGCTCTTTTTACTGTGGTAGCACTACTCATCCTGTCGTCTTCAACAATGGCAGACGATGACATTAACTATTCACACAAGCTTGATGTACAAGTGCGCTATGACGAGCGCAGTAACCGTCCTAGTCGCAATCAATACCGTTTGCGTTACTATCCTCGTATTACGTTCTCAAATGCTCCGCGATGGTCTGTGAACAGTTTTGTCGTAACAGGTGATAGCTTTTCTTCAAGCCATAACACCTTTGGCAGCGATACTACCGATTACTTACATGCGCGTCGCTTATTCGTAGCCGTTGAAGACGAAACAGGAAAAACCGAATTTGGCGTTATTCCAACCTATAAGGGTAGAGTGTCATCATCAGGATTATCTAAAGATGGCTGGATAACCGGTATTCGCAATGTTTCAACCCTTGCCAACAACAGCGCGTTAGAAATTGTCATTGGTCAATTAGGCGATGTGAATGCAGGAGACGCGTTAGATTTTGACAAACAAGACGATTACATAGAAATTGAATATTCGGCAAAGATGGGACAACGTCATAGCTACGAAGTGAGTGCTGAGCGCATGACACAAAGTAACTTTTTACGTGCCGAGTACCGTTTTAACTATGCTAAGCACAATACCATTTTTGTCGAGGGCATTAATTTGCTGGGCAGCGACAGCGCAAAAATTGTCGTTGGCGTTCAAGGTGAAGTGCTGTTTGATGACTACCCCATCGAATACTTTTCACATTATTCTTATGTAAGCAATGCGTTTGGCCCTAGAGCGGAACTTACAGAAGACTTCCTAGGAACCGGCCACGGCATGTCTGCCGAATTTAGTGGTGTGTTGTTCAAACAGTTCGACGCCGAGTGGTTTGTTCGCCTCGATGTTATTGATAGGGTTAGTCGAGTTCTCACTGGTGTTAAAGTATCTTTTGATCGCTGACATTCTTTCACGACATATGCAAATAACGCCCACCGCAGGGGGCTGTAACAAAAAAGGCCCATCAAATGATGGGCCAAACAGCAAGAACGCGTACACACTTTAACAGTGCATAGTAATTTACGACCGCCACTATGTTGCAGTTCACTTCCCAAACGTTACTTTTTCTTAACCTATTTTTTTCCACCTTTCCTTAACATCGAGCCATTTTTTTATTAGCCTTTAGTCTAGGAACTGCCGATACCTTTCATGGATCGAAACATAGCTGCCGAATTAAGACAACTATAGGAGACGATTGACTGTGGCTTCACGCCTAAACAAATTAAAAGAAATACTTCCTCTTTCTCGCATCTCTATCGATCTGCTTCTTTCCCTTCGCTTTCTATACGACACGAAAAGTGATGTGGTGGATTTAAAGCAAGATATCTTGGACCTTTCGGTCGTCCCCGAACGCTTATCAGATAGCTATCGTCATGAATGGGAAGCCTATGTACTTCGGGCTATTATGCTTGATATGAAAGACAACCACGGTGTTGAGCCAACCGAATTTATTAACTCTATGCTTAATCGCGTTGAAACGGTTAAAACTGAATCAGATGAATTGAAAAAGCTGAGTACACTAGTAGAACAGGCCGACGCAATAAATAGCGCGAACAATACGTGTACGTTCCCTTCCCCTTGGCGACAACAATTGATGACCTTACTATTGCCTATCGCTGCGCTAGATGAGCCGCCAAGCAAAATGTAAACAAAAATTGGGTTACCCATTACCTTTAGCTTGCAAAGGTAGAACAACCGAAGGGGCTATTTGTTGGCCCCTTTGGGTTTGTACTGAGACGGGCAGTACCCTCTATCAACCCCTTCTGGGCGCAAGGCGGCATGCTTAGTCTTTCGACCCGTTACCCTTTCTCGCCAATTCTTGAACGTTTTATGCTTGAGGTTTTTTCGCATTAGTTTAATCACCTCTTTTTCCGGTAGCCCGAAAAGGCGTTCAATCGCTTCAAACGGCGTTCTGTCTTCCCACGCCATTTCAATCACGCGAGATGCTTGTTCTTCAGTTAATTTCACTGTGGTTGATTGCATAATGTTTATCAAATATCGGTTAAAGGTTTATCTGGCGTTAACGCACTCATTCATTATTGAACAAGGTTCATCTGTTTATGCGCTTTATACGTTTACCGATGTTTTTTGTTCACCTTCACACAGGTTTTAAGCATTATGCTTCGCTCAGTTTTTCGTGTATCAAGTTTAATAGCCTTGCGGCGGCTTTTGCATCAGATAATGCCCGATGGTGGCGTTCCATACTAATATCGAAGTGGCGTGTTACATTCGCCAAAGAATAAGAAGGCAAGCCTGGAAAAACCTTTCGCATTTCTCGCACTGTACACAGTTTTGGCCGCCTAAAGGTTTGCTCAAGTCGCGCAAATTCTTGCTTAATAAAGCCATAATCGAAATTTACATTGTGCGCGACAAACACCGCATCTTCGCTAAACTGAGCAATAGCCTCGGCGACTTCAGCAAAATAGGGCGCATCGGCCACCATGTCTTCACTAATACCGGTTAAACGGGTAATAGAAGCGGGGATACGGCGGTTAGGGTTAATCAAGGTTTGATAGGTATCCACTACCTTGCCTGCAACCATCTTCACCATGCCGACTTCGGTTATTCGATGATAAGTGCTGTTTCCACCGGTAGTTTCAATGTCCACTACCACATAGGGCTGATTAGGATCTCGATGCCACGTTACAGTCGTCACAGCAACATTAAAGCCTGCCTGCTTTAAACGTTGAATAGACACCAACTGATTTCTTCTTAATTGGTCGCCCGGTGCCTTTACCTCCTCAAAACGTAATTCGCCATCCAAAACCATAATATCGGGAAAGCCGTCTTTTAACGCCGCGAAGTCTTTACACATCATTCTCAAAAGCGCTTTAACGTGGTTAATATCACTATGGGTAAGTAACACGTCAATGGGTTCTAACAAATAGCGACTCCACATAAATAGGCTATTCACTTTGCCATAGTGGGCGGTCGCATTTTTGCTAACATGCTTTTTAAAACATTCTGGCGATGCTAACTGCTCGAACAGATGCTCTATACTGTCAGCAAACTTTGCATAAAAGTTATTTTGCTTTAGCGATAATGGTCGCCTATCAAATTCAGTAACAAGGCTGTCTTCCTCGTATAACTGCTGCCAAAACGTTAATCCAAAGAGGCTTCGCAATAAACGATTTTCCGTTCGCCACCCGTTTATACCTAACCGTTTATAGTGCGCCAACACACCATGCTCAACTTGTTGGTTTTGGCTAACATCAATCTCAAGAGTTCGGCTTGCTTTGCGCAGCATATCGGTTACGGCGCTCGTGCGTTTTTTATTGAATTTTCTTGCGTAAAAATCCTCAGCAAAGGCAAGCAAGGTATCGGAGGGTGGCGACGCCATAATATCTTCCAGCATAGCCTTTACGCCTTCTTCGTCCTTATCTTTATAACTTTCTCTTACCCACTTTTCTTTCGCTTTATCGCTGTTTGCATCACGCAGAAGCGTCAATGCTTTTAATCGTTCACTAGGCAAAAGTTGCAAGCCAAGCGCGTAGATAAGCTCGTCACGATAAAAGCTGGCTGATACACCTTCTGTAACTGGCATGGCATGATTAGCAAGGTCAAGGCGCTGCGCATCATTTAGATAAGGAAGTTTACGTAATGCATCTGCATAAAACCAAGCGGCTTGTGCATCAGCATTGTGTTCGAACCGAGCAACATCAGCAACCGAGTCAGCCCGAGTTCGCATCACCCCTAAATCGCGCATAGAGAACTGATTTAACCGGCTTCTTGTGTTGCCGAAATATAAAAACAAAAGAAAGCGTAGAGCGCCATCAAACCCACACACTATATAGTCTTGGCTTGAGAAAGTAGCAGGCCAACCGTGTGACTGTATCTGCGCATCAAGCTTCTTCACCAACTGAGGTTTGCTTTGCGACGACAATCCTTGGGTGCTGCCGTATTCACTTAATAACATTACAATGGCTTGTTTGGTCATCACCCCAGCAATATCCTGCAACGATGCATGACGCAAATCACGAAACCAACCATCGGCAATCAGGCTATCTATCTGAGCTTGAGGGTTTTCAATTTCTTCGTAGTTGAACTGAGTGCGGTCGATCACCGCATATTTTCTATTCGCGGCGCGAACAACAATGCACTGCTTATTTTCATCTAGTGCAGCAAACCGTTTGATGAATGTGCTTGCCTCATCACTTAATAACCGGGCATTTGCCCCTTCAAAAAACTGTAGAAACTCAAAAAAGTGGGTGAGGTAATACCGTGGTGGTAAATCTTTTCGCATAAGACGCTCAGTCAACAAGTACCATTATAGTGTATATTTATACAGCACCATTAATCAACCTTCACACGCTGCTTTTTAACCCACATAAAAAATGCGTTTAACTGCGCGTCATTCTTTAGCAATGCCAACGTGTTGAAATGTTTTGCCAGTGTCATTTCATCAAAGAACCTGTGTATACCGCTATGACATTGCCTGCACACCATTATCCCTTGCTCTCGCACTTCTCGAGGAACATGCTTTTTGAAATACGTGCGTCTGTGTACTTTTTTAGGAATAAGGTGGTGAAATGTCAAACGGGTTTTTCGTTCACAACACGGGCAAATTCCAATTCTTTTTGACATACCGCATTGCCCTATAAAACAGCATAAGAGGTGAAACAAAGCCAAGCGTTGGCAGTTAAAATGACAGTAATTGTCGTCAATATTTGTTTTTACCAATCCGCATCAAATTTAGATCCGTACAAGTAATATCATTCACACACAAAGCTATTTGACATGAGTTTAACCCGTTCAATGTCGTTCTCGTGCCCCTATTGCATGGCGCCTAACGACGTAGAGATAGATGAAATTAACGATGTGGGGCAAGTGCAAGTACTTGACTGTCAAGTATGCTGCCAACCCATCGAGTTGAGTGTTTTTCAACACGGTGATGAACTACAAATCAACGCAGAGCGCGAGAATGACTAAACATACTCACTTTTTTCAACGCGACGATATAGAAAATCTTGAGCAGCGGTATCGCGCTAACTTAATCAACAGTGTGTCTGGATTTAAATCTGCATGCTTGCTTGGAACAACAGACGGCACAACCAATAACGCAGCAATAATAAGCTCGGTGGTCCATGTTGGCGCCAATCCTCCGTTATTGGGTATGATTATGCGCCCACATACCGTGCAACGTGATTCGCTCGAAAACATTAAAAAATCGGGTAAATATACGTTGAATCATGTGCACAGTAGTTGGGTAGATAAAGCACACCAAACCTCAGCCAGATACAACAAAGAAGAAAGCGAGTTTGACGCGGTTGGCCTCACGCCTTGGTTTAGTAATGACTTCAGTGCCCCTTATGTTGCGCAAAGTCACCTTAAGTTGGGTCTCACCGTTGAACAACATTTTACCCTATGTAATAAAACAGAAATGGTGATAGGGCGTATAGAGGAATTATTTATTGAAGGAAATACAATCGCCGACGATGGCTATATTGATATAGAAGCACTAGGCAGCGCATGTATTTCAGGCTTAGACAGTTACCATAGCACCAAAAAGATTGCACAGTACGCTTATGCGAAACCGAACGAAACCTTGAAACAAAAATGAACGGTTTCTGTGGTTGTGTGGTCTTAGTACGGGTGGTAACGACAAATGCTTAACATTATTTAATCTAGATCAAGCAAGTAAAAACAATTTTGGCCGATCCTTTTGTTTCACGCTATAGTATAAATATTGTTGATAAAAACCTGCCCTTTGCGGCAGGTTTTTTCGTTTTAAGCGTTTGATAAAAAAGAATCATTATCGTTTCTATCTCATTTGGAGAGTATTATGAAATCTGTAAACCGTCGCGACTTTTTAAAAATGTCAGGTACGACACTCATTGGCCTTACGCTTGGCGGTGTTGCACTGCGTGCGCAAGCACAAGAACAGCTGCAATCAGATGACCCAACAGCGAAGGCATTAAGCTATACACCGAACTCAACGGTTGAAGGCGCTAAATGTAGCAACTGCATGTACGTGCAGGGTGCAGACGGCGATGAAAATCGTCCTTGTGCTATTTTCCCTGGAAAGCTCGTGAATGCTAACGGTTGGTGTAGTGCATGGGTAAAACGCCCAGGCTAACCGCCGCTGTGAATGTAATTACATTTAAAAAAAACGCCTCTTTATAGAGGCGTTTTTTATATATCTATTGAATTGCGGCCTTTACGTCAGGCCGGTCGAAATAGGTAGGAAGTCGAGAAGGTTTTACGTCAACGTTATGCTTGGCTTCAAATATGCTGCCAAGCCGCAGTAGCATTTCATCGTCGCCTTTGCTTCCAATGAAACTAACACCAATGGGCAACTGCTTTATGGCACCCGCAGGTACGGTTAAATGTGGATATCCTGCAATCGCGGGCAAATAGCCGATACCGATAAATCCACCAGGGGCGTGATCACCATAAATGCCATCAATGAGAAACGCTGGGCTGTTAGACGGCGCAACTAATACATCAACACTATTTTCTGACAGCATTAAATCAATACCCTGCTCACGCGTGGCCATCTGAATACTCGTTAAAGCAGTTTTATATTCATTGCTATCGATGCCGTCAGACGCTAACGATTTTTCGAATATATTCTGATCGAATAACGATAGTTCACGGGCATTGTTTTTATTAAACTCAATAAGTTGAGCGAGTGTTCTTGATGGGAGGTTTGCTGGGCTTTTGGCCAAATACTCATTAATAGTGTGATGGAACTCACTTAACAATACTTGATAAGACTGAGACCAAAATGCATCAGGCTGTTCAAATTGTTCAATCTCTACTAGCTGTGCACCCGCTTCTTCTAATGTGCGCAATGCACTTTCAAATACTGCGAGTACGCGCGGATCATCACCCTGTCTATAACGTACGACACCCACCTTTACCCCTTTCATGTCGGTCGCAAGCATGCTGTCACCTGGTAACGCAATACTGTGACTGTCCAAAGATAACGTCGCCGGGTCGTTTTCATCTTTGCCTGCCATAACCGCTGTCATCAGCCATGCATCGTTAACGTTTGATGTCATAGGCCCTGCGGTATCTTGGCTTGCTGAGATTGGCACAATGTGAGTGCGAGACAACAACCCAACCGTGGGTTTAAACCCCACTACCCCGTTCATTGAAGAGGGGCAAATAACAGAACCGTTCGTTTCAGTACCCACGGCCAGTGACGCTAAGCGCAGCGCCATCGCAGCGCCTGAACCAGAAGAGGACCCACATGCACTGCGTGAAAGCATATGCGGGTTTCTCGTTAAGCCGCCCACGGCGCTCCACCCGCTAATAGACGATTCTGAGCGAAAATTTGCCCACTCAGATAAATTGGTTTTGCCTAAAATAATGGCCCCTTCTTGCTTCAATCTCGCAACAATGGGCGCATCTCTTTGCGTTGTGTTATTTGTTAGCGCTAGCGAGCCGGCGGTAGTCGGCAGCTCACTGGTTTCTATATTGTCTTTTAGAAGTACCGGTAAACCATGCAGCAGGCCTACTGCCTTTCCCTGTGCAATGGCGTCATCAGCCGCTTCGGCGGCCCTCAATGCATTATCGTTAAGCACAAGAATACTATTCACGTCAGTGTCTATACGCTTTATTCTTGCTAAATAGGCACTTACTAGTGCTTTAGCGCTAAGGTCACCCTGCTTAATAGCTAGTGCTTGCTCAGAAGCAGGTTTATCTAGCCATGTGTTTATTGATGTATCGGGTGTGTGATTTTCATTTGCTTCGTGTTGAGACGCGGTACATGCCGTGCACAACACCGTCAACAAAACAATAATATTAAGCCTCATCTCTCATTCCCTTTTTCAGTGGCAGTAAAATCTATACTGACTTACGGGCAAATAAGCGCATTAATTGTCTAATTAATTGTTGATAATAAGAAAGAAACCGACCGCGTTATTATTTATCAGCGGGTGTCGCAGGTGTTTGTAAGTAATGGAGTTGGTTGTCTAAACCATACTTTTTGAGTAGCGTGTCGTATCTACCGTCTTCAATAAAATTAGCGAGCGTTTCATTAAATTCACTACGCAAGGCCGCATTAGGGATAGCCGCTGAATAAAGGCTAACGGGGAAGAGCTCATGGACAACCGTATCGCGGCGGTGCGGTTTAGGCATACCTGCCTTTATAAACGTAAAAATATTTCTGTCCATTATCACAGCATCTACACTGCCTAATAACAACATACTCACCTGACGTTCTTGCTCTGGCATTTCGATATATCGCGACCGTCCTGCCATAAGTTGATGAAAATTTTCACCTAACACCGACGATGCCGTTTGAAACGCAACCACACTCTTGTCCTGTAAATCATTTATGTTATTTATCGTAAACATGCTCTCGGCAAGCGTCACAGCGACATTTTGATAGATAATATAGGGGTCAGACAATATGCTTTTATCAATATCATGCTTTTCATTCACGGTAAGCCCGATATCTGCAAAGCCTTGTTCTATTAATCTAACCGTGCGCCCAAACGGTACGTATATAGGCAGAATCTCGTGCCCCATATCGCCTAAGACGGCACGCATGAGTTCTAACTCAACCCCTGTATGAGTGGAAGAAAGCACATAAGGAGGCTTATCCCACCCTACGATAACATTCAGTGTGCGAGCGTGGCTAAGTGGCGCTAACATGACTAACGCGAATAAAATAATGAATCGCAAAATACATTCCGAAGGCAAAGGGTTAGGAATAAGATAAGGACGAGCACGTCACTACACATTAGTTGTGGCCTTTGCGTCAAGCCTTTTATGCTTAATTCAATGCGTAATACCGCGGCTTTGCGTTTCGCTTTATACAAGGTCGGGGTACAATAGACCGCTAAATACTTTTATTAAGAACACGTATGGCTTGGTTGCAACTTAGAATAAACACCTCATCAGAACATGCAGAGTTGATTGGCGACATGCTCACCGCCAATGGTTCACAAGCCGTTACTTATGTTGACGCGAAAGATACGCCTATGTACGAACCCAAGCCAGGCGAAGTAATGTTATGGCCAGATACACAAGTCGTCGGGCTTTTTGAAGCAGATGCTGACATGCAAGGTATTCTTGCTCGTTTAAGCAAAGCAAAAGTGCTTGGGCCCAACTTTAAGCACAAGCTTGAACCCCTAGAAGATAAAGACTGGGAACGAGAATGGATGGATAATTTTCATCCTATGCAGTTTGGCGAGCGTTTATGGATTTGTCCAAGTTGGCGGGATGTGCCCGACCCAAATGCCGTAAATGTCATGCTCGACCCAGGTCTAGCCTTTGGTACGGGCACACACCCTACCACCGCATTATGTTTAACATGGCTAGACGGCATCGATATGACAGGTAAAACCGTTGTCGATTTCGGCTGTGGTTCGGGTATTTTAGCGTTAGCAGCGCTAAAATTGGGGGCAAAAGAAGTCATCGGCATCGATATTGACCCACAAGCGCTGCAAGCCACAGAAGAAAATGCGCGCCGCAATGGCGTAGAAGACAGATTACGTGTGTATCTTCCTGAAGACCAACCCACACTCGAAGCTGACGTTGTCGTGGCTAATATTCTTTCAGGCCCGCTACTCGCGCTACAGGATGTTATTTCTGCCTTCTGCAAAGCTAATGGATTACTTGTGCTCTCGGGTATTTTAGCTGAGCAAGTCACTAGCATTGAAACAGCTTACGCCAGAGATTTTGTGCTTGAACAAAGCGCGATCGACGGTGAATGGGCACGTGTATCGGGCAAAAAACGTTAACACGCTTCAATACTTACCCACTACACGATAAAAATATTATTTTTGTTGTCGATAAACGGGCGTTGATTTGTTAAAAAAATTCACATCAAAGCCCTTTTAATTCGTGGCCTGTAAGACTTTCGTACAATTTTTACTCAACACAAACCAAGTAGCTTACTAATGTGACAGTTTTTTTTAACTGTCAATACCGATAAGTGAAATTTTGTGTGATTTTTAGCCTTTTCAAGTATTGCTAAAACGCGTACACTTAGCGCCCCGTTTTAGCCGGGTGTTTAATTTCTGTGCAGTTTTAGATAGCGAGCATGTGGTAAATAATGCGAATTGGACCTTACACGTTAGAAAACAATTTGATGCTTGCTCCCATGGCTGGCGTAACAGATAGACCGTTTCGTCAACTGTGTAAGCGTTTAGGCGCTGGGCTTGTGGTATCGGAAATGCTTTCAAGTAATCCGAAGGTGTGGAACACCGCAAAATCACAAGCGCGTATGAATCACGATGGCGAAGAAGGCATTCGCTCTGTACAGATTGCTGGAGCTGACCCTGAGCTTATGGCTCAAGCAGCGCAATTTAATGTCGATAACGGTGCGCAAATTATCGATATCAACATGGGTTGCCCTGCAAAGAAGGTAAATAAGAAGTTGGCTGGTTCAGCTCTTCTTCAGTTTCCAGAGACAGTAGAGTCCATCATAAAGGCTGTTGTTAATGCCGTTGATGTACCCGTTACGCTGAAAATACGCACCGGCTGGAATCCAGAAAATCGTAATGGGGTAGAAATTGCCCGCATTGCAGAGGAAAACGGCATACAGTCGCTTGCTGTTCATGGCAGAACGAAAGCTTGTATGTACAGAGGAGAGGCTGAGTACGACACTATCCGTCGTATTAAAGCAGCAATATCGATACCTGTTATTGCAAATGGAGACATAACCTCTCCTCAAAAAGCACAAGAGGTGCTGAATTACACTGGTGCGGATGGTGTGATGGTAGGCCGCGGCGCGCAAGGTAAACCTTGGATTTTTCAACAAATTCAACATTATCTTGAAACGGGCGAGAATCTAGCACCACCACCGTTGTCACAACAGTATGAGGTATTGCACGAGCACGTAGTGAATGTGCAAGCGTTTTACGGTGACATAGCTGGTGTAAGAATTGCCCGCAAACATGTGGGTTGGTATCTCGCGGAGCACGATACGGATCGTCAGTTTCGCTCAACGTTTAACGCTATCGATGATGCAAATACGCAACTCGAAGCACTAAATGCATATTTTCAAGCGCTGCAGACTCGAGAAAGCCGACAGATTTCTCCCGCAGCATAGTGATGACTAACTAAAGAGCAACACAGTATTATGTTCGATCAAAACGTGACTTCACCTTTTACTACTACAGTAACTACGCCTTCACAAACGCAAGCTCAAAAGCCACTGCGCGACTCTGTAAAGCAAGCGGTTAATAAGTACCTAAAGCAGCTAGATAACGCAAACATCGATAACTTGTACGAAATGGTACTGGCTGAAGTAGAGGCGCCTCTACTAGAAGAAGTCATGACTTACACGCGTGGCAATCAAACCCGCGCGGCCATCATGATGGGCATCAACCGTGGCACACTTCGCAAGAAGCTAAAGCAATACGGAATGAACTAAAATCCTAAGGGCATTGCCCTGTAAAGAGCACCAAACGGTGCTCTTTTTGTTTCAACACTACAACTTTGAAGCTTATACATTTATGCAAACTCCAAAACCTATTAAACGTGCTCTTTTAAGTGTTTCTGACAAAACTGGTATCCTCGATTTCGCCAACGCGCTGCATAACGCTGGGGTAGAACTTCTGTCAACCGGTGGTACTGCAAAACTACTTGCCGATGCAGGCCTTCCTGTAAAAGAAGTTTCTGACCACACTGGCCATCCTGAAATCATGGCAGGTCGCGTAAAAACACTTCATCCAAAAATTCATGGCGGTATTCTTGCGCGTCGTGGTATTGATGAAGCGGTTATGGACGAAAACAATATTGCGCCTATCGATTTAGTGGTTGTTAATCTTTATCCATTCGCAGCTACTGTGGCTAAAGAAGGATGTACCCTAGAAGATGCTATCGAGAATATCGATATTGGTGGGCCGACTATGGTTCGCGCAGCAGCGAAAAACCATAAAGACGTTACAATTGTTGTGAATGCGGCCGATTACGACCGCGTACTTGCTGAAATGTCTGACAATGAAGGGTCGCTTAACTATCAAACCCGTTTCGATTTAGCCATTAAAGCATTCGAGCATACTGCTGAATACGACGGCATGATTGCCAACTATTTTGGTGCACGTATTGATAGTGTTGACTGTGAAGATGAATGTGATCATCAGCACAGCGAATTCCCGCGTACTTACAATGTACAAGTAACCAAAAAACAAGACCTTCGTTACGGTGAAAATAGTCATCAAAGCGCTGCGTTTTATGTAGAGAACAACGTTCAAGAAGCGTCGGTTGCCACTGCAACACAGCTTCAAGGCAAAGAGTTGTCTTTTAACAACATTGCCGATACTGATGCAGCACTAGAATGCGTTAAAGAATTCAACGAACCGGCATGTGTTATCGTTAAGCATGCTAACCCATGTGGTGTAGCCATTGGCGACGACCTATTAAGTGCATACGATCGTGCGTTCAAGACAGACCCTACATCAGCGTTTGGTGGCATCATCGCCTTTAACCGTGAATTAGATGCCGCTACCGCTCAAGCCATTGTAGACCGTCAGTTTGTTGAAGTTATTATCGCTCCAACGGTAAGTGATGAAGCAAAAGATATTGTCAGCGCAAAGAAAAACGTTCGTTTGCTTGTGTGTGGTGATTGGGCTGGGCAACTTACCGATGGCTACGACTTTAAACGCGTTAACGGTGGTTTGTTGGTGCAAGAACGCGACTTCGGCATGGTCGAAATGGATGACCTTGAAGTTGTCACAAAGCGCCAACCAACGGAAGATGAACTGCGCGACCTGATGTTCTGCTGGAAAGTAGCAAAATACGTAAAATCTAATGCCATTGTATACTGCAAAGACGGCATGACGATTGGCGTGGGCGCGGGTCAAATGAGTCGCGTTTACTCTGCTAAAATTGCTGGCATTAAAGCGGCTGATGAGAACTTGGAAGTAGCAGGTTCTGTTATGGCTTCTGATGCGTTCTTCCCATTCCGTGATGGTATAGATGCAGCGGCTGAAGCCGGGATTAAAGCGGTTATTCAACCTGGTGGCTCAATGCGCGATCAAGAAGTGATTGCGGCAGCTGATGAACATGGCATCGCCATGGTGTTCACGGGTATGCGCCACTTCCGCCATTAATCATCATAACGACGGTTCCGCTATGGCATAAACGTCATAGCGGATGTTTACGTAATCTCGCACATCGTTACATGCACTTTTGTAGTTCGTACGATTTTTTCACGGCTACAAACATGAAGCATTAAACGTCAGACGTGCTAAATATCATGCTGAGTGTCGGCTGACTGTCATGGTTAACTGTTAGGCTTAATCTGATTTTGGACATTTGTAGTAATACTGTTAACGTATTTATTACTTATACCCTCGACAGAAAAAGGAAATCATAATGAAAAAGTTAGCCAAACTCGCCCTTGTAGCTGCCCTAGGCATGTCTGCAAGCTACGCCAATGCAGACGCAATCTCAGATGCTGCAATGAGCGATATCCGGTCTGCCAAAGCAAAAGTACGCGATGAATACCGCAATCCACAACAGACATTACGCTTTTTCGGCTTATCGCCAGACATGACTGTGGTAGAAATATCACCAGGCGGTGGCTGGTATGCTGACATTCTAAACTCAGTAGTCAAAGGCAACGGCCAATATGTCGCTGCACATTACTATGTTGATGAATCGACAAACGATTACTACAAAAAATCACTCGAAGGCTTTAAAGAAAAGACACAAGCGGGTATGAAATACGAAGGCGCAGTCGTGACAGCCTTTGACCCTATTAAAGCACTTGATGTAGCAAAAGCGGGTAGTGCCGACATGGTACTCACGTTTCGCAACGTACATAACTGGTACATGCGCCACGGCGATGAAGGTATCGACAATGCGTTTGGTGCCTTTTTTAAAGCCCTTAAGCCAGGCGGTGTATTAGGTGTGGTAGAGCATGAACTACCCGAGAGTGCCGACAACGACGCCATGAAAAAGACTGGCTATATGAAGCGCTCATACGTGGTAGCGGCTGCCGAAAAAGCAGGCTTTGTACTTGAAGCGAGCAGCGATGTTAATGCTAACCCAATGGATACCGCAGACCACCCTAAAGGTGTGTGGACATTACCACCACGGTTAGCACTCGACGACCAAGACAGAGCAATGTATCTTGCCATCGGCGAGAGCAATAGAATGACACTTAAATTTGTAAAACCTAATTCGTAACAACCCAACGTATAAACGGAACAGTTAATGAACGTACTTGTAATTGGCGGCGGTGGCCGCGAACATGCGCTAGCTTATAACGTAGCGCAGTCTTCTGATGTTTCAACCGTGTTTGTCGCACCTGGTAATGCGGGTACGGCAATTGAGCCAAAACTTGAGAATGTTGCTATTGATGTAAATGACATTGCAGGTTTAGTGTCGTTTGCCAAAGGCAACAATGTTGAGCTTACCATTGTGGGACCAGAAGCGCCGCTTGTTGCCGGTGTTGTTGATACGTTCACTGACGAAGGGTTAATGATATTTGGGCCTACTCAAGCTGCCGCGCAGCTTGAAGGCTCAAAAGCATTTACGAAAGATTTTTTAGCACGCCATAATATTCCTACCGCTGAATATCAGAACTTTACAGAGATAGACCCTGCGATTGTGTATGTGCGTGAAAAGGGTGCGCCTATTGTTGTTAAAGCTGATGGCTTAGCAGCAGGCAAAGGCGTTATTGTTGCCATGACCCTTCAAGAAGCGGAAGACGCCATTCGTGACATGCTGGCAGGCAATGCGTTTGGCGAAGCAGGTAGCAGAGTAGTAATAGAAGAGTTTCTTGACGGTGAAGAAGCCTCTTTCATTGTGATGGTAGACGGTAAAAATGTATTACCTTTTGCAACCAGCCAAGACCATAAACGAGCGGCCGACGGTGACAAAGGCCCAAATACCGGTGGTATGGGAGCTTACTCTCCAGCCCCTGTTGTAACCCCAGACATTCACGACCGCGTGATGCGCGACGTTATTATGCCTACGGTTAACGGCATGGCATCCGAGGGTAATGACTACGTAGGCTTTCTATACGCTGGCCTAATGATTATGTCAGACGGCACGCCGAAAGTTATTGAATACAACTGCCGATTTGGTGACCCGGAAACTCAGCCCATTATGCTTCGCTTGAAGTCTAACTTGGTGCCACTATGCCAAGCGGCATGCAAGGGCGAGTTAGCGGGCAAAACCATCGAGTTTGACGAACGCGCCGCAGTAGGAGTGGTTCTTGCGGCGGGCGGCTACCCAGGCAGCTATAATAAAGGTGATGTGATCACAGGTTTCGAGCAAGCGGCAACGCTTGACGGAAAAGTATTTCATGCCGGCACCGCACTGCAAGACGGAAACGTGGTGACATCGGGCGGTCGCGTACTATGTGCAACCGCACTGGGTAACAACGTGACAGAAGCGCAGCAAAAAGCGTATGAATTACTTAAGACGATTCAGTTCAAAGACGTGTACTACCGCAATGACATTGCTTATCGCGCTATTGCACGTGAAGCAGAAGCAAAATAACGTTATAAGCAACACTGCTTAATACGATAAGAAGACGCGGCGCAATGCCGCGTTTTTTGTAATGTCGTCAGTCGCTATCGTATTTTTGTTGTCCTTCTCTGTTTTGGCTTACGCTCTATTTATTGGTAGAGTAATAAATACACATTTTTACGCCAAGTTTTTATGTCACTTCAAACCACGTGCTATAACATCGTCACCGCCTCAAGCGACGCCCAACAACACAAGGGATTGAGCAAAGCCTTCGATTGGATGCTAATTTGTCTTGTGTTAATTAATGTGGCCGGCATGATGCTAGAAACGGTGCCTGACGTAGCGAAAGTATGGTCTTACGAGCTACATCTTATTGAAGTGGTCTCTGTGGTTTTGTTTACCATTGAATACGTTGTACGGGTTTACAGTAGCGCAGCGGCCCCGTGTCATAACAATGCTGACACAGCCAACGTCAGCGCTTGGACAAAACGTTGGCAGTACGTAAAAAGCCCGATGGCTATTGTCGACCTCATAGCCATACTACCCTTTTATCTCAGTGTCTTCTTTGTGTTTGATCTGCGTATTCTTCGTGTATTTAGGGTAATGCGTATTTTGAAAATTGGCCGCTATTCACGCTCTATGCAAACACTGGTAACGGTTATTCGTAATGAATCACATAGCTTGATAGCGGCGATTAGTGTGCTACTTGTTTTTACCGTTATTGCAGCCACCTGCATTTACTATATTGAACATAACGCACAACCCAACGTATTTAGTAGCATTCCAGCCTCGTTATGGTGGGCCCTCGTTACGTTAACCACTGTGGGCTATGGCGATGCTGTGCCGGTAACCGCATTAGGCAAGGTATTTGGCGGTCTCATTACCGTAATGGGTATTTGCTTTTATGCATTGCCCGCGGGGATTTTGTCATCGAGCTTTACTGCTCAGATGCAGCTTAGAAGAGACAGATTTAAAGACACGGTACGTATTGCCCTTGATGATGGGGAATTGAGTACACATGATCTCAGCCACATAAATCGAGTTCGTGACCTTTTAGATTTAGATGAGGAAGAAGCGCGGCTTATTGTTCGTTTATTGCAGCATCATCATAACAATGAAAATAAGTAGCGGTTATAAAACTATATGTCCTTCGACTTGATTCTTGCTGCCCATCAGCTTATAACTAGTATCCGTCATTCCCTAATAGAATTCCTATGTCTGTAAAACACCCTATTATTGCTATAACAGGCTCTTCTGGTGCGGGTACTACCACCACCACGAACGCAATTCGTCACATTTTTAGAAACCTTAGTGTGAACGCAGCAATTGTAGGCGGCGATAGTTTTCACCGCTTTACCCGTCCAGAAATGGAAGTAGAAATTCGTAAAGCGCAAGAGCAAGGTCGACACATTAGCTATTTTGGTCCAAAAGCGAACGACTTTGAGCTGTTGGAGACGCTCTTTAGAGAATACGGTAGTTCTGGTTCAGGCCAATTCAGACAATACCTTCACACGTTCGACGAAGCGGTACCGTTTAATCAAATGCCTGGCACATTTACGCCGTGGCAAGACTTACCCCAAAATACCGATTTACTGTTTTACGAAGGGCTTCATGGCGGCGTAAAAACCGAAGAAAACGACGTGGCCAAGCATGTTGACTTACTGGTCGGCATGGTCCCTATTGTAAACCTTGAATGGATCCAGAAAATTGTTCGTGATACCACCGACCGCGGTCACTCTCGCGAAGCGGTTATGAGCAGTATTGTGAGAGGTCTTGATGATTACTTTCATTATATTACGCCTCAGTTTTCACGGACTCACGTTAACTTCCAGCGTGTACCCACGGTAGATACTTCTAACCCTTTCAGCGCACGAGAAATTCCCACGCAAGACGAAAGCTTTGTGGTGGTGCGATTTAGGCGTGAAATGAAAAATGTCGACTACCCTTACCTGCTTAAAATGATCGACGGCGCATTTATGTCGCGCATTAATACCCTTGTGGTACCCGGCGGTAAAATGGGGCTGGCGATGGAGCTTATACTCTCCCCACTGCTTGAAGATATTCTTAATAAGAAGCGTCGTGCAGGGCATCAGATGGACTGGTTGAATACCGAAGAGTAGCCCCCTTCCCTTGGTGCTGCTTTCTATGGTTGTATTCTTCTCTTCTATAACAATATATTTACAACTGTAAGTCGTAATAGCGCTAGAAATACGTCATGGTAAGATAAATTATCGTCAGGATAGAAAACATGACAACTGTAAATAGTACCCAAATTTGGATAAACCAAAGCCAGCTCGATGACACCAAAGTGGTTGAGCTTCCCCTTTCTATCGATACACTTTCGCAAGACGAAGTCATGCTTGAAACCGACAGTTTTGGTTTCTCCGCTAACAACATTACGTATGCTGCCCTCGGTTTCAAAATGGGCTACTGGGGCTTTTTCCCCGCTGATGACGGCTTCGGTATTGTGCCCGTGTGGGGCTTTGCGACGGTTAAAGCATCTAATCACCCTGATGTTAAAGTAGGCGAAAAAGTGTTCGGCTACCTTCCAATGGCAACCCATTGGATAATAAAAGCAGGAAAAGTTGCGCCTCATGGTTTTTCTGATATCCATGAAAAACGAAAAAGTATTAGCCCCGTTTACGACCAATACCTTCGCTGCGCGGCAGACCCCGGCTACAACCCCGAGCGTGAAGCATGGCAGCTCAATTTCAGACCGTTATTTATGACATCATTTGTCCTTGATGACTACGTTGCTGAATTATCAAAAGGTGAGTCGTTACTGTTATCGAGCGCATCAAGTAAAACGGCATTGGGTACCGCGCAATTGTTAAAAACACAAAAAGGCGCACGCAACGCGAATTATAAAGTGATAGGGCTTACCTCTTCGCATAACGTTGAAATGGTAAAAGCAACGGAGTGCTATGACGAGGTCTACAGCTATAATGACTTAACCACGCTAGACACTAATGATAGTTATTGGCTTCTCGACTTCGCAGCAAACGGTACGTTAATAAACAATCTCACTGAGACTCTCGGTGATAAGTTAGCCAATGTCACGCTTATTGGCGCAACAGACTGGAAAGCAGAAGAAAAACCGAACCCTAAAGCATTGAGCGCTGAAATATTCTTTGCGCCATCACGTGTAAAGCTGCGCCAGAGCGAATGGGGTCATGAAGGTTTCTTAGCGAAGTATGCGGCTGCATGGCAAGGTTTTGCAACCACACTTCACGATACCTTTACTGAAGATGTCCATACCGGCAGCGATGCTATTGTGGCGTTATACCTTGATACGCTTACCGGCTCGGCAAACACAAAATCACTAAATGTTGTAACGTTTTAACCCATCGCTCACGCGCAATGTGTAAATACTGACACCATTTGTAACAAAGAGGGGATTACATAACCGTAATCCCCTCTTTTGTATTTGCCTGCATGTGGTTATAGTGAAACAAAAGAAATATCAAAGGTATGGTTATGGGTCAGGAAACCTCTAAAATTCTTGTAGTTGATGATGACATGCGCCTACGAAGCTTGTTGGAACGCTATTTGGTGGAGCAAGGTTATCAGGTAAGAAGCGCAGCTAATGCCGAACAAATGGACCGCCTACTGGAGCGTGAAAACTTTCACTTGATGGTTCTTGACCTTATGCTGCCAGGCGAAGATGGCCTATCCATATGTAGGCGTTTACGTCAGGCTGGCAGTGAACTTCCCATTATTATGCTTACCGCGAAAGGCGATGAAGTAGACCGAATTATTGGGTTAGAAATGGGCGCCGACGATTACCTACCCAAGCCGTTCAACCCTCGCGAGCTGCTTGCTCGCGCAAAAGCTGTATTACGACGTCGCAGCAGTGAAGCGCCCGGCGCACCATCAAAAGATGTTCAAATGATTGAGTTTGGCGAATACAAGCTAAACCTTGCCACCCGCGAAATGACGGCTGGCGATACCCCATTAACACTCACAAGTGGTGAATTTGCGGTATTAAAATCGTTAGTTACACACCCTCGAGAGCCGCTTTCTCGCGACAAGTTGATGAACTTAGCTAGAGGAAGGGATTACAGTGCACTAGAGCGCAGTATCGACGTTCAAGTATCACGTTTACGACGAATGCTAGAAAAAGACCCGGCAAACCCACGCTATATTCAAACCGTATGGGGGTTAGGTTACGTTTTTGTTCCAGACGGTGAAAATGTATAGCCGATTTGCGCCTTGGCGCATACACTCGTTGCGACGACTACACACACCATGCGCTTAATTCCCCACAGCGCATTTGGCCAAACCGTGCTATTGATTGGCGCTTTACTGCTGATCAATCAAATCGTGTCGTACGTGTCGGTTACCTACTACTTTATTCAACCGAGTTACCAGCAAATCAATAGCCTTTTAGCAACGCAGGTCAAAGGTGTCTTGGCCAACGACCTATTAGTCAGTAATGATGCCAGCAGACAACGATACTATGAGCGCACCCAAGTTCAGGTGCTAGAAGGGAGTCAAGCGAAAGTCCAAGGGCTAGACTCAGCGGTCTACTATAGCTTTATGTCCTCGCAAGTTAGCGAACAATTAAAACAGTTGGCTGACGTTCGCATAAGTACACTGTCACAAGTCAGTGATAGCGCATCGCCTTACACGGTATGGATTTCACTTTCGCGTTATCCGGATACATGGATAGCGATCCCGATAGACGGGCTAAATGAAGCGAACATATCCCCCCTTACTATGTACCTAATGGTGATAGGAATATTAAGTGTGGCAGGAGGCTGGCTGTTTGTGCGTCGAATGACCATGCCACTGTCGGCACTGCAACAGGCCGCAGTCCTTGTGGGAAAAGGAGAGCATCCTCAACCGCTTGAAGAACAAGGCAGCAGTGAAATGCGACAGGTAACACGGGCCTTCAATAGAATGAATCAAGGCATCAAACAGCTTGAGCACGATCGTACCTTGATGACGGCGGGGATTTCACATGACCTTCGGACACCGTTAACACGCATCAGGCTGGCCTCTGAAATGCTTCCAGACGATCAAGAGTGGATAAAAGAGGGAATTGTAAACGACATAGAAGACATGAACGCGATTATCGATCAGTTCATCGACTATGCTCGCTACGATAGCGAGGAAGTAAAAGAAGATATTGCGCTCAATACAATTATCAACGAACTCATGCAAGTAAGGCAGTTAGACGATACGCATCACATCGAGTTAAAACTTAATGCTATTCCATCGATTCCGCTACGCCGCATTGCAATGAAAAGAGTCATCGATAATTTAATCGAAAACGCCTTTCGCTATGGCTCAGACAATATTGTTATCTCTACGTATTTCAATAAAAGTGAGAAACGTGTTTATTGCAAAGTGCGTGATTATGGCCCGGGTATCCCCGAACATGAAATCGACAATGCGTTTATGCCGTTTGTTCAAGGGAACAAGGCTCGAAGCTCTTCAGGTTCAGGCTTAGGGCTTGCCATCATAAAACGTATTATTGAGGCGCATGACGGGCAAGTTAGCCTGCGTAATCACCCTTACCAAGGCTTAGTAGCCGAGTTTTATATTCCTGTCGACATTAATACGGTGAAACGAAAATAGAGGGGCGATAATCGCCCCACGTAGCTTATAAAATATTGATGGTAAGTTGTTGCTGATAATCGTATGAAAGCGATAAAGAGAGGGTTTTCTTAGATGCATCCCACTGCGATTTTATCGGCTTACCATTCACTAACACACCCTTTGGAGCACGCTCATAACCATGTAGCACCCACGTAATGTCACGCGTTTGCGGCATACCTACGTAACTCCCGTCGCTGCTCAACGTCAATGTCAGTTCCGTGCTGTCTGAATTAGAAGTCGATGCGGTAAAGCGCAATTCAGAAAACAGCGATTTATCTATCGTTTTAGGGTTAATGCCGTCATCGTCGTAAAGAGAATACTGTGACGTATTCACAGACGCATCATGCCAATAATGCACGGCAAATGACGTTGCATCATAGTGCTCGGTGCGTGATAAATTCTCGCTCATGGGCAAGAATGCACCTGCCTTGACCCACACAGGAAATGTGCTGTCGGTTAGCGGGTAGCTTACCTCTCGGTTTCCTTGGTACTTAGTATCACTGAAAAAGTCGAACCAAACGCCCGGTGGTAATGCGACAGGCCATGCGCTTACATCAGGTTGGGTGACGGGTGAAACAAAAAGCGCATCCCCCCAATAATAACTGCGGCTATTTTCAAACCACGTTTCATTGCCATGCATCATGGCAACTGGTCGCATTAACGGCGTACCAAAAAGCGAGTTTTCAAAGGCTAAGCTGTAATTATAAGGCAACATCGCGTAGCGCAGTTTAATAAACTGTCGTGCTATCGATTTCACAGGGTCTGCATGAAATACCGGTTCGGGGGCGATTGCGTCTTGCGCATGAGGACGAAAGACTGGCGAAAACGTACCAAACTGTAACCAGCGAGTGTATAGCTCTGCATCAAATGCATCGCCGCCAGCAAAGCCGCCTAAATCAGAATGCGTATAGGCCATACCGAACACACTCATTTGAAGCGCAAGCTCTACCTGTGGTTGTAGGCCGCCCCAACTGCGGCTTACATCACCAGTCCATGGCACCATGCCATAACGCTGACTACCCAAAAACCCTGAACGCATCAACACGAATGGACGCTGATGTGGCTGCAGCTCGGTTAACCGCGTAAATACCATTTCCGCCCACTTATGACCGTAAGCGTTATGAATGGCGTCACCTCGAACGTACTCGCCCGTATTACCGTTGCCGGATAAATGTTTGCTTTGCCATAAGTGAATGCTGTCATCTGGATGTACTTCTGGCTCACCCAAATCTCCCCACCACCCAGCGACGCCTTGCGCTGCAAGTTTTTCATAGAACTGCCAGAACCAGTCTTTACCCGCATCACTGAACACATCTACCAATCCGGTATTACCAAAGTAAAAGTCGAAGGTGTATGGCTTACCATCACTGTTTAGCGCTAACGCATTGCTATCAACCGCGCTTTGCCACTGTTTTGAGCTAGTCAGAATGAAAGGCTCTGTTATCAATACCGTTTTTATGTGTTGGTTATTAAGCGATGCAATCATGGCTTCTGGCTCTGGAAAGGTAGAACGGTCCCACGACAGATTCCCCATATGCCCTTTTACGTCTTTACCAAACCAGTACAGATCAAGCACCACGGCATCAAGAGGGATGTCTTGCTCGTTGAAAGCGCGCACTACATCATTAACTTCTTGCTGAGACTTATACCCAAATCGAGAGGCGAAATTTCCTAGCAGCCAACGAGGGGGAAGTGGCTGTTTTCCGGTAATAGAGACGGTATTTTGAATAGTTTCTGTCAGACTCTCACCTAACACCACAATGTAACTGGCGCGTCCTGATACCGCTTTGAACAGCAGCTCGTCTGGTATGGTTTTGCCTATATCAAGCTGGCCCGACGCAGCATTATCAAATAGCACGCTATACCCTTTAGATGACATTACCGCAGATAAACCAAAGTACATCTGATTAGATTCACTCGTGTAACCATAATGCGCTTTGTTGTAAAGCGGCATTGCATGACCCCGTCTGTTCATGCCGAGTACACGCTGCCCGCCGCCGTAAAGTTTTTCATCAGGCGTTAACTGCATTGATAACTGCACACGCCCCTTATCTACTGATAAACCGCTTTGCTCTTGTGTCATCAGGGTGTTGTTAAGATAAAAGCTAAGCTTATTGGATGCTCTGTTGATATGCACTGCGGCATGACCCGCCGAAAACACCAGTTTCTCTGGAAACGTGTCGAGCGCAACTGATGTTTGAGGTACTAGAGACTCGGGCAAAGCCAATGAGGGTAAATTGGCATGATTATCTTGTTCATACGTCACCGAGAAACTGTTTTTCGATACGGCTGACACTCGCAGCGTCGCTGTGTCGGTATGTAGTAACAGCGTGCTCCCTTCAACGACAAAATCAGTGACGCGCGCCACCGCATTAAATGAAGAAATGGTCAGTATAAGTAAAACCATTATCTGATTTATAAGTGAAGGGGCGCTATAAGCTCGATTAATTGAGGTGTTTTTTTCGCAAGTGACTAGGGAGGCGCTTTGGAAACGTCGCCCCCAATATTGTTTGATGCCATACATCATGATTAGTGCACTCTTATTATTGCATTATTAACAAAAGCATAACCATAGCGCTACGAAAACGAAACAAACATACGTATTCATAAGATAAAAAAAGCCCACGACGTTGCGTGGGCAAAAATTCAATCACGTTATCTGTGATGAACGTTGGGAAGGGGGAGGGTTCAGTTCCCCTTTATTCCACATTGGGCGCAAGCAAGTAGCCTATCACCGGCTTGCAACACCATAGGAATTAGTTACCTGGGCCAGCCTTTTTAATGGCGTCGCTCACGTCATATTTTTCAAAGTTTGCTTTGAAGTTCGTTACAAGGTTTGCAGCAAACTCGTCATACTTGGCTTTGTCTGCCCATGTGTTTTGTGGCACAAGCAAGTTACTGTCTACACCAGGAATAGCAACCGGCACATCAAGATTCAAAGCATCAATGTGTTGGGTTTCAACGTCGGCAAGCTCACCGGAAACTATTGCATCAACAATAGCGCGCGTCGTAGGTATGTCGAATCGACTTCCTGTTCCGTATGGACCGCCGGTCCAACCGGTATTGACCAAGTACACTTTCGCGCCAAATGTTTTAACGCGCTTAATCAAGAGCTCTGCGTAAACGCCTGCTGGACGTGGAAAGAACGGTGCGCCAAAACACGTCGAGAAGGTTGATTCGATATCGCTGGTAGAACCAATTTCAGTCGACCCAACTTTTGCCGTGTAACCGCTCAAGAAGTGATACGCAGCAGCCTCTTCACTTAGCACTGACACTGGAGGCAGTACGCCACTAACGTCGCAGGTTAGAAAAACCACTGAGCGCGGCTCGCCGCCTCGGTTCTCTTCAACGCGTTTTTCAATATGCTCTAATGGATAGGCTGCTCTGGAGTTTTGTGTCAACGAGGTGTCGGTATAGTCAGGCGTGCGAGTATCATCAAGCACCACGTTTTCTAAAATGGTACCAAATTTAATGGCGTTCCAGATAACTGGCTCGTTCTTTTGAGATAAATCGATACACTTCGCGTAACAACCGCCTTCGATATTAAATACGCTACCTGGTGCCCAGCCATGCTCATCATCACCAATAAGGAAACGCTTAGGGTCGGCCGACAAGGTCGTTTTACCTGTACCAGATAACCCGAAGAACAAGGTTACATCGCCTTCTTCACCCACATTGGCAGAACAATGCATAGGCAAAATGTCTTTTGCTGGTAACAAGAAGTTTTGAACCGAGAACATCGCCTTCTTCATTTCACCGGCGTAACGCATACCAGCAATAAGTACCCGCTTTTTCGCAAAGTTAATGATTACCGTACCGTCGCTATTCGTGCCGTCACGCTCAGGTTCACACACAAAACCCGGTACATTTAGAATTTGCCAAGGCTGCTGATCTTTTACGTTCCACTGTTCTGGAATAATAAAAAGGTTACGTGCAAAAACGTGTTGCCACGCAGTTTGTGTACGTACTTCTAATGGAAGAGCGTGTTCAGGATCTGAACCCACTTCTAGATGCGATAAAAAATGCTCTTGGGTCGCAAGATAGGCGTCAACGCGGTCCCACAACGCATCAAATTTATCAGCATCGAAAGGTTTATTTACCTTGCCCCACTCAATGTCGCTTTCTGTGGTTGCTTCCTTTACGATAAATCTGTCGTTTGGTGAGCGACCTGTTCGTTCGCCCGTCTCTACCACTAATGCGCCATTTTTATCTAATACACCTTCCCCACGCTTTACTGCTCGTTCAATCAGCTCAGCGCTGGACAAGTCAACTAATGGAGACATCTTCAAGTCCGTTTTCAATGTAGTTGCAGCCGTCATACCCGTAACCCTCTTTGTAATTTTTCAAAAGCACTTTCAAAAAAGTATCACCAGGCCAAGTGTAAAGTAAACAAGGTATAGGTAACATTTCGATGACGCATAGTGGTTATTCCCGCACTAACACTTTCATAAAAAATGAAATTTAATTACAAAGAAAAGGTTTACCCCGCATATAAATTCATTATTTTTCAAATTATAACGGAATATTACTAACAAGATGTGTGATGAGGGTGATGCTGAAAAAGCAAAAAATTACTTACAAAAAAGCTGAATAACAAAAGGGAGAGGGATTAAAAAAACAAAAACGGTCAATTATTGTACAAATGTGAAGCAATTTTTGAGCTAATCGTGTAATGGTGATCAAAAGACAATACCCCATACACTCTCCCCTAACATGAACCTGCATGTAAGGGAGAATGCGTTACCCGCGATGGCGAGCAAAAATAGCCTTTTTAAGGCTATTAAACGGGTTTATTGATTGGTTTGCGAAGAGGCATGGTTTCCACTATGAATCGCTTCTACATCAATGCTGTCGAACGCATACTCAGTGTGACAGTACTGACAATTCATCTTAATGGCACCGTCTTCTTCAATGATGGTCATTAATTCTTCTTTCGCCACGTGACGTAACGCCTCAGCACTCCGCTCTTTTGAGCACGTACACGCAAACGATACAGGCTGGGCCGGATAAAGCTCTACGTCTTCTTGGTGATAAAGGCGGAATAGAATGTCATTTACCGACAGAGTAAACATTTCTTCTTCTGACAAGGTCTCGGTAAGTGTAGAGATATGTTCAAACTCGGTTGCTTGTGACACATCGGTAGCGCTGGCATCGGTAGGTAATACTTGAAGCAACACGCCTGCCGCTTTTGCATTATCTGGGTTCGCCAAGTCTGTCATCAGGTGCACGCGCGTTGCCAACTGCTCAGACTGCGTAAAATACTCTTCTAAACACTCGGCTAGCGTTGGCTTTTCTAGCGCAACCACGCCTTGATACCGCTCTCCCTCATCAGGCGTTATGGTCATCACCAACACAGCGTCGGTTAATAACTCACTAAAAGTTTCAGGTAAAGAAGGCAGTGAATCATCCCAGCGCGCCACACCTCGCAGGGTTTGGTCGTGCGTTGCATTGATAACGGCATAGCTCACCGGCCCCTTGCTTTGAATTTGCAAAGCAATCTCGCCTTCAAACTTTAATGTGGCGGTAAGCAATGACGTGGCAGCTGCCATTTCGCTCAATAAACGCTGAATTTGCTTTGGGTATTCGTAACTGTGCACAATGCTGCGCAAACTTTCATCAAGACGCACGAGTTCGCCACGGACATTGGCCTGCGTAAAAATAAAACGGTGTAGTTGGTCAAAAGCACTCATAGGTGGGTCCTGTTCGTTAGCAAACTATTGCTGCTTAAATTTAATAATTTGTCGGCGCTGTTTTTTGTCAGGCCTATTGTCTGGCTTAGGGCTGTGAAATGCGTTCAATTTTCGAGCAGCTTGGTTTTCTTCACGTTTTGTTACACTTTCTGCAGTTTCAGCATACAGCTCTTGTGCTAATGCCGCGCTGAGCCTTTTATCACTCAACCCCAGCACTTCGATTGTTCGAGAATCCCATCCCGCGGGAACTTTAATCATAGCACCTAGCTCTACACTCTTACTTGGCTTAGCTCGGTGGCCGTTATAGTGCACTTTCCCAGACTGAACCATTTCTCTGGCTATCGCACGCGTTTTAAAAAAACGCGCAGCCCATAGCCACTTGTCCAGTCTGATATTTTGTGTTGTATTGTTGCTTTCCAATTGGCTCATGTAATATTTTCGTAATGCTAGAGCTTTAGTGTTGTGACCCTCACCTTGACTAGGCTATGATGGGTCGCTAAAGCGCGGTTAACCAAATTTTCACTTTATTATAATAAGCAGTACCATCAGTGGCAGCATGACATTCAATAAACCTAATCCACATACTCTGGCTTTATACCTAAGCCAGCACCAGAAGCGACTTCGCACAATTGTCGTAGTACTGTTAAGCCTGTATTTAATTGCATTCGCCGCTAAGTTAATGTGGCGAATTATACCTGAACCTCAATTATCCGCGACACCTACCGCATCACGAATTGCCCCCATTTCATCGCCATCAGGGCAAAGTGGGGTCAATATAAAGAAAATACAACAGCTAAATTTATTTGGTAATGCCACGGCAAAACCTAAGCCTGTGGAAGCGGCAGACATTACAGATGCGCCAGAAACGCGATTAAATCTAGTGTTAACCGGTGTCGTGTCCAGCTCTATTGAGAATGCAGGTACCGCAATAATAGAAAACAAAGGTAGCCAGGCAGTGTATGGCCTTGGCGAAAAAATCGAAGGCACCAACGCAACCCTGCAGCGTGTTTATACCGACAGAGTGATTATCAAAAACGGTATTCGAAACGAAACCTTGATGCTTGACGGTATCGACTTTGAAGAAGCGAATCGACGTCGGGCTCAGCAAGTACAAACCGCTTCTTCGGCTTCACCTTCACCTCGACAGAAAAGTAGTGAAGTTCGTCAGCTTTCTAGAGAAGCAGTGGAAGCCACTACGGCACTGCGCCAACGACCAGCCAGCTTTACTGATTTTATTTCCATATCGCCTAAAACGAATGAAGGGCGACTTATTGGTTACCAAGTAAGCCCCGGCATTGAGCCTGCTTTATTTAAATCAGCAGGATTAAAAGCGGGCGATGTGATTTCACAAATAAATGGGTTAGATCTAACCGACATGCAGCAATCTCAAGAGGCATTATCTGAATTAAGAAATGCACAAACCCTTGAACTTACAATAATTCGTGATGGTAGTTTAACCACGCTTTACCTTGATTTACCTTCTGCTACAGAATAATTAAAACAGGGCAAGGTAAGTACGTTACGCCATCAGTAGAATAAGAAATAAAGGACGACGGAATGAAAAGGCGCACTAGCCACAAATTGTTATCTCGCGTAAGCACCGCAATGTGTACAGCGCTGCTATGCTTCTCAGTTACCGCCGCTGAGTACATGCCTAATTTTAAAGATACCGATATTAATGAATTTATTAATATTGTCGGCAAAAACTTAGAACGCACCATCATTGTTGACCCTAACGTACGCGGAAAAATCAGCGTACGCAGTTACGACATGCTTGATGAAGAACAGTACTATCAATTTTTCATGAACGTGCTGCAGGTTTATGATTTTGCAGTAGTAGAAATGCCAAGCGGTATTTTAAAAGTAGTTCGCTCGAAAGACGCAAAAACATCTAACATTCCTGTCGTTGAGGGCTCAAACCGCGATGGTGATGAAATGATCACCCGTGTTGTTCCTGTTTATAACGTTCCAGTGCGTGAACTTGCGCCTATTTTACGCCAGCTTAATGACCAAGCAGGTGGGGGTAATGTAGTTAGCCATGACCCGTCAAACGTCATGATGCTGACAGGACGCGCCGCGGTTGTTAACCGCCTTGTTGAAATCATCGAACGCGTTGACCGTGCCGGAGATGAAGAAGTAGAAATTGTAAAACTGCGTTATGCCTCAGCCTCAGAAATGGTGCGCATTATCGACAGCATTAATAAATCGCAGGGTAAAGCGTCAACCGGCGATAAGTCAGAGCCTCGTGTTGTGGCTGATGACAGAACGAACTCGGTTATCGTAAGCGGCGACGAAAAAGCGCGTCAGCGCCTTATCACCTTAATTCAGCGTATGGACCAAGAGTTAGAAACTAACGGTAATACACGCGTGCTGTTCCTTAATTATGCGAAAGCGGATGATTTAGTACAGGTACTTCAAGGTGTGTCGGCGAGTATCAAAGCGGAAGAACAAAGCTCGTCAGGCACTACCCGACGCTCTGGAAACAACAACCGTGATGTCAGTATCGAATCTCATGAAGACTCAAACGCCCTGGTAATCACCGCAGAGCCAGACATGATGCGCTCGCTCGAAGAAGTGGTACGCCAGCTAGACGTACGCCGTGCTCAGGTTCAGGTTGAAGCCATTATCGTTGAAATATTCGAAGGTGACGGCACTACGCTAGGTGTTCAACTGGTATCTGAAGCCGGTGGCGGCACGCAGTTCAACAATGGTGTTATCCCGGTGGGCTCATTGGGTGTTGCTTTGCGCCAGGCAGAAGACCGTGAAGTTAACCAAACCAATATCACCGCCAATGGCGAAGTAGTTACCTCGACAGAAACGATAGAGGGCGACTTTACCTCGCTAGCCAGTTTACTTGGTGGTGCCAATGGCATGATAGCAGGCATTATCGAAAACGGCTGGGGTGCAGTAGTACAGGCCGTCAGCAATGATACCAATTCAAATATTCTGGCAACGCCTCACTTGACCACGATGGACAACGAAGAAGCGTTTTTCATTGTAGGCCAGGAAGTGCCAATTATTACCGGTACCACAACGGGTGCGAATAACTCTAACCCTTTCCAGACCGTCGACCGCCAAGAAGTAGGCATTAAATTAAAAGTCACGCCTCAAATTAACGAAGGTGATGCCGTTCAGCTACTTATTGAACAAGAAGTGTCGAGCGTAAGTGGGGCGACGTCGGTAGATATCTCAATTAATAAACGCGAAATCAAAACTACGGTTATTGTTGATGACGGCGGCACCATTGTGCTTGGCGGGTTAATTGATGAAGACATCCAAGAAAGCGTTTCTAAAGTGCCATTACTGGGCGACATACCTATTCTTGGTCATTTGTTTAAAACCAGCTCAACCTCTAAACGTAAGCGTAACCTAATGGTGTTCTTAAAGCCTACCATTGTGAGAGATGGCGCGACCATGAATGCCATTAGTCACCGTAAGTACAATTACATTCGCGCGCTTCAGCTGAAGCGTCAGCAAGAAGGTGTATCGTTAATGCCATCGGCCGTAGGCCCATCAATGCCAAACTGGGATGACGCATTGTCGTTGCCGCCCTCTTTTGAAGAATACATTTCAGAAAAAGATAAGCGCATAGAAGAAGGTAACGACTAGTATGGCGGGTCAAGATGATCAGCTAACCATGGCTGTTGAAGCCCAAGAAGAAGCGTTGGAAGCCATGCATGAAGACGGGCTACCCGAGGTGAATGAAGGTGGTCCACAGCAGCTTTCATTCAGTTTTGCGAAACGCAATCAAGTCCTCTTGGAAGTTAACGAAACGCCTGCGATATTGTATTTTACTGAGAATACGCCATTTGACGTATTTGCCGAAGTCCGTCGCTTCTACGGCGAGCCCTTCGTGCCTAAAACAATACCGGCCGATGAATTTGAAAACTTGCTGACCAGCGCTTTTCAACGCGACAGCTCTGCCGCAAAGCAGTTGATGGAAGATTTAGGTAACGAGAGCGACTTGTTTGCCCTTGCCGAAGACCTGCCAGACACAGAAGACCTGCTCGACAGTGAAGACGACGCCCCTATTATCAAGCTTATCAACGCTATGCTAGGCGAAGCGATTAAAGAAGGCGCATCAGACATTCATATTGAAACCTTTGAAAACCAGTTAGTGGTTAGGTTTCGTGTTGATGGTGTATTGCGAGAAATATTACGCCCTAGCCGCAAGCTATCATCGATGTTGGTATCGCGTATAAAGGTCATGGCCAAATTAGACATTGCTGAAAAGCGGGTGCCACAAGATGGCCGCATTACGCTGCGCATTGCAGGCCGAGCAGTAGATGTGCGTGTGTCTACCATGCCTTCTAGTCATGGCGAACGCGTTGTACTGCGTTTACTTGATAAAAATAACGCGCGCTTGAATCTTGAAGATTTAGGCATGACAAAAGCCAACCGCGACCATTTTTCTACGCTTATTCGTAAGCCCCACGGTATTATTTTGGTTACCGGCCCTACGGGTTCAGGTAAAAGTACCACGCTCTATGCTGGCCTTACCGAAATTAACTCCCGCGACCGAAATATTCTAACGGTTGAAGACCCCATTGAATTCGATTTGCCTGGCATTGGGCAAACCCAAGTCAACCCGCGAGTCGATATGACCTTTGCCAGAGGGTTGCGCGCTATTTTACGTCAAGACCCTGATGTGGTGATGGTAGGTGAGATTCGAGATATCGAAACGGCGCAAATTGCCGTACAGGCCAGTTTGACCGGCCACTTGGTGCTGTCTACGTTACACACCAACACCGCCGCTGGGGCGATAACACGTTTAGAAGATATGGGCATTGAGCCGTTTTTGCTGTCCTCTAGTTTATTAGCCGTGTTATCACAGCGTCTTGTACGTACGCTGTGCGAAGACTGTAAGGTGCCTCGCACCCCTGATGCTTCAGAGCGTGAAGTGCTTGGGATTGATAGCGCAACCGCTATGACCATTTATTCAGCGCATGGCTGTGCCGCATGTAATCAAACAGGTTACCGCGGAAGAACCGGCATTCATGAGTTGCTTATCGTTGATGAAAAAGTACGTGAAATGATGCACGAAGGTGTCGGTGAGCAAGCTATTGAAAAGCATATTCGCCATAACACGCCAAGCATTCGAGAAGATGGATGCCGCAAAGTACTCACTGGTGTTACCTCGTTAGAAGAAGTGCTTCGAGTAACGAGGGAGGACTAGTATGCCCGCATTTGCCTATAAAGCGGTCAATAGCCGTGGTCGAAATACACAAGGTGTGCTGGAAGGCGATAACGCTCGCCAGGCTCGTCAACAGCTGCGCGAAAAAGGGTTAATTCCAATAGAAGTTGAGCAGGTTGTTGAACGCAACCAGCACAACAACCAAGGTTTTCTTAACGCACTGTTTAAACCGCGTATTTCAGCTTCTGATCTTGCATTGCTTACGCGTCAATTGGCCACATTGGTCGAATCAGCCCTTCCGATAGAAGAAGCGTTGCTAGCCGTTGGCGAACAATGTGAAAAGCCCCGTCAAAAAAATATGATGATGGCGGTGCGCAGTAAAGTGGTTGAAGGCCGAGGATTAGCAGAAGCCTTGTCAGAATTTCCCAGTGTATTTGACGATTTGTATCGTGCTATGGTCGCTGCCGGTGAAAAATCGGGGCATTTAGATACCGTATTAAACCGATTAGCTGATTACACTGAACGACGCCAGCAAACACGCAGCCAGATTACGCAAGCCATGATTTATCCATCGCTTATGTTGTTCTTTGCGATGGGTATTGTATTGCTGCTATTAACCGTTGTAGTGCCAAAAATCGTAGGGCAATTTGACCACATGGGCCAAGACCTACCAGGCATTACGCAATTTCTTATTGCGGTAAGTACGTGGCTTCAAAATTACGGTATTTTTATGCTGGTCGCCATTGCCGTGCTTATTGTTATTGCACAACGGCTACTTCAGCAAAAAGCCATGAAGCTTCGTTATCACCGCGTGCTGCTAAAGCTGCCACTACTTGGGCGCGTATCAAGAGGGTTAAATACCGCACGTTTCGCACGTACCTTAAGTATTTTAAGTGCCAGCGCAGTGCCGCTACTTGACGCCATGCGTATATCCGGTGACGTGCTTGAAAATCAACATATAAAGAATCAAGTCGCAGATGCTGCGATTAATGTAAAAGAAGGAAGTAGCCTTCGCGCTGCACTGGACAATACAAAAATGTTTCCACCAATGATGATGCATATGATCGCATCGGGTGAAAAGTCGGGCGAGCTTCAAAGTATGCTCGCGCGTGCTGCAGATAACCAAGATAGGGAATTTGAGGCGCTTATTGGTGTCTCACTTAAAGTCTTCGAACCTTTACTGATTGTCACAATGGCAGGCATTGTTCTGTTTATCGTCATGGCAATTTTGCAGCCAATTTTAGCATTGAATAATATGGTGAATATCTAATGAAAACCTTAAAACGTAGTTCTGGATTTAGTTTGATTGAAGTGATGGTAGTGTTGCTTATTATAGGCATCATGGCCTCTATGGTTGCACCACAAATACTTGGAAACCAAGAAGAAGCGCAGTTAAAGAAAGCTGCTGTCGATATCCAGCAAATTGAAAGCGCACTTGAAATGTACAAGCTGCGCAACAATCGCTTTCCTACGTCTGAGCAAGGACTAGAAGCATTGGTTGCAGCACCAACCATCGATCCTATTCCAAGAAACTATCCAACAGGCGGCTTTATTAAACGCTTGCCAGAAGATCCATGGGGTAATCCTTATGCGCTTATCAGCCCAGGAGAGTTAGCGGTAGTAGATATATTCTCAAATGGCCCAGACGGCGAACCCGGTACCGATGACGATATAGGTAACTGGAACATTAACGAATACCTTAACTAAACACCCTAGGTTTTTATGCGCCAGTGCAAGAGTAAAAGGCACGCTTTAAAAGGCTTTACACTGATAGAAGTTATGCTTGTGCTATTGCTCATGGGCATTGCTGCCGGCTACGTCGTGTTTAATGCATTTGGCGCAAGCAAGAGCGACCTACTAAAAAGCCAAGCACAGCGCCTTCAAGTCATTGTTGATATGGCCAGCGACTTTGCCGTGCTTAATCAGCAGCAACTAGGGATTCGGGTAGAGCAACAAGATAACGCATACTTTTTTGTGTACCTGGACGAAGACAACGAGTGGCAACGGCTAGAAGGTGAGAAAATATATGACACCTATACCCTACCCGAGCCCTTCACCTTTACGTTGAACTTGGACGACCTTCCTTGGGACACCGAAGACAGGTTGTTCGACCGTGATATATTTGATGAAAACCTCAGTGTCTCAAGCGATGGCGTTGATATTGGGAACGACGAAGAAAAGAGGCTTCCGCCGCCACAAATCTTAATTATGTCCAGTGGCGACATTACGCCATTTACCCTTACCTTCAACTATGAAGGCGACTTTGATGACGAGCCTGTCTATTTCACCCTTTTAAATAAAGAACTTCCGCCTTTGGCATTAGAAGGTCCGTTGGAGCAGCCACAATAATGGCTTTCTTGTCCTACGCGAGAAGCACATCGCGTCAACGAGGATTGACGCTACTAGAAGTCATGGTAGCGCTACTTATTTTCGCGCTCACAGGTACCGCCATTTTAAAGGCATCGGGTGAACATCTCAGTAGTGTAGGACAAATTGAGTCGGTTACCTTCGCTGGGTGGGTGGCTAGCAATCGACTCAACCAAGTTCAACTTGAGAATACCTGGCCGCCCAAAAACAACCTAAAAGGCAGCATGGAAATGGCTGACCGCACGTGGTACTGGCAACAAACCGTAGCAAAAACTAACGATGCCAGCTTAAGAGCGGTAACCATTTCTGTTGGAGAAGCCGAAGACTACAGCACCAGTGTTACGTCGGTGACAAGCTTTGTGGCGCGTCCTACGTCGGGTGGCTCGTAATGCAAAAAGCACAGCGTCACCAACAAGGTTTTACCTTACTAGAAATTCTGATCGCGATGGCCATTTTTACGCTTATTGGCCTCGCATCCACCGGCTTGCTTACCACGGTTATTGATAGCAATGACTTATCTGAAGCGCGTTTTAATAAACTCCAAGCGCTGCAGCGCGCCATGATCACCATAGAACGGGATATTCAACAGGCCGTAACGCGCCCCATTAGAGTGGAAGGGGAAATGCAAGAGGTGGTAATGGCAGGTGGCGAAACGCCAGGAAGCGACGATGATGGTATAGGCTTTGTAAGGAGTGGCTGGCACAATCCTCAACTCATGTTGCCACGAAGCACCCTACAATATGTCGCCTATAGGTTACGTGATGAAAAATTGGAGCGTGTGTACAGTAATTATCTCGATAACGTTATTGGTCATGAGCCTAAAGTTAGGCCGCTATTAGAGAATATTGAAAGCTTCAAGGTTGAGTTTATTGCGCCCTCCAATAATAGTGAAGAAGGCCTAAAGGAAGATAAATGGTCTGACAGCTATAAGGGTACTGCATTACCTCGCGCTGTAGCTGTTGAGTTTGTCAGTAAAGACTTCGGCCTAATACGACGTGAATTTGCAATAGGAGGGCTATGATGCGTCGTCACCCTCCTCAAGCACCAAAGAAGCAACAAGGCGTTGCTCTGATGATTGTACTTATGATTGTTGCGTTGGTCGTTGTGCTCGCGACAGAGATGGGCGCTAGGCTGCAATTGCAAGTTCAGCGCACCATGAACCTTAAAGACAATAACCAAGCGTATTGGTATGCACGCGGTGCAGAAGCATTCGCCAGAAAGTCGATTCAGGATTTAATGGACGAAACACGCGATAAAATAACGCTAAGCCAGCCTTGGGCGCAGGAGTTTGTGTATCCATTAGAGAATGGCGGGCTGCAAGCCAACTTAGAAGACTTGCGCGCATGCTTTAATTTAAACGCTATTTTACAGGGTGAGAATACCTCAAGTAACGCGTCACGCAATCAACCTACCGAAGCCATGACCGCATTCCAATCCATGTTATTAGCCATGCAAATAGACGGGCTAGATAACTATACGGCAGATACCTTACGAGATAGTCTGGCCGATTGGGTTGATGACGATGACCGAATGCGATCGTATGGTGCTGAAGACAGTGAATATGAGTCGCGAGAATTTCCTTACCTCGCTGCCAATAGCGCTTTGGCATCTAAGACGGAATTACGTATTATAAACGGCGCGTCACCGGCGTGGATAAATGAACTAATGCCACTGGTATGCGTTATTCCTGATAACCAAGAGCTCATTATTAACGTCAATACACTTAAGCCTGAGCACGCCGCGTTACTGGCCGGCGTAACGGGGTTAGATATCCAAGAAGCCACCAGCTTAATTGGAAATCGACCACCTGACGGGTGGGAAGAAGCAGCAGATTTTCTTAGCGAGCCTGTTATTCAAGCACTGAGTTTAAACAATACGCGACAAGCATGGTTCGCTGTCACTACCGAATATTTTATTTTGCATACTGAGACCCGCTACAATAAGGCTACCTTTAAGCTTTCCACCGTGTTTCAAGCAAACAAAGATGCGGGCGTAAGCATATTGAAACGCGAGTTTGGAGGATTTAATTAATGGAACAACTCCTAGTAAGACTGGGTGCGGCAGACACCGACCCCATTAGCTGGTTGGTATGGTCAACGCAAGAAGAAGAGATAATTGCGTCGGGTGAACTTCCTGATGCTACCGCTTTATCTACGCTTGCTGAGCGCGTCGGTCAACGGCCTGTTATTGCACTTGCCCCAAGTAGCGACATTTTATTGAAATGGGTTACGCTGCCACCACGAGCCGGTCGAAAAGTGCTTTCTGCATTACCCTTCATGCTTGAAGATGAGTTGGCAACCGATATCAGTGAGCAGTTTTTTGCCATTGGCCCTAAAAATGGTGACCAACAGGCGGTGGCAATAGTGAGTCATGCAAAAATGACGATGTGGCAACAATGGTTGAGCGATGCCGGATTATTTTGCGACACACTGATCCCCGACGTACTTGCTGTACCAGTGACCGAAAACGGATGGTCAATTCTGACCCTCGGTGAGCAATTGCTAGTGCGTCAAGACGGTTTTAAAGGCATGCAGGGTGAACAAACGTGGTTGCTGCCGATGCTTAGTCACTTTGCTTCGCAACAAGAAGAAGCGGTTACCATCACTAATTATGCCGGCTTAGCGCTTGACGACATGCCAAATACCACCATTTCAGAGGCGCCACTTGAATTACCCATGCATGTGCTGGCAAAAGAGGCATTAGCGGCCAAGTTCAACCTTTATCAAGGCGAATATAAAGTAAAAAGAAAGCGCAGTAGCGGATGGTCTCAATGGCGCACCGCGGCGGTACTTGCTGTAATAGTGCTTGCTACTAGCCTTATCGATAAAACGGTAACCTTATACCAGCTTGAATCACAAAATGCAGCACTTAAAGCCGATATTAATGCGGCGGTGAAAGCGGGCTTCCCTAACCTGGGCTTGGTGCGTAACGTTAAGCTAAAACTGCAGTCTGAACTGGCGAAGTTAGAGCAAGGCGGAGGCGATGCGTCGATGCTTATTATGCTTGATCAACTTACACCAGCGTTTGCTGCCACGAAAATCACACCACAAACACTACGATTTGATTCAACACGCACTGAAATTCGCATTCAAGCTCAAGGCAAGAACTTTGAAGCCCTCGAGCAATTTAAAAAGCTGGCCGAAAGTGCAGGGTTCGTTGTTGAGCAAGGCGCCTTTAATAATAGAGATAACGGTGTAGTGGGCACAGTATCGATTAGGAGTGCATCATGAATGCGTTACTAGAAAAATATAAAGCGCTCACAGAACGCGAGCAACGCCTTGTGCTTATTAGCGGTGTGGTGGTAATTGTTGCCCTTTTTTACTTCGCTATTTGGTCACCGCTTAACGCAAGCTTGCATCAACAGAAGCAATTACTAGACAACCAACAAGCACTGCTAACATGGGTTCAAGATAGCGCCATGCGCGCACAACAGCTTCGCAGAAGTACCGGCGGTAAGCGTGCATTTTCAGGTTCGCTTCCACAAGCCGTTAACCGCACAACCGCAAGGCATGATATTGAAATATCACGCATGCAGCCCAATGGTGAAGACTTACAAGTGTGGGTAGACCAAGCCCCCTTCAACAATGTGCTCGATTGGTTAAAAGGAATGGAAGCAATGGGCATCATCATTCTACAAGCTGATATTGCTGAGGCTGATTCAGCCGGTTACATAAAAATACGTCGATTACAGTTAGGAAAAGCATGAAGTTAAAAGTAACGTGGATTATTGGCGGTATTGTCACCTTTCTTATTTTTGCTATCGCTTACATGCCTGCTATTCATGTGATAGGCAG
The DNA here is from genome assembly GCF_049117195.1 of Alteromonas algae. Taxonomy (GTDB): domain Bacteria; phylum Pseudomonadota; class Gammaproteobacteria; order Enterobacterales; family Alteromonadaceae; genus Alteromonas. Next base: position 3,811,532 of record NZ_CP185260.1, read on the forward strand.
AATAGCATTGCCAAAAAACATAGCGGTAAGCGGTGTATCTGGCACCCTGCTTGAAGGGAAAGCGCAAAGTGTCGTGGTGAATGGTTTACCTATAAACAATGTAAAGTGGGACATAAACCCTTGGGCATTTTTCATCGGTAAACTGCGTGCAGATTTAAAGGCTGGCAACATAAGAAACGTTAACGACATTGCTTTTGAAGGTCCGGTTAGCACAGGGCTATTCACGCAACGCCACGTAGTTGTAAACGATATGACCATTTATTTACCCGTAGATAGGGTTATCGCACAGGTGAGACTTCCGCTGCCGGTGAATGCCGGTGGGCGTTTCAAAGTCGCGTTAGATACGCTAGATTTTGGCCCAGCATGTAACGCATTGAGTGGCAAAGGCGACTGGTTAAATGCGACCGTAGCGGGTACACAAGGCCCTATTGATTTTGGAACGTACTCTGCGACGCTTCGATGTGACGGTGAAGACATTGGAATTACTGTCGCCGAGCCCAACTTATTGGGGTTAAGCATCGATGCTTCCGTTTCTCCATTAACGAAAAAATTCGCGGTGAATGGGAAGTTTAAGCCTGACGCGTCACTGCCTAATGAAGTGCATCAAGCGGCTAGCCTGTTTGGCAAACCAGATGCAAGTGGCTACACCACAATAAAACTATAACGGTACGCTAATACGCTCACAGAACAAGGGAATGTAATTATGAATAAACCACTTTTACTTAGCGCAGGCGTTACATTAGGTGCGCTTCTCATCGCACCACACTTCATCGGTAATGGCCTTGAATCAAAATTTAATAGCGCCATAACCAATATTGATGAACACCCGGTATATAGTGCCAATGTAGTGTCTTACGAAAAGGGTTGGTTTACGACGACGGCACAAGTTGAAGTGGGCTTTGACTTGCAAGCAATGCTTAATGCGCAGCAAGTTGACCAAAGCGACATAGAACAAACGGGCAACCCTACTTTTGTTGCAAACATCGTTGCACATCACGGCCCACTTTATGTTGGCGAGAGTGTTGGCATTGGCAGGCTACAGTATAACTTACATGTTGAAGGCGACGCGCTGCGAGACTACGTTGAGTGGGACAGCAACACGCCTGTTTACGCCAATGAAGGCGTAATAGGGCTATTTGGTAGCACCGACTACACAGACATGGTGCCAGCTTTAACGTTTATTGATGAAGACGAAGATGTAACGCTGACGTTTTCGGGCTTTGACGGTGAAGCAGAGGGTAGCGGCGACATGACGCATTATGAAAGCACGATACCCAGCCTTTCTATTCTGGGCGATGGAATGGTCATTGCTATGAACAATATGGACATGGATATGCAATGGTCGGGTAGCATGATTAAAGCCATCAAAGGGGAGCTTTTCGAGTCAGCCTTTACGTTCAATTTAAAGGAGACGACAGTATCGATTGACGGTGCGGTTGACGGTGATACGCCTCTTTTTGTGATGGAAGATCTAGCCTTAACATCTCGTACTGATATTGATGAAGATAACAACCTTGTTGATGCATTTTTCGAATACAAGGTAGCCTCGATGCGCTCACCAGACTTAACGCTTCACGACGCGGTATTTGCTATGGAGGCAAAACAGTTAGATACAGATTTCATTAAAGCCTACCAAGAGGTTAGCAACGCAACGCTGACCACTGAGCCTGAATTAGTGCCTGAACTGGTTAAAAGCTTTATAGAAGACAACTTGCTAAGTTTTTTACAAAAGTCACCTGCGATTAATATCACGCAATTATCAGGTACGCTTCCAGAGGGTAAATTTACCGCACACATGAATACCCGCATGAGCGGTGTTGATGCCCTTCCTGACACGCTAGAAGACCCTGCGTTTTGGATAAATCACATTATTGCAGATGCAAAAGTTACTCTAGATGAAGGCGTCGCAGAAAAAGCGATGGGTACTTATGTGCTATCACAACTTGCCACCAACCCTCAGGTGCAAAATATGACTGCAGAAGAGCTTGAGGCGACCGTTGACCAGCAAATCCCGCAGGTCATGAAAGCCTTTCTTCGACAAGGCTTTATCGTGTCTGAAGGTGATGGATATACGGCGACAATGGGCCTAACTGATGGCGTTGCAGTGCTTAATGGTGAAACTATTCCCTTACCTTTTGCACAGTAACCCCAATCACTAGGGGTTTAACGGGACATTCATCAAATCTTGCGCAGCATAAACGCGACCCGGCGCGATAACGGCAATAGCATCAGTTAACGCGCTAAGCCCAGGTTCGCTGCGTTTCATAATATGAGATAACACCACCCGCTTGGCTTTTGATGCTGATGCAATATTCAAAAGCTGTGTGGGTGTCATGTGTAATTGTTTCGCTGAGCCGGACGCGTCATCGCCTATCGCATTATGAAGTACTAAGATATCAGCGTGCTTTGCAAATTCAGCTAGCGTACCATCGGCATCATTGGTATCACCTGAAAATACAGCCATACAACCGTTCACATTTACTTTCCACGCTAGTGCTGGAATCGGCCCGTGATGGACATCCATCGCCGATACCGTTATTGACGGATTAATGTCGTAACTAAACGTAGGTTCGGTGGCAGAAATAGCGGTAAGCAGATAATCATCTTGGTGTGGTTGTGTATACGACGACAAATAGCGGAATGCACCTTTTTTACCAAGAAGAGCGTCGACATAGTCTTCGGTAGACGGCATTACATCATTACCATCCGGCCCCATTATTGGCAGGTCCTTGGAGCGAGAACCAAAATAGCTCCCCTTCACAAAGCTGGGTAACTCGGCTGAATGGTCGGTATGTAAGTGAGATAGCAAAATAGCGTCCAGCGTTTCAAATGAGGCGCCCGCAGCACCAAACTGCACGCTACTCCCGCTACCGGCATCTATCAACACCTTCGCCTCGTCGTGATACCAAACAAGGTATGCACTTGACGCCCTACCATCGTCAAGTTCAGGCCCTCCTGAACCCAACACTTGAACCGATACTCCCTCACAGCGCATTGAATCATTTTTGATGGCATCGTCAGCGGCAATGGCATGCAATGAAAATAACAGCGCTGCACCTAACAATGGTAAGCGACTTACTCCCGCTTCTTTTGCCCTGCTACTTTTCATAGTGATCCCTTTTTACATGCTTATTGACTGCGAGATGGTAAAAACCAAAACGATACGTTACACCCCAAAGGGGCACAACGTATCGCTTTTTAGCTAAGACCGTTATTCGGGGCGCTGCTCTGCCACCATGATCGTCTTAATATTAACAAACTCTCTGATACCGAAGCCACCGTGCTCACGGCCATAACCACTGTCTTTTACGCCGCCAAATGGCAGATTGGGTTGTGCTAACGAGTATCCATTAATGTTAATCATACCGGTATCGAACTCATTCTTCGCCAATGCAATAGCACGATCGGTATCAGTACTGAAAATACCACCGCCAAGACCGTAGCGCGAATCGTTGGCAATCTCCATCGCCTCCTCGTCATCTTTGGCTTTGATAATTGATGCTACTGGACCAAACAACTCATCATCGTACGCTGGCATGCCCGGCTTCACATCTTCTAATACGGTAATAGGATAATAGTAACCGTTGTTGTCTGGCACTTCGCCACCTAACGACAACGTTGCGCCCTTGTCTATCGATGACTTCACTTGTTCGTGTAATTCATCACGTAGGTCTTCTCGCGCCATCGGCCCTAAATCGGTTGAATCGTCGGTAGGGTCACCCACTTTGAGGCGTTTGCACTGCGCAATAAAGCGTTCGGTAAACGCTTTATACACGCTTTCTACGATGACAAATCGCTTAGCCGCTACGCACGTTTCACCATTATTAATGACACGGCCCTTTATACAGGTTTCCACCGCAACATCGATGTCAGCATCAGACAACACTAGGTATGCATCATTGCTGCCCAATTCCATTACTGTCTTCTTAGACATACTGGCCGCTTCTTTTGCTACGCTTTTGCCGATTTCATCACTGCCTGTAAACGTAACGCCTCGCACATATTTGTGTTTAATTAAACCGCTTGCGGTTTTCCCGTCTATGAGTAACGACTGATACACGTTTTTTGGAAACCCTGCATCTTCATACAGCTGCTGAATGGCCAGCGCCATACCAAATACATTTTTAGCATGTTTTAGTACTGTCGTGTTACCCGCCATGATGTTACATGCACTGTAACGGATAACTTGGTAAAGCGGGAAGTTCCAAGGTTGAATACCCAGAATTACACCTAATGGCTGATACGTAACAATGGCTCGACCGCCTTCAAAAATTCTGTGGTCATCTTCAAGGAACGACGCTCCTTGCTCTGCGGTGTAACGACAAATCTGTGCGCATAATTCAACTTCTTGTCTTCCTTGCGCCTTTACTTTACCCATTTCTCTGGTCATTAAGCTAGCGAGGTCGTCAACACGCGCTTCCATGAGGTCAGCGAGTGTATTAAATAATTTTGCGCGGGTTTCAAACGAGGTTTTACGCCAGTTTATGTAGGCTTCCTGTGAGCGTGTAACCGCATGATCAGCGTCATCGCTGGTCATTAAATGATAATGGTCTAACTTTTCGCCCGTAGCAGGGTTGTAAGTATTGATTGTCTCGCTCATAGTTATGCTCCTTATTACGTTTGGCTTTAACCACCTGCAACAAGAGCGCCATCTTATTTGAAATTATTTTTGTCTTTATTAACAATGAGTTAATTAATTTTGATGATGGCGCGACACCGTATAACGTATCGCGCACTGGAAAAGTTTACGTTGTTTAGTAAAGATTGCAGGGTGTGATAAAGCCCACTGCATCGCGTAATACTAATTGGTGTAAAGATCGGGAAAATGAAACTTTGCCATCGCTAGCGTTAATGCAACTTCATAAACGCTCTGCCTGCTTGCATGGTTGTGGGTAAGTAGGCCAATGGCGCCTCCTTTTTGCTTGATATTGACGGTATTAAATAATTTATCCATTACCGTACCAAGCTCTTCACCACGTTGTAGCGCCTGATAAACACTGACAGGCAAAGGTAAACTTGCACTTCGCCCCACCGACCAATGTCCCTGATGGTAAATCGCCACATAAGCAAAGGTGGCTGGCCCATCTTCAAACACATCAACGCCCCCTTCGATTGCAACGTACCACGCATTTTGCTCACCACCGTCATGTAGTTCAAGCATGGCTTCTACTCGGTTAATAGCACCAAAACGTGTTTCATCTTCACTCATGGGTTGGCTTGGCACACCGCTGGGCACCGACATCGCTTCAGCACTAAAGTCTTGCTCAAGTGTATCGCATAATGTGTTGAGTGCTGCGTTCACCTTCACCGGGTTTTGCGATCCTACATAAAGCTGTGAGTTCATATGTTTCGCGGTCCTTATTTGCTAACAGGGTGAGCAAGAATGTCGTCAATCATGGGGCGATAGTCTCTTACTGCTGGAAAGGCGGTAATATTTCGATTTGGCAGCGTACTGTCGGGGTTATCTACTGCGAGCAAATAGCGGATCCCATAGGTTTGGGCTGATGCTAAAATAGGTAAAGAGTCATCGACAAAGAGTGTTCGGTTGCTATCAAACTTCACTCTAGCATTAAGTTTTTTCCACAATTCTTGCGATTCTTTGGTAACACCAAACTCATGTGTCGATATCAAATTATCAATATGCGCATCAAGTTGCGTATGCTCTATCTTTAACGCCAAGCTGTTGGGGTGCGCATTCGTCACCAAAACCACTTCTCTGCCAGATTCATGCAACGCCTTAAGAAACGGTATGGTATCGTCGCGCAGTGTTAGCAAGTGTGCTAACTCCCGCTTAAGCGGCATAAACTCTTGCTCTAAATCCATACTTAACGATTCAGCCCAATAGTCGAGGCAGTACCATTGAATCTGTCCAAAGACACGCTCGTAACGCGCTTCCATTTCCCGCTGGCTCTCTTGTTGTGAAATACCTCGTATCTCAGCTAAGCGTTTTGGTAAATGATGTAACCAAAACTGATTATCATAATGTAAGTCTAATAGGGTGCCATCCATATCAAGAAGCACGGTATCTATTTCATTCCAGGGCAGAAAGGGCAAGCGATTTTCCTTATAATGAAGTAAGCTAGTTACTGAAGGTATGATAACAAAGTTGTAGCGAGAGACATGCGAAAAATTGATCCTAATAAACCGTTGCCGCAAATTCATCATCGAGAGATCGTTGCTCAAAGTAAACTCTTTAGAGTTGAGAGCCTCGACCTTGAATTCTCCAACGGGGAGACACGTCAATTCGAACGCATGGCCGGCGGTAATCGCGGCGCAGTAATGATTGTACCAATGTATGACAAAGATACGTTGGTGTTAATTCGCGAATATGCTGCAGGCACACACTCTTATCAACTCGGTTTTCCAAAAGGCCTTATCGACCCGGGCGAAAGCGCCCTTGAAGCGGCAAACCGAGAGCTTAAAGAAGAAGCGGGTTTCGGTGCTAATTCACTATTAGAATTGCATAAAGTAAGTATGGCACCCACTTTTTTTAATGCCAACATGACCATTGTAATCGCTCAAGATCTTTACCCTGAAACGTTAGAAGGTGATGAACCAGAGCCCTTAGAAGTCATTCATTGGCCCCTTGCTGATGCTGATGCATTATTAGCGCGAGAAGACTTTATTGAAGCTCGCTGTATTGCCGCACTTTTACTCACTCAAAAGTGGATTAAGGAGCAGTAACCTATGCCCTCAAACACATATGATGATTTGCTAACCATAGCCAAAGACGCCGCTATTGAAGCGGGTGAAGCCGTATTAAAAGTCTATGACCAAGGCGATTTTGACGCTTATCAAAAAGAAGATGATTCTCCGGTAACCAGCGCAGATTATCTTGCTAATGACATCATCACAAATAGGCTAAGCACACTCACACCTGATATTCCCATCCTTTCTGAGGAAAATAAGCACGCCAGTTTGGAAGAACGTAAAGATTGGCCGCGCTATTGGCTAATCGACCCTATTGACGGCACACAAGAATTTATTGCCCGTAGCGGTGACTTTGCCGTTAATATTGCACTCATTGAGAACAACCAACCTGCCATTGGTGTTATTTTCTGGCCTCCTGGTCAATCGCTTTATTATGCGTCTAAAGGCAATGGCGCATACAAATCTACACCAGAAGGTGAAGAACGGCTGTCAGTTCGCAAACTTGATGACCCTGAAACCAGTGCCGTCATTATCGCTATTAGTCGGCGCCAATCGAGAGAAAAAGTACTCACTCGTATGTGTGATAAGCGTGTTTATCAAACGCTACCGCTTGGAAGCTGTTCATTAAAAGCGTGCTTTATTGCTGAGGGAAAAGCCGATGTATTTATGCGAATCGGCATAACCGGCGAATGGGATACCGGTGCATCACAATGCATTGTGTCGGAAGCAGGCGGAAGTATTGCAGCGGCAAACTTTGAGCCTCTTACCTATAACAAACGCCATTCACTTGAAAACCCAGACTTTGTTGTAATGGGCGATCAACGGGTAAAATGGCAAGACGTTATTCAATATAGCGACTTTGTAAACCCACATAAGCGATAAGCCGTACTAACACGTGCAAACTTGATGACGTGTTGCCCCCTTGTTCTTCTCAATTCAGGGGCAATATGCTTTGCCCACGATTCTAATAATTTTTAAAGGAGTAACCCCATGAAAACAGGTTTCAAGGCTCTATCGATTGCGTTACTTGCATGTGGTTTAGCATCACCTGCCATGGCGGATTGGAAAATGAGCAGTGACGATAGTGTGTTGCATTTCCTTTCTACTAAAAATGCACAGATTACCGAAGTACACAAATTCGAAGACTTTAGTGGCGCCCTCAGTGACAGCGGAAAACTTAACGTATGGGTCGATTTAACGTCGGTAAATACAAATATCGATATTCGAAATGAACGTATGCGAAGCATGTTATTTCTTGTAGAGAAATATGCGACCGCACAATTTGAAGCAATGCTGCCTGAATCCATGCTGGCACTTGACGTGGGCGACGTTAAATACGCTAAGGTAGACGGCGTGCTTTCTCTTCACGGTAAAGCCGTACCTACTGCCTTTTCGGTCCAAGTAAGTAAGGTCAGTGAAAATACGCTAAGTGTCTCGACGACGGCTCCCACATTAATTAAGGCCGATGCGTTTGGTCTGGCTGAGGGCGTAGCTGCACTGCAAAATATAGCAGGGCTGAAAAGCATTACTACGACAGTACCCGTCACTTTTTCAGTAACGTTTAAAAACTAAATCATTACGACATAAAAAAACCGCCAACGGCATACGCTATTGGCGGTTTTTTATTGCTATCTACAGCGTGACTTTCACACACTTCTCACCTATCCATTCCCGACGATAATAGGGCGCATAGGTAGGGGCTTCTCTGTTAATACTTGCTCTACCATCACCGTTTTATTGCTATTAGGTAACGTTGGCACCTTGGCAATGAAGTGTGAAATAGCGAAGTACTTCATGGATACTCGTAAACGCTTGAGGGCTTTGCATTCATTCATTTCTTGATCAATTAAAAATACACCTCGTTCACGCAATGCAATACCTGCCCCCTCGCTGCTTGTTAAACGAATAACCGGGGCAGCCAATACCATTCCCACTAACACGGGCAGCAACCACATAAAAAGCGACGGTGTAAAGTAGAAGGTGGTTGTTCCCCATACAATCGCTATACAGCTTAATAGTTGTGTATGCTTAATCGCGATACGCCACGGAACCTTTCGCCCCTCACGCTCCTGCGCTTCCCACTTAACACTGTGACCTACAAGTACACTTACCACGAAATAACTATGATAAAACATCATTAATGGCGCAATAAGCACGGCCATAAACAGCTCGGCAAGCGCGCCTTTTATCAACGCAGAAGCACCACCAAATTCAGCGCGCCGTTTCAGTAGCGCCAATATAATACCTAGCACTTTGGGTAAAAATAATAGCGCTGCCGTTCCCCACATGGTCACCATCATCATGTCCTGCCTTGCCACCTGCCATGTCGGAAACAGTTGGTATTCAGACACAAAAAAATCAGGCACTGATGTTGCTCTGATAAGCGCATCAGTTGTACCTAGCGCTAACATACAAAACAGAATCAATGATGAAATATAAGCAAATGCACCAAACAAAAAGTGGAGACGGTTAGCCACATTAAGCCCTTTTACATTTAGTAAACCTAAATGCTGAATGTTGCCCTGCACCCATCGACGGTCACGAATAGCATAATCGACTATGTTGCTCGGCACTTCTTCATAGCTTCCGGTAGTATCAGTCAGTAAATACGCTTTCCAACCAGCTCTGCGTAATAACGCTGCCTCAACAAAATCATGGCTTAAGATTTCACCACCAAAAGGCGCGCTTCCTTCCAATGTGGGTAACCCACAATGTTGTATGAACGGCTGAATACGAATAATCGCATTGTGTCCCCAATAATTAGCGCTATCGGTTTGCCAGAACGATAATCCTGTCGCTAGCATGGGGCTATATAAATGCGCGGCAAACTGCACAAAGCGCCCAAATACAGTATGTTGGCGTACCGGCATAGGAATAGTCTGCACCAACGCTGTGTCTGGGTTTTGCTCTATTCTAAGTGCAAGATCTTCCATTCGCTCACCCGTCATAACACTATCGGCATCAAGGACAATCATAGCTTCATAATTTGCCCCCCAACGCTCGCAAAAATCTTTAAGATTCCCGACTTTCCTATGATCGTTTTTTTCACGGCGGCGATAAAACACGTGCTTCGCATAGTTACCTAAACGGCGTGATAAGCGATTAAAAGCACGTAATTCATCTTCCGCTTTTACCTCATCACGTGTATCACTAAGCATATAAAAATCGAAACGGTCTGAATGTTTGCTTTCCATCAATTCGCGAATGCAAGCTTCAAAACCCACCATTATGCGACGGGTATCTTCATTGTATACAGGCATAACCACCGCATGGCGCTGTGATAATGTTTTCTGCTTTGTGGGGGCCGGCTGGCTTTTGGTCAGGCTTAACGGGTCAATATTAAACAGCTGTAAAAAGAACCCTATAATACCGGTCCAAAATGCCATGCATAGCCATGAGAATAAAGTAAGCCCTAGCCCTAACTGGGCTACTTCCAGCGCGGTAAGCCCATTAGGTAAAAAGATTTCATACAAGCTCCACCCAGCCAGTGCAATACTGGGTATGACTAACAATGCCATCATGAATAAGCGCATAAACTCTCCTTTGATAAGAGGTGACATAGTTGGATTAGGGGTCACAGCGTTAGTTGTCGTTGCGTGTGGCTGCTTACTCACTTTGATAGACATAATTCCATACCTCACTTACTCGTTTACCCTTTGCTTCTATGAAAGCCCGCATATCGACAGTGCTCCCTTCATTCGGCTTTACCATAAAAGTGCCTCTCCATTCGCTGCCCTCATCCACCGCGTAAACACGTATTTTAGATACCTCTGCATTGATGCCCTGCACAACAAACGTTAAGTCGTCGGGGTTAACGTCGAATTCGCTAGGCACTGAAAAATCAACGCTAAATTGGCGAGTGGTAGCTAAACTTTCGTCTTCAAACTCATCACCAGGCAATACCGCCTTCCCTTGTCGAGTTCGTAAAACAGTGGCAAGGTTACTATCAAACGCATACTGTTCTGCCGTGCTTAGCTGATAAGCAAAATAACGTGACTCTCCTGCTAAAAGTGGTGCATCAGGTATCCAGTAGGCCACTACATTGTCGTGTACTTCGGAACTGGTAGGTATTTCAACTACCTCTAAACGCCCCTGTTCGAAACCGGCCTTAGGGCTAACCCATAGGCTAGGGCGAAGATGATAGCTTGCCTCTGCATCAAGGTAGTTTTCCCAACGGCCATCTCGTTGAAACATGCCGAAGCCTTTGGGCGCACTGTCACTTAATGACGTAATTTGTAGACGATTAGGGTTAGTAAGCGGGCGCCAAATTTCCTCACCGGCATGTGTAACCATCAATACACCATCACTATCGTGTACTTCTGGGCGATAATCGTCGTGGTGCTTTTTACTATTTTCACCATAGAGAAACATACTAGTAAAAGGCGCGACGCCAAGCTTTTGTACGTCTTCACGAGCAAACAGCCATGATTGAACGTCAACCGTAGTATCGACACCAGGATGAATAACAAACCGATAGGCACCCGCTACCGATGGGCTTTCTAAACGGGCATAAACCGTAATAGGTTGATTTTCTTTAGGTTCAACAATCCAAAATTCGGTAAAGTGAGGAAACTCCTCGCCTTTGGGTAAGGCGGTATCGATAGCAAGCCCTCTTGCTGAAATACCATAAACTTGATGCTTGCCCACTAGCCTGAAATATGACGCCCCTAGAAATACGGCAAATTCATCTTTGTATTGGTTGTTTTTAATAGGGTAATGAACCCGAAACCCGGCATACCCAGTGTTGTTATCTGTCAAACCAGCAAGCGATGCTGCACTTCCTTCATAGCTAAACATGTCGCTATTAAAATTAAGGCGCTCTGGCTGATTATCTTCACTAATGGTATGCACTGTGATGGGGGTGTTATAAAGAAAACCTGGGTGAAAAAATTGAATTTCATAGTCGTTCTTATCTCGCCATAAACTCTTTTCTGGTTTAAAACGAATAGCGCGATATGTTTGATAATCTATCGCTTTCAGCGTTTTATTAAGGCCATGATCGTTTTCTTTGTACGTACCGTTTGCAGATTCACGTGCTGCATCAATAACAGCTTGTAGCACTGGTGAAGGCTGTCGGGGCTTATCAGTATCAACAACATTTTGTGCGTATACGTATTGCAGCGATGATGATAAAAACAAACTGGCTAAAGCAAAAAAGACCTGCGAACACACCTGTATCCTGCGCCGTGTATGACGTAAGCACTTTGGTAAAAAAGCCTTATTCATTTTCCCTCTCCTAAAATAATGGTGTGGCCATCGCATCGCTGCACTTCCGCTGGGCCTGCTTAATATGAAATGAAATAAAAAAACACTCGACGAGCTGTCGAAGTCAGCAGCATAGCTTCACCGTCTATTCAGCAAGAGGCGTTCCAAGGTTAGAAATCAATACCAATAAAAAGCTAACCCTATAAATATCAGTAATTTATATTAGTTTTAAACGTGGAAATGTTGAGCTGATTCAACAGACGCTAACCAGCACTTGGTATTAGAGGGGTAAAATGTCGGTTATTAGAGACACAAAGGTAGTTAACGGAATGCCTCGGTAAAGATTACAGGCTATGAAAACGTGTACAGCGCCTTACAAAAAACAATAAAAGCGATGAAAATCAATAATATGAAAATTAAATAACATTTGTTGAGTAAGTTGGCAGACGCATTGCAACCATCATGCTGAAAACACACGTTGACGTGTAAATAGATAGATTGGAACAAGGTTGACCTTAAGACCAACTTTCTAAGGAAGCAATACCACGCCCCGAACACTATTGTTCATAAGAACATAAGGGGCCTGTGATCAATAAGGAGTTATCACATGCGTAAAACAATCACACTTTTAGCTGTACTCACTGCTACCTCTTCTTTCTCTGTACTAGCAGATTCTCCAAACTGGCGTTATGTTGAAGGTGGCTATACTAAAATAGATTTCGACAATAATGAGTCTTTTGAGCCAGACGGTCTTACGGTGAATAGTAAGTATTTGTTAAACAACAACTGGTTTCTAAATGGCGAATACAGCTTCTTCGAAGAAGGCAATTTTGATTTCGACATGCTGACAGTCGGCGCAGGCTATCGTTTACCGGTAAATGCAACAACCGATGCTTATTTTGGCGCTAACTTAGAACGCGTAGATGGCGATGTTGAAGATGACACAGGCTACAGCATCAATGCTGGATTGCGTTCAATGATTACTGACCAAGTAGAGCTTGCTGGTGAAGTCGGTTACTACGACATTGATGAGGGTGAAGCAACAATTAAAGTTGGCGCCAATTATTACATCACACCACAGTGGGCCGTAGGCGCAAGCTACGAAATGATTGATGATCTAGATATTATGCAAGTCACTGCACGTTACGCGTTTTAAGCGTACTTGTTTTAGAACATACCAAATATAATGAAAAGCCGGGTTATACCAACCCGGCTTTTTTATGCCTGCTATTAGACTTCAGTAATCCCGCCTTAATAAAAACCGTTTTAACATGACAAAATCACGCTGAGTCATTGGCAGCATGCTTTACGAGTGCAGCAACAGCTTATAAATCTAGTTCTTTTGGATAATTGTATCGTTAAAGTGGTAACAGTAATCTGTATCGTGAAACCACGTTAACCAAAGTTCCGTAATCAGAAATTGGTATTCCGATTTCAGTACTTACTGGTTGTAAAGTAAGGACACAGCCATATTATGGCTAAACGCTTAAACACGCTATACGTTATATTTCTTTTTTGCTGCATTGTGCTTCCATGTAATGCTAAGCAAGTCACGCTGCTGCTTGCCGCTGACATGCCTGATATTTCAAGCCCGTTCGCTGGTCGATATGCCGAGCTTAAAAGCCTTCTTGACCAGCAAAGGGAAAAAACGCCACCTGTTTTCTTCGTTTTTGGAGGTGGCTCACTTGGCCCTAGCGCCATGGCATCATTTGACCGTGGCTCACACATTATCGATATCTTAAATTCGCTTGAACCCGATGTAATGACAGTCACTAAACGAGAGTTTAGTTACTTTGAAGACGAGCTATCACTTCGCGCGCTCGAAGCCGCATTTCCGTTTGTTGCCAGTAATGTTATTGATAAACGTTTCAACGCGCCACTTAACGAATTAGTCACCTCTGCCATTATAGAAAAACAAGGTGTTAAGTTAGGGGTTATATCGTTGCTTAATGAGCGCGTTATCAAAGAGTATTTATTACAACATGTCGCGCTACTCGACCCGTTAACTACGGCGAAAAACAGTGCACGGGAGCTAAAAGAGCAGGGCGCTGATATTGTATTGCTGCATTATTCTTACCCGTTTGACTTTGTTTCCTCGCTTCTTGATGAGAACGTTATTGATATTGCGGTAATGTCCGATAACCGTTTAAAAGAAAAAGCGCAAGGGTTCACGCCGCATAAAAGACAACTGGTACTCGATGACAGCGGTATCGCGGTAGTCGCCAATTTAACAATTGACAACAGCAACGTTGAACTTGAAAGCGTACAGTCTTATGACCTACCAAGCCTTCTTGCCTCGCCGTCAATTCAACTCCAAGCAAACAGCTATCAACTTCGCCTCGACCGGTTGTTAAATGAAAAAATCGGTGTGTGGAAAAACACGATCACCAGCGAACACGTTGTAGTGCGAAGTGAAGAGAATGAATTCGCGAACTTTATTACTGATAGTATGCGCACATACACAAAGAGCGATATTGCAATCATCAATGGAGGAAGCATCCGTGGAAACAAACGCTATAAACTTAATTCCGCCATCACACGACGAGATGTTGCGACAGAGCTCCCTTTCAGATCATCCCTTGTTAGAATATCGCTAACAGGAAAACAGCTATTACAAGGTATCGAAAACGGGCTATCTCAGGTTGAGCTTCTAAAAGGTGCATTCCCTCACTTTTCTGGCATGAACGTTACCTTCGACGTTACCCAGCCGGCAGGAAGGCGAGTTACAAACGTTAATATTAACGGCCAACCGCTAGACCCGAATAAAGAATACAGTGTAGCGACGACTGACTATTTAGTGCGCGGCGGCGACGGTTACACAAGCTTTCAGCACGGTAAAGCAGATGACGGTGAAAGTCGCACCAACTTATTAATATCTGACTTAGTCACACAAAATATTCGTTTACTTGGTGGCGTATCAAACACACTTGAAAACCGTATAAGACGAATACAGAGCCAATAATTGTGAAGGTAATAGCAAAACGCACGTCGATACTTTATTTTACCTACCTGCAACTGGCTATTTTGGCACTGTTTGCGTTTGTCACTATTTTTATTTTGACGCGATTAGCCGATGTACAGCAATCACTTGAACGCTTAACTGTAGATACGATCCCGGTGGTTGTTGAAGGTGCGACGATTAACCAAAGTGTGGAACGTTTACTTTTTCTCACTGTTGGCTTATCGAATGCGACGAATGAGCCAACAAGGCGTATTGTGAGCAAACAACTACACGATACATTCACTTCGCTAAGCAAGTCGTTCAACGCAAAAGAAAGCTTTCTTTCAACCCAGATAACCTCCCTCAAGCAGGAGCTAAAAGAACTAGAGGCGTTAGTCGATCAGCGTCTTAAAATCCAAAATAATCTTAGTGAAAATAAAACGTCATTTTTTTCTTTTGTACAGCAGCTCTATAATTCATCGCAAAACACCACGGAGACAGCGCTTCTTGCGAGCATCTCCTTATCGGCTGTAAAGCTCGATCAATATGACAGTATTTATCAACTCAGAAGCACCGAGCAAGTTCTGCGTGAAACGTTTGAGTGGCTGCAAAAACTATCGCTTTCAGAAAATAGAAAGCAAGATATCAATACGCTTTTCACTATGCTGATGGGTGACAATGGAATTATCAATCAGCAGATAGAATCGCTGCGCATATCAGGCAGAACCATTGGTAGAGGAAACTTTGTAAAGAATTTAGTGAATGATGTTGCCAACAATTTAAGCCTTCAATTAACATCGCGCTATGAAACAGCACTGCGTGATGCTGAAAGCACCGAAGCCCGTATTGCAGACCAATTCCAAACTGCGCTTATCGCAGGGGCAGTCACCTTCCTGTTAACGCTACTCATGATTTATCTCCTGCATACCCGCATTGTTCATCGTCTTATAAAGCTCAACAAACAGGTTGATCACGCTGCAAACCCTGATAATTATGATGATGTGAGCGAAGTGAGTATTGATGGCAAAGATGAAATTGCTGACCTTGCCGATACCTTCTCTATCTATATTGATAAGGTAAGAGAACAAGAAAACGCATTGGTTAGCATGTCATTAACTGACCCGCTGACAGGTGCGCCTAATCGACGCGCTTTCGATCAAAAAATTAGTGCTGAAATTGCCAGTGCATCGCGACAAAACTGGCCTTTAACCCTGTTGCTTATCGACATAGATTTTTTTAAGAAATACAACGACTATTACGGACACGCCAAAGGCGATACGTGTTTAACCCTTGTCGCCAAAACATTAGGCGAAACAATTACTCGAAGTACAGACTTATTTGCCCGATTTGGTGGAGAAGAGTTTGCATGTGTCCTTCCCAACACCGATAGCGCTGGCGCAAGAACAAAGGCAGAGCAACTAGTGAAAGCCGTTGCGTCTCTGCAAATACCACATAGAAACAATACCGAATTCGGTTATGTAACGATAAGCATTGGCGTAGCCTCGTTTAGCTACAGCAGACATAAAATATGGAGCTATGACCGAATAATAGAGCAAACTGACATTGCGCTTTACAAAGCAAAAGACGCTGGCAGAAATTGTTTTAGGCATGTCGAAGTCGAAGGAGACTAATCGCTAAACGAGCCCCTTCGAAACCGTCTTTACTGGTAGCTATTCACCATGCTCATCGTCAGAGACTATGTCTTCCCGACGCTTTATGTCTACGCTTTCATGAAGTTCTGAGTAGACTAATACTGCCTCTTTGCTTTTAAGCGACACAAGTACTTGGTTTACTTTTTCTTCTAAACTTGCCTCTACTTCACCGTAGTCAGTCCCCTCGCGCAAAACAAATGACTCAGCAAGACTATAGAGCGTTTCGGGGGCAAGTTCGCTAATGGGTATGATCATAAAGTTCCACTGTACGTTGTGTCTGAGTTTATTGGCAGCACGTCGCTAACAAAGCGCGTTACACGGTCGTGAAGCCAAACCGTTGGGTTGAGTATATTACCTTGCATAAAACCAACATGACCACCACTCTCGCTCAGTTCAAGCGTTACGTTGCGCGCAAGTTCATCTTCTTTCGGCACAATAAGATGGTTCATAAACGGGTCATCAATGC
This sequence comes from Alteromonas algae, assembly GCF_049117195.1. GTDB lineage: Bacteria > Pseudomonadota > Gammaproteobacteria > Enterobacterales > Alteromonadaceae > Alteromonas. The sequence goes on from NZ_CP185260.1 coordinate 3,828,447, forward strand.
TATGTAACACCAGTGTTTTACAGTGAATCGCACTTAAAAAATGATAAGCACTGCACTTTTCGTAGTAATCCTGAGCGTCTGCAAAACCATGAAGCGGTGCTGTAATCTTCTCATCAAATTGCATAAAATTAGTAATGCCGTCTACATCATCGCTACTTAGTTGAATAAGCTTTCGATAGTCGATAAACGCCATCTTCTTTTTCAGTGTGCTTTTCATGCTGTTGAGCAGGTATTTTTGATACACCCTTGAAAAACCCTGATTGATAGACTTAGCGCATTCAGCTAATTTAAGCGGAGATGAAATAGCCACAGCCGCATTCAACCACTTCTGTGCAGGATGTTCGCCCAACAGCTTAAGAAGCATATTCCCGCCTAGCGAAAACCCTATCCCCACCTTAGGTATGCGGGGAAATTTAGTGTTGAGCCATTCTAAGAAAAAGCGAGGGTCTTCTGTCTCGCCAGAATGATAAGCCCGCGCTTTTAAATTTGGCACACCACTACAGCCTCGGTAGTGCATCATAACAACCTGCCAACCATTCACAGATAACTGCGCCATCATGTCATTGGCATAGTGAGAGCGAATGCTCCCCTCAAGCCCGTGAAACAACACCACCACACCTGATGTTTCAGAAGGTTTAGGCCCCCACGCCACATCGACAAAGTCATCATCGGGTAATGTTAACCTTTCCATGGTGTAATCTAGCGGTAAGCGTTTTTGGATAAAACGAGGCCATATGGTTTGCATGTGCCGGTTTTTAGCCCAACGGGGCACGCGAAAACTACTTTTTAAAATTTTTCCATGCGATAACGCAGATTTACTCATAGCTTATTCTTGTTCTTTTACGATTATTGATTAACGAGACGACTAAGCAGCTGACGGGCGGGAACGCTTTCTCTAAGGCCATACGCATTAATAAACGATGCAATCGAAGCATTTAGCACGCCACTCCCTGATAGTGATGCGCCGCTGGGCAAGGTAGCAACGTCGAGCGAAGTAAACGCATCAATGATATCAGCCTGCTGCTGCTTTTCTAATACTAGCTCTTCTTGTTTAAGTGTTTCGTATAGCGCTACATCGCCGCCTTTGTCTGGGTGAGCGGCTTTGCGTTTTTCTCTGTGCGCGATAAGGCTCGCGTCTTTTCTATTTGCGGCGTCAATCACCTTATTAAGCTGCATTAAGTTAATCACAACGTTATTGTCTAAACACCAGCACATCAACATAAGCACATTGACATTGACCCCATGGTTGTCCTGCAACACAAGAGCGATAGGCGCAGTGTCGCCTAAACCATAACGAGAAACAGAATACTGCCAAAAAGAAGCACAATCTACACTAGGCATTGTCGTATTCCTCTCGCTCTTTCTCTATCTGCTCTTGCGCGTCAAGCCATGCCATTTCTTCTTCCTCTAGCTTCTGAGTTAATGAGGCCTGTTCCTCTAACAGCTGCATAAGCTCCGACTTTCTATCGTCGCTATATAACCCCGTATCTGCAAGCGTGTTCTCAAGTACTGCCAATGACGAAGAGCACTTTTCCATTGCCTTCTCATGCTTCTCAATCGCTTTTTTAAGTGGCGCGACTTTTTGCCTAAACTCAGCCGCACGGCGCTTTTCTTCTTTTTTATCTACCTTGCGTTCGGGCTTGCTTTCAGACGGTTGACTTTCCTCTTTGGCCTCGCTATTCGCTCGCGCCTTTTCAGCGGCTTGTTGCTTTAAAATCCAGTCACGATAGTCATCAAGGTCGCCGCTAAATGGCTCAACCGCGCCACTATCTACCAAATAAAAGTCTTCACACACCGACGAGAGTAAAAACCTATCATGCGATACCAATACCATCGCCCCCTCAAACCCCTGAAGGGCAATATTAAGAGCGTGACGCATTTCTAAATCTAAATGGTTGGTTGGCTCATCAAGCAACAATAAATTGGGCTTTTGATAAACAATAAGCGCCAACACTAAACGCGCTTTTTCTCCACCAGACATTGGCGCAACCAGAGAAAGTGCTTCATCGCCATTAAAGCCAAACCCACCAAGATAATCGCGCAATTGCTGCTCTGTCGCCTTTTCGTCTAGGCGCTGTAAATGCAGTATTGGTGTAGCATTGGCATCAAGCGTTTCTAATTGATGCTGCGCAAAGTAGCCAATTTTTAATCCTTTCGCGGTATTGAAGATACCTTGCTTCGGGTCATGTACACCTGCAAGCAATTTAATCAGCGTTGACTTACCTTGCCCGTTTCGTCCCAGTAGACCTATACGACTACCCGGTACTAAATTTAATTTTACCTGCTGTAATACAATACGTTCATCGTACCCAAGTTGAACCTTTTCCATTTGCACCAACGGGTTAGGCAGGGCAACAGGCGGCGCAAAAGCAAAGCTAAACGGGCTTGCCATATGCGCTGGCATTAACGTTTCCATTTTCTCTAACTGCTTAATACGGCTTTGTGCTTGCTTTGCCTTACTGGCTTTAGCCTTAAATCGCGTAATAAATGAATTAAGGTGAGCCACTTTTTGTTGCTGTTTATCATACTCAATATTTTGAAGACGAATGCGTTCGGCTCGCTGCGTTTCATATGCCGAGTAGTTACCCGTATAGGTCACTAATTTTTGATGCTCAACGCTCACGATTTGCGCCACGGTGTTATCAATGAATGCTTTGTCATGCGATATTAAAAGCAGCGTTCCGTCGTAGCGTTGAAGCCACTTTTCTAACCAAATTACCGCATCTAAATCTAAGTGGTTGGTGGGTTCGTCTAGCAACAGTAAATCAGAGGGGCATAATAACGCCTGGGCAAGGTTCAGGCGCATACGCCATCCCCCTGAAAAATCACTGACCGGTGATGATAGCTGCGTATTGGTGAACCCGAGCCCTGACAATATCGTAGCGGCGCGAGATTCAACATCATAAGCGCCAGCTTGGTCTAGTTGACCATGAATCTGTCCTATTGCAACCCCGTCTTCTTGCTGTTCTGCAGTGGCTAATTGCTGTTGCAGGTGACGCAAGTGCTTATCGCCATCAATCACATATTCAATCGCGGTTCTGTCAGTCGCGGGCGTTTCTTGCGCAACACTTACAATGCGCCAATCAGACGGTAAAGTGCAGTCCCCCGCATCGACGCTAAGCTCTTTACGCAATAGGGCAAACAGGCTCGACTTACCGCAGCCATTACTGCCTATTAGCGCTACTTTATGGCCAGGAAATACTTGAGCGGATGCTTCTTCAAGTAACACCTTTCTGCCACGCAGTAACGATACGTTAGAAAGCTTAATCATAAGTAACCTATATGGAATGACACAGGGCGCGTATGATATCAAAAACTTCAGGCAAAAGCTGATCAACGAACGGGTTTTAACGGTATAATAGAAGCGTATTTAATAAAGGTGTATGTATGTCAAAACGTGTTAAACGCCGCTTTGTTGCTGGCGCAACTTGCCCTGAGTGCAAAGAGCTAGACACCATTTCGTTGTATTTCGAAAATAACGTAGAAAAGTTAGAGTGTGTCGCATGCGGCCATAATGAAGCGCAGACCGATGAAAAAGTGAGCGAAGCAACCCGTGCGAACGAAAATGTGATAGGCATTTTTAAGCCTCACTAATGGGAAGGTTTTACATAGCCGGCTACGAATTACAGGTTATCTTTTCGGTAAGGCACTTTTAGGTCATGACCTTATGCGTGCGCCACGCCGCTTGAGTACCCATCTCGCGATGAAACCACAACAACAACTACACTGGGCACAGTTTTTGTAAGTACTCCCCTAAAGGAGTGCAATATGAAAACGGTTCAACGACGTCTCTACTATGTTTTATTGGTGTTTTTACTTGTGTTGGTCGCCATTCGACTTGCACTGCCTTACGCCGCGGCATGGTACATCAACAATACCTTGAGTAAGCCCGGTCAGTATAATGGCCAAGTAGGTGATGTAGACCTTATGCTGTGGCGAGGTGCCTATAGCCTTGAGGATGTATTGTTATACAAATCTAACGGTGAAGTCGACAGGCCCCTATTTAAAGCGGATTACGTTGAGTTTACGCTGTCTTGGTCTCAGCTTTTAGAGGGCGCTGCGGTTGGTCGCATTGTGGTTAACTCTCCAGAGATAAATTTTGTTGATGGTTCAACGGATGAAAAAAGCCAGTCTGGGAAAAACGAAAACTGGCTCTCTATTGCCGATCAACTCTTTCCTCTTCGTATAGATAAACTAAATATTAATAACGGAAAAATTGCATTCTACAATCCTGACACGTCGCCAGTTATCGATATATCTCTTAACGATATTCAGTTAGAACTTAAAAACTTGGTGAACAGCACCGCACGCTCGGATACCCGTGTTGCCACCGCTGATGCAACAGGACAAACCGCAGAGCAGGGTAAAATTACGCTAAGTGCAAAGTTAAATCCTGCGACAAAGAAGCCTACATTCGATATTGATGTGCGTGCAGACAATGTGGCACTGGTTAATTTTAAAAACACGTTAGACACCTACGCGCCTTTTGATTTAGAAGCCGGTACGTTAACACTCGCTGCCGAAATTGCGTCTAATGAGGGTGAGGTTAAAGGCTATATAAAGCCTATTTTGCATAACGTCGAGGTGTTCTCATGGAAAGGCGATATCGAGCGTGATGGCGATGGTTTTATAGAAGGGAGTGTAGAGGCGCTATCTGCCGTCGTCGCTGAACTCTTTGAAAACCAGAGTGAAGACCAAATTGCGACACGCATTCCCATAGAAGGAAATATCTCACGCTTAGATACCCAAACGTGGGAGGCGTTTACTGCTATTTTGGAAAACGCCTTTGTTCAAGCATTCAAAGGCGACGTGGAAGAAAGTATTGAGCTTGAGCGCTTAAATGTCGATAAGCCCAGTAAGGAAAAACCGAATGCAGATACATCACCCTAAAATCGGTTAGTCAGCGCAAGACCGCTAATAGTGTGGAGGCGGTGCTTCTTCTGATTGTTTTGCAATATTAGACGGCTCAATTGATTGAACACGTTCAACAACATGGCGAACTTTGAACGCTATCTCGTCTAATTGCTTTTGCTGAGACGATAGTGCTTCATTAAGTACATCAATAGTATGTTCTTGAAACGCTACTTTCGTTTGCAGTTCTTCAATGTAATTGTGCGCTAAGTCGAGCGCGTCTTTTAAGCCGTGCTGCGATGTTTTTTCAGTCATAGGGTACTCAGTTTACGGTAAATTCACCGTGTTATTTATCGCGGTGCCACAGTTCAGCCAAGCCGCTACTACTCTCTGTCACTATATTACCATCTGCCATAAAGGCAACGCCATAAACAACTGCTGTCGGCGGCGAAATAGACGCTCTCGACGCGACCTCCCAAGACTCGAGTTCTTCGCCACTGCGGACGTCCCAAAGATAAACTTTTCTAGAAGGTGAGCCAGTAAGTAAATACTTACCATCTTTTGAAAACTCAGCATCAGTGAAGATTTTCTGACGCGCAATGAATTTAAGCGAGCTGATTGGCTGCCCGGTTTGTACATCCCAGATTTGGGATTTGCTTTGACTATCTGCGGTGAAAGCAAAGCGACCTTCATCATCTAAGGCTACTTTTGTAACACGCGTAGGATGGGTGAAGGTATGAATAATTTGCCCCGTATCTGTGCTCCATAAGTAGGCAATATAATCATTGCCCCCGGTGAGGGCGAATTTCCCGTTAGGCGAAATATCAATAGAGTTAACTTTTTCTTGATGACCTAAAAACTCGAGGCGCCGCTGTGTTTTCGGTTCAAAATACATCACTTTACCGTTAGCGCGTGCGACTAATATGCCTTTACCATTATTTGCCACAGCCACATCGCGAATACTGGCTTCGTCAATACGCCAAAAGCCCTCGGGCTCGCCGGTTTCTAGGCTCCACAACGCAAATGCTTCTCTATCAGCAGTGACCACGTACGTTTTATCTGCGGAAATATGCACCGATGCGACAAGGTTACTCCCTTCACCTTGGTGTCCCCACTGAAATTTTGGCGTGTCGGACCCGATTTCCCATACATTTACGCCACTATTAACCCCCGACACCACCGCTAATGTGCCATCGGTCGTAATATCTGCAGCATATGTCCCTTCATCGACGTGTCGCCACTGTTTAATTGGCGTCGTTTCTGGGATAGTACAGGCTGACAAAACGCCTGTAAGTAATGTGATCAGTAAAATGTTTTGACAAAATTGCAGATTAAACATAATCAAATGGGTTTCGCTTTGTAAGTGCTAGGTTTACCATAGCATGGATAACGCATCTTTAACTATCATGCACACTGCCTTAGATGCAGCAGTATAAATATAGACGCATGATGATAAAAATTAATGGAGACGTTTATATGCAGAAGTCGCTCGTTGCCTTATCAACACTTGCTGCGCTAGGCCTTTTTGCCTGCCAGCCAAACACATCAGATGAGGCTACAACTACAAGCGCTGATAGTGCACAAACCGCTAGTGTTGCCGCACAAGAGATGACAGATTCGCAAAAGCAAGCTTACGCGATGGGTGCAAGCATGGGCTTATTCGTAGACAGTCGTGCAGAGCAACAAGAACAACTAGGTCTTACTATGGACCAAGAAGCCCTTAAGCAAGGCTTTAACGACGGGTTAAACGACACGTTGAAATTCACCCCTCAAGAAATTCAGCAAATTGCGCAACAGGGTGAAGAAATGCTTCGCGCTAAGCAACAAGAGATGGCTGAAATGGCGGCACAAAAAAATATTGAAGCCGGCGCAGCATACCTTGAAGAAAATGCTAAGCGTGATGGCGTAATGACCACCGAGTCTGGTCTACAATACGAAGTGTTAGAAGAAGGTGAGGGCGCAAGCCCACGTGCTGAAGATATTGTAAAAGTGCATTACCAAGGCACATTGCTTGATGGCACTGAATTTGATTCATCTTACAAACGTGGTGAACCTGCAGAGTTTCCTCTAAACCGTGTTATTCCGGGTTGGACCGAAGGTGTGCAGTTAATGAAAGAAGGCGCGAAGTATCGCTTCCATATTCCTTCAGACCTCGCTTACGGCGAACGTGCTACAGGCTCAATTACGCCAAACTCAACACTTGTTTTTGATGTTGAATTGCTAGAAGTTGTTCAGCCAGAGCCAAAAACAGCAGACGAGTAATCACTCAAATAAACCTGCTCATAAAAAAAGCCGACGTTAACGTCGGCTTTTTATTTTTGATTCAGCATAGTCCGTGCCTACCTAATCCCAACATGCACATGACAACGTTTGTCACACACGTACCCAAATAATAAAGTGGGTTATTCGTTAAATGTGGTATCTCGAATCAACAGTTTTAGTATAGATGATTCACCGCTTTTTGCCGCCCATTCAGTCATTTTCGTTAAACCAAATTCACCTAAAAAAATCATGGTTAGAACGAAAAATTTAAAGGCGACTATTCAGCGAATTACGCCCACCTAATTCGCTTTATCATACGAAACATAACAGCCCATCGGCAGGTTATGTCTATTTTTCAATCAAACAATCGTTTTTTACCCTAATTAGTTTGTCAAAAGATTGCGTTCTTTACCTTCACCCACATACAGTAGAGTAATTCCAAACAATCATAGCTTGCCATTGTGAAAACACCGCTCATCACAAGAAAGGGATATTTAAAGCTCAAGCAAGAGCTTGACGTGCTGTGGCGTGAGGAACGCCCTGAAATAACAAGAAAGGTCACATGGGCAGCGAGCCTTGGCGACCGAAGTGAAAACGCCGACTACCAATACAACAAAAAGAAACTGCGAGAAATCGACCGACGGGTACGTTACTTAAGAAAGTGCCTCGAAAATCTGAAAGTCATTGACTATAGCGATGAACAAGAAGGTAAAGTGTTCTTTGGTGCTTGGGTAGAAATTGAAAATGAAGCCGGCGAAGTCATGGCGCTTCGACTTGTGGGTTATGATGAGATTTTTGGTCGCAGAGACTATATTTCAGTCGACTCCCCAATGGCGAGAGCATTGATTGGTAAAGAAGAAGATGACGAATTTGTAGTAAAAACAGAAGCGGGTGAAAAAGAGTGGTGGATCAATAAAATTTGGTACGATCCCACCGACAAACTATAGCATGCCAACGCATTGGCTCGCTAAACGCGGTTAATTACGCGTAAACCTATGCGGTGCTATACTTGCTGCAAAAATTAAACCCAGCGATGCCCACGTATTGTGGTTGCTTCGCTATTGCTATTGCCTAGAGCGAACTATGATCATTGAAAAAATTGCTAAAGAGCTTGCCGTTAACACTGCGCAAGTGAATGCTGCGGTAACACTATTAGATGAAGGTGCAACCGTGCCTTTTATTGCACGTTACCGTAAAGAGGTCACCCAGGGCCTAGACGATACTCAACTGCGCAACCTTGAACAGCGACTCAATTACCTAAGAGAGCTTGAAGATAGACGTAATGTCATTCTTAAATCTATTGATGAACAAGGGAAGCTGTCTGATACATTAAAAGCCAGCATTCAAGAGGCTGACAATAAGACATCGTTAGAAGATTTATACCTCCCCTTCAAACCCCGTAGACGTACTAAAGGCCAAATTGCGCTTGAAGCAGGCCTTGAGCCGTTAGCAAACTGCCTATTCGAAAACCCAGACTGCGACGTAGACAGTGAAGTAAGTAAATTTATTAATGCTGAAAAAGGCGTAGCCGATGCCAAAGCTGCACTTGAAGGTGCGCGTTTTATCCTGATGGAGCGTTTCGCTGAAGATGCGTCGTTGTTGGCAAAGGTTCGCCACTATTTGGTAGAAAACGCTCACGTAAAAAGTAAAGTTGCGCCTGGTAAAGAAAAAGAAGCCCAAAAATACAAAGATTATTTCGAGCACAGTGAGCGCTATAAAAACGTGCCGTCTCACCGCGCATTAGCCATGTTCCGTGGTCGAAATGAAGGCATGCTTCACATTCAACTTGATGCAGACCCACAGCAGGAAGACAGCACATCTTCACATTGTGAACATATCATTGCGAGTCATTACAATATTTCGCACAAAAATCGCGCTGCTGACGACTTCTTAGCCCAAGTCGTTCAATGGACGTGGAAGATTAAAATTGGCCTGCACATGGAAACCGAGCTTTTCAGCGCACTACGAGAGCGTGCTGAAGAAGAAGCCATTGAAGTATTCGCCAAAAACCTAAACGATTTGCTCATGGCAGCCCCTGCAGGTGCTAAAACTACTATGGGGCTTGATCCTGGCCTTCGTACCGGTGTAAAAGTCGCCGTCGTCGACAAAACGGGTAAAGTCGTTGCGACAAACACGATTTTCCCTCATGTGCCTCAAAATCAGTGGGACAAGTCGATGCGTACGCTTACCACGTTGTGTAAGCAGTACAAGGTAGACTTAATCAGCATCGGTAATGGTACCGGTTCAAGAGAGACCGATAAGCTGGTTGCCGAGATGCTGAAAAATAACAGCGACCTCAATGCACAAAAAATTATGGTGAGTGAAGCAGGCGCGTCAGTGTACTCAGCATCCGAACTTGCCTCAAAAGAATTACCCGAATTAGATGTATCTATTCGTGGTGCGGTATCAATTGCACGACGACTACAAGACCCACTCGCAGAACTGGTGAAAATTGAGCCAAAAGCTATTGGTGTAGGTCAGTATCAACATGATGTGAGCCAAAGCCAGCTTGGTAAGTCGCTAGACAGAGTCATTGAAGATTGTGTAAATGCCGTGGGTGTAGATTTGAACACGGCATCGCCAGCGCTACTAAGTTATGTATCAGGGTTAAATAAAACACTCGCACACAACATCGTAAAGCTGAGAGACAAAGATGGTGCGTTTACCGACAGAAAAGCGCTGTTAAGTGTAGAGCGCCTTGGCCCTAAAGCATTCGAACAATCGGCAGGTTTTTTGCGTATTGTTAACGGCAGCAATCCTCTCGACGCATCAGCCGTTCACCCTGAGGCTTATCCAGTGGTCGATCGTATAATCGACACTACGGCTGTGGCAGTTAACGATATCATCGGCAACACGGAGCTGCTCAAAAGTTTATCTCCTGATGACTTTACCAATGACGCGTTTGGCTTACCTACGGTAAAAGACATTTTTAAAGAATTGGATAAGCCTGGGCGCGATCCTCGCCCCGAGTTTAAAACCGCATCGTTTAAGGAAGGGGTTGAGACCATCAACGACCTTAAGCCCGGTATGATATTGGAAGGCGTGGTGAGTAACGTTGCCAATTTTGGTGCATTTGTTGACGTAGGCGTGCATCAAGACGGCTTAGTGCACATTTCAGCACTGACCAATAAATTCATCTCAGACCCGCGGGAAGTCGTTAAAGCCGGCGATATCGTTAAGGTTAAGGTGCTTGATGTTGATGTCGCGCGCAAGCGTATCTCGTTTACGATGCGTCTTGACGATACTCCCGATAAGGCTAACACAAACCATCAGGGCGCTAAGCCGGCAAAAGCGGGTAAAGCCACCAATAAACCAAAGCATAACCCACGCAGTGGCGGTCAACGCAAAGACAAACCCCAAAATAGTTTAATGGGTAACGCCTTTGCTGATGCTTTCGCCAAGGCAAAAGAAAAATAACCCCACAGGAAATATAAAAAAACGCCAGCTTGCTGGCGTTTTTTTATGCGGTGAACCGATGACGCGTTGCTATACCGTTGCTGAGAACCCTTCAGGGGCTGGGGTATAGGCTTGTGAATAGAAACGCTGGATACGAGACACACGCCCTTGCATACCGCTATCATCAGCATTACCAAAATCCAGTGAGCGTGCGCCTGGGCCTGATGCAGTATCGGTAGAGCGTTCACGGGTTGTCTCTTGCGCAGATAATATGGCGTCATCAAGCGAACGAGTGGGCACATCAACCCCACCATTATCCGTTATTTCATCGATACTGGACGGGATAATTTCAGACGCTGATGGCGCTTTATCAACGCCAGAAAGCTGTTCACTTTTTTCTTCGGCTAACTCACTACGCGCTTCGAACGCTTTTTGTGCAGCTTCGGCAGCCACTTTTAAATCTTGTGAAGAGGGTTGCGCTGGTGCGAGCGCTGCAGCCCGAACTTGCTGCATTTTTCGTAATGTTTGCTCTGCGCTCTGTTCAGGAGAGATATCTATCGACACTTCGCCATCGGTAACATAGCGTTTATTATCCGGGCCCGTCGTATATTCATAACTTGGAGAGCCCGCATATTGCCCGCCAGTCGTTGCATGCGCTTGTTCGTGCGTGCGAACTTCTTGATCACGGGCTTTTAATTGCTCAATTTCTTGTTGTTCTTGCTGCGCTTGCTGCTTATCTTGCGCGTCTTGCTTACCAGCACTTTCATCTTGAGCGTTATCTTTAGCGTCACCGAATACGCTTTGGAACGCATTTTGTAAATCGGTTTGAATTTGCGGACGCTCGTAGGTGACAGGTGCAGGCAGTTGGCCTGGAGCACGCGCTTTATCAGACTCGGAGCCTAATCCCTTTTGAGACGCTCCTTTTTCGGCATCACTCGAGGCAGGAATGGTTTCACGCAATACATTATCGCGCCGTGCCGCTTCCGTATTAACGTTAGCAGTAGGGTACGCAATAGCATTAAGTATTGGCGTCACTATGTTCACTGAAATCCTCTTAATCGCTAGGCGATAGTATCAATAATGGTTCCAAGCGTATCGTTAGCTACGTCAATGACTTTTGCAGATGCCTGGGCATTCAATGCATTAACGTTTAACGACAGTAAGTCAGAACCAACATTGCTTGAAGAAGAAGGTAACGCTGTTGAATTGGTATTTTGTTGTGCGATATTCGTCGCGGCTTGTGTAATACCGTCGCTGGCTTGTCGCAAACCATTTTGCCCAGCCGTTATGGCCGACGTTAGGCCACTGCCACTTATGCCGTTAATCATAGACATTCACTCCCCCTACACTCTCATGTGCAATTATTAACCAATTTAACGACAATGAAAAGAGAGAAATACCGGTATCTGGCTAACTTATTGTATAAAAATCAGTTATTTTTTACCTCAGTATCGCTTTAATCATACTATCGACATACTCAGGGAAGATTTGCGAAAAACCGAAGCACAATGTCTGAGGTTTGCTGCGGGTGCGAAATAAATGGGGCATGAGACGCATGAGGCAGAACCACCGTATCCGCGTTTGGCTGTAATTCACAGATTCTATCAATCCCACTCGTGGGCACTAAACTGTCTAAACGACCGTACAAACGCAGCGTGGGGCAACCTATACGGCCAATGTCGCCGCGCATATCTTCTGTCGACAGTATTCTTAACCCTTGTTTAAGGGCCTCTACACAAGGCGAGGGATACTCAATAAGGTGTTGTTTGATGGCTTTAATATCTTGCCTTGCGGTCTCACTTCCCATGGCTTGAATAGCCAAGAAGCGTTCTAGTGTCTTTTCATAGTTATGCTCAAGTTGAGACTCGAACGCACTTAATACATCGGGCGAAATACCCTGCCAGTTTGGGCCAGACACAAACCTAGGCGTAGACGCAATCGTAATTAAGCCTCGCAGAGCCTGCGGGAATAATAATGCTAGCTTTTGGGCCACCAACCCACCTAACGACCAACCTGCCACCACAGCGCCTTTAGGAAGGTATGGAAAAATCGCCTTCGCGAGTGAGTCAGCATCATAAGGTTGTGGTGAATGCTCTGCGTTTTCGCCATACCCTGGTAGATCAATGGTGGTAATTCGACAATGCTTGCTTAAAAAGGGAAGAAAAGAGGTAAATGCGCCGCTGTTCATTCCCCATCCATGAAGTAAAACCAGGTCGTTTCCTGTACCTACTGTACGGGTGACGAGCGGTAACCTTGTATGTAAATCTGTCACTGAATCATCCTATATATCACGGGTATGTTAAGTGCGATAACAACACGCGCTTGCAAAAGCGAGAACCGAACGTATGAATCTTTCATGTTTATTATGTTATCAAGCAAGTCCTAGCCCTGTATGTCAATGGTGTGAAGATGACATCTTTTTTTTCGACAACCACGTTCACAATCAAAACTTATTAGCCTTTGGGCCCGTAGGGCGCCACGTGCGTCATGCCCATATTGACTCGCTTACTGTCCTAGGCTTGCATACTTGGCCCATGTCTCGTCTGGTTCATCAATTTAAGTTTCAACATTCGCTGACCGCAGGAAAGGTTCTTAGCACATGGTTCATAGACAAAAAACAACACAGTAACGTCGCACTTCCCAAACTGCTAATACCAATACCTATTACGAGTACAAGAATTGCTTCACGCCATTATAATCAGGCTGCAGTCCTTGCGAAAGCAATTGGTAACGCATGGCAAATTTGTTGTGAAAACAGCTGGGCAGTGCGCAAAGGAAAGACCACGCAACACCATCTCACGAAAGCAGATAGGCTGACTAACGCAAAAGCAGTATTCGCACTTTCAAATCGCTGCTTGGACAACCACATCACAGTGTGGGGCGAGACGATGAGAGTGGCAATTGTAGATGATGTTGTTACAACCGGTGTAACCGTAGACGTATTAGCCGGGCTGCTTAAGGCCCGTTATCCGAGCATTGTGGTAGAGGTATGGGCGATGACCTTTACACCACCGCCCAAAAGTAGCCTTATTAACGAATAAAATGAGACTGATAAATAGCATTACTCAGCATTTTGTTCGTTCCATACCAATAACCTCTAAATTGCGTGTCATCAGTGAAGCCAATCACTACGCCTTTGCCCTGCTTCGTGGTAACGACCGAGGCCGTTTCGGCAATAAGGTCAACCATCGCTTCATGACTGAACCCGGCCATCAGCGGCGCGCTCGTGTAAGTCGAGGGCGTAGTAAAGGGTGAGTTGTCACCCTTCACAACCATATTACTCGTTTTGAACATGGGCAACGTATCGCCTTCGTACCCATAAAATAACGGGTGAGACGTATCAATATTGGCTTCATACACCGAACCGGCCACTAACTTTTTCGCATACAGTGCGCTTCTATCGCCATACGTTAATTTACGCTCGTCAAAAGCGTCATCAATAGCGTCACGCGCTAAAATATCAACATCTAACCAGTCGTTTTTAGCGAAGTATCGCAATGCCGATTTTTGCCCAATAAGGGTTCCACCTGCTTTCACCCATGCACTAAGCTGAGACTTTGTGTCGTCTGACAGCATATACCTGCCGCTAACAAATATAATATGTGTGTACGCAGGCGATATCGCACGCTGTAATTTTTGCTGCTCAACAATACTTACAGGCAGTCCAACACGGGTGTCGAAATAATGCCAAATTTCACCCACTTCATATTCGCTAGTGCCTTCACCGCCAACAATTAATACCTTCGGCGCTAGTACCGGTGCCATACTGCGACTACCAACGTCATTGCCTGAAGGGGTAAGGCCGGTTTTAATGCTTTTCACGTTAATGGCTAGTGAAGAAGCGTAATCACTTAACAGGCTAACCAGCTCACTAGGTTGCGCTAAACCGGTAGGGATAATTATGCTGCCCGCATCGAAATGCTCCACGTTGCCGTTAGTCAGCACTGCCGAAAACCCTTCTTCACTGCTTCGTACCGCCACACCATTTTCAAGTAATGCTTGAAGTAACGCAGGCGCATAATAGTCGTTCCACGAAAATGCATACGCATAAGCATTGGAAGGCAACGCATCAGCAACAGCGACTTTTTCAAGTGATGCATTCGCTGCCGTTTTTATACTTCTCCCATTGCGCTTATCAACCGATTTATAATCGAGGTTAAACGCTAAAGCCAAGTTCCATGTGGACACATCATAAAACGTATTATTTTCAAACGAGGTTTGCGTTGAGAATAATGATTTCACCAAACGATATTGCGGCTGCGCGACCGGAATATAAATAGCCTGCTGAGCATTAAAGGTCATACCCTCTATTTTTGCGTTTTGACTGAGAACATCATATTTAACGTTATGCTGAGCAAGCAATGCTAATAAGGCCTCTACCCGCCCATTGTCTTTAGGCATAGCAAGCACATAACCCGCCACGTCATCATTTTTTGCGAGTTCTTTGGTGTCGTTAACAAACGCAGACTGGTAATCCAAAATGGCGGGTTTATTGGCTAGTGCCCCTCTAAACGTACTTAACGATGTAGTGATTTGGTTGGCAATGGTATCGGAAAACGCAAGGTCGCCATTAATAGACGATTGCAGGTGCCCTCGAGAACTTGCTTGCTCAAATAAAATACCAATGCTGCCGTGTACATCCGGGTAAGTCGAGCCTTTACCTACGTAGAAATCATCAAACGCTTCTTCTGAAAAATAAAGCGTCCCGTTTTCATCAAAAGCTTTTGCGTGAAACTTTGCTAAGGCTTCTGTTAGCGTCACATTTTCATCTGGCGTAATGGGGTTTTTGCGCGAACGAACGCCTGGCTGAAAGAAATATGTGCTGTCGGTACCCATTTCATGAAAATCGGTAAGAATATGAGGGCGCCACTTCTGAAACTGTTTAATACGTGCACGAGACTCGGGGTGCGTTAGCAATAGCCAATCTCGGTTTAAATCGAACCAATAATGATTAGTTCTGCCTGAAGGCCAGCCTTCATCATGCTCGCGAGTATTACCGTCAGAAACGAGCTGCTTACCTTTATGCATATTGGCCCATTGCGCGAACCTTGATAATCCATCGGGGTTGAAAGATGGATCAAGAAGCACAATATTCTCTTTAAGTAACGTATCAACAAGTTCGCCTTTTGCAGCAGCCAAATAATAGGCTATTGCCAATGACGCATTAGCGCCTGAAGGTTCGTTTCCGTGTATCGAATACCCCATATAGAAAATAAGCGGGGTGGCTTTTGATACCTGCTTGCCTGTTGTAATGGCATCGATATGGGCTTTGCGAATATCTTCAAGCTTGCTGTGGTTTTCTGGTGTCGTTATTTTTAATAACAGTAATGGGCGATTTTCGTGCGTTCTGCCCGTTTCTTCAATCGTAATGCGATCGGAACGGTCGGCAAGAATTCGCATGTAGCTTACAAGCTGATCGTGTCGTACGTGCCATTCCCCCACGTTAGCGCCCAATACTGATTCAGGTGTTGGGATGGCTGGGTCAAACGTCACGTTATTTGGCAAATATGCCTCAATTGGCTTACCGCCCACATCAGGTTTAACCGCTATGGCGTGCGCTGAAGTGACAAAGCACAACATTGCAGAAAGCGAGACGGTGGCGGCCCACTGTCGCAAGGGAGCCATCCTAGTGGTGTTTAACAACGCTGTTAGCATAGTGTTTCCCATCTTGTTGTTTTGTTGATATACCAAAATTAGTAATACTTGACTGTTTTAGTCAGGTAAATTTGTTATCATAGTAAAAGAATTAAATTTTATAGGACTTGCTGATGATCACTATATCAGAAGAAGCCCAGGCTCACTTCGCAAAACTGTTGGATAAACAAGAGTCTGGCACGAATATTCGTGTATTCGTCGTAAATCCAGGTACGTCTTCAGCCGAGTGCGGCGTGTCCTATTGTCCGCCAGATGCAGTAGAAGATACTGATACGCGTTTACCGTTCAATGGGTTTGACGCTGTGGTTGACGAGGAAAGCGTTCCGTACCTTGAAGAAGCGGAAATAGACTATGTTACCGACCAGATGGGCTCTCAACTAACGCTTAAAGCGCCTAATGCGAAAGCAAAGAAAGTGTCAGATGACGCGCCGCTTGCTGAGCGAATCAACTATATGATCGAATCTGAAATTAACCCACAGCTTGCTAATCATGGCGGCCAAGTGATGTTAGTTGAGATTACTGATGAAGGCTTCGCCATTCTTCAGTTTGGTGGTGGTTGTAACGGTTGTTCCATGGTCGACGTAACCTTAAAAGATGGTATCGAAAAGCAAATGCTTGAGCAGTTTGCAGGCGAGCTAAAAGGTGTGCGCGATGCTACCGAGCACGAAGCTGGCGAGCACTCTTACTACTAGCTGATCCAATGACAGATATACACGCATGCTGGCAACGATTTAAACTGGGGTTAAGCCTCTTCGTTGTCGGCGTGCTGTTACTTTTCACCCTCAGTACTTACCACCCTTTACTTAACTACCTTTCGTTAGCCGTTATTGTTATTGGCTTTGCCATCGCTATGCTTGGCTACTCAGGCATTTTTCTGCAACGTTTTTCTTCGTTCAAAAAGATCAAAAAGCCGCCAAAGTTCTAAGTCGTTTTTTTCGTTCACTTTTTCTTCTATATGCTAGCCGTTACGCTATGATGAGTGCATGACTCACGATGATGTGTGCTGGGAATATGAAAACTATTGGGCTAATCGGCGGCATGAGCTGGGAATCGACCGCAAGCTACTATCAGGCAATAAACAAAGGCGTTAATGCGCAACTAGGCGGCCTACATAGCGCTAAGCTTTTGTTGTACAGCGTAGACTTTGCAGAAATTGAGCGCCATCAACGCCATGGCGAATGGGACAAGGCCGCGACAGTGTTGATTAATGCCGCGATCGCCGTTCAACAGTCTGGTGCCGACGCTGTGCTGATATGTACCAATACCATGCACAAGGTCGCTGAACAGGTTGAGGCCGCGATTGCTATTCCGCTTATCCACATTGCCGACAGCACAGCCGACGCCCTTACGCTGAACAATGTAACCAAAGTGGGCCTGCTTGGTACACGTTTCACCATGGAGGAAGACTTCTACACCCGGCGATTAACTGTAAACCATGGTATTGAAGTAGTGACGCCTAAGGCAGATGAACGTGAAAAGATTCATCACGTTATTTATGAACAATTATGCAAAGGCGTGATTTGTGAAGCGTCGCGAGAGGCGTATATTAAGATTATAGACTCGCTTGGCGCACAAGGTGCTCAAGCCGTTGTTTTAGGGTGTACCGAAATAGCATTGTTGGTAAATCAACGCCATACCGCTATGCCACTTTATGACACTACAACAATTCATGCGAACGCGGCAGTTAGCTTTATTTTGTAACCATGCGTTCTCGCTCCTTAACGACAATAAAAGGGTAACGCAATGTTCAGTCACTTAATGATAGGTGCTAACGATTTAGAAGCATCGAAAAAATTCTATGATGCCACTTTAGCGGTGTTTGGCTATGAGCCAGGCGTCTATGATGAGCATGGACGTATATTTTATTTCACGCCAAAGGGTATTTTAGCCCTGACCAAGCCAATAGACGGTAACGAGGCCACTCACGGTAATGGCACCACTATTGGGATTGCAGCGTCGACGCCCGAATTAGTAGACACATGGCACAAAGTTGGTGCTGAGAACGGCGGTGCACCTATTGAAGACCCTCCTGGTCTACGCGGCACTGAAGAGCGCCAGCTTTATCTGGCGTACTTACGCGATCCAGCGGGTAACAAGTTGTGCGCAACACACATTGTTAAAAAGTAATTTTTCACTACTTTTGAAAAGCCACTTCACAATAATGAAGTGGCTTTTTTATTTACATAATTGTCCATTTCTATCTAGGCGATTAAACACCCAACCCAACGTTAAACCACGTGCGAATAAAAAGGCGAGCAAGGCATACCATAAACTGACGTTACCTTGATGTGAAAGCATAAACCACAGCGGAAAGTAGATGCATGCTGCACTGATAATCATAGTATTGCGCATCGCTGCTGCTCGGGTAAGACCGACAAAAACACCATCGTAAAGAAAGCACCAATGAGCAAGTAAAGGTAGCACCACCATAAGTGGTAAGTAAGGCATAGCCGCGGTAACAATTTCCTGATGCTCTGTTAGCATACTCACAATGTATTCACCGAACACGCCAAAAAACAGGGCATAAACCAGAGCAAATGCGCTTGACCATAGTAAACCTTGATAGGTTCTGCGTTTGATTCCTGTGCTGTCGTTTGCACCTTTGGCTTCCCCTACTAACGCTTCAACCCCGTAGGCAATGCCATCGAGCCCAAGGGCAATAAGGACAAAAAACTGCATGAGGATGGCATTAACCGCGGCGGACGTTTCACCGTAGCGCGCCCCTTGAATAGTAAGAAATGCCAAACATGCTTGCAGCGCAAGGTTGCGCAGCAACATATTACCATTCAATTTCATCAGTATTTTTCGTGCAGCCCGATTAAACCAAAGCGCGTTAGGTTTTATACGTCGGCACTGCGTAAATGCCACCACAAGGGCCATGACCGCCATACTGTATTCAGCAATAACGCTTGCTACTGCGACGCCTTCCACCGAGTAAGACATGCCATATACAAAAAGGATATCTAAACTCGCATTGAGCAAATTCCCTATAATTTGTATGGCCATAACAACACGCGTTTTTTGCTGCCCCACCAACCAGCCAATTAGCGCTAAATTTAGCATGGCAGCCGGTGCGCCCCAGACTCTCACTGAGAAATAGTCGGTGAGGTAGGTTTCTACCTGTAAGTTAGGTTGAGTCAAGTGAACGCCCATTGTGATGATGGGGTATTGCAAGAGTAAAATCATGACACCGAGCGCAAGGGCAACTGCCGTGGTTTGCCATAATACTTTTGCTGATTCAACCGGGGCATCACTTCCACCTTTAGCTTGCGCACTTAGGCCTGTTGATGACATGCGTAAGAACCCACAAACCCAATATATTTGCGTAAGTATCAGTGCCCCTATTGATGCCCCTGCAAGCATCGAAGCGGTATTCATATGCCCGAGTACCGCAGTATCAACCAACCCAAGCAGCGGTGTGGTAATGTTGGCCAAAATCATGGGCAGTGCCAGCGCCAATAGTCGTGTGTTATCCTGCCACAAATTAAGAGGATTCTTCGGCGACGCCGTCGTCATAGTGCGGTCTCTTTTTTTAAAAACTGTCGATAATGTTGAGTGTCATTCGCACTGTACGCTTCATTGTTAATTTGAAAATATGTTTTAAGCGATTAATGCGAAATGGGGAGTTTATCATGCACAGTATGTTACGCGTTGCATTGTGTCTATCGATATTGGTTAACCGTATGACCTTGGTGGGTTTACGCGGTGTACTCATTCGTACAACGGCTATGTTTAGTTTATTGCTGTTGAGTATCGGCGTGAGTACAGCTGATGAATCAAACAACGCCGCCCCCAATGCCTCAATTTTACTGTATCACCACGTATCGAGTGAGACGCCGCCAAGTACCAGTGTTTCTCCTAGTACGTTTTTGTCGCATATGGAATATCTGAAAGATAACGCCACCGTGTTACCGCTCGATGTGGTTATAAATGCGCTCAAAAAAAACACTCCACTACCTAATAATACGGTCGTTATTACATTTGACGATGGGTACCGCAATATATTAGAGAACGCGCATCCCATTTTGACTAAAATGGCGTTTCCCTACACCATTTTCATTAACCCAGCCGAGATTGGTTCTGCGCCAAAGCAGTTGACGTGGCAGCAAGTCAAAAGTATGCACGATGACGGCGTAATTTTTGCCAATCACACAATGGATCATGTTCACATGCTAAATGGGTCATTGAACGATGAGAACCATGAATGGCTAGATAAAGTATGGGCGAACGTAGAGGCTGCAGAGGAAGCAATAAAAGATAGGCTTGGTGTGTCATATAAGTTTCTTGCATTCCCTTATGGCGAATTCAATATGCCACTGCTTGAGAAACTCGAGGAAGAGGGGTACACCGGATTTGGCCAACATTCAGGCGCAGCCGGCAACACCAGTCACTTTCAGGCGCTCCCACGTTTTCCCGCTGCAGGGCCTTACGCGAATCTCAATACCCTTAAAACAAAAATTCACAGCTTAGCTATGCCTCTTTCTTCTTCAACAATGATAGAGCCGCAGCAAGTATCGTCAGTTCCCCCTGATAACATTACGCTAGTTATCGACAGCGACGATATTAAACCCACCCAGATTAACTGCTTCTTTGGAGGCACTCAGGTCACAACTACAAGCAAACAAAACCAGGTTAATATTGCTTTAGACGCCACCCTACCTACGGGGCGTTCGCGCGTAAACTGCACCGCCCCATCAAAACAAAAGTCTGGTCGTTTTTATTGGTATTCGCAGCCATTTTTCGTGGCAAATAAAAGCGGGCATTACCCTGATTAGGTGAAACGTTTACCTACAAAGGTCGCGCAAACCTGACAAAACCACCATTCACGCTATCTTCTTTAAACTGCAAGCGTTGGTAAAAGCGAATGGCTGCTGTGTTTTTTAACTCTACGTCTAACACAATTTTTTGCTTGTTAAGGGTAGTGCCGTGATCGGCCATATGCTCGACTAATTTACGCCCCACGCCTAACCCCTGCGCTGAAGCAAGTACGGCAACGTGGCCTATCATCAACTCGCTTGGTGTCGGAGGTGTGAGTTTTACCGCAATGGTTTGATTGCGCATTAAAATAGAAATGGCCTCATCCATAGAAAAGAATGACGTAATACTGTCTAACGTTGCTCGGTCGAACGCCGCGCCAAGCTTTGTATGCCAAGCAGTAACTACACCGAGCGGTTTGTCATCTTGCGTCGCTACCCAATGGTGATTGCACCCATATTGTCCATCACCATGTTCCCACGCATGGATTAAGTAATTCAGCGCGGTTTGCTTATCATTTTGACCAAAAACCGCAGCAATAAGCGCCTCTGCTGCAGAAAGAATAAGAGGTGCGGCCACATCCGCATCACTGGAATGCCCCTTTCTTATCGTAACGCCCATTAGTACTTACCTTTAACGATAACGGGCATATCTGTCAGTATTTGCTGCGCGTCGCTGATAGACAATTTTCCTGGCTCACGTTTTGGCTTAAACCGGCCAATAACCTGTGCTTTAGGGTTAATAAGAACAATTGATGCACTGTGATCGACAAGGTAATTGGGGTTGTCTGTGCTATCGGCAATGGCGTACATCATTCCAAGATTACGGGCAAGCGGGAACAGGGCTTTATGTTCGCCCGTAACCCCGATGAATGACGTATTAAAAAAACCAATGTATTCGGCAAGGCGTTCGATTGAATCACGATTCGGGTCAACCGACACAAAAACCACGTCAATAGGGTATTCGCTTTCAATTAACTGAAGCGACGGATAAATACCGTTCAATTCCGCCATGGTAGTAGGGCAAATATCGGGACAAAAAGTGTAGCCCAAAAAGACTAGGCTCCACCGTTTGGTCAACGACGTTTCATTAAATAGTTTGCCCTTGTGGTCAGTAAGCGCAAATGGATCGATAGCGCGAGGCTCGGGGTAATATTGAAAATATTGTGTTTCTTGTACGTTTTCAGTACTTGGCGGTGCAATATATATTGCACCTACCATACCGGCGACAAGAGCGATAAAAGCAACAACGCCTACAAAAATCCGTTGATTCATAAACTCAGAGGTACGTAGTGATCTAAAAGTAGTATCACAAACAATACCATGAGATGAATAATTGAAAACCTAAAAGTTTTCATTGCGGTTTGTGCTTCTGCAGCAAATTTGAGTTTAACCGCATAATACAAAAAGCCTAAATTAAGCAATGATGATCCCACAAGGTAAATCATGTCGCTCATACCAATTAAATACGGTAGCAAACACACAAGCCCTAACAGCACGGTGTACAACAAAACGGATGTTTTGGTAAAGGCAACACCATGGGTTACCGGTAACATAGGTATTTCGGCTTTGGCGTAGTCTTTTTCTCTGTGAATGGCTAGCGCCCAAAAATGCGGTGGTGTCCATGTGAAAATGATAAGAACCAGCAACAACGCATGGGCATGCACTTCGCCTGTCACGGCAGTCCAGCCTAATAATGGGGGCGCGGCGCCGGCAAGGCCGCCAATGACGATATTCTGTGGCGTAGCACGTTTTAAAAACATGGTATACACCACGGCATAGCCTACTAAGCTTGCGAGGGTAAGCCACGCGGTTAACATATTGACGAACGTGGCAAGTACAACAAAGCCCATCACTCCCAATAAAACCGCGAACCAGCTTGCATGATTAATACTTACCTTACCTTTTGCCACCGGCCGATTAAACGTGCGTGCCATCACTTTATCAATACGATGATCTACAATGTGGTTAATCACGGCCGCAGAGGCTGACAGCATACCTATCCCCACTAAACCACTGATAAGCGTTCCTGCATTTACCCAGGTTGGCGTGGCGAGGCACATACCAACAAGCGCGGTGAGTAATAACAGCATAACCACATTCGGTTTCGTCATCTCATAGTAGTCTCGCCAGTGTGCGGTGTTGTGACTACGCGTGTTACCGGTATAAGAAGAAAGAGATTTAGCCATGTTGGCCTCCATGGGAAAGGGAGCGAGAAGAATAAGCTGACACAGCGTGCCAGATAAGACGAATTAATGTGAGCAGCAACAATGCGGCAACGGCGTTGTGCGCCACAGCAACAAAAAGAGGTAAACTGAAAACGACGTTACTCACGCCTAAAGCAACTTGAGCAAACAACACACCAATCATCAATACGCTCGTGTGTTTAATTGCCAGTGAAAATTGCGTCGTTCGCAAGCACGTTATTGCCAGTGCAAGTAAGTACACCAATGTAATTGCCGCCCCCGCGCGATGAACGATGTGCATAGTCATACGTTCATCGTAATCGTGCGCACCATACTCATAGTTGTCTGCATCTGGCACACTGTACGCGCCAGGAAAATCGAGTCGTTGTTGCCAACCAGATTCACAAATCGGCATATCGGTACACGCCAATGCCGCATAGTTTGCCGAGGTCCACCCACCAAGTGCAATTTGCCCCACCAGTATGGCAACACCAATAAGCGCAAATGTTGTAAAGCGTTTATAGCTAGCCGGGTTTGCTACTGAATCGTGTAGGATATTTCCACTGGCACGTTTTAATCGAAGATATAAAATGAACAGACAGGACAATACGCTAAAGCCTCCTAATAGGTGCCCCATAACCACCACGGGAAGCAGATTTAGCGTGACGGTCCACATTCCTAATGCGGCTTGAAAGATGACAAGGCCGAGTAACAGCAGCGGTAGCTTTAACGGCCCGCCTTGACGACGATTTTTTAACGCAACGATAGCAATAGCTAAAATACACAGCCCTAATGCGCCTGCAAAATAGCGGTGGACCATTTCATTCCATGCTTTGAATGCTTCTACTGGTCGTTCAGGGTAAGCTTGATTTGCAGCCTCAACCTTTTCTTCACTCAACGGAACGGTAATGTTGCCATAACAGCCCGGCCAATCCGGACACCCTAAACCTGCATCCGTAAGGCGTGTGTACGCCCCCAAAATAATCACAAATACAGCCAGGAACAAACTGAATAGAACAAGTTTTTTCATAGACTTCTCCTACCCTATTCTGGATAACTTGAGTAACTTTTTAATATCGGCAAGCATGTTTCGGCTTTCCATCACGGCAGTTTGTCTATCTTCGTCAAGGGTGTAGAACAGCATGGCATTATTCAGCGTATCAACGATATAAACGCTCTGTGTCGCAAGCGGATTATCAATACCGGGGACAAGCTGTTTCACCTCTACGAAAGGGTAGTCGGCTAACGCTGCTACCGCACTTTGATCGCTTTGTGCGTTAACAAGCACCACGGCCTCTGCGCGGTCAGACTCCTTTCCTAGCGCTAACCATACTTGGTTAATACTGAAAAGTGCGTTTTCACATGTTGCATCGCACACGCTAGGTAGTACGTAAACCATTCGCCACTTAGGCGCTTCACCTTCCATCAAAGTCGACACATTAATTGTGGGCTCAAGCAGTGAACCTTTGTTCGTTGAACCCCGGTTAAACCAATCGTTTTCAAGCGCTATTTTTGCAAGCACGACTGGAATAACAAATACCGCTAACATTATTAGCAGCGTCTTCTTTGATGCAGTATTACTCATAACTACGTCCTCTTTTTATTATTGCTATACCACCAATAAACGCAGCAGCTAGTGCAAGCGCAAACCACTGAACGGCATAGCCTAAGTGTTTTTCTGGAGGCATGACTACTGGGGTGTACGCTCTAACGAATGTCGCACTGTCACCGGTAAGCTGAACCACATAGGGCAGTAAATCGAGATCTAAAATTTGCTTGATACGCGCTATAGAAACTTGTTGAATGAGCGCAGGAAACTGAGGAGCACTAGATAGTGTCTCCGTAATCATTGGGTTATTTTGCGGTATACTAATAATTCCCTCAAAGTGTGAGGCGACATTGTCAATCGTAATAGCAGGAAGCGTGCGCACCTTGTCGGGTGCTTGTATCCATCCGTAATTAACTAATAGCCACCCTGCATTGGTTAACATTGGCACAACGACATCAAAACCAATTCGGCTCTGGTGTATCTGGTTATCGAGTAAAAACACATGCTGGTTATCTGCCACCCCCTGAAAGGTAACCGATACATCTCTAGGATCGTCCAGCGATAAGGCATGCAATAGGTCAAAACTGTCATTCCCTTGTTTTTGCGTTATGCTAGCTAAACGTTGTTGCTTTTGCGTCATCCTATCTAATTGCCAAAAACCTAAGTAGCACATCACTACAACGCAGGTTGCAGTAACAAATATGGCAATAAAGGTTGAGGTACGTTTTTGCATCATTCAATAAACCAGCGCACAACTTAAGAGGTCGACATGTTAATAAAAATAATTCTGGCTGCCCTGGTGATTTACATGATAGTAAATCTGTTTTTAGCCATGAGGGTCATGATGAAAAACGACCCTAAAGATGGCCCCATGAGCAAATATATAGGTCGCAGAGTGTTCACTTCCGTTGCCATCGTTACCCTTATATTAATCGCGATAGCAACCGGACTAATTACGCCAAACCCTCGACCCTATTAGGGTTTGGCGATGTTTTAGTTACAGTACGTAGACAAACAGATAAAGCATTACCCACACCACATCAACGAAGTGCCAATACCAACTACCTGCTTGGAAGGCAAAATGATTATCATGCGTGAAATGGCCTTTTAAGACACGGAAGAACAATACAATCAGTATGATTGTGCCTAACGTGACATGCATACCGTGAAACCCGGTCAACATGAAAAAGGTATTACCATAAATGCCTGACTGCAGGGTTAACCCTAGGTCTCTATAAGCATGAATATACTCTTCTACTTGTAGAAACAAAAAGCCGATACCCAGTAGGATAGTAATGCCAAGCATTACCGTAAGCTGCTTACGCTTGTTTTGCTCAAGACCAACGTGTGCAAAGTGAAGGGTGACCGACGATATCAACAGAATAATGGTATTAATTGTTGGTAGGCCAGCTGCGCTCATTTCGGTAGTAGAGATGCCACCTGGCGTTGTAATTAGCGGCCACATAGCCTCAAACGTTGGCCATAACACCTCGTTAGTCATCGCATTATTTGAAGCGCCGCCTAACCAAGGTACAGAGATAAATCTCGCATAGTACAAGGCGCCAAAAAACGCAGCAAAAAACATGACTTCAGAAAAAATAAACCAACTCATCCCTTGGCGATATGAACGACCAAGTTGGTCGCTGTAAAGGCCAGACATCGACTCGTCAATTTGATTTTTAAACCATCCCACTAGCATCACTAATAAAACGGCGATACCCGCAAGCAATATTTGCATGCCGTACCCGGTTTCTCCTCGTGTTGCTTCAATAACAAAGTTGCCAGCGCCAACGGCAATTAAAAATAATGCTACCGCACCCACTATTGGCCAAGGGCTTTGGGCGGGCACATAATATCGTTCGTATTCTTGTTGCATGTATATCTCCTTATCCCGTGCCTGTTATTTACCGCTTTCAGGTTGAGGGACCATAAAGGGATTCGGGTTTGTCGTTAGGTCACTAGCACGTGCCGTGACATCGTATAAGGTGTACTGCAAGGTAAAATAAGTAATGTCTTCTGGAAGCTGAGGGTCAACGTAAAACTGCATAGGCATATACGCTTCTGCGCCCGCAGTTAATGGTTGCTGGTTAAAACAGAAGCATTCTGTTTTGTTTAAATATATCGCGGCGGTACCTGGCGACACCGACGGTATTGCCTGCGCCACTATATTGCTTGATGCCGGGTTACGAACATAAAACGACACGGTGTTTAATTCACCAGGGTGAACTTTAATCCGCTTAGTTTCTGCGCGAAATTCCCAAGGCATCCCAGTATTCGTTCGCGTTATAAACTCTACCGTTACTTCGCGGCTCTCATCGATTTCTACCGACTCATACAAGGCCGCTGAGTTCTCAGTTTTTCCGTTAATACCTGCAATATCGCAGAAGACATCGTAAAGCGGCACTAAGGCGAAGCCAAAACCAAACATACCGAACACAATAACAACCAGTTTGATGACCAATTTGTTATTTGCATTTGTTTGCGTCATTGCTTCGCTCCTATTGCCGATGAGTATTGTACTACTTCACAACCGGTGGGGTTTCAAACGTATGGTATGGTGCTGGAGAAGGAATTTCCCACTCAAGCCCTTCTGCGCCTTCCCACACTTGACTTGACACTGGCTCGCCCTGTTTTCTGCACGCTTTTATCAGTAACGCGAGGAAAATAAGTTGAGAAAGTCCGAATGCGAAGCCGCCTAAACTTATCCATTTATTGAAGTCAGCAAACTGAAGTGCATAGTCAGGAATACGACGAGGCATGCCCGCTAAACCTACGAAGTGCATAGGGAAGAACAGCACATTTACGGAAACCAATGAACACCAGAAATGCCATTTCGCTAATGTGTTGTCATACATTTTGCCTGTCCACTTAGGTAGCCAGTAGTACACCGCTGCCATAATAGAGAACACCGCTCCTGTCACCAGCACATAATGGAAATGTGCTACTACAAAGTAGGTATCGTGATATTGAAAGTCGACCGGTGTTATTGCCAGCATAAGGCCAGATAACCCGCCAATGGTAAACAACACGATAAACGCAATCGCAAACATCATTGGCATTTCAAACGACAGTGACCCTCTCCACATTGTGGCGACCCAGTTAAACACCTTCACGCCTGTGGGTACCGAAATAAGCATGGTCGCAAACATGAAAAACATTTCCATGTAAACCGGCATTCCGGTGGTGAACATGTGGTGCGCCCATACCACAAACGAAAGCAGTGCAATCGACGCGGTGGCATATACCATTGACGCATAACCGAACAGCTGTTTCCGCGAGAAGGTGGGTACAATTTGAGAGATGATGCCAAATGCAGGCAAGATCATAATGTACACTTCGGGATGTCCAAAGAACCAGAAGATATGCTGGAACATTACGGGGTCGCCGCCGCCGGCTGCGTCAAAGAAGCTCGTGCCGAAGAACTTATCGGTGAGTACCATCGTCACAGCACCGGCTAAAACAGGCATTACAGCAATCAGCAAGAATGCCGTAATCAGCCACGTCCAAACGAACAATGGCATTTTCATCCATGTCATTCCAGGGGCGCGCATGTTGAAAATAGTCACGATAACGTTGATGGCCCCCATAATGGATGAGATACCCATAATGTGAACAGAGAACACAAATAACGCGGTTGAATCGCCACTGTAAGTGGTAGACAGCGGTGCATAGAATGTCCAACCAAATGCCGGGCCGCCCCCTTCCATAAACAGCGAACTTAAGAGAATGAGGAAAGCCCCTGGCAAAATCCAAAAACTCCAGTTATTCATTCGTGGAAGTGCCATATCTGGTGCGCCAATCATCATCGGAATTAGCCAGTTGGCTAACCCTGTAAATGCTGGCATAACCGCACCAAATACCATAATAAGACCGTGAACGGTTGTCATTTGGTTAAAGAAGTTAGGCTCTACAATTTGAAGACCTGGCTGAAAGAGCTCAGCCCTTATCACCATGGCCATCGCCCCACCAACTAAAAACATGATAAAGGCAAACCACAAATAGAGGGTGCCTATGTCTTTGTGGTTAGTGGTAAATAACCATCGGGTTATCCCTTTTGGGATATGATCATGATGTTCATGGTCATCACTGTGCGCCGCTGTGCCCGGCGTAACGATTTCTGTCGCTTTGCTCATAACGCGCTCCTAATTACCGGTTGCGACGGCATTAACGTCTTTTGCTTGAACCATATCGCCGGTGTTATTACCCCAGGCGTTGCGCTCATACGTCACCACTGCTGCAATTTCTTTTAAACTTAACATTTTGCCAAAGGCCTGCATCGCAGTACCGCCTTTACCGTGCAATACAATATCAATATGGGCAGGTTGGTCTTCTAAGGCCATTTTGCTGCCTTTTAGGGCTGGGAATACACCAGGTAAACCTTCACCATTTGGCATATGACACGCGGCGCATGTTGCGTTGTATACGCGCTCGCCTTCGGTCATCAGCTCGTCCATACTCATATTCATTGACAGAAGACGCTGCTCTTCTTCCTTCGCTTGGCGTGCAATAGATTCTTGCTCACCAATCCACGCTTCAAACTCAGCAGGTTCTTTCGCTATCACTACAATCGGCATATAACCATGGTCTTTGCCACATAACTCTGCACATTGCCCTCGATATACACCGGGTTCGTTCACGTTTGCCCATGCTTCGTTGATAAAGCCTGGGTTAGCGTCTTTCTTAACGGCAAAATCAGGCACCCACCAAGAATGGATAACGTCATCAGAGGTAATTAAGAATCGTACTTTTTGGCCCGTGGGGATCACTAACGGACGGTCGACTTCTAGAAGATAGTTTTCGGTCTTTTCGAACTTATTAGCAATTTGTTCGCGCTGGGTGGCAAGCAATGAATAAAACTCAACGTCTTTATCCATGTATTTATAATGCCACTTCCACTGAGACCCTGTGACCAACACAGTCATATCAGCCTCTGAAGTATCTTCCATTGCAATAAGCGTATTGGCAGCAGGGACCGCCATAAAGATAAGAATGAGGAATGGGACAACCGTCCAAGCAATTTCTACTTTTACGTTTTCATGGAAATTCGCTGGCTTCGCACCGCGCGACTTTCTATGTAAGTACATAGACGCAAACATAACGCCAAATACGACAACGGCTATGCCCACACAGATGAAGAACATAAGCATGTGTAAATCGTACACCTGCCCACTTATATCTGTGGCGCCCCGTCGAAGGTTTAAAGATGACGCTTCACCTGCGGCTGCTTCGGCATGAAGCAAAGGTGAGCATAGCAATAATGGTAAAGTAGATAGCCATTTTGCCGCGCGTATCGTTGGTTGTTTCACTCAGCACCTCCGTAATGGTAGAACCAACAACACCCAACTTTTGCGTGTTATTTCTACCAATGTGGTTTCCTAATGCCTGACCCACAACATCAATTTGTAAAACAAATTTAGAGCCATTGTTATTATTTTGTTAATCACTGACTAAGAATTGCGCAATAAAACCCGCTCGTCTAGTCTTTTCTGCAAAAAGATCATCGGGTCGCTTATTTTTTAATCAGATTTAATGTTTAGATGAAGAAGTGGACATGAAAAAACGGTGGCAAGTGTCGTTACAACGGCATCACTTCACACCGTGATAAAGTGGCGTCACTTATGCGGGTGAACAGTGCGGTAATGTAGATTATTCAACGCGTTTCGCACTACAACGGTGCAATAAAGTATGACAACATCATCATACAATTAGTAATGACGACAAAAAAAATACGTTATGTGGGGTGAGGAAATACTATCGTTTGGGTTCGTTTATTGAACGAGTATAACTGCGCCTTTAAAGCATAAAATGGCTGCTATTTAGCATGCTTTACATACAAAAAAGCGACCTTAAGGTCGCTTTTTTGTAGTAAGTGGTAAAAGCTTACATCCAGTCGGCGTTACGAATAACACCAACAGCAATACCTTCAATGGCAAAAGGTTCGCTTGCAAGGTCAACCTTAATGGGTGAAAACTCTTCGTTTTCGGCGTGCAATAATACTTCTCTGCCACGCTTTTCAAGACGTTTAACCGTCACGTCTTCATCGACACGCGCCACCACGACCTGACCGTTGTGTACGTCAGTGGTACGATGCACGGCAAGTAAATCGCCATCTAAAATACCAATGTCTTTCATACTCATGCCGTTTACACGCAATAGAAAGTCGGCCTGTGGCTTAAAAAGTGCAGGGTCGACTTTATAGTGAGACTCAACATGTTCTTGCGCAAGAATAGGCTCACCGGCGGCAACACGCCCAATTAGCGGAAGGCCTTCGCCTTCTGGCGTATCATCTTCAAGTGGTTGTGTTAACTTAATTCCTCGAGACGTACCCGGCAATATTTCGATGACCCCTTTTTTCGCCAACGCTTTAAGGTGTTCTTCTGCGGCATTAGCCGAGCGAAACCCTAATTCACGAGCAATTTCTGCACGTGTAGGCGGCATTCCCGTTGCTAGCATGGTTGCTTTAATCAGTTCGAAAACTTCGGTTTGTCTGGCAGTAAGTGGGCGCATAAAAGGCCTGTTTGTCTATACAGTTACCTGTAAGTATATACACCTAACAATAAATGACAAGAGGCCACAATAAAGAATTGGATTGACCTGTGGGTTTTAGTTTAATACTAAAAAATTCCAGCAATATTAAATTCAACTAAAACCAACTATTTTTACCACTACTTATTTATATAGGTTCTTATCAAGGTATTTATCAAGAGGAAGCAAACTTTCGACAAGCTCTGAGGTTTTATTACTAACCATACGCAAATTTTAGCAGTGTGATTTGTCGCCTTAGCCTTATGATGTTTGAGCTTTTGCTCAGTGCCATTGTCCGTCGTTGAGTTTGAGTGATTTGCATGGCAGCTGTTTACGTGTAGGTATGGTCTTCTACGCGCTTTCAAAGGAGTTGATGATGTTACTTTTCTATATACCTATTATTTTCGGACTAGCACTACTTTCTGCATTGCTGATGTATTACTTCGATAAAAACAAAGTGCGTAAACTATTACCGCTTACCTTCCTTACATTTTTTATAAGTTGCAGTATGCCGTTGATTGGGCTTCTCATCCCTGTTTTTATAGCCACTAGGCCAGATATTGAACCACAGCATTAGTAGCTGATAATTGCTATTGCATCTGAATAAGGTGTGGTTGCAAATACATGGCAGCTTCAACCTGAAGACTGCCTGTATGTAGGTGACTTTATTTAAGACCAGCGATCCGCCGAGAATGCTCGGATGAAGTGGTTGTTGGTGTATTAGCATATTGGTTTAAGCAATTTTGGACAGTAACTCGTAGACAGTTTTCGCAGATAGCAAGCATGCTACTCTATGAAAGTCATCGCTTTTTTCCTCGTTACCATTATCAACAACAGCTTTCGCGCTGAAGTATGAAAGGTCTCTATCGGCTTGTCTTGCGGCTTCATACATACCATACGATTCCATCTCAAAAGATGTCATCTTTCTATGTTGTTCTCTTATAGTCAAAAGGGCTTCATCTGATGCTACTACTGAGCTTCCGCTCGAAGTTGCTGCTAATTTTACTTCGAAAGTTAATGTGTCAGTATGACTCGGAAACTCTGTTCGTTTGAGAGAAATTCCGTCCTTAATTTTTCTCACGAAATTACTATCCTGGATTGCATGTTCAATGTTCATTCTGGTGGTATGGGGAATTTGAACAGAGTAGTGTTCAGGGGTAAACCCAGCTTCTGACCACTTCCCGGAATCATGCTGATGACAAATATCAGATACGATAACGTCATAAATATTTGCTTTTCCTTCTATGCCAGCGCAAATACCGCTCATGCAAATGACATTAGGCGCAAACACATCTATAGCTTTCGCACTAGTTATTGCCGCATTTACTAAACCCATTCGTGGTGGTATTACGATCACCCCTCTTTTTCCCGAAATATCAATACTTCGACATTTCAAGCCACTTGAAATAAACGTGTTACTTACGGAGTAACCTAGGTCAACAAACGCTGAGGCCTCTTTTTCTAGTGCGCAGAAAATTACAAAGTCATATGTTTTTCGTGGAATACTTTTTCGCGCTTTGAGTAGAAAAGCTTCAGACCATTCTGTTGAGTCTGCTGAGTAATTAACTATAGTAATATCAAGACGATTGAACCTCTCAAAATTTTCAGAAGCAACGTCACTATAAAGAGTAATTGCAATTACTGGAGTTGAAAAATTTAAGGACTGTGTGTCCCTTATTTCGCAAATAATTTCTTCTGTTGCATTTATCACATCTGTAGTGTCCACCTGTAGGGGTACCATCAAATCTGTAACTACTAAGTCGAACTGGTTCCTGTTGACCTCGGATACAAATTGAGAAATACATGTGCTGCGTGTTATTTGACAATCAGGGATGTCGTTAGACAGCGTATTTTTTATATGCTCGAATTTTTTATTGTTATCTTCTAGAATCAAAACTTTCATTGTATATATCTATTACCTTTGTGAGGTCATACTTCCATTTTGAGCTTCCCTCGACATAGTAGATGCAATCTAAAACATCACAGTTAAGCTGTTTCTTAAACATTTTGGCGGCTTTATTTAACGCATAATGCTCGCCTGATATTTCAATGCTTGGATATTGTGTTATCACTATGCATTTGTCTGTCCTTCCTAGCTCTGATAGCTCTAAAAGAACATCAACTCCTCCTGTAAGGAAAGATATAGGTGCACCTTCACCGGGCGCAGGAGTGTGACTGGGAATCGCCATATCGACAAAAATCAAATCAAAGTGTGAGTTGTCAATCTCATCTATAGCTTCTGCCAGACTCCGTGCATTAGCTATTGTCACAGTTGTAAAAGTTTCTCTTGTGAATTTTGCAAGATTGTCAGCTTTATAGTCATCGTCTTCTATTATGAGTACTTTCATATTAATTAACCCAGTTCGTAGGCGAATTCAGTAATTACGTACCTATTTTCGCAATCGACTTTCTCTAAACTAAACTTGCTGTCTGCGAGTTGAAGGTGGTATAGCTTTTTAATACCACTTCTATTTTCTATTACTTGCGCATATTGTAAATTTTCGCCTTGTTTGACTTCTAAACGACTTAGCACGTATCTTTCGTCATCCTCGTCTTTTATCTCTGAAAGAACTCTAAAGCGGAGGTGACGTTTGTTGTATTCTGAGGATATGTAAAATTCCCTCAATAAATTCCCATTTGGTTTACCGTGCTTTGCTGCATTGAAAATAATTACGTAAAGTGCGTCATAAAAAATATGATAAACGCCACCATACAATTCAATATCGTCTTCTTCTTTGAAATCAGTATCTGGTTTAAAATCAAAAAATGTCTGTTGTACCTCCGATACCACTGCTTTATACAACAAACTTAGTGAAGCTTTTGGGGACGCACTCTGTGGTTTCTTAAACCATGCGCATATTGTAGTTAGTTTTTCGGCGATTAAAGTTCTTAACTCTCGCTCAAGTTCCCTTGTTATTTCCGTTCCTTCAGGAGTGAGATTCAAGTTTTTATTTGAACTTAGGGG
Source organism: Alteromonas algae (assembly GCF_049117195.1). Lineage (GTDB taxonomy): Bacteria > Pseudomonadota > Gammaproteobacteria > Enterobacterales > Alteromonadaceae > Alteromonas. The sequence continues at coordinate 3,862,590 of NZ_CP185260.1, forward strand.
TTGTTCTGCCAAAAAGCTTGGTTTTCGCCCTTTGATGTAAGAATTAAAACTTGTAAGATCAACCTCTGCAATTCTCCAGCAAGCTTCAGCAATGATCGTCTCGACACCATAGATATTGCCACAGGTATTATAATGATCGACCAGTGTGGTCGCACAACTTTCTGCGATGGTGGCTTTTGCTGGGTTTCTTAGATTTGGCATCAAGAGTCCCATTTTTTTCTGCTGAGACTGGATGTGAAGTTTATGGTCTATTATCTCAATAACTTTTCGTTCGTAATTTTCTTTCCATTCATTCCATTTAAGCAAAATTGTGCTTTGGTTTAATAGCTGTGAATAGTTATTTTCAATATTATTGACTACGCTTGAATATAAGTGGCCTCTAAATGTTCCGTGTCTGATTCGCCTACCAAGGTATGAGGCGATCCCAAAGAAATTGCTGGAGCTAAATTCACGGAAGCACTCTTCTATCAAGTCTAGTAGCTGGGGGTTGTCAACATATTCTAAATCGTCGCTGTGTTGCAACATCAGCAACAGTGCGCTCATCCTTGAAGAAACGTTGTCATTAAACCATTCAGTAAATCTAGTTATATCTACATATATTCTGTTGTCGTCGATCTCATCTCTGATTTTATTAATTTGGCTGTCAATAAGAAGGTTTCTTGCACGGTCTAGATAGACACTTTCACCAGAATACTCGCCCCTCCATATATGTAGTGCGGCTCTTGTATCGGTAATGTCACCAGCTTTCTTTATTACTCTAGTCATGCGTGCAATGAAGTCTTCATTACATGTTTCGTAAAGGTAGAATGCTATTTCTTGTGAGCGGTCTGCAACATCATCAAAAAATTTAACGAAATCATTATTGAAATCGTCCCTTAAAATTCTTTCCATGAGACTCTTGAGCGCTATATGGTCACTTTCACTTTTACTTTTTTTTGCGATTAGTAAACGAATAGTTAGTTTGGCTAACTTACATTGTAATAGCGGGAGTATTTGCTTAATCGAAGGTACATGAATTGTCCTGTCTAATGCACTTGTTCTGCTCATTAGTGGAAAAATTTCACAATCTTTTACTTTAAGGTCACTGCGTTTAGTGAATGTTAGGAAGTTGAATAGCGCTGCGCGTGTAATTGCACCTAAGCAAATTGCCTGACGTAAATTTTCTCCTATATCAGTCAACAATCTCTCGCTAGAAAGTATGCAACTAACGGTTTCACAATTAACGGTCCTGCTGATGCGATTGGTTAATTTTTCTGATAAGTTGAAGTAACTCGCTTCAGGAGAATCATAAAAATGATCTATAAGATATCTGTATCTAATTACTTCATTGGATTCTAACCACGCAGAAGACTGTTTAAAGAACAGGAATTCAGAATCTTCATTCAGCTCGTAAATTTGTATGACATCTTCAAGTGAGGGTGATATTGCTTCAAGCGAGTCTACTATTTTTTGGATGTCACTGTATTTCTCTAGTTCCAACTGTTCTATGTTTACTTTTAGCACTATTAATGCGTCGATTAATGACGACTGCAAGCCGCTTTGGAGTAACTCTTCTAAATCTCCCTGCTCTTTTGCATGCGCGTGAAACGGAATACGTGCAATATCTCTTGTGAATTTGTTGCTGGTTCCTTTGTCTGGCAGGGCCATTATAGAGCGTTTTATGCCTAAATAATCCTGCTCGTCTTGAAAGCAGTGTATTAAAGACGATGTGATTAGTTTGGATTTTTCTGCAGCTTCGTCGAGAAAGTCATGTATATATGGACTGATTTTTTGGTCTTTTAAATGCTCTTTTACGAAAACTGCTTTTCTCAAAATACAGTGGCTATAGCCGTATGTTTCGATAATTTTTTCAATTTTTATTGCAGCTACAGTGAACTCTTTTCTAATTATGCATTTATTCACATTGCCTAATTCATGTACAAAAGCGTTAATCTTCGCACCATGTTCCTTTAATACTGCATTTATCAAAGTTAATTGTTTAGTTAATGGTAAAGCAGTGAGGCGGCAGTAATTTTCGAAAGTTTGTGGCGTTTTGGGGAATTTTTCAGGCAGGATAGATTCAGAGTCATGAAGCGCTGATATGGCTTTCTCTGCGATGAGTAATTTACCTACTGACAAATCTCTTCGTAAATTATTAAGAATCTTTATTGCTCTGTCATCTTGAAGTGTTGCTATTGCTCGCACTTTGTTTCTAGTTTCAACATCTAGTCTTTTAAGGTAAGAAAACAGAGCCTTGTCATAAGAATGTCCTAATGTTTTTATTGCGTTTATACCCACCAATATAAATTCCTTTTTATTGTGATAATTTATTCTAAATTTTCATTAAAGTGAGTATTACATAGTTGTTTGTTTTAGGTAAAATAAGATTTAGAGCACAACTTATAGTCTTATAATTGAAAGCTATTAGTTAGTTACAGCTGAACGCGATTGCTAAATATACCTTCGCCAAAAAGCCAATCAACATAAACAATGCCATATAGCCTGCGCGCTGGTACTGCCAAGGCAAGTAGGCTATTACGTGCTTTAAAAAAGGTGCGCCGTACAACGTTAACGCACCATAGCCAAAGGCGCAAAGCACTACAAATAAACCAACGCGAAAACTATCGGGGTCAGAACAAAGTTAAATTATTCGTGGTGATACCTGCGGAGAACAAGTTCTCCGAAGCGTATTATTTATCACCACGTTTACAATTCAAACAGAAAAGTTGTTGGGTCCGCTTTGGGCGTGGAGCCGAAGTAACAATCAGACAATGTGTAACGCCTATTTCGGGCAAAAAGCAGAAGTAGCTAGTCAATAATCTGACCGTCCGCTCTATGTCTGAAGCAGACTGAATTGACCAGACTTTACTAGACAGATTTTCGTTTGAATTCTTCTAGCTTTTCATAAGTTAGCGGGCGCAGTGTTTTGATGCGTAATTCCAGACCAAACCTGAAATCTAATAGTGATTATTTGCATTATTACACGAGTATATTGCCGCAATAGTGTAAATATCCATTGTTACGGTAACGTAAAAAGTCTTTATGAGTTGTAGTGTGCAGAGTTAGTTTCGATTTATGGTGGCTTACATTTGATCTGACACTTTCATTTGTAGCATTAGACATCATCTGACTTGCGGCTTCAGACGATAAGCAGTCAGATTAGTGTTGTCGCACTGGACTTCTTGCAAGTATCAGAAGCGTTCAATCGCTATAGGCTTTATTACCGCCACTAGTGAATACTGGAGCCGAACCTCGATGCAGCAATATTGAATATCAGCGCCTCGCCCTAAATAGCTGCACGCTTTCTCCTCAAATAATTCTTACAAACGGACTGTTGACGTTGTCTTATTGGAAAGACCCCCAATACAAATGTTAACTATTTCTTATTTCATTGGCTGTGTTTGTGAAACTCACATATTTTATCTTTTCCTGTCTATTGATCTTGAGTTTTTCAACAGGTCAGTACCTAAAAGAGAGGGCATATTTAGAGGCTAGAATTTCAGATGCTCAACCTGAAATAGCAGTAACAGAAGTGCTTCTTAAAGACTACTTGGCAAGCTGTAACAAAGAGGGCTATAGACGTTTCACTACATTTCATGAGCATAATATTGATAATGCTTTACGAAGGATTGCTAATTCAGGGGGTTTTCCTTATTTTTTGGGACAAGAGATGCTCAATAAAATGGAAGAAGTTTATCAATACCATAAAGAAAACCATGAGTCTTCAAAGGCAAATTTTCTCACGAAGTGTGATGAAATTTGGCAGTCAACACAAGACAATAATCATCGCGAAAGGCCATCATGATGTATGCGATTTTGAATATCACATTAGATGTATGACTGGTTCTCGCTCATCGTTGCCGCTGAGCTGACTACTACTGTTCGGCTCCTAAACGTACGTTTCAGCCCCACAGCAATAGGGGCATCTTGAGACAAACAGTAGATCTTCAGAGTTTAGGGTTTTAACTTCCCAGTTGTGCCATAAGGGTGTTGCATGCGCTCAGGGTTTAAATGCGAACTGTGTGCAGGAAGCTGATATTCGGTTTTGAATACTTGAATAAAGCGCTTCGCTAATAGTTACATTTTTATTCTTGAATAAAGAGCTAATTTCCCACAGGTTTGGTTTTCTTTGGCAATCCAGCAGATGTGGACAGAACTAACCTCGGGGTCACTTAGCACTGACAGAGCTCGGTCAAAGTTGTCCCTATTAATATCAATCCCATCAATGCTTTTAAGAATGCTGTCCATCGAGATATTCAATGCATCTGCGCCTGTCCCAACGGCTATATCTTTGACTATTGCTCCTTCGTTATGCGGTAGTAATCGTAAACCGGAGCGATCTAACAAAATCGGGACGCTCGTTTTATGGTTGGCTTGGATCCAGACTTTTTCTTCAGAGAAATCAAACGTCATATTAAATCGTTGCATAATTTGATTGCCCAATACACCATGACTGCCGCTTTGAGAATTGCTCCCTGTTACACGAAAGTATGTGGGCAAGGAGCTAAAGTGTTGTTTACCAATAACCAATGACCTCAGTAAGCCTACTTTGTTCATTGTATCGCCACTAATTCCAGTCGTTCTTGCAGTGTAAGCGTTATTTGGTATAGCAAAAGCTTGCTTGTTCGCAAACAAGCTCAACGTGCCTGTAGAGCCAGTATCAAGCATCACTTTCACAGTTTTATCTGTTTCACCGTTTCGTATTTGGGTTGATAGATAGGGGGTATTGTCTTCTACTTCAATATCTAACACTTGCCATGATTGCGATGCATACCCTTGACGGTTTGTTTGCGTAGGCAATGATATTTGAAGCGTCTTCTTATCGTAGTTTATTTCGATTAAGCAGCAATTAAAAAAATCTGCGCCTAATACGCCGTCAAAATATGTTTCTGCGATACTGTCAAATGGCATAGCTGATGTGGGTGCGTAAATAACAGATAGCTTTGAAATTGAAAAATCACCAACACCTATCTGGGTATTATCAACTATGTAAGCAATAGGATCGTCACCACTCCCAGAACCAGATATCGCAATTGGCTTGTTTTGAGGAAAATTAAGTAACTGGGTAGCTGCTGTTTCAGTGACCACAGTCGCCGCAGCGCCAGAATCTAGAACAAAGCGAAAACCATTGACCCCATTCACAGTCGTAGAGACAATAATATGATTATTCAGTATGGTGAATGGCACTACTGTATCGCTTTGCCCTTTGCCCCAAGAAACATTCGCTTTAGCATTTTGCCACTGAAAGTTAGCCAAATCCCATATTCGACAACCAGACATCGCGCTTAATATTGTTAATAGTAAGGTGAGTTTCAGAATAGCCCTCACACTTTCTTTAAGCGATTTGTTTTTTATAAATCTTGGAATTAGCATTTTTTTACGTATTGACATTGGTTATCCTCATTCATTCCCTATTACTTTAACAACAATTAATTATTGTTTTGCAATAATTAATTTCTTATTTGTAATAATTTATTTCCGTAAGAAAGGAATTTCTTTGTAAGGTCTGAGATTTTGGCTTACACTGATCGAAAAAGTTACCGGCATAAACATGAGTTCATTAGATAAGTTGAAACGAACGGGAAAAATAGCCCGCATCATGGTGTTCGCAATATTTGGCGCGGTAATTTTTATCGCGATATTTGGCTTTGTAACGGAAGGTCGGTCGTGGGTATCATTTGGTGATGATCAATTTAATCAGCTTTGGCAAATTCACCACGATAAAACTAGCATATTGCTTCTGCTAGTAGCGCCTGCTGCCCTAACACTCCTATTGGGAGCATATTTTTTGCAACGCCTATTGCAACAATTCAGTCTTGGCACTTTTTATTCTGATTCAAGTGTGAGCTGCCTGAAGTGGTTAGCATGGCTGACGTTTTTTGGTGTGCTTTACAATATGTTACTAAGTCCCTTTGGCTTGTATTTACTGGGAAGTGATGAAGATATAGAAATCAACATTAGACCTCTAACCTTGATAGTTGTATTTTGCCTGCCCGCAATTGTCCAATTTTTCAGTGCTGCAAGAGAGATAGCTCTAGAAAACAACGAGATAATATAAATGCCAATATTAGTAAATTTAGATGTAATGATGGCTAAGCGAAAAATACGCTCTAAGGAATTGGCGCAGAAAATTGGTATTACCGAAGCAAATTTATCACTACTTAAAAGTGGTAAAGTAAAAGGTGTACGTTTTGGGACTTTAGAAGCCATCTGCCATCATTTGGCGTGTCAACCCGGCGATATTTTGGTTTTCGAATCGGATATGGAATAAACCTTTTTTTGCTGATCATTAATAAGTGCCCCTGTTCTAGGTCGAGGGGACCGAATAAGAATATGGATACTGAATTCTAGGTACCGAAGGAACAATAAATGAGACTGTCGAACGGCCGCTTTGTCGCTGAAGTTCGCATTCGCGACCAAAATTTCAACTCAGAACTCTTTCTCAAAACAGCGTCAGGCTTATCGTAGCATCAAGGTCCGCTTTACGTACACAGCTGCCATGCAAATCAATCAAACTCAACGACGGATAATGGCACTGAGTAAAAGCTCAGACATCATTGGGCTAAGGCGACAAATCACACTGCTAGAATTCGTATATGGTTAGTAATAAAACCTCAGAGCTTGTTGAAAGCTTGCTTACTCTTAATAAATACCTTGATAAGAACCTATATAAATAAGTAGTGATAAAAATAGTTGGTTTTAGTTGAATTTAATATTGCTGGAATTTTTTCGTATTAAACTGGAACCCACAGATTATGCACAACCTACGAAAAAGGCGGCTCGAAAGCCGCCTTTTTCAAGAATGAAGCATAGCTTCACAAACTCATCGCAGACTAGAACTGGTATTGCACGCTAACACGTGCATTTAGCGGCTCGCCTGTTGAGATGTTATTATCGTTGTGCGCCGAAGGAAAGTATTCTTCGTCAAACAGGTTTTCTACATTTAATTGAATGCGCAAGTCGTCGCTATAAGTGTAATAAACCGCAGCGTCTACACGAGTAAAATCAGGTAGTTCAGTCGTGTTGCTTAGCGTTGCATACTGTTCAGACTGATGAATCACGCCCAACGCCACTTCCCATGCATCGTTAATCGTATATTGATTCCATACTGTTAGCATGTGCTCAGGTAACTGTGCCAAATCACGATTGGCTACGGCACCGTCCACTACGCGCCCCATTTCTTCGCCGTCTAAATTGCTGTAGCCGGCATTGATTGACCATGCTTCAGTGAGCATGCCTACAACCTGAACTTCAAAACCCGTTGTTTCTGTGCCCGTAAGAATTGAGGCTTCTGGGTTATTTGGGTCTTGTGCCGTACCGTTTTCACGTTCAACTTCAAATGCAGCCGCGGTCACACTTAAGCTGTCATTCACGTTCCACTTAACGCCGACTTCTTTGTTTTCAAACTCTTCAGCATCAAGCGCTTGACTAGATAGTGATAGGCTTAAGAACTGGTCGCCAGAACGCGGCAAAAACGACTTACTGTAGCTGGCATAAAACGACACCGACTCAGATGGCTTATAAATTAAGCCCGCTCGTGGTGACACTTGAGAGTCAGAGCTTGAAAGAAAACCATTATTGTTATCTTCAATACCGTCTGCAATTTCAATCGCATCTACCACGTCAATATCAAAGTTATCGTAGCGAAGGCCAGCTACCACAATCCAGTTGTCATTTAATTTGATTTCATCTTGAACAAAAGCCGATGCAAAGGTAACGTCTGATGCACGATCGCGAACCGGGTCTGTCAAAGTAAACGCAGGGATTACCAACGGATCGGAAAACGCGAATGTCATTTGGTCATCTTGCGTGTCAGCAAAAAAGGTATCTTGGCGCGCATTGTCAGTATCTTGATTACCGTACTCAAAACCCGTCAGTAACGTATGTTCGATATTGCCAGTAGTAAACTGCCCCACCAGATTAAGCTGCATCAATGCATTTTGACGGGCGGTGGTATCTTTATAACCATCTAACGTAACCGTTGTCGCCGTCGCATCAAAACCAACAGGGTAAAGGTTTTGGTAGGCTTTATCGTAGTCCGCAAATTGAACCGTTCCGTTAATATTCCAATCTTGTGCAAGAGAATGGTCTACTTTTAAACGCGCGATGTGTGCTTCAAGAGTTGTATTGTTGAAGTCTGGATCACCAAAGTACGTATCCTCAAAACCTGTTAGCGGCTTGTTATTGAGTGAAGGTACACCACGGTCAACAATGCGGTCGTCGTTAACATATTCATAGGATGCGATAACGGTTGTATCGTCGCTAACCATCCATGTATAAGTTGGGTTAACGGCGAAGCGTTCGCCATCTCTGAAATCGCGATGGTTATCAATGGTGTCGAATACGCCATTTAAACGAAATGCATTGTCTTCATCAATCACGGTATTTGTGTCAATGCTAATAGAACCCGCTGAGAACGTGTCTATCGCTGCCGACAAACGCGTAAAGTCATTTGAGGTTTCTGCTACCTTCGTTACGCGGTTAACAACACCGCCGCCGCCACCGCGACCGAATAACAATGCATTAGCACCACGAAGTATTTCTACGCGTTCAAGGTTATAGAGCGGGCGGAAGTACTGAACGTCATCACGAAGCCCATCAACGAAAAAGTCAGCCGTCGTATTTTGTCCACGAATAGTAATTTGGTCACGGTGATCTTCACCTTGCCCAATGCTTACACCTGGCGTGTATTGCATAACGTCTGCAACACTAAATAAAGCTTGTTCAGCAATTTGTTCGGCGCTGACGACAGAAACAGACTGAGGCACATTGACCAATAACGTGGGCGTCTTTACAGCATTAGCAACTTGTTGCCCAAAAAAAGCACCACGAACGGTGATGCGTTCTACAGATGATTCGGCTTCTTCATTGCCTACTTGTGCCATTGCATTGGCGCTACATACTGCCAACGCCGCTGCGATAGACAACATAACTTTATTCAATTTCAACGCTCGTCCCTCAAAGTAAATGACATTGATAATGAGAAATATTCTCGTTTGTAAGCGCATCATATAGATCTTGAATAAAATTTAAAGGGATTTTTAAAATATTAAATAAGTTTTATGAGGACGGGGGGGACTCGCGCAGGCTTCTGCCTACGCGAGGTAAAGCTATTTTTTAGAGGGCGCAGCGCATTGGGTTACACAGTTTCGACCCGACGCCTTTGACTCATAGAGCGCCTTATCGGCTTGGCTCAGTAAGTCTCCAAAATCAGCGTTGAATGTGCCTAATAGAGGCGTACGTCCAATACTGATAGTGAGAGAAATAACGTCGTCTTTGTAATTTATCGGCGTATTTTCTACATCTTTACGCAATGTTTCAAGGATGAGTGCTACCTCTTCTTCACTCTTATCAACAGCAACAAAAGCAAATTCTTCACCGCCAAGGCGTGCCATCATATCGCGATTATCGCCATGTTTTTTTAATGTGGTAGCAACACTTAAAAGTGCTTCATCGCCCGCATCATGGCCATATGTGTCGTTCACTTTTTTGAAAAAATCGATATCAATAATAGCCACGACACAGTGCTTTTCCTCTAAGGCGAGTAATTCACACCTGTCTAAAAATGCGCGTCGATTAGCCAGCCCAGTCAATGAGTCGGTCATGGCTAACTTTCGAAGTTTCTCTTCCGCTTCTGCACGAGCCTGCTCAAGTGAAACGGCATAAAACAACCCGGATAGGGCATCTAGTAAGGGTTGGAAAAAGTCCGCATCTTCATAAGTATACGCATCAAATTTATTGGCAAGACCAATCATGCCCACCACTTCCGTTTGAAGTTTAATAGGCATCCCTAGGAAGCGCGTAATACGGGGGTGCCCTTTTGGCGTGCCTTTCGACGACGGGTGAGTACCCGTGCTGTTGCTTATTACCACGTCGCCTGATGTAACCACTTTTCCAAATAAATTATCAAAACTTGTAAAATACAGGTTTCGGTTTTTATATTCCCGATACTGAGTCTGGCTTGTGCTGTCCCATACAATGTCTGATATCGCATGAATATAAAGTTTCGGCTCGGTGTCTTTATCAATCATTTGCCCAATAAAAGCGAATTGACTATCAGCCAAATCAAGTAGCTCGGCAAGCACCGCTTGGCATGCTTGGGTGAGGTCATTGGTATTAAGGTACGCCTCTCTGGTTTTATTAATAAATTGAAGCAGCTGGGTTTTCTTTTTTTCTTTTAGCTCTTTTAGCATTTTGTCTGTGATGTCACGATGAATACCGGCGATGCGTATGGCTTCATTTTTGTAATCACTTTCAACTGTCTTTCCATAGCTTTCCACCCACACCCATGTTCCATTTTCATGGCGCATCCTGAACGTGGCATTGTATGACGTTGTCTTCCCTAGCAAGTGATCATTAAGCTTCTTTTCGACAGATGCCATATCAGCAGGGTGAATTCGCTGACGAAAGAACCGAGCGCTCGTATCGTAGTCTTCGTAATCAACGCCAACAATTTCACACCATCTTTTGTTTACCTGGTTCACATCCGCTTTAATATTCCAATCCCATGTACCAAGTTCAGATGCCTCTAGAAGCAGTCGCATTCGCTGATTAGTATCGTTTAACTTATCTTCAATATATTTCTGGTCACTGGTATCAAAGAAAAAGGCCTGAACGGTGGATAACGTGCCGTCTTCACCAAAATTTGCGGTTGATATCATACTTACCCATATTGTTCGTGTAGGGGCATTAATTCGAAGCCTACACGTGTGGGTTTGCACGCGCTCTATGTGGGCCTGCATCGCAAAGGTAAAGTCTTCCTCGCTGGCACTATCGAGTACATCGATAATCTGCACATGACCACTTAGTAAGTCGTGTGCTTCTACGCCTAATATTCGCGACACGTTATTTGATACATGCATAAGCTGTAACGATGAGCCGAACTGCCAACTCATCAGCACTAACGGTGAGTGTTCAATCAATCCGTGTTCACTTTTCAGTAGCTCATGCTCTTTCTTTAATGCTAGGTGCTTGCCAATTAAATCGGCGATGTTATTAAGCAGAATGAGTTTCTTTTTTTCGATGTTTCTAGGTTTGCTATCAAGAAGGCAGACTACTCCTTTTTTAGCGCCTTCAACATCGACGGGGGCGCCGGCATAAAAGCGAATATGCGGATCGCCTGTAACCATTGGGTTATCAGCAAAGCGTTGATCGGTGTGAGTGTCGCTCACTACAAGATTACTGCCCGAGTCGACCACGTGTGAGCAAAACGCAATATTCCTGTCAATTACGTCAAGGGACGTGCCATATGAAGCGTGCACTATTTCACTATGCACACCAACAATACCAAAAAACGCAGACGGCACATTGAATGCCTTTGCCAGAACAGACATTAAATTGTCTAACTCAAGCCCAGTCTCTTCCATACCCAAAGAAAGTGCTTTATTTTTTACGCGCGCTTCGAAACTCAACCGTTAACTTCTCTATTCTGTTACCACGACACTACAACTAAAAATAGTCAGCCTTTAGTAAATTAGCAAAGCCAGTACATCGAGTTTATTAATATTTCTTTATATAAATTGGTGGCCCATTATCCATAGGCATTAACGGTAAATCATTTATAATATCGCACCAGTTTAAATTAGCCTTCTTGCTCTTTATGATTGATATTGTGAATTACTCCGACGCCTTGGCGCCATATTTCGATAGCATTAATCGGGAATGGATAGATGCAATGTTTTACATTGAGCCCGTTGATAACGATGTTATTAGTCAGCCCAAAACACATATTATTAATAAAGGCGGACATATCTGGTTTGCAAAACACCCGAATTATGGTGTTGCAGGTACCTGCGCACTGATGCGAAAAGAAGACGGGGTATTTGAACTGACCAAAATGGGCGTTGTCTCACAAGCGCGTGGTGAAAAGATAGGCGAGTGCCTGCTTAAGCACGTGCTAGAGCAGGCACCAAGCATTGCGCATAAAACCCTGTTTTTACTGACGAACAAAGCCTGCGAATCGGCTATTCATTTATATGAAAAAAACGGGTTCGTTCATTGTAGCGATACCATGGAAAAATACGGAAAGTCGTACGAACGCTGTGACGTTGCGATGCGTTATAACCCCAATATGATGTAGTCACTTACAAATATCATACCGGCAACGGTTTACACGCGTTGTGCTATTAAAACAGCGCTGTATACCCCTGCTTTACGTGAATACGCATAACGTATGGTACACTTTATAAGTCTTTATTTTATAGGAATACAGAATTCATGTCGTGGATGCGAAAAGCCCTTTTATCGGTATTTCATTATCCTGTTAAGCTGTTTGTTAAAGCACACAGCATTCCGGTCAACGTAGAGTCAGAGCTAGGCATTGATAAAGCGAAGCCTATCATTTATTTGCTGCCAACCAACTCTGTTACCGACCAGCTAGCGCTTAGGATGTCAACCGAGGCATTGGGACTTCCTAGCCCAACAAACGTATTGACCCTCGCGGGAAGAGAATACCCCGCCACGTTGTTTCTTAGAAAAACGCAGCCGCTTTTTCGAAGTGAAGCGAATAATACGGGCATAGAGAGCGTATTCACTGACCTTTTTCATCTACATAGAGACCATTTAAATCTCGATCTTCAAGTTGTCCCCGTTTTCGTATCGTGGGGACGCGCGCCGGGTAAAGGAAAACCAGGGCTTAGCGATCTTATCGCAGATAAAGCCGCTCCGAGTTGGTTAAGAAAGCTTTTTATCGTGTTGTTTTTAGGCCGCGATAATTTTATTAATTACTCAAAAGCAGTGTCTGCGCGCACCATGTCGAATCAACACGGTAGCGATCAGCACATAGCACAAAAGCTAGTACGTGTTGCCAGTACCCATTTTCAGCGCAAGCGTCAGACCATGACGGGGCCAACCCTATTAGAACGCCAAGAGTTAAATAACAGCGTATTAGGGTCGGATGCGGTAAGGCGTGCTATTGCAGAAGCATCTCGTGGTAAAAAGCTTACGCATGATGAAGCAAAATCACGGGCACAAAGCTACATAGACGAAATCGCTGCCGACTACCGTGAAGGGCTTATTCGCTTTGGCGAAAGGCTGCTTACGCGTATTTGGAACAAAATATATAACGGTATTAGTGTTGGGCATGCTGAGCGCATACGAGAATTAGCGGCAAACGGCCACGAAATAATCTATGTCCCTTGCCATCGTAGTCACATGGACTATCTGTTGCTTACCTACGTTATCTACCACGAGGGCATGGTAACGCCTCACATTGCCGCGGGAATAAACCTTAACTTTTGGCCTGTTGGAAAGGTATTCCGCCGAGGTGGCGCGTTCTTTTTAAGGCGTAGCTTCGCAGGCAACAAGCTATACACAGCCGTGTTTAGAGAGTATTTAGAGCTGCTTTTCAACAAAGGCTACTCGGTTAAGTATTACCCTGAAGGTGGTCGAAGCCGTACGGGCCGTCTTATTCCCCCGAAAACCGGCATGCTAGCAATGACGATTCAGGCCATGTTAAAAGGGGTAAATAGGCCGGTAAGTATCGTGCCCGTTTACATTGGTTATGAAAACGTCATGGAAGTGAAAAGCTATTTGAACGAACTGAAAGGCTCGAAGAAAAAGAAAGAGTCTAATCTTCAGGTATTTTCTGCTATTAAAAAGCTTAAAAATTTCGGTCATGGCTATGTCAACTTTGGCGAACCTATCCAGCTAAACCAATTTTTAGAAAGCCATGTCCCTGATTGGCGCGACTGCCGTGACGATGACTCCGATAAAAAGCCGACGTGGTTAACGCCTACTGTCAACGAATTAGCCAATAACGTCATGACACGTATTAATCGTGCGGCGGCGTTAAACGGTATGGCATTAACATCGTTGTGTTTGCTGTCTTCTAAAACACAAACCATGAGTGATACAGAGCTTAAGCAAGCGATACATGACTTTATGGGGTTATTTAAAGCGGTGCCTTTCAGTGAAGATGCCACTATGCCAGATGCATCAGCCGACGAATTATTCAACGACACCATGAAACTTGGCAAGTTTGATATAAAAGAAGATGACTACGGTAAGCTTATTAGCCCAGTGCCAAAATCGGCGATATATTTAACCTACTATCGCAACAATATTTTGCACTTGTTTGCTTTGCCCGGCCTCATCATGGCATCGGTTTTTGCACGTAAAGGCACTAGCCGATCATCAATACTTCAGCTTATTGCAGCACTGTACCCACTGTTACAAAGAGAGTTATTCTTGCACTTAACGCAAGACCAAGCGCTGGCGCATACCGATGCGCTCATCGACGGCCTCTTGTCGTTAGGCTTACTGCGAAGTAACGACGACGAACTTCTTCCGCCTGATGCGCATTGTAAGCAGTTTCATTCGGCGTGGTTGTTAAGCCGATGTATGCAAGAAACACTTCAGCGCTATGCCGTTGTGCTCACAATACTGGATAAAGAGAAGGTCATAAGCCGCAATGCACTTGAACGCGAAAGCAAAAAAGTAGCCGAACGCTTGTCAGCCCTTTATGGGTTAAGCTCGCCTGAATTTTACGATAAAAATGTGCTTTCTAGCTTTATTACAGCCCTTAAAGAGAACCACTGGTTAGATTCGTCTGACGACGGAAGCCTAAAGTACTCTGAGGAATGTGAAGGATTACGTGAAGATGTTATGGCATTGATTTGGCCAGAAATGATGCAACACCTTGAAAATGTAGCACTACAACGTAACGATTAATACCACGTTGTAGCGACAAAAAGAGGCCAGTAATTTCACATTAAATTATTGGCCTTTTTTGTATGCCGCCTTATATCGCCCCTTGCTAAACCATGCTTATCAAAGGGCGACATAAAACGAAAACTGATTTACCTAGCGTGGCTGCGATAAAAAGAATTGGTACGCAGGGTTATCGCTGACTTCTTCTACCTTGTAGCCCAACTTGGCCACATGTGCGTTGAAAGCCTCTCTGCTATCAGGTGCAATATCAAATCCCACCATAACTAACCCTTCAGCAGCACCATGATTGCGATAATGGAATAGCGTAATATTCCACTGTTCACCCACCGTCGTTAAGAAATTAAGCAATGCACCCGGACGCTCAGGAAATTCAAAACTAAATACCTGCTCGTTAGGTAAAGCTGGGGGTCTGCCGCCAACCATGTGACGCACATGAAGCTTAGCCAGCTCATTGTCGGTTAAGTTAAAGCACTCATAACCTTTTTCGACTAAGTCTGACTCTAATGCTGCAAACTCTTGTTGACCGCCTTTAAGCTTAACGCCCACAAAAATGTGCGCTTCTTCATCGCTGGCATATCGGTAGTTGAATTCGGTAATTGCTTTAGCGCCAACACACTCGCAGAACTGTTTGAAGGCCCCTTTAGTCTCAGGAATTTTAACCGCAAATACCGCTTCTTTTTGCTCGCCTAACTCACAGCGTTCAGACACATAACGAAGTGTATGGAAGTTAATATTGGCACCACACAAAATACCACCGAGTGACTTACCTTGAAGCCCGTGTAATTTCACGTATTTGCGTATGGCCGCTACCGACAATGCACCTGCAGGCTCGGCAATAACGCGAGTATCATCAAAGATATCTTTAATCGCCCCGCATATTTCATCATTGGTGACGGTAATGGTGTCATCTACTAAGCGATTGCAAAGCCTGAAGGTTTCTTGGCCCATGACCTTTACGGCCACGCCATCGGCAAAAATACCGACACTTTCAAGCTCTGTGGGCTCACCCATTTCCTTCGCTTTTATAAAACAGGCGGACTCTTCCGACTCTACTGCAACAATTTTAATACTTGGCTTAAGCTGCTTTAAATAAACACAAATTCCAGCCGCTAATCCACCGCCGCCTACGGCAACAAATAAGATATCGAGGTTCGGGTTTTGCTCAAGCAACTCACGGGCAACCGTCCCTTGCCCCGCAATCACATCAGGGTCGTCAAACGGGGGAACAAACGTATAACCATGCGTTTTGCACAATGCTTTTGCATGGCTGCTTGCCTGATCGAAACTCGTTCCATGCAATACAACATTCACGTGATCGCCGCCAAAGCGACGAACAGCATCTACCTTGATGTCGGGTGTCGTTTCAGGCATTACAATAGTCGCTTGGATACCCTTCATTTTTGCGCTGTATGCTAAACCCTGCGCATGATTCCCTGCCGAAGCGCCAATGACGCCTGCGTTACGCTGGGCTTCAGTTAAAGCAGCAATGCGGTTGTATGCGCCCCTAAGTTTAAAGCTTTTAACTGGCTGCTGATCTTCACGTTTTAAAAATATCTCGTTCCCCAATTCGTTTGAGAGCAACGACATATAAGACAATTCGCTCATTACCGCGACATCATAGACCGGGGCGAGTAAGATTTTTTTTAAGTAATCGTGATCGCTTACTGTCATAAGTTTTCCAATTTTGTCACATCTCGCACCGCGCCTTTATCCGCGCTAGTCGCCAACGCTGCAAACGTTTTCAACGATGTTGAGACTTCACGCACGCGATCTTTAGGGCGCCATGGTTTATCACTTGCTTCCATTTTAGTTCTTCGTTCAGCCAATACCTCGTCGCTAATAACAATGTTGATACGACGATTTGGAATATCAATTTCAATCTTATCGCCATGTTCAACCAATGCGATACCGCCACCACTGGCAGCTTCTGGCGAACAATGGCCGATAGATAGGCCACTGGTGCCACCACTAAATCGACCATCGGTTACTAACGCACATGATGCCCCTAAGCCTTTTGATTTCAGATACGAAGTGGGATACAACATTTCTTGCATACCCGGTCCGCCGCGAGGGCCTTCATAACGAATAAATACCACGTCGCCAGCCTTCACTTCGTCGTTAAGAATACCGGCTACGGCGTCATCTTGGCTCTCGTAGATTCGCGCGCTACCATTGAACGTCAGGATAGATTCATCAACGCCTGCGGTTTTTACAATACAACCATTCTCTGCCACGTTACCGTATAACACCGCCAGGCCACCTTCTTGACTAAAGGCATGTTCAACTGACCGAATACACCCGTTTTCACGATCAGTGTCGGCTTCATCCCAGCGACAGCTTTGGCTAAAGGCCTGTGTGGTTCGAATACCCGCAGGCCCAGCACGATAAAACTCTATCGCTTTTTCATTTTCCGGATTGGTCACGTCCCATTCACTGATAACCTCTGTGATTGGCTTGCCTAGTACGTGATTAACATCGGTATTTAATAAGCCTGCTTTGTTTAGCTCATTTAAAATACCTAATACGCCGCCGGCTCGATGAACATCTTCCATGTGGTATTTAGGCGTCGACGGCGCCACTTTACATAAATGAGGTACTTTTCGAGAAAGGCGATCAATATCGTCCATTGTGAAGGGCACTTCACCCTCTATGGCAGCGGCAAGCAAATGCAAAATAGTATTTGTTGACCCGCCCATGGCAATGTCTAAGCACATGGCATTTTCGAATGCTTTAAAGTTGGCGATATTACGTGGCAGTACACTTTCATCATCGTCGCCGTAATAGCGCTTACACAGCTCTACAATTTGCCTACCCGCTTGCTTAAATAACCCTTCGCGATCAGCATGGGTTGCCAACATAGAACCGTTACCAGGCAGCGATAAACCTAATGCTTCAGTAAGACAATTCATCGAGTTGGCAGTGAACATGCCCGAACACGAGCCGCAGGTAGGACAAGCCGAGCGTTCTATTTCATCTGAATCCGCATCGCTGACTTTATCGTCTGCTGCCGCGACCATGGCATCAACTAAATCAAGCTTGATAATTTGATCAGATAACTTTGTTTTTCCCGCTTCCATCGGGCCGCCAGAAACGAAAACAACGGGAACATTGAGGCGCATTGAGGCCATTAACATTCCCGGCGTAATTTTGTCGCAGTTAGAAATACAGACAATGGCGTCGGCGCAATGCGCATTTACCATGTATTCAACGGCGTCAGCAATAATTTCACGAGAAGGTAAGCTGTAAAGCATACCGCTATGGCCCATTGCAATGCCGTCATCTACCGCAATAGTATTAAATTCTTTGGCCACACCGCCTGCTGCTTCAACGCTGCGCGCCACTAATTGCCCCATATCTTTAAGATGCACATGCCCAGGCACAAACTGCGTAAATGAGTTCGCAATAGCAACAATCGGTTTCCCAAAATCAGAGTCTTTCATTCCTGTTGCTCGCCATAGCGCGCGAGCACCTGCCATATTTCGACCTTGCGTAGTGGTTGCAGAACGTAACTTGGGCATAAATCCTTCCCGTTAAATGTATAAAAATAAATGCAAAATAATAATACCGAAACGAATGATACATTACACAGCGTAAGCGCTCAGTATTGCAGGCAAATAGACGCTAAACGAATAAAAAGGGTTACGTCTTTGTCCTGAGACTGTATCAGCGTTAGTCGGTTGTTTAGTCGATATTGAAAGTCGCACTATATGCAATCGCATTTCATGCTAAATGACAAGCGTAGGCCCATTTTCATGGGTTTGCTATTGAATGGTTGTTACTGGAGGGTTTATGGCTTTAAATACCCTGTATTGATGCAGCTTGGCCGAACTACAACAATTATGCGCAAAGAAATAGCATGAAAGTAGCGCTTGAATCAAGTAATTTGCGTCTTAATTTACGTTTTAACATTCTAACAAAAACGAGTATTCGATAGATGATCGATTGGTTTCATTGGTTAAACTTAACAGGGGTTGCCGTGTGTGCTATTTCAGGCACACTAATGGCTTACCAAAAGCGCATGGATGGTTTTGGCGTTATTGTATTGGCGAGTGCAACCGCTATTGGCGGTGGCACATTACGTGACATGATGCTTGATGTACCCGTGTTTTGGATTGCCGACACCGATTATCTATACACGACATTAATTGCAGCGTTCATCCCCATTATTTGGCTTCGCCTGAGTCCACGCTTTCCCTTTCATTATTTACTTATCGCCGATGCTTTTGGTCTTGCTCTTTTTAACGTAGTAGGCATTGAAAAAGCGCTGGCAAACGACACGGGGATCGCCGTGGCGGTCGCAATGGGGACGATTACCGGTGTATTCGGAGGGTTGTTACGCGATGTGATATGCCGTGAAATACCTCTAGTATTAAACGGCGAACTGTACGCGATGACCTGTGTAGCCGGCGGCGTTGCATACGGCGTTAGTATGCAATTAGGTTATGCAACAACATGGTGCGGTGTCGCTGCACTTGTTACTACCGTGTTGTTTAGGCTTGGTGCAATGCGATGGCATTGGCAGTTACCGGTATTTTACAAAGACCATTAAAACCTATTCCCTTGTTCAGTTATAGCCACTCCCTATCTTGCGTATGGTGACACGAAAAGGAGTGTTCCATTATGGGTATGGCAATAGTAAAAACGTTTGCAGGGCAGGGAATTAGTGCACCAGAAATAACGGTTGAAGTGCATTTGGCCAATGGGTTGCCCGCATTTCAGCTAGTTGGAATGGCCGAAACCAGTGTTAAAGAGGCGAGGGAGCGCGTGCGCAGCGCCCTTATTAATAGCGGTTTCGACTTTCCTGCGAAACGTATAACAGTGAATTTGGCCCCTGCTGATATTCCAAAATATGGCGGGCGGTTTGATTTAGCGATAGCCGTGGGCATTTTAGTCGCATCGGGCTATTTATCAGATACCAGTTTGTTAGGCATCGCCTTCGTCGGCGAGTTAGGCCTTAACGGAGAAATAAAGTCTGTCGCCGGGCTTATTCCCGTATTAATGGCGGCGGCCAATGAAGATATTCCGGTTATCTTCCCCGGTGATAATGATGTAGAGGCATCGCTCGTTTCCCATGCCACCCGCTACCCTGCGTTTGATTTAGTCTCGGTTTACGCCCACCTGTCAAAAGCAAAGACATTAAGAAAAGGGCAGCCCTTTCTTGCAGCCAATCAAACAGAAACGCTGGGGGAGTGGGACGACATTATCGGTCAAGAGCAGGCCAAGCGTGCATTGATGATAGCGGCTAGCGGCAGTCATAATATTTTAATGGTCGGCCCACCGGGCACCGGCAAAAGCTTGCTAGCGAGTAAGCTTTTGACACTCCTTCCACCATTAAGCGAACAAGAGGCGCTAGAAGTTGCTGCCATTCACTCAGTTAAAGGTGAAAAGCGTGATGCCATACATTTCTTGCGTCGTCATTTACGTTCTCCGCACCACACAAGTTCGCCAACATCGCTCACTGGGGGCGGCAGCAACCCATCACCTGGCGAAATATCACTCGCACACCATGGCGTGCTATTTTTAGACGAGCTTCCAGAGTTTGGGCGAAAAGCATTGGACGTATTGCGTGAACCACTCGAAACAGGCGATGTTCACATTTCGCGTACTTCCCGCAGTGCTACGTACCCCGCTAATTTTCAATTGATTGCCGCAATGAACCCTAGCCCAACGGGCGATATTGACGACAACAGGCTAACGCCGTCCCAGCAACTCACCTACTTGAACCGCCTTTCAGGGCCATTTTTGGATAGAATTGATATACAAGTTGAGGTGCCGCGTTTACCTGACTACGACTTGCCACCAGTACCTACTGGCGAACAAGATTCCATGCGCGAGGCTATTAAACACGTTGCACAATCAAGAGAGCGTCAGCTTTTGCGGCAAGGTAAACCCAATGCGTCATTGAGCGCCAGCGAGCTATCCACTTACTGTCAGGTCAATGACAACGATCTTGCGTTCTTTAAAGCCGCCGCAAAAAAGCTCAACTTATCGATGCGCGTATTTCATCGTACGTTGAAAGTGGCTCGGACCTTGGCCGATTTAGATCAACAAAATAACGTGCAACGGCATCATATCGCCGAAGCACTCGGCTATCGCGCGCTTGATAACCTGATTAAACAACTCAGTAGTCAATAACCCGTATTGGTTAACGCCTTACAGCACGGTTTTTAAGCCTAAAAAAGCATTAATTAATGGCTCGTGCTGCTTATCTTGAGAGCAGCATAAGCCCAGCGCGTAAGGTTCTATGTCAGCAACGTTTATCTGCGTGACTGCACTGGACATCGTAGAGTGATCAAGCACGACTTTAGGAACAAACCCGACACCACATTCGAGCGCCACCATACTAACGATTGCTTCATTACCGCCGACAGATGCATACACGTTAGGCCGAATACCTTGCTCTGCAAACCAGTGATAGGCCGTGCGTCTGGTAGGGCCCGTTTCAGGCATAATGACGTGATGCTTTGTCCAATCAATCTGGTCTAACTGAGTTAATCGCCAGTCTTTGGGCGCAATCAAAACAAGCGGCACCGCATCTAGCGGAGCAAAGTGTAAATCGGTAGGCAAGTCCGGCGTATAGATAGCAATCGATAAGTCACACTCGCCTTTTTTAACTTTATCGATAGCCAATGCCGGGTCGCCCGTAATAAGGCGTATATCCACTCCAGGATGTTGTTGGCGAAACTGTCGTAACATTGCAGGTAAATGGCTTTGACTCGCCGTCACCGAGCAGAAAACGCTTATTTCACCTTTTAGCGCTTCACTGTCTTCACGTAAGTCTACTTTTAATTGTTGCCAGTCTTTTAAAGCCTGTGACGAAAATGACAATAACTTATGACCACTGTGCGTTAGCGCAACCTTTCTATTATCTCGCTTGAACAATGTACACCCCAAGTCATCTTCAAGCCTTTGAATTACGCGACTAAGCGTAGAGGGTGAAACATACATAGCCTGCGCGGTATCACCAAAATGCAAGCTCGTCGCTAAGTGCGTGAACAACTGTAAACTGCGAAAATCCATCAACGTTTCACCTTTTGCAATATTATCTTGCAAATATATCATTTTCCAAAACAAAAGAAATCCCTTACTCTCCATACCAAGTCGTCATAGACGAGGTCTTCAGCACCCAGTAGGTAGCTGATAATGACTAAAATGAATGTTGTTCGGAATTATTATGGCTAATTATTTCAATACTTTATCTCTTCGCCAGCAGTTAGATCAGCTTGGCCGCTGTCGTTTCATGGCTCGCGAAGAATTTGCTGACGGATGTCAGGCGTTAAAAGGCAAAAAAGTGGTTATCGTAGGTTGTGGCGCACAAGGCCTCAACCAAGGCTTAAACATGCGTGACTCTGGCCTCGACGTTTCTTACGCACTGCGTCAAGCTGCTATTGATGAGCAACGAGACTCTTACAAACGTGCAAACGGCAACGGGTTTACTGTTGGTACGTATCAGGAACTTATTCCCGACGCTGACTTGGTTTATAACCTTACGCCAGATAAGCAGCACGCAAGCGTTGTTGAAGCAGTTATGCCTTTGATGAAAAAAGGCGCAACACTAGGGTATTCTCACGGTTTTAATATCGTTGAAGAAGGTCAGCAAATTCGCGGCGATATTACCGTCGTAATGTGCGCACCGAAATGCCCTGGAACTGAAGTACGTGAAGAATATAAGCGCGGCTTTGGGGTTCCAACCCTTATCGCAGTGCATCCTGAAAATGACCCAGAAAATAAAGGCTGGGACATTGCAAAAGCATTAGCAAGTGCAACTGGTGGTGACAGAGCAGGCGTTCTTGAATCGTCATTTGTTGCCGAAGTTAAGTCTGACTTAATGGGCGAGCAAACTATTCTTTGCGGCATGCAACAAGTTGCAGCAGTGCTTGCCTTTGAAAAAATGACAGCTGACGGCCTTGACGCAGGTTACGCAGGTGCATTGATTCAGTACGGATTAGAAGCCATCACTGAAGCCTTAAAGATTGGTGGCGTGACCAACATGATGGACCGCTTATCGAACCCGGCTAAGCTGAAAGCATTTGCGCTATCCGAGCAGTTAACAGACATGCTTCGCCCTTTGTTTGAAAAACACCAAGACGACATCATTAGCGGCGAATTTTCTCGCACGATGATGGAAGATTGGGCAAATGGCGACGCTAACCTACTTAAATGGCGTGAAGAAACCGGTGAAACCGCGTTTGAAAATGCGCCAGTCTATGAAGGTGAAATCAGCGAGCAAGAATTCTTTGACCACGGCATCTTATTGGTAGCCATGATCAAGTGTGGTGTAGAAGTAGCCTTCGACGTAATGGTTGAAGCAGGCATTTTACCTGAGTCTGCATACTATGAATCACTGCATGAAACACCGCTTATTTCTAATACTATCGCTCGTAAGCGTCTATATGAAATGAACGTGGTAATTTCAGACACAGCAGAATATGGAAACTATTTGTTTGCCAATGCGGCCATTCCACTTCTGCGTGAGAAATTTATGCCTACTATCGATACCTCAGTAATCGGTAAAGGATTGTCTTCATCATCGAACCAAGTTGAAAACAAGCGCTTAGTTGATGTTAACGAAGCAATTCGCTCACATGGTGTTGAGCAAGTAGGTAAAACCCTGCGTGGCTACATGACTGACATGAAAGCCATCATCGGTTAGGACAGTTTCTGTCGTTAGGTGCTTTACTAAGCCCTCTTGCCCGACCATTTTGGTCGGGCTTTTTTATGCCTGCTGTTTATTGTCAGCGATAACAGCCCAACGATTTACTCGCCGCATTCCCTTACACGTTCTGCATAACGAACTGCCACATACGCGAGCGCAAAAAACACAAAGAAACCGATACCAATAGGGTACAAATTACCGTTCAAGAAGCTGTCGATAAACAATGCTATTGGTACAGAAAAAAGGCTTGATAGCGAACCGATAATCGCCGCGCCTAACCCCGCCATTTCACCTAATGGCTGCATTGCCATGGCATTTAAATTACCAAACAAAATACCGACAAAGAAAAAACCAATAAACATGGTCGTTACTGTCATCCACAAAGGCGGTAATCCGTTGTATGAGGTAAGTAAAATCAAGTATACGATTGCAAAAACATTGACGCCTTTAAGTGCAAATCGACACAACCTACGCATGCCAAACTTCATCACCATTTTGCCGTTAAAATAAGAGGCAAGGCCGATAGAAAAAGCCAAAATAGCAAAGTAGTAAGGGAACATATCACCAACGTTATAAAACACTTGGAAGATAGTCTGGCTTGCGCTTAGGTATGCTAAGAAAGAGCCAAAAATAAAGCCCATCGAAACAGTGTATCCCATGACCGCAGGGTGAGTAAGGATGAACTTTGATGAGATATAGAACTGTTTGAATGAGAAAGGACGCCTTCTTTCTCTTGGCAGCGTTTCGCCTTGCCGTGTAAAAAACCAAATACCCGACAATACCGCAACCACTAAAAACAGGGTGAAAATATGATACCAAGAGGCTAAATCCATAACGGTTTGCCCAATAACGGGCGCGAGCATGGGGACTAAAATAAATACCATCATAATGAAAGACATGACTTTCGCCATTCCATCACCAACATGCAGGTCTCTAATAATGGCTAGTGCCGCAATACGAGGGCCTGATACCCCAAACGCTTGAATTACCCGGCCGACAAGCATTGTTTCTAGGTTGGTTGCGCTCATGCAGACAAAGGTACCAATGGCGAATATACACAACCCAACCAAGATTGTGAGTCGTCTACCCCGACTGTCTGCAAACGGCCCAAAGAACATTTGTCCGAAAGCCATTCCTACAAAGAAAAGCGTGACGATGAGATGAGTATGATGGGCCTCTTCAACGTTCAAGGCTTCTCCGATTTGAAGAAGTGCTGGAAGCATAGCGTCAATACTTAATGCCACTAGCGATGTCATGGTTGCCATAAGGGCAACAAATTCAACAATCCCTAACGGGGCTTTCTGTGAAGTCTGCGAATTCGGCGACAATTTCTTTACTCTGTGTAATCAGGGAACAAGGGGGCATAGCCCCAGCATATACTCGAGCATAACGCTGCCTCTTTTACAAAAAAGAAGCAGTAATACAACCGGTGGCTTTATTCAGTGGCAATGCACAGAGGTAAGACACGCATACGAGGCGCAGAAGTATAGCTTATATGCGGTTAAAAAGCCGTCAGTATTCGCCTAAATGCTATTACGAATACTGATGGCGTTAATCACGTTACTGTGATGTGACTGCAGAGACAGTGTCCTTTGAGGAGGAATGAGATAAGTGCTTATCTAAGAATGCATCGAGTTCAGCAAAGAAGCGATGTCGATTTCTTTGAATAGAGAGCCCGTGATCGCCGGCTTCAAGTTCAACATATTTATATTCCTTGTCTAAATCATCAAGTTCGTCAGCCATATAACGACTTTGGCGTACTAATACCACTCTGTCTTCCTCACCATGAACAAGCAAGATGGGCGTTGTTATCCCTTTTGCATTGTAATACGGCGAGCGTGCCTCTAAATCGTCAGAGTCATCACCAATTTGATTTTTTACAAACTCATTATTAAGAAAGCTTCTCGACGACTGAACCAAGTGCTTCAGCGAACTCACACCGGCAAAGCTGACAGCACACTTAAATAATTCGGGCGTTTTTACGGTAGCCATTAGCGCCGCGTATCCGCCGTAGCTTGCGCCGACAATACATAGGTTATTTTCTTGAGCGTACCCTTGGTCAACCATCCACATTGCACCATCAGTAATGTCGTCCTGCATGGCTAATCCCCACCCTTTCATTTGGCTTTGTGCAAACGAAAAGCCATAACCTCGAGAGCCTCTAAAATTAGGCCGTAAAACAGCGTACCCTTTATTAGTGAAGTAAGCAGTCCAGTAATCGAAGCCACTGAAGTCGCGTGCACCCGGGCCTCCGTGAGGATGGATAATTGTAGGAAAAGGGCCGTCGCCTTTTGGCAGCGTCACAAATGCTTCTATCTCTATACCGTCTCTGGCTTTATAGGTAATCAGCTTATGCTTGGATAGCCGCGATTGATCGATTTGCTTGTATTGCTGGAATAATAAATCTAACGAACCTTGCTCTCGACTTCCAATAAGGTATGTGCCTGGCGTAACATCATTTTCAATATATAAAATATAGTTTTTTTCATCGTCACTAAAGCTAACTAAGGTATTCGTATATTCAGGCAGTGCTTTTTCTAGCCCTTTCTGTAATCCTGCTAGGCTTTTGTCCCAGTACTGCCTACCGTTATGCCGTATTCCCACTACGTCATTCGTCAACGATGAGTAAATAAGGCCACCGTCAACGTCATACCCTTCATCAGCATACACTTCGCTGTGTTCCATCGTACTGAGATTTAATGAGAATATAGCTTTGTAGTCGCCTTTATATCCTCGGTAATAGAGAATATTAGGGTCTTTTGCAAAGCCCAGCGGATATTCCCCTTTTTCATTCATCGCATTGTAGCTAAACAGGGTTTTGTACTCGTCACCCTCTTTCAGCAACACTTCGCGTTCACCCGACTCGTAATTGAGTGTGACACCAATGCGCACGTTGTGTTGCCTATCGGTCATCCAATCGCGTATTTCTCGCTTACCTTTAATGAGCCGTTTAACTTTCCCGGTAACAACGTTAACTTTGTACACCGACGGTAAACCCGGCATAACGACATCAATCGCCATTAATATATGGTCTGGTTCGTCTGGCAGCCAATCGATTACCTCATCTTGAAATTGGGGAGTGTAGTTTTTATTGGTCGCGTAATGCTTCAACCTATGCTGGCTAATTAGGCTTTCTAACTCAGGGTTTTCTTCATCAAACCTTAAGCTAATTAAACGGGTATCATGAACTTTCGTTTTACCACGCTTACTTTCAACACGCACACTCACCACGAAACGTTCACTATTCACCCAGCGATACCAATTAATTTTGACCGCTTCGTTATCCGATTTAAGCAGGTAGTGATTTTTACCCGTCTTAAGATCGTAACTTTTAAGCACGGCAACCTCTTCAGGCGTTGTTATATTTTGTACAAACAATAAACGGCTTCCGTCAGGAGATAGCGCTGGCCCTCGATATTTAGGTAACGCACTAAAGGCGGTATAAGGTTGAGGGTCGCTCGCAACATTGTCTTGCGCAATGGCCGAAGAAATAGTGAAAAAAGAAGTCAATAACACCATTACAGCGTAACCGGGGTGAGTGAATAAACGCATACACAGTCCTTTGTAAATCAAGCGCATTAACGCAAATGCTCCGTGCAAACACAGTGTTTGCCAACATAGTTTTGTGTTAACAATAGCACTTTCTACCCGTGATAAAAATGATGTCTTGCCACAACCTTACCACGCAATAACGGTATCTATAATCTTAATAAACTGATCGCTCATCGCTTTCTATCACTATCTATAGGTAGCTTTTTATTAGTCTATGGTATGCTTACGGCAATCATTTGCGTTACTACAAGACTAGGTATTAACGCGTTCTAACATGGCGTTACCATCTGCGTTTACTTCGGCACGCATTGTCAAAAGGATCTGATTTTTTACATGCATTACCCCTGTTTTTATTCTATGTCTGGCACGCAAGCTCTCGCGCGTTTGATGACACTTTTTGGGGTATTGCCTCGTGCTACTCATGCAACAATCGCGACAGGGGTGCTGCTTGTTATATGTTTAGCGTTTAGCAACAACGTTTTTGCTGTTGATTACAAAATAGCCGGGGTGAAACAAGATAAGTTAAAGAACAACATCCGCATTCACTTAAACAACCTCGATGTCGATGTTACCGCGCTTACTGAACCATTTTGGCAAGATACCCTTCAACGTACCGTATCAAAAGCGGTCGAGCCCTTTGGCTATTACAATAGCGAAGCAGTAATAGACGTTAATAACGATACCGTGTTGGTAAACGTTGCGCTTAATGAGCCGCTTACGGTAGGTCACGTTACCAGAGAGATCATAGGCGCAGGGCGAGAAGACCCAGCTTTCCGCTCGCGGTTTAATGCTTTCGCTCTAGAAAAAGGCGATGTACTTAACCAGCCCGTTTACAGCTCGTTTAAATCAGCAATGTTTAATTATGCGCTGTCCAATGGCTACTTTGATTTTTTTTGGCAAGCAACGCGGCTTGACTTAGTACGTGAAGAAAAAGAGGCGAATATTCTTTTAATCGCACAAAGCGGCCCTCAGTATCAATTCGGTACTATCAAATTTGTGGGTGATGACAAGGCGAAAGCTATCATTAATCGCCTTGCTCCGTTTGAAAGCGGTCAGCCTTATTCATCTTCAATACTCAGCGATTTCAACCGACGCCTAAATCAGACCGGTTATTTTAAACGCGTCATCGCACGGCCTGTTGTAAGCGAGGCTGACGGTTTACTTGTGCCCATTGAAGTAACACTGTCGCATCGACCTCGCGATACTTACAATGTATCACTTGGCGCCGCAACCGACACAGGCCCACGAGTGCGCCTCGGCTGGGAACGACCTTGGGTGAACAAATACGGCCACTCTGCTTCTGCAGATTTATTTCTTTCTGAGCCCGAACAATCGATTACCGCTGACTACCGTATTCCAATGAAAAACATCACTCGAGATTATGTAAGTGTTGAAGCGGGTTATCAATTTATTGAGTACAGCAATACGTCTTTTAACAGTGAAACCTTATCGGTATCACTACATCGATATTGGCAAGAAGACGATTCGCCATGGCAACAAGACGGGTCGCTAACTTACCTAACCGAAACCTATGACCAAGGAGAGGCGGATATCAACACTACGTCGCTTATCCTTCCAGGTTATGCGCTCACTTACTTGGAAAAAGACGACGATTTCGATATTTCATCGGGCACCTATTTTGAAGTATTAACACAAGTTGGCCGCGAGAACGCTGGCTCAGATATCGACATTGTAAAGTCTGTAGCAGAAGGGATGCTCATACGCACATTTAACGAAAAGCATCGTCTAACCGTACGAGGCGAACTAGGTGCAATACGCACTAACGATTTCTCTCAAGTACCCGCTTCATTTCGTTTTTATGCGGGTGGGGATCAAAGTGTAAGAGGGTTTAGATTCAGAGATATTTCACCAAAGGACGAAGTAATAGACCCAGAAACTGGTGAGCTTGCTATAGATGCGATAGGGGGAAAGTATCTAACTACTGCAAGCGTTGAATACGCTTATCGCGTCGCCGACAGTTGGCGAATAGCCGCCTTTACTGATGCAGGTACGGCAACTAACGATACGAATACAACACTGACATACAGCGTTGGCTCTGGTGTACATTGGCTTTCGCCAATTGGCCCAGTTCGCATTTATCTCGCACGAGGCTTTGCACCAGACGAAAATACCTGGCGACTGCACTTAATGTTGGGGCCAGAGCTATGAGAAAACGTACACTGTCGACGATTTTGCTTTCGCCCGTACTGCTTATCGTACTGGTTTATGCGATATTAATTAGCCCACTAGGCGGCCCAACAATTAGGCTTGCCGCTACCTCTTTTGTTGATAATTTAGCGATAGAAAAAATACAAGGCGGTATTGCTGATGGGTTAACGATTAGCGCGCTTTCGTATGAAGATGAAACATGGAACGCCAATATCAACAACCTCTTTGTTGATATAACGTGGCGCTGCCTGTTTGAGCCGCGTGTGTGTGTTAATGACGTGGTTCTCAATCAAGCCACAATTGTTCAAAAACGCGAGCCAGCTGAAACAGATAACACGACATCTACAGCGTTTGCATTGCCCTTTCCTATTGAGCTTGAGCGCGCGGACATCCGCGACTTTACGCTTGAGTTACTAGCGCAAAAAATTCGTGTAGGCACGCTTCAAGTTAATAATGTTGAAGCAAACACTCGCATAGACATAGCGAAACTAACCTTATCTTCATTAGCGATAACCATTGAACCTGGCGAGAAAAAACCCACTGCACAGCCTACCAGCACCTCAACGTTACCTTCATCGTATTCGCTTTCATATACTGTGCCTGAATTACCGACCATCGAAAGCCCTATTCCCATTTCGTTAGAAACATTCGAACTTAAAGATGTGCAGTTTAATCAAGGCGAGACACACTACGCGCTTAAAACAGTGTCGTTTGAAAACTTCGTTTTTGATCGCTCCGATATTGCAATGGAAGCATTATTGGTAGCCCATCAACAAGGAACGTTAACAGGCTCGTTAGACGCCAAGCTGGCCTCGCCTTATCCATTAACCATAGATGTTGATGCCTCGGGTGAAATAAATGGCGACCAGCAGTCAGTCACTGCAAAAGCGACAGGGGATTTGTCTGACCTGTCTGCAAATATTGCAGTAACAGGAGAGATTAACGGAAACATCGCGCTTAAAACCAATATTTTAGATGAAAAACTGCCTATTTCATTTGACGCAAACTGGCAAGAGCAAGCCCTCCCCTTAGTAGCAGAAGGCAAATTGCATGCAGGCCAAGTGAGTTTAAATGGCACCATGGGAGACTATGTATTGCGTGGTGAAGGAGCAGCAACACTGCCAGATGCAGGACGGATTCCGGTTGCGTTAAACGTTATTTTAAAAGAAAACAATATTTCGGTAACTGAAGGCAGTATTGAGGCACTTGAAGGACGGTTAAGTAACACCGGCACCTTATACTTAGATGAGTCTATTTATTGGGAAGGCAGCACTACGTTAACCGATGTGTCGGCGTCTTTATTTGATAGTCGAGCCCCCGATGCACTCAATGGTAACTTAACCAGTGTGGTGCAATACGACAAAAATGGCCTTCATATGAGTCTTAAAGACTTGGATATCAGCGGCATTTTACAAGGAAAGCCATTGTCGGTTAAAGGCTCCGCTGTTTATTCAGGCCCAAGCGATCTTGTGGTGACAACCCTAAAGGTTCAGCAAGCAGATAACGCCATTGATATTAATGCGCAGGTATTAAATAAACGCTATGTAAATGCAGATTTGGGGATTAACGTAAAACAGGTTGAGACCTTGTACTCTGACATTTCGGGCGAAGTAAAAAGCACAATAAAAGTGACAGGCCCGTGGAATGACCCGTCAACCAGTGGCGATGTTCACCTCAACAATATTGCTATTTCTCCTAACATCTCTGCTGATGCTGCTCAGCAAGGGCTAATCAATGGCGATATTACCTTTGAGGGCACGTACAGTAATCACGATGTCACCGTCGCTATCAACGTCCCAAAACATAATGTTAATGCGCAATTTGCCGGGAGTTGGAATAACAACGCTTGGCAGGGGCGTATCAAAGAAAGTTCGTTAAAAATTGCCAATATGAATTGGTTACTTGAATCTGGCTTTGATGTGCAATTCACCACTACCCCAATGTCGGCCGCTATTGGTACACATTGTTGGGTATCAAGAAATGAAGGCCAATTGTGTATTGATACACTTGACGTTGAGAACAATAACGCACAGTGGAAACTTGCCGCCAACTTACTGCCTGTGGGGTTATGGGCCCATGAACTGTTTCCAGAAATAGTGGCTTCCAGCGTGCCAGCCACGCTCACCGCAGCCTCTCAGGGTACTTATTCAGCGAATGGCGACATTGATGCCCAATTCAATGCATCACTGTCACCTGCAACGTGGCAGCTGGGTAAAACACGCCCTATCGATATCACTATTAATTCGATAGAAACCGAAGGGTCAATGAAGCAGGGTAAGCTCTCTGCACGCTCGATAATACAAAGTGATGATTTAGGTAATGCCGAACTGACCGTCTCTGTTCATCCTTTCGAGGAAGAGATACCACTAGATGGCATGCTTGTTATCAACAACATCGACGTGGCGCCATTAAAACCGCTTTCACCCGCCATTCGAACGCTTACCGGTAATCTCAATGGCAATGTACGGTTAAAAGGTGCAGTAACCTCCCCTGTATTATCTGGAGAGTTAAACGTTGCCAACGGCGCTATTGATATCCAAGACACGCCGGTATCACTTAAAGACTGGCAACAGTCCATTATACTTGACGGGCAGACCGCTGACTTTACCGGCACCTTTATTTTAGGTGGGGGAAAAGGCGAACTAACCGGCGGCATCAATTGGTCTGACACACCGAGCGTCGACTTTTCGCTTATCGGCGACAAATTTGAAATAAAACAGCCCAATATGGTGTTTAGAATATCCCCAGATATCGATGTTAATGCCACCACCGAGCGTGTAGATGTATCAGGTGATATCAATATCCCGTGGGCGCGCATTGAGATTGAATCGCTTCCAGAAAGTGCGGTATCGCCTTCAAAAGATGTGTATTTACGCGGCGAACCTGACAGAGAAGAACCATTAGACATTGTTCATGCATCAGTGATGGTAAATATCGACAAAAAGAAAACCGGTGATGTAAAACTCGAAGCGTTTGGCTTGAACGCTAATTTGCACGGCGGTATTCGTGTTAATACCCAACCCGCCTTAGTAGGCTATGGCGACTTACAGATACTCGATGGTCGCTACAGTGCATATGGCCAACAACTTGTTATACAAACAGGTGAAGTGCAGTTTAATGGCCCTATCGACCAACCACTGTTACTGATTGAAGCCATACGTGACCCAGACAAGACCGATGACAGTGTTATTGCTGGTATTCGCATAGATGGTTCTGCCGATGCACCATCGATAAACTTATTCTCTGAACCTGCCATGGATCAGCAAAATGTATTATCGTATTTGCTTACCGGACAAGGCCCAGACGCTGAGACACAAGATCCAAATTATGGCGCCATTTTGCTTGGGTTTGGCTTATCTAACACAAAGTCGCTTACCGGGCAGGTTGGCAAGTCGTTGGGCATTGAAGACTTCAGACTTGGTACAAACGAGGATAGGCTGTCGGTAACCGGGCAAATTAACGACCGGCTATCGGTGGAATATAATGTAGATGTTGGCCTTAGCAATAACGACGCAAATAGCACCTTGCGTAGACGTCAACAGCCACCCGACCTTGCTTTGCGTTATCAATTATTACCACGGCTATTTTTAGAGGCGGTACAAACGACGATTGACGACCAATCACAGTTTGCATTGGACCTGTACTACGAGTTTTTCTCTGGCGAGGCGAAAGAGCCAAGCGATGACGCAAACATTGATGAATAACCACAAGTGATCATTGTTTACGCTTAAGGGCTACCCTTTCATCTCTTGCAGCGCTTGCCACTCCCGCTGAAAGCGCTGTTTCCGTTTATCTGCCCATATATACCACCCAATCATTACGATGGTGGTACTTACGAGTATGGCGACGGTCTTCAATATCTTCTCATCTTTTAGCTCGCCAGTGATATACATTACCGCCCAAAATACCCACAGAAAAAGCGCTGCAGACCATGCTGAATGTTTATTTAACACGGCAATACGAATATTGTTTTTAAATTGCTTACTTAACTGGCCAAGATAGTCATTTGTGCCATCGCTTTTAGCAAACGCCGCAATACGGCGTAACCACAGCTGATATCCCACTAGTGGATAGCTTAAAAGGAAAATCCCCCCAATCATGACTTTTGCTAGTGGCGAAAATTCTGTCCAATACGTAAAAAGTAAAATGGCGCCAGGTAGCATGGCGAGGCAATCACAAATAAAATAACGTCGTTGTTTTGTGGTTTCTTGATGAAAGTCTTTTTTAACGGCTTCAATATCGACTTTTTGTGTGGGCTGTGTTTGCCAAAGATTGGCTAACTCATCATTATTTTGCATTCAATTCTCCTTTAACCACTGCAGCCTTTGCGCGTTTCAAAATAACCCCAACATGGTTTTTAGTTAGGCCACACACCTCGGCAACCTCATCGTAAGACAGCCCCTCTAGCGAGAGCGTTAGCACTTGGCGTTGTTGAAGAGGCAGCGCTCTGACCGCAGCAAGTAAGTGGGCTAACGACTGTTGGTTACTGGTTAAGGTTTCTGGTGATGGCTGAGGGTCGTGGTAGGTGTCATCGCTATCGTCAAACGAATGGGTATCAACCCTTTTTACTTGGCTGGCAACATGCGTTACCGCGCGGTTATGGGCAATCCGTAAAATGTAGGTCTTGATGCTGCTGTCACCTTTAAAGCGAGATAAGCCCTGCCAAACCGCTACTGCAATTTCTTGCAGTAACTCTTGCTGCATCGCATTGTTGGCTTCATAGCTGTTTGCTACGCGGCCTAACAACCCTTCGTATTGTGCAAATACATCATCAAACCCTTGAACCAACGTGCTTCCTCTATTCAGTGCCAGTGAACATTCTTACTAATATCGTTATTTATGCTTGTAGTCCTCGTTAAACAAAAATTATTACATAAGCTGTAATTTTTTTATTGGCGATGAGACTAGACCTTATGAAATGTGATTTTTATTGTCTGTTATCAGGAGTTACGTTATGTCTACATTGAGTCTTGTTTTACTTATCGGCAGTATCGCCACTATCGCGCTGCTAGCGAGTTATTTAGATGCTAAATTTCAATGGCGCTTAAATGATTGGCTACAAGGAAACTGCAATAACCCTTTCATTCAGTCGGAGAAGCAGCAACTGAACGCAGCCCTAAAGCAAAAAGACGCACAAATTGCGACACTGATTGAACGCGTTGAAACACTCGAAAAAATTGTGACTGAGCCAAGTTACGAACTAAACAAAAAAATAAACGCGTTATAGTAAATGATGCCTTTTGTTGTGCATTATATAATGGTAGGGCGACGCATGAATAGCGGTACTTTCCCCATCGCAATGGCGTTGCCGATTATCACAACGAACACACCGACAAACGACAGCCAACTCCACGTATAACCCTCGAAAAAAGTAGAGATAACGAGGGCGACAATGGGATAAACCAATACTACGTATGCGGCTTTGTCTGCGCCAATTTGTTTCAGCAGTTTCATGTATGCCCCAAACGCCAATACCGAACCAAAAAAGGCAAGGTACAATAGCGAATAGTAAAAAGACGGAGCCGTTGGAATAACAAGGGCTTCAGATGAAAATAACGCCGTAATATAGAGAAACACCATGGCATAACTCATGGCGTAAAAATTCATCTGAATAACTGGCGTACCGCTGCTTAATATACGCTCAGAAATCACGTTGCCTACCGAGGCGCATAGAAACGAAATCAGCGCTATGACCAACCCTACAACGAGCGCTGCATCTATCGAGACTTTTGAAAATTCAGGAACAAACATGCAGGTAATACCGGTTAACCCAAATGTAGCACCAATAACGACCTCTAACCGAATAGGCTGGTTTAACCACCAGCGCCTAAGTACAACGTTGATGTAAATGATACAAGAGCTCATAAGCGCCAGCAGCGCGCTAATAATGTGGGCTTGTGCCATATACAGTAAGGTGTAGTTTAAACTGTAGAGAAATAACCCAACCCCCGCCATTTTTATATGCACATGCAGCGGTAGCGAAAAAGGCAACCCTCTCACCAAGCAATAACCACCTAGACAAAGTGATGCGAGTGTATAACGCCATGCAACGGCAAGAGGTTCAGAGGTATGACCCACTTGATACGTTATCGCTATCCATGTTGAGCCCCAAATAAGTGAGCAAATAACAAAAAGTACGGTGTTATTCATGATTGATTAGCCACAAATTCCTGAAGTTGCGAGACGGTTTTATCAAGCAAATGCTGGCGCGCGCTTTGCGCAATCCAAGCATTGTGAGGCGATATCAACAAGTTTGGCATCGGGTTGCTCATCAGAATGTGATGCGGAGGTGGCGGCTCTTCAGAGATAACATCAAGGGCAGCACCGCCTAATGCGTTGCTCTGTAGGGCACGTACTAATGCCGCTTCATCCACCAGACCGCCGCGAGCGGTGTTAATCAATACTGCAGTTGGTTTCATTAACGCAAGCGTACGCGCATTAATGAGCTTGTCGTTTTCCTTTGTCAGTGGGCAGTGCAACGACACAACATCAGCCGTGGGTAATAGGCTATCCAAAGCAGGGCGATCATCGTTTTCGTTGCCAGGTCGAGCCGCAATGCTTACTCGCATTCCAAATGCTTTAAGCAATGCTTCTACCCGTCGGCCTAACTCACCATGACCAACAATAACGGCGTGCTTACCTGACAAGGTAGTAACAGGGTAGTGATTCAAGCAAAAATGCTGAGACGAAGACCAATTTCCTTGCTGAACATCGTTGTGGTAGCGCGGGAAATTTGTCATAAGATTTAGCAATAGCATGAGCGTATGTTGCGCCACGCTCTCGGTACCATATGCTGTTACATTGCGAACACAGATGTTGTGCTGTGCGCAGTATTCAGTATCGATATTATTGACACCCGTTGCCGTTACACCTATGTATTTTAGCGCCTTTGCATACTGCAACACATCGCGGTTAAGTACGACTTTATTGACTAAAATAAACGCAGCGTTGTCAATGCGTGAAATCACCTCATCAGCACACGTATTGTCATAGCACGTTACGTCAATATCGAGCGACCGCAGCACGGTGGTATCAAGGGTCGATAAAGACAAGGTCTCTGTATCAAGAAAGACACCTGAGAGCACTATGCCACTCCTTGATGGTTTATCACGATAGGTTTACTCGCCTTGTTCTTGACTGGCAATACTTGTCAGCGCACTTTTAATTTTTACGGGGATAGGAACGGCCTTATCTGAATTTCTATCAACGAAAACATGCACAAACTGGCCGTGAGCAACCCGACGCTTCGCCTCACCGGCAAACACTGACAGACCATAGGTTACTGAACTTCTGCCAATTTTTTTAACCTCGAGACCAACATAAATAGTTTCAGGGTAAGCAGCTGGCGCTACATACTGACACTGACTGCTCACCACATAAGCAACGGCACTGCTGTTATGAATATCTAACTCACCTTCTTCAATAAGAAATCGGTTTACCGCAGTATCAAAAAAACTGTAATACATTACGTTGTTTATATGCCCGTAAGCATCGTTGTCCTGCCAACGTGTCGCTATCTCAATGTAGTAAGGGTAATCGGTAAGTGTTGGCGTAATGTCTGTCATTGTTATCCTGTGACCCTGCTAACGGGTGCTAAACGAGTACCAAATCATCGCGATGAATCACAACGTCTGTATTCTGATAACCTAGCACATCCGCGATATCTTGCGACTTAATTCCCTTTATACGTGTTAACTCATTTGCGTTATACAAACTCAATCCCTTCGCTATCGTTTGATTGTTGCAGACCACATCAACGGCATCTCCTTGTAAGAATGTCCCGGTTACATTGATGATACCTGAAGGCAATAATGAAGCGCCTCGTTCACGCAGTGCACGTCCTGCACCTTCATCTATGATAACCTGCCCCTTGGTTTTTAAGGTGTGTGTTAACCACAACCTACGCGCGTTAGCGACGGTATCACTTGCTTTAAATAAGGTGCCGGGCACCTTACCGTCAAGCAGTGCCTCGAAGGTTTCGCCTTTTCTCCCGTTAACAATAAGCGTCTGAATACCACTATTCGCACATTTATCGGCCGCTTCTATTTTAGTTCGCATGCCGCCAGTTCCGACCGACGTTCCAGCGCCACCCGCCAATGCATAGGTGTCTTTGGTAATGGCAGGGACATGGTCAATTAATGTGGCATTTCTATCTTTTCGCGGGTCGGCGGTAAACAGTCCATCAATGTCAGAGCAAATAATCAGCGTATCGGCTTGTGCTACTAAGGCCGTGTAAGCGCCTAAGTTGTCGTTGTCGCCCACTTTTAACTCATTGACGGCGACCGTATCGTTTTCGTTTACGATGGGTAACGCATGGTGATTAAGAAGCTCTCGCAGGGTGTTTTTGATATTAACGTAACGGGTTCTATCGCGCAGATCATCAGCGCTGAGCAGTATTTGTGCGCAGGGAAAATCGAAAAAGCGCTGCCAATTTGCCATCATTAAATTTTGACCAATTGCCGCCATGGCTTGCTTTTCTGCAATTGACGCATGGTGTCGTACCGTAATTTTGCTCTTTCCCGCCGCCACGCTACCCGACGAAACCAAGATAACTTCTTTTCCCGCTTCACGGCTTATCGTGATAAATCGAGCCAGTGCCAATAGGTATGTTGCACTACATGCATTACCTTCAGGCGCGATAAGCGCGCTGCCAACTTTAATTACGGCGCGTTGCCAAGAGAAACTGTTCATAGTGGAAGTGAAGAAGGAAACAATAGCCGTAGAATACGACACTTGCGGTCTGAAACAAACGCTCTATTAACAGATTTTTGCGTTAAAAGTGCGCGAGTATACGTTCAAAGGCTGGGATTCAATTACCCACCCTTATATACTAACTTTGGTATCTTATAAGAATTCTATTTTAACACGTTGCAAGGAAACTGCATGAGCACCTCAAAACGACATCTCTATTGGTTAGCGCCAGTGTTGTCTATGCTGATTTATCTGCCCTCAGCAAACGCCGCAATAAAACAAACAAAAGGCGACTTTGAAGATAAATTCCGTCAGCTAGACGAAGTTCTACCTACACCTAACGTATACCGAAACGCAGCCGGTGAGCCGGGGCATCAATATTGGCAGCAACAAGTAGATTACGACATCGACGTGAAGCTACTTGAAGGCGAGCGTCGTATTGAGGCAAGTGAAACCATCACGTATCACAACAACTCACCCGATACGTTAAAATACCTTTGGATTCAGCTTGATCAAAACAAGTTTCGCGACGACTCTATGTCAGCGCTTACCACCACATTTGGTGGAATTGGCAATCGCGGGCCAGCAACACAAGCGGCAAGTGGCAGCAAGCCTGCTCAATTAAGCATGGGTGCGTTGCGCCGCCAACAGTTTGTTGATGATAACGAACTGGGTTACACCATTTCTCGCGTTGAAGATAAGTCAGGCAATGACCTTCGTCATACCACAGTAGGCACGTTGATGCGTGTAGACTTAGCTACCCCATTAAAGCCGGGTAAGAAAGTCACCTTCGATATCGATTTTGCGTTCAACATTGTTGAAGAAGATGCAGTATCGGCTCGCGCAGGTTATGAACACTTCCCTGATGATGAGCGCGAAGGCGGCAACGATATATTCCTGCTTGCACAGTGGTTCCCTCGTTTAGCGGCGTACACCGATTATGAAGCATGGACTAACAAAGAGTTTATTGGTCGTGGTGAATTTACGCTCGAATTTGGTAATTACGAAGTAGACATTACCGTTCCAGCCGATCACATTGTATCGTCCACCGGTGAGCTTCAAAATCCAAAAGATGTACTAACAAAAACACAGCGAGAGCGCTTGAAGAAAGCAGAAAAAGCTGACCGCATTGTTTTCGTTGTAACGCCTGAAGAAGCTATAGAAAACGAGAAAGAAGGGACATCAAAGCTAAAAACGTGGACGTTTAAAGCAGAAAATGTGCGTGATTTTGCATGGGCATCATCACGTAAATTTGCTTGGGATGCACGCGGCTATCAACAAGGCGGCGACACACAGCCTCTTGTGATGGCGATGTCGTTCTACCCTAAAGAAGGTGGCGAGCTGTGGCAGAAGTACTCTACTGAGTCCATCATCCACACGATGGATGTATATAGCCGCTTTAGCTTCGACTATCCGTATCCCGTAGCCCAGTCGGTTAACGGCCCTGTTGGCGGTATGGAATACCCGATGATTACGTTCAACGGCCCTCGTACTGAATTACAAGACGATGGTTCTCGCACGTACTCACTTGCTGAAAAACGTTTCCTTATCGGCGTGGTTATTCACGAAGTAGGGCACATTTATTTCCCTATGACCGTAAACTCTGATGAGCGTCAGTGGACGTGGATGGATGAAGGCTTAAACAGTTTCCTTGATGGTGTCGCTGGCCGTGAATGGGACCCAACGATCCCATGGGGTGTTGAGCCACGTGACATTACAGGCTACATGAAGTCTCAAACCCAAGTGCCTATCATGACACAGTCAGACTCGGTACTTCGTTTAGGCCCGAATGCCTACACCAAGCCTGCAGCAGCGCTAAACATTCTTCGCGAGACTATCCTTGGTCGTGAGCTTTTTGATTTTGCTTTTAAAGAATACGCACAACGCTGGATGTTTAAACGCCCAACGCCATCAGACTTTTTCCGCACGATGGAAGAGGCCTCAGGTGTTGACTTAGATTGGTTCTGGCGTGGCTGGTTCTACTCTACCGATCACGTCGACATTAGCCTAGACAACGTTTATCAACTTCGTTTAGATACTGAAGACCCTGACATCGACTTTGCTCGAGAGCGTGAAGCTGAGATGGACAAGCCTAAGTCACTTACCGATATTCGTAACAAGGAAGAAGGTAAAGAACTTTGGGTAGATCGCTTCGACGATATTAGCGACTTCTACGACGAAAACGATCGTTATACTGTCACGAATAAAGAGCGAAATAAGTATAAGAAGTTTATCGATAAACTTGAGCCTTGGGAGCGTGCTGCTTTTGAACGCGCAGTAAAAGAAGATAAAAACTACTACGTATTAAACTTCAGCAACAAAGGTGGCTTGGTTATGCCAATCATCTTAGAACTTGCGTTCGAAGATGGCACAACAGAGGAAATGCGTATTCCTGCTGAAATTTGGCGTCGCACTCCCAAAGCGGTAACCAAACTTGTCGTCACTGATAAAGACAAAGTACTTGTCGGCGTAACCGTTGACCCGCACTGGGAAACTGCAGATGTAGATGTGGAAAACAACCATTATCCTCGTCGTATTATTCCTTCGCGTATTGAAGCGTATAAGCGCAAGCCACGCAGTACTTATGAGTACCGCGACCTTATGCAAGATTCAAAAACTGAGCTAAAAACTGATGACGACGAGAACGGTGATGACAAATAAGTTATCTACCGTTGGCAAGCAGCAGGGCATTCATGCCCTGTTTGCTATCGCGTTAATTGTATGTGGTTTATTTAGCAGTATGGCACAGGCACATCAGATAAAAGCTGCCATTACCACTGTGCTGTTCAACCCAAGAACAGAGAACATTGAGGTAATGCACAGGTTTAATCTTCATGACGCTGAGCATGCGGTTAAAGCGCTATTTGATAAGCATGCTGACATTATGGACGATACTGATACGCAACAAGCATTTGCTGACTATGTGAATAGCCACTTTGCTTTACTTAATAGTGAAGAAAGTGCGCTTGATTTGTCGTTAGTGGGCTTTGAGCTGGAAGGAAAACACTTCTGGGTTTACCAAGAAACCGCGCAACCACCTGCGTTAGAAGGGTTAAAAATACGTCACGATGCACTGCGTGACTTATGGCCTTCTCAAGTAAATACCATTAATGTTGAAGGTAATGGTCCGTTAAAAACACTGACCTTTACCGACAATGTGACCTTACTAGAAGTGTCATTCAATCGTCACCACGACTGATAATTAAACCGGCATATCACTATGCCGGTTTTTTATTTTCTAAGCTTGCCATGTTTTTCTCTCCCCCTCATGTCTTTAGTGGTGATAAACATCATTACCCTATAAGGCTGAAGTCTTATTCCCTTTTGTAAAAAATCTGTTAATTTGAAACCATGGTAATAGATTTACATGGTGCACTATGAGCAATAATACGGCAGCAACAAAGGCATTTGCCGACAGTAAAAATATCATGTGGGTAATTTTAAGTGGCGGCATGGCACTGACCTTTGTCGTTATGCTTTTTCTTCCTAACTCAGGAATGGGTAGCGGTATGGTATCTACCTATTCGGCCATGCTGTGGTGTGGTATTTTCGGAGCAGCAACACTTCGCTATTTAAGCAAAAGTGGCTGGACGGGGTTTGCTATTGGCAGCGTTTTGGGGCTTATTATCCAGTTCATCTCTCAAATTGTGTAGACGTACTGTTTACTAAACTTGATTTAGCGGCTTTCGAAGTAAACGCGCAGGGCATTGGCGTCGTATACAATGGATATACTCTAAAAAGGCCATGCTATGTCAGAAGGCGACCCGTCGAGAACCACCAAAACCATTCCATCATCGCGCTTATCGCGAATAGGTAAATTGGGCTCGCTTGCCGGAAAAATTGCCGGTAACGTACTTACTCGTGGTGCAGGGCAATTGCTTAAAGGCGAACGCCCTGCGTTATCCTCGTTACTGCTTACCCCCCAAAATATTACACGTATTGCTGACCAGCTTGCCAACATGCGTGGCGCAGCTATGAAACTAGGCCAATTGATATCAATGGATACCGGCGACTTTCTTCCCCCAGAGCTTGCCGAGATTTTAGGGCGCCTACGTGAGGATGCCGACCCGATGCCTAAAGATCAGCTGGTGGATACATTAAACAATGCCTGGGGCGAAGGATGGCAAGATAATCTACTGTATTTTTCGTTTTCTCCTATTGCAGCTGCCTCTATCGGACAAGTACATAAGGCAATAACCCTTGATGGAAAAATATTAGCTATTAAGGTGCAATACCCTGGCATTAAGAAAAGCATTAACAGCGATGTAGATAATGTGGCAACGCTGATTAAATTAACGGGGTTAGTCCCCTCGTCCTTAGACATCAAGCCTCTACTAGAAGAGGCGAAAGCACAGCTTCATCAAGAGGCCGACTACCTTCGAGAAGCCAGTATGCTTACACAGTATAATGCGGCCTTGTGTGGCGACGGCGATTTTCTGATACCCACCGTCTACGAGCCCCTAACAACAAGTACAGTGCTTGCTATGGATTATATTGAAGCAAAGCCACTGGATGTGCTGCTTGAACAACCCCAAGCGGTTCGTGACACCGCCATGACCCAGCTAATGCGCTTATTTTTCAGTGAGATTTTTGGCTTTAAACTGCTGCAAAGCGACCCGAACCTAGCTAATTACCGCTTCAATATAGAAACCAAGCAATGGGTACTGCTTGATTTCGGCGCCACCAGAACGGTGCCTGACGCAATATCTAGCGGGTACAATGCATTGCTTGTGAGCGCCGCCCATCAAGATAGCGAGGCAATGTTACAGGCGGCGCAAAAGATAGGCTTACTTACCGAAGCACATTCTGAAAAACAGCAGCGCGCGGTTGTTGAAATGGGAATGGAAGCGTGTGAAGCATTACGCGAAGCTGGGCCCTATGACTTTGGAAATACTGATTTAATTCAGCGTTTACATGAAAAAGGGATGACCTTAACCATGGAATTAGATTTTTGGCATACACCACCGGTAGATGCGTTATTTATTCATCGTAAGCTAGGTGGGCTTTATTTGCTGGCAAAGCGTCTCAACGCGCGAATAAACATGCGAGACGCGGCACAACCATGGTTATAAATATGAATAACGTTAAAGGATAGCGGCGACGTTAGTAAGGCAGCTCCATACTAAACGGTAACGCCATTTGCTCTGCACTTTTAGGCGGGTTGCCTATCATTTCGTCGTACGGCGTATCGTGCTTCATTACTGCCTTATCAACGGCACAGTGCGCAAACGCTTCACGGATATGTCCTGTACTAAAAAAGCGCATAGGCTTGTCGTGCTTATCGTAAACCATACCGCTGTTACCGCCAATGGATACATAGACTAAGTACACGTTCATTTCGAAAGACTGAACTTCTAAGTAGTCAATTACCGTTGGCTTATCTTCTATTTCGCTGAAAAAAAACTTGTGCATAACCCCTCCCGTAATTTTTGTTTTTTACGTTATGCGAGGTTTTCAGGTTCAGTTAACGCGGTTGGTTTGTTGATAATTTTTCGTGGTTGATGATGACGAACAGCCAAAAACAACATCACTAAACTTGCTAACGAACTGACCGCCAATAAAAGACCAGCAATAGGCAAGTTACCTGCGTACCATAACAATGGAAAAACCAGCAATCTTGGGGCTTCTAGTGCAAGCGCCAGCCGTGATTGGGACAAAATAAACCCGTTCTGAATACTGAGTAGAATGATGGTTATTGCAATAATTAACTGCTGCGCCCCGCTTAATGTATCGAAACCCAATAGAAAAAATAGGGTAACGGCAAGCATGACAACATGCTGAAACATGCTGTACTTGGTTACGGCTGCATTAAGTGCTGGATTAAACTTCTTAAACTCGGACAGCGGTTTCTTTTCAATGGGAAACGCTTCAGTAACATCGTCAGGTCGCCACCCGGTGCGCCCAAACCAAACACGCAGTTTATCTTGCCAGCGACGTGTGTGATAACTGTCATGCGCAAGCTGACTATACACCTGCAGGTTTGCCCAAATAGGATTAAAACTTTTTAGCGCACCACGAATACCATAAACAGGAGGTTCATTCGGCAACTCAGGAATAAAGGTATTAAACAGCCGGTCCCATATTATAAAAACGCCACCGTAGTTCTTATCGATATAAACGCGGTTTTGCGCGTGGTGCACACGGTGATTCGAGGGCGTAACAAACCATTTTTCCATCCACCCCAATGTATTTATATGCTGAGTGTGCACCCAAAATTGATATACTAAATTTAACGCGCCGACCGTAATAATAAGCTCTGGTGGAAAACCGAGTATGGCCAAGGGCAAATAAAATACCCAACTAAACAGCGCTCCACTGGTTTGACGAAGCGCCGTGGTAAGATTGTAGTCCTCGCTTGAGTGGTGAACCACATGCGCCGCCCACAATAAGCTCATTTCATGCCCCATACGATGATTCCAATAGTAGCAAAAATCGTAAAGAACAAAGGCAAGTAGCCATACCCACCAAACCGACGCATCAAGCGTAAACATCGAGACCGCATCGAAGACAAGTACGTAAATAGTAAATGGGATGAGCTGGTGCGCAAACGTCATTACACGAGAAAGCACGCCCGCACTTAAACTTGTGATAGCGTCGTTAGCCCGGTAATGCCCCGTTTTCTTTCGCGCGTCTACGAAAAGCTCAAGCGCAATAAGAATAAAAAATAAGGGTATAGCAAATAAAATTACAGTCATAACTACCACGCACAATGAATACACCTAGATGTTAACGAAATGTTGTTGTCTTACAAGGTTTTTTTGTATATCGGCGACGTTCTAGGGGTATTTACTCACAATTCACGATATTTATTTCCCATTAAGTAAACGAAATGTGACGTTGTCACGTTCAAATAGCATAGGAACGAAGATTTTCTTATTACTTGGGAACAATTCTTCTATTTGAATTTCTTATATTCAGTGCTATCTCTGGTAGTATAAATAAAAGGATTAATAGTCAGCGGAGTCATTATGAGCGAATCGTCAGAAAATCGTAGTTTAGTTCCCCATTTTCTTATTGCGGGTGCCGTACTAATTGTCATTCTAGCCGTCATATTCTGGCCATCTGAAAAGCCTGCTCCTGTCGCACCCGTGCCAGAAGTCGTTGAACCTGAGGTGACAGAGCCTGAAGCGCCTGAAGAGTTTGAAACCAGGCCAGCACCGCCTACCGTTGAACTAGAAGAGCCCGACGTCGTTGAGCCTATGCCCGAATTAGACGA
The DNA here is from genome assembly GCF_049117195.1 of Alteromonas algae. GTDB lineage: Bacteria > Pseudomonadota > Gammaproteobacteria > Enterobacterales > Alteromonadaceae > Alteromonas. The sequence continues at coordinate 3,907,523 of NZ_CP185260.1, forward strand.
AGCGCCTGAACCGCTTGATACGAGCGATCCTGCCATCAAGAATTCACTGAACGATATTGCTCAAAATAGCGATGATAGTGTCAACCGATTGCTTGTTAAGGAAGGTTTACTGCAACGCTTTGTGGTGTCTGTTACTAACTTAGCCAATAATGAAATGGCGCCAAACCATCAACTGCTAACGCCTCCAGAGCAGAGCTTCCGCGTTTACTCTCAGGCAGGGAAGCAATGGATTGATGCAGCAAGCTACAAGCGTTATACCCCGTACGTGAACCTATTAGAGTCATTCGATAACGAAGCGCTGCTTAACGTATTTAACATGTACAAAGGTGATATTCAGGCAAAGTACGACGAAATAGGCGACCCTGACACACCTTTTAATGAAGTATTACTTACCGCTATCGATCAACTCCTTGATACGCCTGAGGTACCGGTGCCGGTTGAAGTATTGTCAGACTCTGTTAGTTACACGTATGCAGACGAGCGCCTAGAAGCCCTAAACGAACCGCAAAAACAGCTATTGCGCACAGGACCTGACAACATGCGCCGCATTAAAGCAAAGCTTCGTGAGTTACAAACGTTGATAGAGCAAGATGGACTTAACTAAGTTCCAAAAACAGCTAGAGGGCGAGCAGACTACTGCTCGCGCTTTACCGCCTGTGGAAAAATGGAACCCGCCGTTTTGTGGCGATATAAACCTTAACATTGCCGTTGATGGGCGGTGGTTTTATGAAGGAAGCCCAATTGGCCGCGCGAGGTTAGTGAAACTCTTCGCCTCTGTGCTAAAGAAAGAAGATGACGACTATTTTTTGGTGACACCTGTTGAGAAAGTAGGTATTCGCGTTGAGGATGTGCCCTTCGTTATCACGAGTTGGCGCTATGATGACAAAACCCTAACGCTAATCACGCAAACGGGTGATGAGATAGCGCTAACAGCGCAACAACAACTAAAACTTAGTTCACCACCAGCGTCGTTGCAGGACGACAACGCCACGCCTATTCCCTATGTGTGTGTAAGACGAAACTTATGGGGCCGTCTGCATCAAAATGTTTATTATCAATTGCTAGAACAGGCAGACATTGTTGAGCACGATGGCGTAACTCAATTTATGCTTTCATCTAATGATTTGCGCTTTTGTATTGGCCAAGTCACCCAGTAAACACCACTAACGTTGGTAAAAACTGCACTTCGTCTTAAATTATCCGCGGTCTGTGCACGTAGTCTTTGCGTTCAATAAGTACCTACACTACATTGGTTGTTCGTCTATTTTACAACCAAAAAGAACAACGAATATGAAAAAGACACTTTCTGTACTCGCCATCGCCTTTGGCGCATCGACACTTTGCACCTCATCATTTGCCGCCACACTGATTCACGCCGGAAAAGCCTTTACCGCGACCTCAGATAAAGTACGTGAAAACGTAACGCTTGTCATAGAGGGCAATAAAATTGAAGCCATAAAGCCTGGGTTCGTAAAGGGGGATGACAACGATACTATTATCGATTTAAAAGACGCCACAGTCATGCCTGGACTCATGGACATGCACGTACACTTATCCTCTCAACATGGCGGCCCTCAAACGTATTTAGAGCGCTTTTCCTTAAACGAAGCAGACTATGCGTTGCGTGCAGCAAACTACGCCGAGAGAACATTGCAAGCCGGCTTTACCACAGTAAGAAACCTAGGTGATAGCCATTATGAAACCGTTGCGCTTCGCAATGCGATTGGTAAAGGCTATGCCACTGGACCGCGTATTTTTACAGTAGGTAAGTCTATCGCGACAACCGGGGGACATGCGGATCCCAGTAACGGCATGGCACATTTACTAAGGCCAGATGTAGGCCCCGAAGAAGGCGTGGTTAATGGTGAAACAGAAGCCCGAGAAGCCGTGCGTTCGCGATACCAGAACGGTGCGGATCTTATAAAAATTACCGCAACCGGCGGCGTATTGAGTGTAGCTAAAAGCGGTCAGAACCCACAGTTCATGGTGGATGAGCTTGAAGCTATTGTCGATACTGCAAAAGATTACGGCATGACCGTCGCCGTGCATGCTCATGGTAAAGAGGGAATGGAACGCGCCATCGTCGCGGGTGTAGATTCAATTGAGCATGGTACCTACATGGACGACGACACTCGCGCGTTAATGAAAAAGCACGGCACGTATTACGTTCCCACAATTTTGGCCGGAAAATTTGTTGCCGATAAAGCCAAGATTGATGGTTATTTCCCAGACCTGGTTCGCCCTAAAGCCGCAGCAATCGGTCCATTGATTCAAGACACGTTCGCAAAGGCACACAAAGCGGGCGTGAAAATTGCTTTTGGAACAGATAGTGGTGTCTCGGCACATGGCGACAACGGGCAAGAATTTGCATTAATGGTAGAAGCCGGCATGCGCCCTGCTGACGCCATTATCAGCGCGACCGTTAATACCGCAGACCTGCTAGGAATAAGCGATACGCTGGGAACCCTAGCCCCCGGAAAGCTTGCTGATATTGTTGCGGTTAAGGGTAACCCCCTAGACGATATTACCTTGCTGGAAAACGTGTCTTTCGTAATGAAAGATGGAAAAATTTACAAACAATAAGCGAACATTTACGTGGCATTAGGAACAAAAGTTAAAAGGAAGACACGACAATTTATTGATTCAAAGCACATGCTAACAGGCATTACTTTCGCATCGTTTTTAGAGTCGACCATTGTTCCTATTCCACTTGAAGCGGTAATGATACCGCTGATGCAAGCGAGAAGAGAAAGCTTATGGAAAATAGCATTAATGGCCACTGTTGGGTGCGTGATTGGTGCTGTTTTCGGTTATGCCCTTGGTTATTACCTCTTTGACCTTATTGGGCAGTGGATAATTGACACCTTCTTTAGCGCAGAACAGTTCGAAAACGTTAAAACGCAAATGGACAACCAAGGCTTTTGGTTCGTTATGACCTTAGGCATTGCCCCCATACCCTTTCAAGTAGCTATGCTCGCCGCGGGTGCGACGAAATTTTCGCTGCCATTATTCTTAATAGCCACCGTAATTGCTCGCTCACTTCGCTACTTTGGCCTCGCTGCAGTGGTGTACTACGCGGGCGACAAAGCCGAACAGCTAATCAAGCGGTATAGGATGAAAGCAGTAATCGCGATAACACTCGTTGTTTTATTACTGTGGTGGCTGTCTAACCTACTCGGCTAAACCCACGTTTGTTTTTAAACAACGGGCGACACATGAGAGTAAAAAAGGCGCTTAATCGCGCCCTTTTTTAATAACGTACTGATAGGGCATAGCATCGGTTTGCGATGCTACTAGCGTGTGCTCCATAAACCGACAAAAACTCGGAATATCACGCGCCGTTGAGGGGTCGTCAGCGGTAACCGACAGCGTTTCACCGTCGGCCAATTTACGAATATTTAAACGCACCATCATTACAGGCTCAGGACAACGCAGTCCTAGCGCGTCTAGGTGAGTATTCGCGCTATTGAACGCGTCATCAAAACTAGATGCCATAATTTTCACGGTACGCATTAATAGCCGCTACCTGCTCGGTGTTATTACCCTGCTCATCAAGGTAAGCAACGACATCGGCTAAGGTTACAATTGCAATAACCTGTGTATTAAAATCGCGTTCCACTTCTTGAATAGCGGATAACTCGCCTTTACCACGTTCTTGCCTATCAAGGGCAATAAGCACACCCGATAAAGATGCCTGCTGCTGCGCTATCAGAGTCATTGACTCTCGAATAGCGGTCCCTGCGGTAATCACATCATCGACCAACATAACGCGCCCTTCTAATGGGCTACCCACCAGCGTTCCGCCTTCACCATGCGTTTTTGCTTCTTTACGATTAAAGCAATAAGGCGTGTCTATATCATGATGGTCAGCTAATGCCACCGCCGTAGTGGTAGCAATAGGAATGCCTTTGTAGGCCGGACCAAACAATACGTCGAATTCGACACCCGCATCAACCAATGCGTTGGCATAGAAGCGACCAAGCTTCGCCAGGTCGCCGCCACGATTAAACAATCCAGCATTAAAAAAGTACGGGCTAACACGGCCCGACTTTAACGTAAATTCACCAAATTTGAGAACGCCACGCGCAATGGCAAATTCAATAAAGTCTCGTTGGAATGCTTTCATGTTTGCTCCTTACGCTAATGCTGCTTTTTGAATATCAAATAATTCACGTAAACCATGCTTCGCAATAGTTAACAGCTCGTCTAGCTCTTCAAATGAGAACGGTTCGCCCTCTGCGGTACCTTGTACTTCAATTAACTTGCCGGTTTCCGTCATGACAATGTTCATGTCTGTTTCAGCTTCTGAGTCTTCGGTATATTCTAAATCGGCAATGGCTGTGCCTTCGTAAATACCAACAGATAACGCCGCAATCATGTGCTTAAGTGGGTTCGCTTTTAGTATTCCTTTAGCGCGCATATAAGTAAGCGCATCAACTAACGCAACACATGCGCCAGTAATAGAAGCAGTGCGTGTCCCACCGTCGGCCTGAATAACGTCACAGTCTAAAGTGATCGTGTTTTCCCCAAGTAACTTAAGGTCTACCGCTGCGCGCAACGAGCGTGCAATTAAACGTTGAATTTCAAGCGTACGGCCACCTTGTTTACCACGGGCAGCTTCACGGCCGCTTCGCGTATGCGTAGCACGAGGTAGCATGCTGTATTCAGCCGTTATCCAGCCCTTTCCTTGCCCTTTCATAAAGCGAGGAACACCTTCTTCTACGGTTGCGTTACACAAAACCTTAGTGTTGCCGAACTCCACCAGCACCGAGCCTTCGGCGTGACAAGTAAACTGACGTGTAATAGTAACTGGACGGATTTGACTGGCGGTTCTGCCGCTTGGACGCATAGTGTTCTCCACAACGTAAATGCATAAAAATAAGCACATCGAGCAACCATTTTCATCGCTCAATAGCGTTTATTCGCTAGGGCGTTAAGTATAACCCACTAAGGCCGCCTGTTAAAAACGAACTTTCACCCTTTTCCTTTATCTGTTTTTGATGAAACTACGCTACTATAGATAATACAAGTTAGCGTGCCCCTCAAATTATTCACGACACAACTCGTCACAGCGCGTTGTTTTTGCACGCTTTCAATTTTAGAGAGAAGGATAGTTATGATTTACAGCATGACCGCATTTTCCCGCGTAGAAACTAAAAAAGAGTGGGGCTCTGCCGTATGGGAAATTCGTTCAGTTAACCAACGTTTTTTAGAAACCTACTTCCGCTTGCCCGAACAGTTCCGTTCGCTAGAGCCTGTACTTCGCGAACGTTTTAGAAAAAAGCTAGCGAGAGGCAAGGTTGAATGTGCGTTGCGATTTACCGCAAACGACGCAGCCGTTACCAAGTTAAGCTTAAATGAAGCACTTGCCAAACAAGTAATGCAAGCTGCTGATTGGGTACAGTCGCAAGGACAATCTAGTGGTGTTAACCCGCTTGATGTATTGCGCTGGCCTGGCGTTATTGCGGCAGAAGAAGCCGATATGGACACCATTCATGCCGACGTAATGGCGGGGTTCGATCAAGCCCTTAACGACTTTATAAGTGCACGCGCAACCGAGGGTGATGCACTTAAGAGCATGATTACTCAACGTTTAGATGCTATTGAAACCGAAGTTGCAAAAGTAGCAGCTCGCATGCCTGAAATAATGGTATGGCAGCGCGAAAAAGTACAAAACCGTTTTGAAGAAGCAAAAGTAGAACTAGATGCCGGCCGCTTTGAACAAGAAATGATTATGCTAGCGCAAAAAGTTGATGTTGCCGAAGAGCTAGACCGCCTAAATACACATGTAAAAGAAACACGTAACATTTTGAAAAAGGGCGGGGCAGTAGGCCGCCGTCTAGATTTCATGATGCAAGAATTCAACCGTGAGTCGAATACGTTAGGGTCTAAATCAATCAGCACCGATATCACCCAATCAGCGGTTGAGCTTAAGGTATTGATTGAGCAAATGCGCGAACAAATTCAGAATATTGAGTAGATAAATCCATAGGTCTATATTTGATTTTTTTATTATAATACAACGATATAATTATATATCACTCTGAAAAACAGCCTCCACTTACCTTTCACAGTGGTTACACAGATGGTTACATTTTGTCGTTCGATAGTGTTACACTGCCTAAATGTAACCATTTAGAATAACCAATTGATGAGAGCAGCAAGCATAAAAAACCTAGATGACTTCAAGAAAGTATCTAGTTCTAAAAAAGCAGAGAGTGGTCGAGAGGTCACTAATAAAGATTTAGACGATCTCATCAAACTGGCGAAAATCAGGCAGATGAAGATTAACGCTACTAAGTCAAAAGAAAAGAACGAGTACGTCACAAGATACTGCCTTGGCAAAAACCTGTATTTTAGAATAAAGCCTCAGTTAACTGCCTCTTTTGAAAAACGCTACGTTTATAATGACAAAAGACGTTTCATGACTCTAGGAGCGTTTGGTAAAGCATCCCTTAACATGATGACACTCAGCGCAGCAAGAGACGAAGTGGCACGTAATCGTTCGAACGTAAAAAGCGGCATTGACCCGTTAGAAGAAAAGAAGCGGACAAACGAAGTAAAATTTTTTACGTTTCATGATGTAGCTCTACAATGGCTTGAGTTGTGTGAACGAAACATTAAAAACCCACATATTCCAAAGCGTGTTTACGAAAAAGATATTAAAAGTGAACTCGGTGGACTCTCTGTTGAAAGGGTTACAGCATCCGATATTCTCAGGGTCTTAGATAAAATACGTAAATCCAACAGACCTACCATAGCAAATGATGCTTTGAGCTACTGCAAGCAAATTCTCAACTATGCAGTTGATCCATTGCGAGTAATCAGCCTAAATCCCGCATTGCAGCTAACATATCGGAATGCAGGCGGTCGTGAAAAGCCTAGAGAAAGATCATTGGAAAAAAAGGAAATTGGTCCCATTCTCCAGATATTAAGGGATAACCACGACACTTTTACTCGTGAAAACTATATAGCGTTTTGTTTGTTACTAGCCTTGGGTGTGAGAAAAGGTGAGCTAATTTCTGCTCAATGGAAAGACTTTGATTTCGACCATGGTGAGTGGATATTGGTTAAGTCACGCTCAAAAACGAACGAAGACGTGGCAATTCCAATATCGAAAATCCTTTATCCTCTTTTTAAGGAACTTAAAACGAGATCTGCTGGCTCAAAATATCTGTTTCCTAATAGAAGAGCCAGTAGGAGACGTGAGTACATTTCAGATGATACATTGAATCATGCATTAGCGAAGTTGTTCGGTGATCAACGGTATGAAAAGAAAAATGCACCTAAAACTAAAAATATAATGGCTGAATCGAACATAGAACATTTTGTAGTTCACGACCTTCGCCGTTCATTCAGAACGTTACTTTCGTCCTTGAAAGTGCAAAGTCATATAGCAGAAAAATGTTTAAATCATAAACCAAAGGGAATCGAAGGAACCTACGACCGTTATACATATTTCGAAGAACGAAGAGATGCCATGAATAAATTGGCAGAAATGCTTTTACCTTTAATGCAGCTCAACTCTGATCCGTCAGTGTCTGAATGTGCGCTATATGAAATGTCGTAGATAGAGAGTAAACCGTTAACTTTTTTGTCAGTTTACAGCAATTAATGAACAGCTTTGATGAGTGCGGCATCACTCAACATTGAGTAATGCCCGCCAGAAGGAGAATCAGTGTGGTTGGTTGTCATGGGGGCCTAGAAACCTATCACCATTGAAGTGAATCATGTGGTCTGGATTGTCTGCTATCCAAACCTCTGTTTCCCAAGCAATGTCAGCAGCGTTTTTCCTAAATTCTGCTCGGTGAGGAAAAGCTGTAACGTACACACGGCCAACCGTGCAGTCTTTAAGTGCATCTTCTAGTTCAAGCCAGCGTTTAGGGCTAACTGGGCCATGACTAGTAACCGCTTCAATAAGAAAAAGCCACTTCCGCTCTTCGTCATAAACGACAACATCGGGCAACTTATCGTGTGACATTGGCGGAACGTTTAATAAATTTAAATATTCTGTTTGTAGAATCATATGTTTCCCGCCCTCATCACGACTGCTGGCAGTATCTCCTATATAGAGCACTTTTCCGCCTTCACCAACGAACCTAGGACAAAACTCATGAATAATATCTGCATGTAATTGATTATGCGCGCCTGGTGATAAAGTGATCTCACTTCCATCTGGCAAATAAACAGGTATCTTTGCTTTATTTAATTTACGTTCATAAATTGCTTGAAGTGAAGGTGCATCTTCAAGAAATTTCACAACCAGTGCTTTCCAATCTCCGTTTGGATAGCTTTTAAGAATGTCAATTATCGGCTGATTCAGCGAGTAATTATTGTCTTTGCTATTTGTTGCTCTTGCAGGATCATCACGATTTCTATCAACGATCTGTGCTTGGTCAAACTGGTGCAATGTTTGCCGTCTGATAGTTTCGCGAGAATTTGGCTTGTAATCTTTTCCATACTCGGTACGAATAAAGTCCATTATTGTAACTGTAGGCAACAAGGGAGCACTCGCAACGTTCCAATCATCTGATGGCCTGACGCCAGCTAGTGCTAGTAAAACCCAAGCAGAACGATCATTGCATTGTTGTTTGGGCAACCCAAGAGAACTTAAAATTTCCTTTGCTTGTTCTAGTTTTTCTTCTCGCATTTTTTCCATGTAACTGTCCTATAAATTCTGAGGCCTTAATGTAACCTATGTGCAGGCTTTTATCTTTCCAATGTGCAGGTTTTTTGCGATACTGCCAATAGCATAATACTGTACAAATAAACATACTCAAATAGAAGAATAGCCTCACATATGACTGCCAGTTTGAACGAAATTGCTGATAATAATCGTGCTGTAGCAAACACGAAACTCGATGAGAAATTAAGAGGAAAATTTGGGCAGTTCATGTCCTCCACTGCTGTTTCTTCGCTAATGGCACAAATGTTCGAAAAAGTAGATGGTGATCAAAGAATATTAGATGCTGGGGCTGGCGTAGGTTCATTAACAGCGGCATTTGTTGAACATGTTGAAGCTAGGGCAAGTAGTATCGATTCAACATGCTTCGAACTATCTGAAGTAATGAATACGTACCTTGCCGACACGATGGAGCATTGCGCGAGACACTGTGAATCAGTCGGTATAGATTGGAAAAACCAAGTAATAGAAGAGGATTTTATTTCTCACTCTGTGGAATTACTTGTAAATAGTGAGTTTAAACCTAACTTCAACAAGGCAATTCTTAATCCACCATATTTAAAAATTTCAGCGAAAGGTGAAGAAAGAAAGGCACTGAGAAAGGTCAATTTCGAAACGGGAAATTTATACTCGGCTTTTGTAGGGCTGGCGATAATGCTTCTTGAGAAGGGTGGTGAATTGGTAGCAATTACACCAAGATCATTTTGTAATGGGCCTTACTTCAACGATTTTCGAAGACTTATCTTTGACAACTGCTCATTGAACAAAATCCATGTTTTTAATAGTAGGAAATCGGCCTTTAAAACAGACAAAGTATTACAGGAAAACGTAGTTTTCCATCTAACTAAAAATGAGCCACAAAGAGATGTAGTGGTGATTACTTCAAGTTCATGTGCAGAAGATCCAAATCCATACATTTACGAAGTACCTTTTGATAAGGTCGTTAGCACAAATAACCCAGATCGCTTTATTCACATTGTTACCAACGAAGCCGAATTAAATATTGCTGATAGGGCTGGCAATCTCCCTTGCAGTTTGAGTGATATTGGGATTCAGGCTAGTACTGGGAAAGTCGTTGATTTTAGGACGAGAGAAAATCTATCAATGGAGTTTGTAAAAGGCTCCGTACCATTGATATTTCCACAACATTTACAAGGTGCTTTGCTAAGGTGGCCGCTTGACGGTGGGAAGAAACCAAATGCGTTAATGAATAACGAAAATACATCTAGCTTAATGGTAAAAAATGGTACATATGTACTGACTCGAAGGCTAACAGCGAAAGAAGAGAAGAGAAGATTAGTTGCTTCTATCTACTCAGAAGAAATTGCAGACGTTGAAGAGGTTGGTTTCGAAAATAAAACTAATTATTTCCATGCTATGGGCGAGCCTCTAGAGCCTCTTCTGGCAAAAGGTCTCTGGGCTTTTCTAAATAGCACATTGATAGATAAATATTTCCGTCAGTTAAATGGGCATACTCAGGTAAACGCTACAGATTTACGTGTACTTCGTTATCCAGACAAAGCAACGCTTACTTCAATTGGAAAGCTAGTGGATGCCACTACATTCGAACAAGAGAAAATCGATGAGATCATCGAAAAATACATATGAAATTTATAGCTTTTTCTGATATTTCAATTTAACTTTACCATTGAATTAATATCAGCATGTGATATTCATATAGTTATAAAATTACGATACATCATATGAATGGTAGTCAAGAAGAAGCAACCAAAATTGCTTGTGAAATACAAAAAAGACTTAAAAATCTTGAGTTAGAAGATAGTGAAGTTGAATTAGAGAACTTAATTTCTTTAGTAATGGAATTAAAATCTTCATATCCAGAGCTAAATAATTATTCGCTTTATAACATTACTCTTTCAGATATTTTAAGAATCATAAATGAAAATAATTGCCCGATAGAAATTGATTTGACGATTGAAGAGCCACTCACTGTCGAATTACTAATTTCTGAGAATGAAAATGAACGAGATGATGTAAAAGAGAAAAGTGTCTTTTTGCTATTAGTTCTATTATTATTCCTAGAGCAATCTCACTTAGTGATAAGTATTACATTTAAGAAAAATAAAAATAATTTTCTTATCCCATTCCAGTCATATTTCAGTTTCCTAAGTAGAAATTCGCTTTTAGTTACAGGTAAATTTAATAGAAAGTTTCATTATGTAACTTCTGTGCATTCAGCTCTGTCAGACTACGGAAGCGCAAATTTTCAACTAACTGATCAGATAGATCGTTGTTTACAGCATAAACTGAATAAATCTCATATTAGTCCAGATGGCTTGTTGGACTATCCAGTCGGGTCAGAGTTAGAGAAAAATATTAGCCTATATCATGAAACGATGAGGAAAGCTGATACACTAGCTCAAAAACTAGCGATGGATGATACTAAAATTTTTAGTTTACACAACAAGTTGAGATTATTTTGACTTCTACTTCAAATTTTTCACGAAAGATTATATAGCTATATTTTAATAAAATTGTTTAAGGGAATAGCAATAAAATATGAACAACAAACTGAGTGAAAGTAATGTAGCCTCGTTTAATATCGGAAAAAATTCATACCTCGGAGAATTAAAGTTAAATGGAAGAGATACATTATTAAGAATTTGGGGGGATACAAGAGAAACTTCTGTTATCGGTCATAACTTACCAGAGCAAATTCATGCCTCATTGAATGACTTAACTAAAGTTTCACTCATCGGAATACATAACGGTGGCGGTGGAACTATATCAAAACTGCAAGAAGACAAAAGTTACCACAATCGACATTACTGTAAGGTATATCCTGAATTTGTACTGTATGGCAATAGATATATCAATTACAAAGAGCGTTGTTTTGAGTCATTGCGTCTATTTTTTAACCACTCCACTGTTCTGTTCAATGACGATGAAGCATTCAATGACATAATTCACGCAAAAAAAGAGGTAGTAAAAAATCTACTATTAAAGGAATTAGAAACATCTAAAGAACTGTATGGGTTTGATAAATCGGATAGGGAAATGACCGTAGGGGAATATCCAAATATTTCTCTATTTACTGGAAGTTTCCAGATCCACTCATTCGACAGTCCATATGGCAGAATTGAGATATCCAACTGTCCTCAGAGAACGAGTGCAAGTTCTAAAGGATATAGCCTAACTAACAGAGCATCATGCACGATTCACTTTAGCGAATTGCTTTCCTTCGAAGAAGCAAATGAAAAAGTAGCACCTTTACTCTCAGTTTTTGAACTTATTTTAGGAAGTAAGCTAAGAATCGATGATTATCAACTTTCTGTAAAATCTGAATCAGAATTTCCAGAAATCATAGACGTATACAGATGTATAGACAAAGGATCTAGTTACGAAAATGAAGATGAAGAGCCTCATCTCGGACAACCACTTATTAAGGTAAAGCAAAACCCTTCTGAGTTTGAAAATGTGGTTAACAAATGGATCTCTAGTCATGTTGCTTGGCAGGATTCAAGGTGGCAATTCTTCGGCTCATTCACAGAAACACTCTACACTACAGATCGCTTAGTTAAAGTAGCAAATATGTTTGACATTGTTCCAGACGAAGCGTACGGAAGAAAAGTTAATTTAACGTGTGAGTTAATAGAAGCAAAAGAAAAAGCAAGAAGCTTATTTAAGAACTTATCGCCTAGCATGGAAAGGGACTCAATCCTTGGTGCATTAGGAAGGATAGGAACAAAGTCTTTAAAACATAAGATACGAGATAGAGTAAATATAATAACTAACGCTAAACCTGGTTTAGTGGAGCACATCGAACTTGTTACAGATCATGCTGTTGATTGCCGAAATCATTTTGTGCATGGCGGAAATCGTAAGTTCGACTATTACAGTAATTTTGATTTAGTTTGCTTTTTTATAACTACACTTGAGTTTGTGTATGGTGCTTCATCGCTCATAGAGTTAGGTTGGGATATCGAGCGATGGAATCAACAACCGTCATTAAACCATCCTTTTAACTTTTATCTCGAAAGCTATGTAGTTAACCTAAATAAGTTAAATTCAATCATTTCCTAAAATAAAAATATCCTAATAGCTTTTCAATAAATTAATCGCTTAATCTTCTTTATATAAAATATCTGAAATTGCATGTAATACTGAAAGTGGAACAGTAACAAACCATTTTGTTTGTATACCCACTTTTTCTTCGTGCCTCGAATAAAGTTGGATACTACACAATGGCTCTGCGAGGCGGAAAGATGAATTCAACTTTATTATATAAACAAATCAGAGTTGCTAAATTCAATAAGCAATTAGCTTTAGCTCTAACCTTACATGACTTGCTATTGCAAGACGATAAAACACTAGCAGAGAATAGAATCCTTGACAGATCACATTTGAATAAATATCAGTTTAGAGGAAAAATAATAAGAACAAAAGAAGAACGTTTGAGCGTAGTTGATTACATCGAGTCAATTTATAAAAATGACAATAAATCCTTCAACTCTAAAAGGTTTAGCAAAGTAAAATTTAAATTCAAAAAATGGCTGGATGAAAATAGTCTTACCACTGGAGAAAAAAATTTATACGAAAAGATTCTGAAACATGTGAACACATCAAATAACGATAGAAGAATAAGTTTGGATAAGGTCAAAACTTCGCTTGAAAAGTGCGGGAGAATAAAAAGATATAATGATAAAAAAAAGGCGATTACTGAACTTGTTACATTATTTAACAAAACAATTGAGTTGGATATAGACTCAACATCACAACTGAACTGTCGAGTAGTATCTCTACTATTTAAAATACCTTTAAAAAATAAAGTTAAATTAACTTCAGAAGAGCAAGAAAAAATACTATTAAGCTATTTTTCAGAAAATTTTAGTCAATTTGAGATTATATATTCCGCACAGCATCTGGATGAAACTGTAGGACACGTTCATGCCATGCTAAATGGACTTAACAAAGAAACAAAAAAATATGACTTTGTCCAAAAACAATATGAATATATTTTGGAAAAAAAGCAACTATCAAATTTCCCAAAAAAATACTCTGAATGTGACATGTCCCAAGTAAGAAAAGTTGGCGAGGAACTCCAATATGATTTTTATGAATATGCCAATCAGTTAATCCAACACAAAGACTTTCAGTTTAAGAAAAAGATGTATGGATCAGAGGAAGAAAAAATACATGAACGTTCTCTAATTCGTACAGATACGAACAGACCTATTGCTGATAGAAACTTTAATACTGCGAAATATTACAGAAAAATTGCACTTAGTGCGAAACGCTCTTTCATTAACTATTCAGAAAAAATTGTCAAAATAGTCGAGTCTGCTTTAGGTTTTGCTAGAGAATATGCTTTTACTTCAAGCGATGAGATAATGAAAAGCTATAGGCAAGAGGAAGATCTACTACATGCTATAGACAAAAGCGTAGCTCAAAAAATAAACAACCACGCAAAAGAATTACAACCTACGCAAAAGCAGAAAAATGACTTTATCAGATCATCAAAGTAGCTGCGGATTACATCGATTTATAGGTAATACAGAGATTTTTTTTAACTATGCTAGTAATGCTACCAACTGTTCTTTCTTTTCATTAAAGGTAGCGTAGCTATCTTTTTACTTCAGAAATAAGTCATTAGTTGATCTGGCTTACACTAGAGATGACTAAAACATGAGAAAATTTAAAAACTGCTATTGCTAGTAAAGGTTATAAAAGATAGTAAGGATAGTTTGAAGCCTTATAGTCCGTGGCCTATAGCGCTTATTTGTGTAGTGAATTAATGCAGAGTATGTAGTGAATTAATGCGCATTGTGTAGTGAATTAATGCACTAATATTATTTGAGTTAGATGTTGACGTCCTAAAAATTTTTGATATAAAAATTATAATGGAGTTCAACAAATGAAAAATAATCCCACAGTTTACAAAAATAGTACACTTCACTTGTCAAGTTTACTACATAGCCCAATCTTCGCTTCTAAAAGCACAAATCTAAAAAATGATCTTATAGAAGTATCTGCTCTCAGTACACAAAATGAGAGAATTGTATACAAGGGACTTCTACTAGATGCCGACAGGGACTTCAGACTTTTTTCTGCAATAATGACTAAATTCTATCAAAATAATAAATTTAACGAAGTAGATAATTTCGATAGAAAGGTGGTTTTCAGTAAGGAAGAGTTATATGAAATCACAGGTATCGAGAGTAATAATAGGAACAGGACAGTTTTTCAGTCTCTTTTAGGCAGGTTAGAGAATATCGAACAAGCTAGATTAACTTTATTTAAATATGAAGAAGGTCAGAATGTTTTTGATGATTTAAAAGCTAAAAAAAGAATAAATTTCCCTCTTTTAGCGAAAACAGAGTATGACTTGGAGAGTGGAATTCTCTCTATAATGTTACATCCAGAGATTGGCAGTTTAGATTATCAAGCCTTTAGTAAGCAGTTTATCAATATGAATGAATATGACAAGTTAGGTAGCCAATATTCGAAAGCTATATATCTGTACCTAAAAACTAGGATTTTCAAAAACTCTAAAAATGTTATTTTGAGCGTAGATCTAGCTACGATATGGGACAGGATGACCCATTCAAAATCTATGTCTAATAGCGAGAAGAATAGGTGTTTAAAGTCAGCATTGATGGCTAATAAAGAAATTAAATTATTTAAAGACTTTAAAATATTAACAAGGGAAAGAAAAGTTAAAATAATTCTTAATCCCCCTAAGCAGGAGGAATTTATCCTACCTATGTAATTTTTGACATGCCAAACTTGGTTCTATCCTTTACGATCTTATAGATCACCCAGATGAACCTCTGGAAGAGTTTTACCGCAACGTTCATAGCCTAGCGTTTCTATTTCTAATTGTTCTTTTGTCATGTTTACCCACCAATCTTTTCTATGTAATTTCTGATATGTCTGTTGATGTGTTCTTGTAGCTTATTTAGTTCATTATTTAGATGTTCCTGCAAGCCATAATTGTTTAATTCATCCATTAGTGAAAAGAAGGTGACATCAGGAGCTATCCAGCTTATGTCGATGTTGTCATTTCCAATGTATTCAGGCCAAAGTTCAGGCTCGCCATACTCTTCTGCTATGTCTTCAACTGGCTCTGCATCACAATTTTCATTGTTGTTTAATGCTGACCGTAAAAACCTTTCTTCTGATGCAACCTGCATTTCGTAATGATCTAATATTGCTTGAATAGCTTGTTCTAATGTTTCTCTTCTGTTCATAAAAGCACCTATGTTGTTTTTGATATAGTTTACGTATATCAGAAATTACATAGTTGTAAACAGCATAATTATATAAGTTTAGATATATATATAATAATAATAAAATTCAATATTATCATATACTTATAATCTAACGAGTGGAAATGACGTAGCTTACGTACTTAAATATATAATAGTAAGCGGTTACATAAATGGTTACATTTATGTTTTATAAAGAATTTAAAAAAACTTAACATAATGATATAATTGCAAATATTCCAAACAATAAACATTCAGATCCAGAATATTGAATAATTTGCTACTGCACGCAGTAATACCGAAAAAACCCAGTCATTCTGGGCTTTTTTATTGTTAATCCCTATGATTTTTGAACGCTTTGGGCAGTCGTTTTTACGGAGGGTGCCGCAAACAGCAGCACCTTTTAAAGGGGTAAATTATTCTTTATTAGCAATTTTCTGAAGGTTGCTATGAATTTTAAACAGTACGATAAGCAATTCGCACCAGATTCTGGCGCCAATACAGCCTGATACAATAATAAATAGGCCGTAAATAAAGTTCGAGTCGTACCCTACAAACATGGTTGTTACGCCACTTATCACAGAACCTAGAAGCAGCAGCCAGTAGACAAACGTGATAATTTTAGGCGTTAGCATTGAGTCGAAGAAAAAAATATCTTTCATAATCATTCCTTGATGAAGTTTGCAGGTAGCAAGCTTTACTCTTAATGCCGCATCCTGCGACAAACTTCTCGTTGTTATTGTTGATTTATTATTTATAAGTATTGTGAAGAAGCTCACCAAGATAGTATAAACACCGAAAGATAAGTAACACAATGCTTTGTTATAAAAGAAGTATTAACGCTATTTGTGCAAGTTTGGCTACCCTGTATTCGTGTTACGCGGTTTTATCTGGCACACTCGTTACGCCTTCTTTTTTGGCTAACGCTATTAACGCTTTGTTATTCGGGAAACGCGTTATTGCGTCGATTAACAGTGCTTTTGCTCTCGACGTATCATCCATTTCGTATAACAAGACAATAAAGTTATGAAGGTATGCAGGTTCGTTTTGGCCCGCATCTAACCCTTTTTCAAACCATTGAAGCGCCTTTGATTCATCGGTTTTCATGAAGTGATTAGCCAGTAAAAAGTAAGCCAACCATTGCGTAGGCCACTGTTTTGTTGCGGTGTCTAAAAATGCCAGCGCACGCGACTCATCGCCCACCTTCAACATGTCATAGGCTGCGCTCGTATAGGTGAATGGCACCATTTCTGACGATGTAACGCCAGGTGGAACGGGTGCTAGATACCAATAATTACCTCGTGCCCATGTACGCTCAAACAGCTCAAAAGACATGTCGTGATCTGGGGTAACCCCCGTATGCAGCGTTACTGTGCCCTTTTCGCTATCAAAACCTGTTACTACCGCATAATGCCATTGCGGTAACAATTGAATAGATAAATTTTGGAAAACTATAACGGGAATGTCATCGCTAACTAATGCCATGATAGATGAGAGCGTTCCGCGGGCCGTATAAGGCAAAAAGCTATACTGGCGGGTTGCCGTTATCATCTCTAGTTGTAAGCTTCCATCCTTGTCAGGAATAAACATCTTAGGCGCAATATCGTTGGGAGATATATCGCTTCCGTAGAAGCCAAAGACTTCAGACAGAGTTGTCGGCCCGCAGTAAAATTGCTCTTGCGGATAAAAAGGAACCTGCTCAATGGTATGAGATGGTGGGAGCGACGCTAATCCTTGTTGCCGTAATCGGTCTGCTTGTGGCGTACCTTGGCAGCCTACCAGCAACAAAAAGCCTGCTAGTAAGCAGGCTTTCTTAAAAATCATTTCCATTTAATTAATTACTTACTGGACGTATAAAGGGGTATACATCGGTTACGCCTGCCAAATCAAGGATAGCGATAACAGCAAGTACAGTAAGAACAGCACCTACAATTCCGCCTGCAGGAGCTTGATTAATTTCATCGTTTAGCTGAGCAATTTCACTGTCGGTCATTGCATTTATACGGGCAACGGCGTCATTGCTGTTTACCCCTAAGCTCATCAGTTTATTTTGCACGTCGGCTCGGTTTACCATATCGATAAGCTGCGTTTTGTTGTATTGCGCCACTTGTGTTTGCATTACAGTATCTGAACTAATAGATTCAGCATGAACACTACCGGCCACTAATACACCCGCTGAAAGGCATCCAATTAATGTTGATTTGATAAGCTTCATTGTATTTCCTTTATTGTTTGCACAACACTAAAGCATAGCGACGGGTGTCGGTATGTTTGCATTATGTCGTTTTGCGAAGATGTGCAGTGTAAATCTCGTTCAACCGGCTAATTGCAATTACACAACGCCTCACCACCATCTTTGCTTTTATTTAATGTCACACTTAACTTTGCAAAGTTAACGCCAACCTTGTTATCGCTACTTTTGAAAATAAAAGCGCTATCATTTGGTGCAGATGAGCATACCCTATTGAAGGTACACCTATTTAAATATAGCCGATTTTTACTGGTAATAAAATTAATCCGCCATGAAGCACTTTTTTGCCACTATATTGCGCTTAACAATTGTTTATAAAGTGTTTTTACTTAGCTTTACGCAATAAAGAAGACTATTTTTATCGCGGCGAGTAACTGCATTAAAGGCATAGCCTGCCCATGTAACAACGCCACGTTCGCGACATCAATGTAGCAGTGCGCCTGAACGGCATACGTTTTTTTGCTCGCACAGCGCGACGCTATTTTTCGGGAATATTATTCCACCTTGCGTAATATTTTCTCAATGGCGTCTATGTGGACATATAGGCACGCCTCCTGAAACGAGCTCTAATAATTAGAACCCTAACTATTAAGGCATCACCATTGCCATCATCATTGCAAAAATTCATGCACTTTGTGCTTTTTTTCGTACAGAAATTGAAAATAAACCCTCCTTCTTTTAATAAACACGTTAAATAACACCCAGCTACAGCCTTGTTTAAAAACAATCAAAAACAACATAAGTACATGTTTTTTAAAATCTTTAATGGTTTAATAGACAGATTTACTGCTTGCACGGCAACATTATTCAATTGTTATTAATTGATTGTTCAATTAACATTAATATTAGTGTCACATCATATCTGTAATCTAAAAACTCATAACAAAATACATTCAACAGGAACTTTTATGAAACCTTACGTGCCTATGAAGCGAAGCTTAGTCGCACTATCTGTACTATCAGCGGTTACGCTAACGTCGATGTCAGCAACTGCACAAGAGGCCCCTGACAAGGAAGCCGAAGAGAAAGAAGTAGAAGCTATTCAAGTAACGGGGCGCAGCGTGTCGTATGCAAACAGCACTACGTCATCAAAAATGGTGAAGCAACAAACACCTATGACAAGCGCCTTGTCAATCATTGATAACCTGCCAGGCGTATTGATTAATGAGGGTGACCCGTTTGGCTCAGATGAATGGTCAACAAGTATCTCTATCCGAGGCTTTACCCTTGACCTAGAAGCACAACAAATAGGCATGACGGTAGACGGTATTTCTAATGGTAACTCTAACTACGGCGGTGGTACGAAAGCTAGCCGTTACATTGATACCGAAAACCTACTAAATATTGCAGTATCACAGGGTACTGCAGATGTTAGCTCTCGTTCAAATGAAGCACTAGGCGGCACACTCGATTTTAGAACAATCCTTCCTAGCTTCGACGAAAAAGTGACAGCAAGTGCGACGCTTGGTGAGTTTAACGCTCAAAAGTTTTATGTACGTTATGACACTGGCGAAATAGCAAAAGATACGTTTGCATGGGTTTCCCTATCAACGCAACAAAACGACGACTATATCGACGGGTCGATTACAAATACGCGTGATCACGCTGAAGCAAAAATTATTAGCCGCGTTAATGAAGTAGATTTAACCGGTTACTTCAGTTACGACGATGCCCAAGAATATACTTATCAACGTATTTATGGCCTAGGTCAGTATGAACAAAATCCAACATGGGACGGCTTAACCGAAGATTGGAGCGGTATTCCTTACCAAGACCAAGTTTATCGTGGTGGTTGGACAACAGAGCGCGAAAACATTTTCACTTACCTAAAAGCAGACTTCATGGTAGGCGAAGTGGATGTAAGTACTAACGTCTATTATCATAAAAACAAAGGTACTGGTGGTTGGATACCTTACTACATGGTTGACGTTACTGACGATGGCGCGGGTAACCCACACTCTGAACTCGACGCTTCGACAACGGCACTAGGAGGCGCTTCTCAAGGGCTTATCTATTTCGTAAACCGTGCTGGAGAGTCATTATCGCCAATCGATGGTTGTGAAAGCGCTGTAGCCTTCCCTTATGGTGGCGGCGGTGCAGCGATTGATCCAGGTTGTTATGAGCAAGGCGCTATTCCAGTAAGTTCTCGCCGTCATAGCCACTACAGCAAAGAGCGTTACGGTATAAACGCTGACTTCGTTTGGAATACCACCATTGCGGGTATGGCCAACACATTACGAAGCGGGTTTTGGTATGAAGATTACCAACGTGAAGAATACCGTGACTGGCATAAAACCATTGATGCGGCAACAGGCCCTCGCGCTGAAAACAATCCGTATTGGATCCAGTACAGCCGTGAATTCCCTGTTGAAACATTGATGTATTATGTGGAAGACGAATTAGATGCAGGTTTTGCTAAGCTTCGTCTAGGTGCAAAACAGTTTAATGTTGATGTAGAAAAAGTGGATCGTTTTACCGCCGCTAATAACCTTGCCGTATCATCAGATTCAGACGTACTTATTTCAGCAGGCTTTGTTGCGCCGATTACTGAAAGCCTAGAGTTCTTTGGTGGATATGCAGAGAACTTCGCAGCAATTAAAGACGCGGTATTAGAGCGTGACGATGCTGATGTAAGCGTGGTTGAGCCAGAAACGGCGGACAACATCGACGTAGGGTTACGTTACTCTGCACCTGGTTTCAACGCTAGCTTAACGTACTACAACATCAAGTTCGAAAACCGTATTACATTCATCAGCAACGAAGATGTAAACGGTATCGACTTCTTAGAGTCTGCAGCTGGCGGCTTTGTGAATGATGGTGGTGTAGAATCTGATGGTATCGAAGCGTCGATTGATTATCGACTCACTGATACGTTCACAGCCTATGTGTCGTACACCAAAAATGACTCGACCTACACCGACGAACAATTCCGTGGTAAAACGGTATTGGGTAGTGCACAAGATATGGCTGTCGTAAGCATCGACTATACAAAAGGCGATTTTTACGCCGGCTTTAGCACCAAATATGTAGGCGAACGCTTCTTAGACCAAGCGAATACACAGCGCGTTGACTCTTATACTGTAAGCGATTTATATGTTGGTAAAACGGCATATGATATCGGTGGCTCAATCGATAGCATTGAAATGAGCTTAACGGTTAATAACGTATTTGATGAAGAGTACCTAGGATCCATCGCGCAAAATGCGGGTTGGATTGGTGCGCCTAGAACGGCGGCATTCAATATTAAATTTGTTATGTAACACGCCACTAAACCACATGCGCATAAGCGCATGTGGTTTTTTTATTTGCACACAAGGCTACATCACCTATGTTTAGACTTTTAACACTTTGCACAGCACTGCTTAGCCCAATGGCGTTCGCTGATGCCCCATCACGCATCTTGTTTGGCTCTTGCTCACATCAAGACAAAGAAATTCCTATCTTTGAAAGTATTATTGACGATAACCCTGACCTCTTCATTTTTCTTGGGGACAACGTCTATGGCGACACAGAAAATATGGCGTCGCTGCAAAAAAAATATCAAAAACTAGGGGCTAAACCTGGTTTTAAAAAATTAAAGGCACAAACCGAACTCATTGCCATCTGGGATGACCACGATTACGGTGAAAATGACGCCGGCAAACACTTCCCTCAAAAAGAAGCTTCACGAGATATCATGCTAGATTTTTGGGGCGAGCCAGAGCAATCACTACGTCGTTCTAGAGAAGATGGTATCTATACCGCTTATGAGTATGGCGAAGACGACCAACATGTTCATGTCATTTTACCCGATCTTCGTTGGAATCGAGATGACATTGCCCATGTCACTCGCGCACAGTACGCCAAAGAGCGTAAACCTAAAAATATGGGGCCATACAGTGTTCATAGCGATCCAACGGCCAGTATGCTTGGGGAAAAGCAATGGCAATGGCTAGAAGAAGAATTGAAAAAACCTTCGCGCATTAAAATCATTGGCTCTAGCTTACAATTACTTGCCGACTTTACGGGGTGGGAGTCGTGGGCCAATTTTCCAGCTGACAGACAGCGTTTATTTTCACTGATCAAAAAACATAAGGTGAATGGCGTAATACTCATCAGCGGAGACACCCACTGGGGTGAGGTAAGCTATTATGATGAAAATATAGATTATCCTTTGTGGGAAGTAACTGCTTCTGGTCTTACGCAAGAATGGAAAGAGGTAAGTCCGAACAAACACCGTATAGGTCAATATACAAGCAACGTAAATTACGGGGCGCTGAACATAGATTGGGAAAAAAACGATCCTACTATTACGCTGGGGCTGTATGATGAGTCAGGAAGCGTTGTGAACGAACACACGTTTAGACTATCAACGCTTGAACCCTATCCGTAAAAATAGCTATAAGAGATTGCCATGCCAAAAGTAGGAATGGAGCCAATGCGCCGCCAACAACTAATCGATGCAACCATAGATGTTGTTGCAGAGGTCGGTTTAAAAAGTGCCACGATTAACCTTATCTCCCGTCGTGCCGGCATGTCCTCCGGTATCATTAGTCATTATTTTGGAGGTAAGCAGGCACTTATCGAGGCATCCGTTAGGTACTTACTTACGCAGTTAAAAATGGTGGAGTCTTCACAAACACCGCATGAAAGACTGATGAAAATTGTCGATCTCAATTTTTCTGATCTTCAACAAGCTGATGCGAGCACCAAAACATGGCTAAGTTTCTGGGGCCAGTCTATGCATGACCCCGATCTTTACCGTCTACAAGAGCTCAATAAGCGTCGTCTTGTTAGTAACTTACGTTACAGCTTTAAACAATTATTACCTGCTGACAAAGCCAGCCAAGCTGCAGAGGTCACCGCAGCCCTAATAGACGGCTTTTGGCTGCGCTGCGCACTAAGTCGTGCCAACCACGAAAAATTTAGCGACGCAAAAGCGCATTGCAAACACTACATAAATGACGTGCTAAAACAGCACGGTATTACTTAAACATTTTCATATACACCGGAGTTACCGTTGTCTTTTACACTACTTAAAAACTTCATCGATGGTCGCTACATAGACAATAGCGACAATGCCACTTTCAACGTTGTTAACCCTGGAACGGGGCATGTTATTTATGCCGTTCAAACCGCATGTGAGCCGCGTTTAGAGCACGCTATCAGTAGCGCACAAAAAGGCTTTACTGTGTGGTCAGCAACACCGGCTGTAGAACGTGCGCGAATACTGCAACGAGCGGCAAACCTACTTCGAGAACGCAATGATGAGCTTGCAGACATTGAGGTGAAAGATACCGGTAAACCTTGGCAAGAAGCCTCGGTAGTAGACGTACAGACGGGCGCCGATGCCATTGAGTATTTTGGTAATTTATGTACCTCGACCATGGGCGAACAGCAAAGTGTAGGCAATGATTTTTTCTATACACGACACGAGCCGCTCGGGGTATGCCTGGGAATTGGTGCATGGAACTACCCAATACAAATAGCCTGCTGGAAAGCCGCTGTCGCGTTAGCTGCGGGTAACAGCATGATTTTCAAGCCTTCTGAAGAAACACCGCGTGGTGCAAGTATGCTAGCCGAGATATTTATAGAAGCAGGCGTACCGCCCGGTGTATTTAATGTAGTACAAGGCGACGGTGTTGTCGGTGACTACTTAGTCCGCCATCCTGCGATTGCAAAAGTATCGCTAACGGGGGAAGTAGGCACTGGTAAGAAGGTAATGGCCGCTGCCGCTGGATCGTTGAAAAATGTCACAATGGAATTAGGGGGGAAATCACCCTTAATTGTATTTGAAGATGCCGATATTGATGAAGCCGTAACCGGTGCCATGCTTGGTAATTTCTATACGCAGGGCGAAGTGTGCACAAATGGCACGCGGGTATTTGTCCATAAAAACTGCTACGACGCATTCGTCGAACGTTTGATTGAACGCACACGAAAGAATGTGGTTGTCGGAGACCCAGCAGACCCAGCCACCAATTTAGGTGCGCTGATATCTGAACCTCATCTACAAAAAGTATTGTCTTATATCGCGTTAGGTAAAGAAGAAGGTGCAACCCTCGCATTTGGCGGAGAACGCATTAGACCGCAGCACTGCGAGGATGGCTATTTTGTTGGCCCAACCATTTTTACCGACTGTACTGACGATATGCGCATTACCCGAGAAGAAATCTTTGGTCCCGTAATGTCTATTTTAACGTTTGAAAGCGAAGACGACGTTATTGCCCGCGCCAACGATACTGATTACGGCTTAGCCGCCGGTATTTTTTGTAACGATATTCGTCAAGCACACCGTGTTATTGCACAACTGCAAGCAGGTATATGCTGGATAAATGCCTACGGTAACTCGCCGGTAGAAATGCCTGTTGGCGGTAACAAGTTATCTGGCATAGGCAGAGAGAATGGCGTCGAAGCGTTACGTGCTTACACCCAAACGAAGTCAATTTATGTCGGCATGGACAAGCTTGAAGGGCCATTTTAATGTCGCCAAGTAACACCAAAAGCTTTGATTATATAATTGTTGGTGCCGGCTCTGCTGGGTGCGTATTAGCGAACAGATTAACCGAAGACCCACAAACGACGGTATTACTGCTAGAAACGGGCGGTTCAGACCGCAGCATCTTTATTCAAATGCCCACGGCGTTGTCTATTCCAATGAATACTAAGAAGTATGCATGGCAGTTTCATACACAACCCGAACCTTTTCTCAACGATCGCGAAATGCATTGCCCTCGGGGTAAGGTATTAGGCGGTTCTTCGTCAATCAATGGCATGGTTTATGTGCGTGGACATGCTCGTGACTTCGATGAATGGCAAGAACATGGTGCACAAGGTTGGGACTATCAGCACTGCTTACCCTATTTCAAGAAAGCAGAAAACTGGGCCTTTGAAGAAAACGATTACCGCGCTAAAAATGGCCCACTTGCCGTAAATAATGGCAACAATATGCAAAACCCGCTTTATCAAGCGTTTGTTGATGCAGGGGTTGACGCAGGCTATATGGAAACCAGCGACTATAACGGCTATCAGCAAGAGGGTTTTGGCCCCATGCACATGACGGTCAAAAATGGCGTGCGCTGGTCAACGGCTAACGCCTATTTAAAGCCTGCAATGAAGCGCGCTAACCTAACAATACAAACAGGTGTTCAGGTTGAAAAAGTACTTCTTGAAAACAAGAAGGCGGTTGGCGTTGCCTTTTTTTCTGGTCAGAAAAAAAGTCAGGCTTTGGCCACTAAAGAAGTGATTTTAAGCGCAGGTTCAATAGGCTCTCCGCATATTTTACAGTTATCCGGTATTGGTGATCGCGACACGCTAGCGGCAGCTGGCATTAACACTGAACACCACCTGCCAGGTGTAGGTCAGAACCTTCAAGATCACCTAGAGTTTTATTTTCAGTACCGTTGTAAACAACCTATTACCCTTAATAGCCAATTAGGCCCGCTCAGTAAGCTTGCTATTGGCATTCGCTGGATCCTGTTTAAGACTGGCTTGGGCGCGACTAACCACTTCGAGTCGTGCGGTTTTATACGCTCAAAACCTGGCGTGCAATGGCCAGATTTACAGTATCACTTTTTACCCGCAGCAATGCGTTATGATGGACGCTCAGCGTTCGATGATCACGGCTTTCAATTACACATTGGCCATAACAAACCGAAAAGCCGCGGCTGGGTAAAAGTAAAAAATGCTGACCCTCTTACGCCTCCTGAAATCCAGTTTAACTACTTACAGCACCAAGACGATATTGAAGCGTTCAGAGCTTGTGTAAGACTATCGCGAGAGATCATTGCGCAACCCGCCATGGATGCTTATCGGGGTAAGGAGATTCAGCCAGGAGAACATATTGTCAGCAATGAAGATATTGATGCGTTTGTGCGCGAGTCAGTAGAGAGCGCTTACCACCCCTGTGGTACTTGCCGAATGGGTGATAGCCATGATGGGATGGCCGTTATCGACCCAACAATGCGCGTAATCGGCATTGAAAAGCTTCGTGTTGTTGATTCATCCGTTTTTCCAACGGTGCCTAACGGCAACTTAAATGCGCCCACTATCATGGTTGCTGAGCGCGCGGCTGACATCATCAAGCAACAACTGCTTAAGCCTGCACAAATCGAGGTTTATCAAGACGAACATTGGGAAACGAAACAGCGTCACAACGCCCCTAAGCGAGATATTTCATGTTAACCCTTGTTAGCGTTGGAATGTTGTTTTTTATGGCAATGGTTGTGTTCATCCTCGTTCGCTGGGGAAAGCTTGAATTAAATGGGCGCTACCCCGTATCAACCCTTACCTTCGTTGCCATACTATTTACATCAGGCCTTGATGTCGGCCTGATTATGTTTCCGCTAACTGAGTTTCCAGTCTATGCCGATACGCTTGCAAATACAGAATATGCCTTTGCAAACCCACTAGCGATAGAGTTTGGTTTTTGGGGGTTTCTTGTTTGGGCGATATACTTTGTCACTTGCTTTTATTTTTGTGCCATTGAGCCTCGTGTAAAATTTTTCGAAATATCCTGGGTAAAATGGATTAACAACTTCGTGATAATTGGTACGTGTGCTTTTACTGCGCACCTATTATTTGCCAACCTAAGTTGGTATTTGCCCTCTATCGCTATCGAAAACGGGTTTCCTTGGTATTATGCGCTTATTGTTGGCGCAACGATCTTATTCGCCGTTTATTCAAGTACTGACATAAAGTTTGTCAAAATACTGAGCCTTTCTTCTGGCGGATTATTTTTAGTATTAACCGTGACATTGGGTCTACATGCTCTGATGTCCCCTGATATTTCAGCTGCAGACTTGGTTAATACACTTCCATTAATCTCAGAATATTTCTTACATTTAGAGAAATTTGTCCTTCCTATTAATGACTACCACGCCTTTTATCTGTTCTGGTGGTTTGCATGGAGCATCATGATTGGTCAGTTTACTGCCAGGTTTGTTGGAAGCATGAACACGACAAAGCTTTTCATTGCTATGTTAGTTTGGCCTTCACTATCGATTGGCCTATGGTTCAGTGTATTGTATTTGTTTCATGTAAAAGGGCTTGAAACAACCGGCCTTATCAATATCGCGATGGTGCTTGTAGGAATCGTTTTTGTAATCAACTCTTTGGATTCGCTGATTCGCCTGTACTCAGACAATCTACAATTGACTGTCGCTCGCTTTGGAAAACAGCAGTACATCATGCTTCATGCATTATTGATGATGACCCTGACAGTGCTTTTCAGCCTACAATTTATTAAAATTCAATGGGTAGGCGCTCTCGTTATAGGGCTAAGCCTTTGCTGTTTTGCATATATGCTGGCAAATAACAGTAAACTCTCTATACCGAAATCGGCAAGTTTGCTATCACGTAAAAACGACACAAAATAAACCCGCTCATTGCCTATAGTTGCAGATAAGAAGGGTTTATTTGAGCTATGCAAGGTTTGCTCTATAGTAAATCGTAAGCTACGCAGTCGTGTTTATGTAAATGGGGTAAGAATGTTTTCAATTCATGTAGAAAGAACGATAGATAAACCAATAGAAACGGTTTTCGCTGCGTTGAGCGATCATGCCAATTATGCTCAATTTAAAGGGATAGATGAGGCTAATCTGTTAGTCGAAGGCAAACATGAAAAAAATGGTTTAGGTGCCGTCCGCGAAATTATTGCTGGCGGTGCAAATTTGCATGAAGAAATTGTTGCCTTCGAACCGCCCTACAAGCTGGGTTATAAAGTAGTAAAGTCTTCCCCTCTTCCTTACGACCACCGCTTAGGCGAAATCACGCTTAAAGAACAAGACGGTAAAACACATGTGACGTGGCGCTCGCAAGGTCACATCACAATATTCCTGTTAGGTACGCTTTATTTCGATAAACAAATTCAAAAGAACGGCGGACGAGCCTTTGGCAGTATTCTTAAGCAGATTGGCAACATGCCTGCTTAGTGTGCTTATAACACTGGTAACAAAAGAATAGGGCACAAGGATTAGGTAT
This sequence comes from Alteromonas algae, assembly GCF_049117195.1. GTDB lineage: Bacteria > Pseudomonadota > Gammaproteobacteria > Enterobacterales > Alteromonadaceae > Alteromonas. The sequence goes on from NZ_CP185260.1 coordinate 3,935,646, forward strand.
CTACATATTCACTTAGCTCCTTGTGCGCGTTGCTACTCTAACCGAGTATTATGGTTTTCCTTTATCGCGCCACCAGTCGCCTTTATTAATTCTACAGGGCTATTGATGTTAGCAAGTTCACGCAGCTCACCGCTAAAGGTTACGCTTTTAGCATTTATCGCGTGAAGCACATTGCGGACAGACGGCGATGGATGTGCTTCAGACACTCCTTTTAGTGTCAGTGCCACTTCTAATGACCACGGCGTAACAAAGGGTAGATAATGTTCTTTGAAATAAAATGCCTGCCTATTTTTTTTCGCTAAATGCAGCAGCTTTCTTAAGCTGGCTGAGGTCAAAAAAGGCATATCGACTGGCATGAACAGGGCATAGTTATTACTTTCAACGTTTACGGTGCTCGGCGTTAGTAGAACGTCACAAATGGCTCGTGCGGGCCCAAGCCCTTTGTTTTTTTCATTTATATCAGCATATTGTCCGCCCACAACAAACCGTTGGTGTATCTGCGCCTTGTGCAGTACAGAGTGGGCAATTTGTAACATCGTTTGCCCACCTACCGATACCATCGCCTTATCTCTACCCATACGTGAAGAGCGTCCACCAGCCAAAATAAATCCAATACATTGTTGGTGCGGCAGATCCTCAACGCGAACACTATTTGATATCACCTTCATAACTGGGGGGTTACCCTTAAAACTTGGTTGATATCCATAGCCAAACCCGATCGGTGTCTACACTAAAGTCTTCTGCAGAGTAATTTGCGTATTTCACGCCAAGATTAAACCTTTCTGCCACTTTGGTGGTGTACAACAAATTAAATTCATTGCCGTAATCGTCTAACGTTGACGATGACGCATCAGCATCAAATTGATGATAAATCGCAGTCCATTTGCCACCGGCAAACTTAGCGGAAATCGAGGCAGAGAAATCTTTCAACCCCTGCGCAGGTGTTCCTAAAAATTGATCTGACCAGCCATTGAATTTATGCAGTGTTGCTAGCGGCGTGGCAAAGCCATAATTGCCATCATCAGACCCCAACACTTCATAACCCAACTTTGTGGTTATACCAGATACAACTGCACCGGCTTCTAGTAACGTATAGTTTGCGTCATAATCGGTAGTTGCGCTTTCGGCAGTTTGTTTCGCAAACTCTGCGGTGTACAACCATTTCACAGAATCAGTGGTGTAGGCCCCTGCATAGCGTACACCGTACGTATCAAGTGCATTTTCAGTGTCATTGTCTATTTCTAGCAAGTAAGCATAGGTCGTTAATTTCCCCAAGTCCGTGCTATAGCTTAGGTTCAAAAAATGATCCTTTGCATCAAAGTCGGCAGCCTCGGCAAAAATACGATTGCGCTGGTTTACATAAGCATAAAACGCGTTTATTTTTTCGCTTATTTTGTAATTCACTGATATCCCATCAAAGGTTTGACGGTCTTGACGCCACGCTACGCTACCAATGAAACGGTGCGTATCAAGTGCAATCACCTGCCGTCCTAGCTTAACTTTTAGCTTATCGGTTCTATATTGAACATAAGCTTGATCAAGCTCGGTAGTTTCAGGGTCAGCGATAACCGAATACTCACCAAGGTTATAACCTGTAGGCCCTACCGTGTAATCACCTTGCCCTAACACAATTCTGCTGTCTTCCATCTCTACCTTGAACGAAAACCCCTTATACTCACCCGACTCTATGCCTGCGAAGGTACGAAGAGTAAGGCCATTAGCGTCTTTTAGTGCGTTGTCTTGTGAAGCGCCTTCATAGCGTAGGTAAAAATCTGCACTGGCTTTTATATCTGATAATGCATCGTACCAATCTGCCGCTTGAGCCATAGGAGATAGCGCTGCCGTAATACCCAGCGTGAGTACCGTTCGGTTAAAGAATATTGCTACTTTTTTCATAGTGAATTCCTAAATTTTGTGTGAGAAAACCTAACTCGGCCGTAAAATGTCGAGTAACTTTTGTGTTTTATTTGTTATTACTTTTTAAGTGCTAAGCAGCGTCAATATTCTTTGATGCGTTCTTTTTTGCTGTTTTTTTATAGGATGAAACCGGTTCTATCTTCTTTTGTTTTTCGTATAAGAAAGTCAATACTTGATGCCGGTAATGGTTGTATTCTGTGTTATCCGCTAGCACTAAACGGTTTCGCGGACGAGCCAAATTTACGTCGAGAATTTCGCCAATAGTAGCGGCAGGGCCATTTGTCATCATTACAATACGGTCCGACAGTAGCACCGCCTCATCTACATCGTGGGTAATCATAATAACCGTATTTCCGAGCTCTGCATGAATAGCCATTAATGAATCTTGTAAATGCGCGCGAGTAAGTGCATCTAAAGCGCCGAATGGTTCATCCATCAATAGCACTTTTGGCTCCATTGCAAGCGCTCTTGCTATACCAACACGCTGTTTCATACCGCCAGATATTTCAGAAGGTAGTTTATCGAGTGCATGTGTCATGTGGACCAATTCAAGGTTATGCAAAATCCAGTCGCGCATTTCTTTTTTCGATTTTGCTTTTTGGGTTTGCTTAACTGCCAACTCAACATTCTTGTAAACCGACAACCATGGCAACAACGAATGATTCTGGAAGACAACTGCACGCTCAGGTCCAGGTTCCTTTACCTCACTCCCATCTAAAATCACGCCACCGTTCGTTGCCTGGTGTAAGCCTGCAACAATGTTTAATACCGTAGATTTACCGCATCCAGAATGCCCAATAAGTGAAATGAATTCGCCTTTTTTAATTTTCAGATTAACATCGGTGAGTGCAGTGAAAGGCCCTTTCGGCGTTGGAAAATCAATACCTACCTGCGACAACTCTAAATGTTTTTTTTGCATGATAAATTCCTTATTCTGGTTTCACTTTCTTATCGCAATACCGAGTTTTTATCCCAACTAGCAACGCGTTGAACAGCTAACATCAAGCGGTCTAGCATGAAACCAATAATACCGATGGTGATCACCGCTACCATTATTCTGGCTAATGATTCAGAGCTACCATTTTGGAATTCGTCCCATACAAACTTTCCAAGCCCTGGGTTTTGCGCCAACATTTCAGCGGCAATCAACACCATCCATCCGATGCCTAGTGACAAACGCAAACCGGTAAAAATCATAGGAATAGAAGCAGGTAGAACGATTTTTTGTACGTGCTTTAGGGGCGTTAATCGCAATACTTTACTAACGTTCACTAAATCTGAATCGATATTCGATACTCCTACGGCGGTATTGACTAACGTTGGCCAAAGACAGCAAAGCGACACCGTTACTGCTGAGGTGATAAATGACTTAGAAAACATCGGGTCATCGCTAACATAGAGGGCGCTGACAACCATTGTTACCAATGGTAGCCAGGCCAAAGGAGAAACAGGTTTAAATATCTGAATCAGCGGGTTAATCGCGGAGTACGCTGACTTACTAAGTCCGCAAAGTATTCCAACAGGAACCGCGATAACGCTGGCGATAAAAAAACCCACCATTACCGTGTATAGACTGGTCCAAATTTGATCAAAGAAAGTGGGGGCCCCTGTAAACTCTCGGACTTTGGGCACATAAGTTTTATCTTGCGACATGCGTTGTGCATTTCGGGTTTCTTGGCGTTCATAAAATGCCGCCGCTTTTTCTCGCTGAGCACTATGCTCAGCGATAAGCGTTACACTTTGCTCCCATACTTGCGTTGGCCCAGGAAATTGCCCTAGTGAAGTATCAATCGATTTCGCTACGCCATTCCACACAGCTAAAAATAATAGAATACCAACCAATGGCATGAGTAGCTTAGGTAGCATTGAAGCCATACTTGTGAACCTATTTTTTCCGTCCAATTGGCCAATTTGGCTTATTGTTTGTATCGATTTACTCATCGTATTGCCTCTTCCTCGTCAATCGGCGCGCCTAGAGCACCGCGTCGCCTTTTAGTCCAATCGAAAACTGTTCGAGATAAGCATTTGGCTGAGAACCATCAAAGGTTACGTTATCGATGAACTCAGTTTGCGGTGATTTAAATCCGGTTTCTGTATCAAAGTCAGGAAAATCTTTAGGTTGAGCGAGCCCATCTTCTATAAGCGCTTTCGCTGCCATTGCGTAAATGTCAGGGCGATACACGTTTTTTGCCGTTTCTATGTACCAATTATCTGACTTAGGCTCAGCGATTTGGCCCCAACGGCGCATTTGTGTTAAATACCAAATAGCATCGCTGTAGTAGGGGTAGGTAGCGTTGTGGCGGAAAAACACATTAAAGTCGGGAATATCACGTTTATCGCCTTTTTCGTATTCGAAGGTGCCTGTCATACTATTTGCAATGACTTCCTCATCTGCACCAACATAGCTGCTATTTGATAAGATTTTTACGGCTTCGGGCCGGTTAGCATTATTGTTAGCATCAAGCCACATTGCTGCGCGGATCATCGCTTTTACCACACGAATGTGAGTATTTGGGTTTTCTTCAGCCCACTGGCTACTTACGCCAAATACTTTTTCTGGGTTGTTTTTCCAAATTTCGTAGTCAGTAATAACCGGCACACCTATGCCTTTAAATACCGCCTGTTGGTTCCATGGCTCGCCTACGCAATAACCGTAGATAGTGCCGGCTTCCATCGTCGCAGGCATTTGAGGGGGGGGCGTTACAGACAAGAGTGCTTGCGCATCGATTTGGCCTGATGTGTCACCTTTGTGCGGTGCATAATATCCAGGGTGAATACCCCCTGCTGCTAACCAGTAGCGAAGTTCATAGTTATGAGTAGAAACAGGAAAAACCATACCCATCTTAAAGGGCTTACCAGCATTTTTGTAACTATCTACAACCGGTTTAAGGTAATCGGCTTTGATAGGATGGATTGGTTTGCCATCTTTGTGTGGAATATTCTTTTTCATCTCAGCCCACACATCGTTCGAGACAGTAATACCATTGCCGTTTAAATCCATGCTAAAAGCGGTAACAATATGTGACTGTGTTCCAAATCCAATGGTGGCACCAAGAGGCTGGCCTGCTAGCATGTGCGCTCCATCAAGCTGTCCATCAATAACTCTGTCTAGCAACACTTTCCAGTTAGCCTGAGCTTCAAGGGTCACATAAAGCCCTTCATCTTCGAAATAGCCTTTCTCATAAGCAACAGCAAGCGGTGCCATATCGGTTAATTTGATAAACCCAATTTTTAGCTCCTCTTTCTCTGGCCATTCAAGTTCTTTGGCATTCACCATGGTTACAGATGTCGTCAGCATTGCAGCAATAATGCTGATTGTGCCTACTACTTTTTCAAGCTTTTTGTTTAATGTACTAGATAACATTTACTTTCCTTTAGCCAAAAAAAAACCCAACAGCCTGTAATGACGATGTCATCGTGGACTGGTGGGCTTCGTTGCCGTATGTTCTGCCGGAATACTAAGCGGACAGAACAAAAATATATTACCCCGTATTAGCAGGGCTAGATTGCGCGTTAACTTATTGCGTTACTAAGTAGATATACATAATCAATGCCAAATTTAAATTGCATAAATTTCATAAACTTACTAAAAACAGAAGAGTAACCATCCTGTGTTGTGTATCACTATAGTGCGTTAATTGCGCAATTATTGTGCGCAATGCAGAAGGGTAATTCACTCTGGTTACGTTCATTCCACCATTGTTCGGCTTGTCTGAGCCCTTCTGATAACGAGCAGCTTTCTATCAACATAATATAACTCGCTAATGTGGCGAGAATGGCCTGCTCTGCATAATCATGACGTTGTTCACCATGCCACACCGCTAACATAGTCTCCGAAGTGAAACTACACTCCTTCATTGTCCAACTCTCTGCTTCAGGCATAACAATGTGTTCTGTTATGCCCTCACGCGTGATAAAAAGATTAGTATTTCTGTCACGGTTTATTTCTGGGTCGCCACCATCACCACGAAACACTAAAGAGTGTTGTGCTAGCGTTTTGTTAACCTCTGCATGACGCTCGTCGAGATGAGTATGATAGACACCTTGCACCGCAAAGGGTGCTGCACTTGGGTTTAACAACCGCGCTAATGTATTCGCACAGGAACGCAACCCAAACAATTCGCGTAGTTTTATGATTCGAGAGAGCGGAGAGAGCACAACGTCTAAATCAAGGTAGCACGCACGATAAGAGTCCATATGCGTTGAGGCCTCACCAATCGACTGTGCTAGTGGCAAACCCAAGTCAGCCAATGCATGACTGGCATAAAAACGCTGTGAGCCAGGTTCAGAGGTTCCATGTAAGAAAACGCGGTGGCCATGTTGCGCTAACAGCGCCACACTTAACAAATACCAAGGTAACTGACGTCGTTTACCCGCATAGCATCCAATATCAACAGTAGCATTCCATGAAGCATCGTTATTAGGTAAACGTTCTCGACAGGCTTTGGTAAACCCACTGAGCTCATTAACCGACTCTTCTTGCATACGAAGCAACATGAGAAACGCACCAGCTTGTTCAGGGGCTATTTGCTCGTCAAGCAATTGAGACATGGCATCATACGCCTCATCAAAAGTTAAGTGACGATAACCTCGTTTGCCCTTACCGATGGCTTGAATATAGTGACTAAACGGTGCTTTTTGCATGTGATTGGCTTATCAGTTCGAGTGCTACAGGCTGACGTGCTGTTACGACATGACCAATAATGACCAACGCCGGCCCAGTAAATTCAGCCTCTGCTACGCATTTAAATATGCTTTTAATTGTACCTGCAACTACCCGCTGCTGACTACAACATGCATTTTCTATTACGGCGACAGGCATCGCACTATCTATACCTTCATTGATAAGTTTTTCAGAGAGCTGCTGCAACCGTTTAAGCCCCATGTAAACAACGGTTGTTTCATGTTTTACACTGTTAGCAATAGCAGCCCAATCGGCCTGCTTTTCTGGGTTTTGAAATTGCGCGGTCATAAATTTTACCGACTGGGCAAATCGTCTATCGGTAAGGGGAATACCCGTATAGGCAGAAGCGCCAGAGGCCGCCGTAATACCCGGCACAATGGCAAACTTTATGCCTGCACTGTGAAGCGCCATTGTTTCTTCACTAGTACGCGCAAAAATAGCAGGGTCGCCCCCTTTTAGTCTTACCACTCGCTTGCCTTCAAGGCCTAGTTCAACTAAGCGCTGACAAATCATAGTTTGTGGCATGCTGTGTTTACCGCACCGCTTACCCACAAACTCTTTACTTATATGCCGTGGTATACAGTCTAATACTGACTGGCTAACCAACCAATCAAACATTACCACATCAGCAGTTTGTAAAAGGCGATGCGCTTTAAGGGTTAAAAGCTCGGCGTCACCGGGGCCGGCACCAACGATAAACACCTCACCCCTGTGTTTTCTATTGCTTTGTGAAGCAGAAGGCGTAGACGTATCAATGCCCGTATCGCGATTGATAAATGCGCTTTGAATACGAAATAAGGCACTATGCAAAGCACCAGAGAAAGCATGTAATCGAGCGTTCATAAAAGGGTTTCCTCTGTCACCGACGTATTTGCCGATGTGTCATCATTGTTCGGTTTAGGTAATGTACTGGCTTTGTGATTAGCAGAAAGTAATGAAGCCAACTCCGTTTTACATGAACCACAGTTAGTTCCACATTTAAGTGCAACACCTAAGCCGCTAACACTGTTATTGCCTTGCTCAATGGCCGTAGTAATGGTTTTTTCTCGCACGCTAAAACAACTGCACACTATCTTACCTAACATAAAAGCTTCGTCGGGTTCCTGATGCAATAGGCTGTTTATTTGTGCCTGCGTTAGCGCATCGTCACTATTGAACATATTTTCTAGCCAATCGGTAGGTATAGACAATGAAGATGTATTGAGCATGATACTCAACACCACTTTTCCTTTCCGTGTGGCGACTAATGAGCATTGATTTGCACATTGAAAGGTATACCACTGGGTATTTTGTGGTAACAGCGGTACAACATTGTTTAACAGCTGCATCGGGGGAACTATGTCGGCGATTTGGGTGCACGATATACTGCCCGAGGTAGTATCAAGCCAGTAATAGCATGACGTTTTTATAGCATCAACCAAAGCGCTTTCGCCAAACAACATTCCCAATGTGCCGGCATCAAAAGGAGTAGCGCTGACCGCACCGTGTTTCAGCTCAGGCTGGCCCGATAACGCATCGTTTGCCCCGTTAAGAAGCGCACCCACTTTGCAATGCGATCCCCATGTTGCTGACCAATGAAAAGGGGCGAACAGCTCGCCAGTTCGCTGCCTATCGTCAAGTTTAGCAGGCAATATAACCTTGATATCGCCACTGCAAGCCGCGTGTAACTCAACAAGTGAACCCTCGCTAATACCTTTTAGTTTTGCGTCATCTGGATGAATGCTGAGCCATGGCCGGTCGATATGTTTGAGCAAACGCGACGCGTTGCCAGTGCGTGTCATGGTATGCCACTGATCGCGCACTCGCCCTGTATTAAGAATAAAAGGATACTGCTTGCAGGTTTGTTGTTCAGGCTTTTGGGGCGTTATTGCTATAAAATGGGCTTTACCGTCTTTGGTGTAATACTCACCATTTGCAAATAATCGTTCACGACCTATGCGATGTGCAGATTCAAGAGGCCATTGTTGGGGCCGTAATGCGTCATACTCAGCTATCGTTAAATTGGCAAGCGGGCCTAAATCAAGCGCACGAGCGCCATTATTATTTGCAGAGGTTAGCGCGCAGTGCTCGTTAAAAATTTGCTGCGGATGATGATAATTAAAGGCATCTTCAAACCCCATAGCGCGCGCCACCATACTGATGATTTGCCAGTCGTGTTTTGCCTCGCCAATAGGGGCTAGTAAGCCGCGCTGCCTGGAGATGCGTCGCTCAGAATTAGTTACGGTGCCGTTTTTTTCAGACCACCCCGTAGCAGGCAATACAATATCGGCAAAGCGCAGCGTATCATTCTTAGCCGCAGTCTCAGACACAATCACTAATTCGCAATTGGCCAGCGCCTTTTCAACTAGAGCTCTGTTTGGCATGCTTGCAACGGGGTTAGTTGCCATTATCCACAAGCATTTAAGCTTGCCATCGGCAGCGGCTTGAAACATATCGACGGCTTTTAAACCTGGTTTGGTAATTAAATTTGGCGCCTGCCAAAACGTACTTACCGTTTGGTGATGCTCAGGGTCGTCAATATCCATATGCGCCGCTAGCATAGTCGATAAACCACCTACTTCTCGCCCGCCCATAGCGTTGGGTTGGCCGGTAATTGAAAACGGGCCACATCCCTCTCGGCCTATTTTCCCGCTGGCTAAGTGGCAGTTTATAATAGCGTTTCCTTTATCAACACCAGTGGTAGATTGATTAATTCCCATCGAAAAGAAGCTAATGACGCGCGGTAATTCAACAAACCAATTGTACAGAGTATTTAAATACTCTTGTGGCACATCACAAGCTTCAGATACGGCTTCCAGAGACCAGGATGACGCTGCTTTTAGTGCATAATCAAACCCATTTGTAGATGCCTCAATAAATGGTTTATCTAAGGCGTTATTGTCTGCTAGGTAATTAAGCAAACCGCAAAATAAGGCACTGTCTGAGCCTGGCCGAAGGGCTATATGTAAGTCTGCTAGCGTGTTGCTGTCGGTGCGACGAGGGTCGATAATTACCACCTTCATTGCAGGGTTTCTAAGTTTAGCGCGCTCAATACGCTGGTAAAGCACGGGGTGGGTCCACGCCGCATTACTGCCTATCAAAATCAGTAAGTCAGTGTGCTCTAAATCGTCGTAGTTACAAGGCACAATATCTTCGCCAAAGGCGCGCTTATAGGCCACTACCGCCGATGACATGCACAATCTCGAATTCGTATCGATATTCGCCGTGCCAATAAAGCCTTTCATCAACTTATTGGCCACGTAGTAATCTTCTGTCAGTAACTGACCCGAACCATACAATCCAATAGCATCAGGCCCATGCTGCTCAATAATCTGTGTTAAACGCCCAGCAATCTCCTTGGTTGCCGTGTCCCAAGTCGCAACTTGACCAAAAACAACAGGTTGAGTTAAGCGCTTGTGCTTATCAAGGGTTTCTAATAAGTGGGTGCCTTTAATACAGAGTCGACCGTAATTTGCAGGGTGTTCAGGACTTCCCGTAAGTTGGCTTAACTGCCCTTGCATACCACCACGCTGAATAACATCGACGCCACAACCAACGCCACAGTACGGACAGGTAGTTTGCAGCAACCTGTCGTCTTGACAAGCGTGGTTGGGTGACGTTGGTGTAGGTGTTGTAGTCATAATCAATCTGATTGGCTAATGTGCTATAACGATGCGATTAAAACACGGTTTTGATCTACCCGTATTTCATATGATTGTATGCTGACATCGTCCCGTTCTAGGCATTGCCCCGTGGCAAGTACGTAATGCTCTTTGTAAAGCGGTGATGCCACTACAATATTGCCTTGTAAAGTGCCCACAATACCGCGATACAAAACATTAGCTTGCCCAATCGGATCCCAATTGCTAACACCAAAATACTGAGTATTGCCTTCTATGTGAATTTTAAAAAGAGCGATTTGCTTGCCCTCAAGCAACACACACACACCACTATTTGTGACAAGATCGTCGGTATGACACACATCGTTCCACGTTGTTAATACCTCAGCCTGAGCCTGCATAAATTTCTCCTAAATGATATCTACTGGAATGGCTTGTTGACCTGCGTATTTTTCGGCGCTGGTGGCAGGACGAATTTGATCTCTTTCGGTAACAAACTGAATGTTTGAGTCGGCTTCGTCGCTGTTTACAAACTGGCGGAACCGTTTAAGCGCCTCAGGCGATTCAATGGTGGTTTTCCATTCGCACTGATAGCTGTCGGTGATATGTTGCATTTGAGCCTCAAGGTCGTCACAAATACCAAGCGAATCGTCGATAACCACCGACTTCAGGTAGTCCAATCCACCTTCAAGGTTCTCCATCCACACCGAGGTGCGCTGAAGCCGATCGGCAGTTTTTGTGTAAAACATCAGCACGCGGTCGATATATTTCACCAGTGTTGCGTCATCTAAATCGGTGGCGAATAGGTCGGCATGGCGTGGCTTCATGCCACCATTACCGCAGACGTAAAGGTTCCAACCGTTTTCCGTTGCAATAATGCCAATGTCTTTCCCTTGAGCCTCTGCGCATTCACGTGTACATCCCGATACTCCAAATTTAATTTTATGCGGTGCACGTAGGCCCTTATAGCGGTTTTCTAAATCGATAGCTTGGCCAACTGAGTCTTGCACACCAAACCTACACCACGTGCTGCCCACACAAGATTTAACTGTACGTAACGACTTCGCATAGGCATGTCCGGTCTCAAAACCACCGGCCACTAATTTTTGCCAAATTGCAGGGAGTTGCTCTACGCGTGCGCCAAATAAATCAACGCGCTGACCGCCTGTAATTTTGGTGTAAAGGTTGTATTCTTTTGCAACTTCGCCCAATAAAATGAGCTTATCTGGAGTAATTTCACCACCAGCTACCCGCGGCACAACAGAGTAAGTGCCGTCTTTTTGCATGTTGCCCAAATACATATCGTTAGTGTCTTGAAGTGGCTGATGCGCCTGACGGAGAATATAATCGTTCCATACCGACGCAAATATCGATGCTGCGGCCGGTTTACAAATTTCGCAGCCCAACCCTTTACCATGCTTCTCAAGCAGCTCGTCAAACGTCTCAACATTTTCTACTTGAATAAGGTGATAGAGCTCTTGGCGAGTGTGATTGAAATGTTCGCAAATGGCTTTAGATACTTCTACGCCCCGTTTCTCTAGTTCGGCATCGACAACGTTTTTAAGTAATGCCGAACATCCTCCGCAGCCCGTACTCGCTTTTGTGCACGACTTTATATCGCCTAAAGAGCAACTGCCGCTTTCGATAGCCTCGACAATATCGCCTTTAGATACGTTGTGACATGAACAAATAGTGGCGCTATCGCCAAGGGCATCGGCCCCTAACAAGGGCTTTTCCCCTGAGGAAGGTAATATCAGTGCCTCTGGCGCGTCGGGCAGCGCAATGTTGTTTAGGGTATATTGCAACAAGGTATCGTAATCGCTGGTATCGCCGATAAGCACCGCACCTATTACTTGGGTTTTGGTTTCATCTACAACCAGCTTTTTGTACACGCCTGCAGGTTGGTCGTGGTAGGTGTATACCAACGCCCCTGGGGTTTTGCCGTGAGCATCGCCAATAGACCCCACTTCAACACCCATTAGCTTGAGCTTGGTGCTCATATCCGCACCTGCAAATTCGCCCTCACTATTAGTAAGACTTGCAGCGGCGGCGCGAGCCATGGCGTACCCTGGAGCTACTAAGCCGTAAATACGATTTTCCCACAATGCGCATTCACCAATCGCGTACACGTTAGGATCGGAGGTTATACATTGATTATCGATAACGATACCGCCGCGTTCACCCACTACTAAATCAAATTCACGGGCTAACTGATCACTAGGTCGTATACCGGCAGAAAATAACACCATATCGGTCTCAAGGTGTGAACCATCAGAAAATTTCATTCGGTAGCGGCACTGCTCGCCAGCCTCGATAACTTCCGTGGCTTTTTGTGTATGTACTTGTACGCCGAGCGCTTCAATTTTATCTTTAAGCAGTGTGCCTCCCATTGCATCAAGCTGCACCGCCATTAACTGTGGTGCAAATTCAACCACATGTGTTTCTAGGCCTGCAGATTTAAGCGCGTTTGCTGCTTCAAGCCCAAGTAGACCACCTCCCACAACAACGCCTATTTTACTTTGTGCTGCAGAGGCACTGATAGATTCAAGATCTTCAATGGTGCGATACACCAAACAATGTTCTTGCTCGTTGCCAGGAATAGGAGGCACAAAAGGGTAAGAACCTGTCGCCAGCACGAGTTTATCGTAGGGATATGAAGTACCGTCTTTAGTTGTCACAACTTGATGGGAACGATCAATATTAGTTACCCACGCACCGGTAACTGCGTTCACCCCCCACTGCTGATACGTTTTTTCGTCGGTAAGTGCTAAATCGGCTGCGGTTTTACCCGTAAAGTACGACGATAAGTAAACACGATCGTAAGCTAACCGGCCCTCTCCACTTAACACAGTGATATGGTAGTCGGCTTTGCTGTTTATAAGTTGCTCAACAAAGTGGTGGCCAACCATACCGTTGCCAATTATCACTATGCGTTGTTGCTGCTGTGAGGAAAGCGTCATCTCGTTCACCTTTATTTAAAGCAAAAAAAAGCCCGCAACCATTCCTGGTTGCGGGCTTCATTGCCTGATTAAGTACAGTATTAATTGTGTTGTTACTCGATGATACCTAGGTACCTAGTCGAGACTATGAAAATAATAATACAAGTATAGTGCCAATGCTTTTCATCACTATATTACAAAGACTTAGCCACATAGCTTTGGTGTAGCCCCAGTGATATCGCACCATTAGAAAGCAAAAAAGATAATTTATGGTGCATTACCGTAGTACTGAATAACTCACTGCCTTAACGTAGCTAGTGCCGCTCGCTAAGTATAATGAACAACGAACATAACAATGAGCAATACCAGCAATACGCCAGACACGGTTTGCCATGCCCGCACTGGATGTTGCTCCATCAGGGGCAAACTTTTACGGTAAGACGGATTAGGGTGATTTAAGTCGTACAGAAATTCAGACAAGCTCGGATAGCGTTTCGACGCTTTAGGGTGACAAGCCCGTTTCAGCGCTTCGTCAACCCACATAGGGACAGCAACGTTGCGTTGTAGCAAGCTGATATAGCGCAATTTAAGTAATCCTGCGTAGTTGCTCTTCTTGGCAACGTTACTGTTAAAGGGGTACTCGCCACTTAATAAAAAATATAAGACCACTGCTAGAGAAAATTGATCTGCGCTTTCATCAGGCCACAGCCCTACAAAGTATTCCGGAGCGGTGAACAATAGATCGCCAGGAACGGCATGCTGCACATCACTTTGCGAAACATGATAACCCGCTATGCTCGCGGCACCAAAGTCTACCAGTGTAATTTTACCGTTTTCATCAACCATGATGTTATCCGGTTTAATATCTTGATGAAGCACGTCTTGCCGATGCAGTGCCGTTAAGCCACTAACGATTTGCGCACTCCAGTCTCGAACCTCAGAAAGAGAGACACTACCAACGTCGTCTCGATATTGGCGTAAACTTATTCCAGGTGTGTACGCCATGGCAATATAAAAGTAATGTCGTAAAAAAGGGGACGTGTAATTTTTAAGGACATTGTCATGTTGTACCCGCGCACCAATCCACTCTTCTTTCACCATTTCATCTAAAAAGCTTTCGTTATCGTGCATCGACTTTGCAGGAATTTTTAACACTGCCTGATGATTGTGGAGGTTATGCTTAGCAAGAAAAACCAGGCTGCGTTCACTGGTATATAACTGCCGCTGTATTGTCCAATCGTCTATGACATCGTTTGATTTGGGTGTATCTAAAAAAGGAAGGAAGCCATTTGAGGCATAATGTACTTTCTCTTCCTTAGCAATGGATAGTACCTCAAGCAGCACTACAGTGACGTTATCATCACAATCTGCATTCAGTGCTGCTTGCGCTATATGTTGTGCGCTCAAGTCGATACTAGGCGTATTATGCTGATGTATTGCGTACCATGTTTTTGGCGACAAGGTATCCGCAATGCCATCTGTCATTAATACAAATATATCGCTAGGCGCAAGCGTTCGGATGGCCATATCAATGCTTAAGTTAGGCCGAATACCGAGGGCATTGCTTAAATAAGTATTGTTACTATCGCCGGCTTCTCGATGTTGGCGGGTGCAAAGCGTGACTTCACCGCGGTGTACGTGATAGATGCTGCTATCACCACAATGCAGTAACACCGCAGACTTCCCTTTCAAAATAACTGCACTAAAGGTACAGACATAGCCTTTATCAAGGTTTTCAAAATAAGGGCTTTGTTGGTTTTTTATGTAAAGCTCGGTGTTTATGGTACGCAGTACATGTTGTGCCGCCCTCGACAAAGACCACACACTGCTTGTTCGTGAGAATTCACGAGCGAACGTTTCAACGGCGAAGTTACTTGCATACTGACTAACCTGACTACTACTTATTCCATCAGACACAACAGCGATTGCATCGAAATTTGCCGATGGCGAAAAATCAGGCACCACCACACAATGGTGGTCCTGATTAATCGGTTTTGTGCCTTTATTCGAAAAGGCACCATGACGAAAGGTGATCACGGCTTATACTTTGTCATTCACTTTTGCTGCAAGCACCGTTTTGTTGCTAGCACCTGTAGCAATAACGCGTTTAGGGGCAGTACGCACATGGGTAGAATAAATAGTCAAACCAGTAAACGCTAAGCCTCCCACTAAATTACCCAGCGCGGTAGGAATTTCATTCCAAATAAAGTAATCCATCACAGAGAACTCGCCACCCATAATTAAGCCGAACGGAAACAAGAACATGTTAACCACCGAATGCTCAAACCCCATAAAGAAGAACAGCATGATAGGCATCCACATAGCCAACACTTTACCGCTTACGTGAGTAGATATCATTGCACCAACAACACCAAGCGATACCATCCAGTTACACAACATGCCGCGAATAAAAATAGAAAACCAGCCAGCAACGCCATGCTCTGCATATCCTAGCGTTCTCGCCTCACCGATACCCGCTACCTTAGCAGCTATAGCACCGCCATCAATGTTGTAGCCCATAGTAAATACAAACGACATCATAAATGCCACGCTCAGCGCACCTGCAAAATTCCCTAAAAACACTAAGCCCCAATTGCGGAGAATTTGCGGCCATGTCACGCCAGGTCGTTTTGCCAACCAGGCTAGTGGAGTAAGCACAAAAACACCGGTAAGTAGGTCAAACCCCATGAGGTACAGCATACAAAAACCAACAGGAAAGAGTATTGCACCAATTAAAAACACCCCGGTTTGAACCGCGATGGTTATTGCAAAAACCGCGGCCAACGCCAAAATGGCCCCCGCCATAAAAGCGCGAATTAATGTGTCGCGAGTAGACATATATATTTTGGATTCGCCAGCATCAACCATCTTGGTTGCAAATTCAGAAGGAAGTAAATACGCCATGTTTGATCACCTTTTCTATTGATATTAATTCCTTAGAAACATTCTTTACCTAAATTTCAGGCACAAAAAAGCGCCCGCTCTTATTTCCTAAAAAATAAGTTGCGGACGCCTTTATCCGAATATTGTTCTTAAACAATCTGCATTGTTCATAAAAAGTGAAACAATATTGATGCCAATATTGAGGCGCAAAACTTTAAATGAAATTCTCTTCTATAACAGATAATTACTCAACGGTAAGAATAAACGTGTTCGATATCCCCCCATCGTTTGCACCTGTCTCGAGAAAAAGCGCACTAATTTGGAGCATGATGTAGTGCAATCCGTTTGCTTGCTTTTGTGATCAGTCCATTATTTTTGATCAAAGTAGTAAATAGTGGCGCCCAGCTGCTTACATCGGGTATATCGATGTGAATCCGTTGCAGTTTGATTGAAGGGAACAACATTTGCTTATCCTATGTATCTTTTTTCTGGATACTTCACGATGGGCCATCATAGCGATATCACAAAGCGGTTTTTTTTATTAGCCAAGCATCAAGAAATACAGGCACTGCGACACTTATCATCAAATTGCAAAATAGTGAAAGCGGTAACGGAGATGATTCATCAACTGCAGCGCGAGCGCGGTATGAGCAATGTATTTCTATGTTCTCGAGGCGAACGTTTTGCCACTCAAAGGGCACAACAAGAAACCGCAAGTGAGAAGAGTGAGAAAACACTTCGTAGCTTGCTTAACGCTTTATACCTATCTAATTCTGATAATGGACTTACCATGCGATTGGTTACTACCATTACATTTGCGTTGCAAGGTATGGACAACCTTAAGGATTTGCGCAGCAAAGTGGCGCTGCAGCAACTCACATCAACCGAATCGACCAATGCCTTTTGCCGCCTAATTGCCGCGTTGATTGATGTGATTTTTGAAGCCGCAGATGTGGCTAGTGATCCCGCTATTACAGCGCTTCTCGTTGCGCTTTTCAATTTCATTCAGGGCAAAGAGTTCGCAGGTCAAGAGCGGGCATGTGGAGCTATCGGGTTCTCGTCTCAACACTTTCAATCTTCCTTGTGCGACCGCATTACTGCACTGACTGATTCTCAAGACAATGCTTTCGATACTTTTACTAAATTTGCAGACGCAACAGAACTGTCTATGTGGCAACAACAACTAGACAGTGAACACACGCGGCACCTGAAACGACTCCGTAAGATGATTTGTGCGCTTGACGATAGTGATTCATGCACCGCTTCACTGAGTGAGATTTGGTACGATATCGCGACATTACGCATTGATGATATGCGGGATATTGAAGAACACATTACCGATAGACTAATTGAACGAGCGGCGCAGAGGATAAGTGAGGCGGAAGAAGAGCTTCGAAATAATGAACAACTAGTCGCGTCGTTAAACAGTACTCCTCCCGTCGAAGGGGCACCAATTTCGATGATTTTCGATGAAACCGTTAAAGGGCTATCCATAGGCGATGACGATACAATCGAGGGACTACCACCTTCATCGCTTTCTGCACACAAGTCGTTTTACGATTTGATTCGAGAGCAAGCACAGCGGATTCACGATATCACCAGTGAGCTTAATGGCGCTAAACAAGCATTGAATGAGCAAAGGGTAATAGATAGAGCTAAATTACTACTAATGCAACACAGTAAATTAAGTGAAAATCAGGCATATAAAAAGCTGCAATCGGCTGCAATGGATAACAATATCCGCATCGCCGAGCTCGCACACCGTATTGTGGCCAACGCCAGCTAACTTTTGAATATTAAGGGTTTGAGAAAAGCGTTAGTATCGCCTCTAGGAAGCGCTTTCCCATATCGTTAATCTAACGATATACTTATATGTACCGACCATTTAAAAGTAAGTACTTACAAACATAAAAGGCTGTGTAATGGCGACTATTTACGAAGTAGCAAAACAAGCAGGTGTATCGTTATCTACGGTTTCCCGCGTGCTCAATGGCAAAGGATCAGTCAATCCAATTATGGCTGAGAAAGTCAAAAGAGCCGCCGACGAATTACAGTACGCACCTAGCCATATTGCTCGTGCATTAGCCTCAAAATATACTAATGCTATCGGCATCGTGCTGCCAAATACCAATATGGTATTTGCTTCGCATCTATTATTTTCGTTCGAACGCATATTACGCAAACATCAGAAACACTGCGTAGTTGCATTCTCGCATGATACCGAAGAGTCAGAAAATGACGCTATTGCATTCTTGTTGTCACAAGGCTGCGACGCAATTGTTGTAAGCACCATTGCACCTAACGCGCAACATTTAAACAATAAAAGTAAGCCAGTGGTAGTACTTGATACAACAGGTACCGATAACAATAAGACAGGGGTTATTGCATCTTTCAATCGCGTTCTACAGCGTGCACATGCATTTCTTGTAAGCGAGGGGCATACCGAAATAGCGCTGTTATACGACGATAAGTCGATAGCATGTGATGACACATTATCGCTGTTTTCGGGTTCAATGGTAATTCAAGCTGGTAGTGACACGACCTCTGAGCCTCTCTTAGACTTACTGGCGCTAGAACAAACCTTCTCAGCCGTAATTTGTTCTAACGCATTATTAGCAGCGTCAGTGGCAAGCAGTGCAAAAGAGCTGGGAATGGAGTTACCAGACGATTTATCGATAATGGTCGCACACGCTCCAAATGCACCGGTGGCGTATTCCTACACGCCAACAGACAAGCCTGTATCTTCTGTGGAATACTCAACGCTTGATATAGCAAAAGCCTTAGCCTGTAAGAGCTTATCAGTAGCTTACGAGTTAACGGAAAATGAGGATGCCACGATTGAGCCTACACCCATTATTCACGACTATGGAACGGTTGCGCCTTTTTCGTAGAAGATGCAGTGCAATGCTCTACATAACAAAAAATATCGGCGTTTTGCCCGTAGAACAGGGTATGATTTAACCGAGCGACTTATTACAGGCATAAACAGATGCGATTTATTATTTCTATTATTTTACTTATCACTACTTCATTAGTTAATGCAGCAGATAATAAACACCAAATTAATAAGGTATTAGATGCACTACATGAGCGAGCATCAACCGCAGATTATGAAGGGTACTTCTCGCTTTATGCCCCCGGCGCAACGTTTATAGGCACTGACGCTGGCGAAGTTTGGACGGTTGAGGCCTTTAAAGCCTACGCAAAGCCGCACTTTGATAAAGGTACAGGCTGGACTTACCTACCTCGTGATAGAAACGTCTATTTTTCGCCAGACGAGAACGTGGCGTGGTTTGATGAACTGTTGGATAACGAAAAGCTAGGGGAAACAAGAGGTACTGGCGTACTGATAAAAGTAGGGGCACTATGGAAAGTCAGCCAGTATCACCTCACTCTTCCCATCCCGAATGCAATAGCAAGTGATGTAGCCAATCAAATCAAAGCGTTAAAACCTAATTAACGACAGTAAGTGTGCTAAGCCACTTAAAATGGCTTAGCACAAATGGATGGATAAAAACGCTTAGGTATTTGATGCCGTTAACGGTTGAATTTCCATTTCAACGCGGCGATTCATTGAACGATTTGCCGCACTATCGTTAGGCACTTTCGGAGAGTACTCCCCCATACCCACGGTGGTGATCCGCGTAGAGTTTACCGAAAAGTTCACCAATATATTTTTTACCGCACTTGCTCTGCGCTCAGATAACGATTGATTATATTGCTCTGCACCCACATCATCGGTGTGCCCTTTAATCATCAATACCGTCTTCTCGTAGTTGTTCACAACCTTTGCAACATCTTGAAGAACAGGGTTAAAGTTAGGACTGATGCTAGAGCTATCAGTTGCGAAGGTGATGTCACCTGGCATGATAAGCCTTAGATTGTCACCTTCACGTACTACCTGCACACCCGTGTCTGACAACTCACTTCTTAGTTCTTCTTCTTGCTTATCCATGTAATTACCTATTGCACCACCCGCAATAGCACCTACTGCAGCACCCCAAGCATAACGGCTTTTGTCATTGTCACCCGTCGCTTTGCCTAGCAATGCACCTACAACAGCGCCTATTGCTGCGCCTTTTTGTGTATTGTTTGGATCGTTAGCACAACCTGCAACAGAAAGTGATGCAGCGATAAGCCCTACAGTAAATAATTTTTTCATAACGTCCTCGATGTATAACCTGAGTGTGTAGCGCGTTTAAAAGTAAATAAAAGCGCAATCGCTTAGTGGGTACGCAGCAAATAGCGTTCCATAATGTGTGTCAGCAGTAATGCGATAGTCTCCGCTCGTGCTTAATGCTTCTATAACGTGCAGTATAGAGGGGGAAATATGAACGTAGGCTAAACAGCGATGGGCAGCGTGTTAATAATCATAAAGAGGGTAAGGACGTTATTTTTTGCAGATCTGTAGCACTCTTTGTAAAGAATACAGGATGCAGAACCTATTTTATGTACCTAATAAGCTACAGCACCGTTAACGTTATACCGCTACCGAGCGCTCGAAGAAGCCTTTAACATCTATATTATAGTCGATCGCCAAAACGGCTTTCATTACGCTCAATGAATTGTCTGAACTCAAATCAATGTCTTTAGGCGGCAAGAAATGGCTGTTTCGAACCGAGTAAAATACTTTTACTTTGGGTTTTAGCGGCGAAGCTGTTTGATCCATTACCATAGCAATTCGTTCATTAGATAACAGTACTAAACTGCCTACCGGATATACGCCCATACATTGAATAAAGCGTTGGACTAGCGTTACATCAAGACGGCTCGGTGCGTCGGCAAGTAAAATAGAAAAGGTTTTTTGGCTTGATAGCCCAGGTTTGTAGACCCGTTCGGCGGTAAGCGCATCATACATGTCAGCAATTGCTAGCATACGCCCCTCTGTGCTTATCTCATCACCTTTCTTACCTTGTGGGTAGCCTAACCCATCAAGTCTCTCATGATGCTCTCCAACAATAGTGACTAAGTTCTCAGGAATGCTTTCCCCGCGAAGATAATCGACACCGTATTCAACATGCCGTTTCATTTCTTCCATTTCTTCTGGTGTAAGCCGCCCAGGTTTGTGAAGAATGGCATCTTCTACTTTTATTTTCCCGATATCATGTAAAAAAGCGGCATGCGCTAGCTCATCGATTTTCTGCTCGCTTAACCCTAAATATTTGGCAAAATTTGCCAGGATAATGGCGACATTTAGGGAATGCTCAAGAAGATAATCATCTTTCTCCTGCATCTTTGTGAGGCAAAGAAGTGCATTAGGATTTCGGTGTATCGATGCCACTAGTTTTTGTGTGAACACCTTCGGAATGTCTATATCAAGCGAGGTTTGCGTCGCAACGCTCTCGAGCAAATCAGCCTGTATTTGCTTTCCTTCTTTGTGAAGTTCAGTGGCGCGGGTCAGCTCATCAATTAATGAAGTGGCTTTCACTTTTTTTATACCGTCGATTTCGACGTCTAAAGCAGATTGGGTATTGTCTTTGTCGGAAAACGCTTTCTCAGTGTCTATTATCACTGACTTTACGCCCTTCTTTTTTAACGCGGTGATAATAGCCTGCGAGGTCACACGGCCTTTCGTTTTTATTGAAATAGCCCCTTTGTGTTCTGCAATCTCATGGACGTACATGTCTACTTTAAGATGTTCTATGCTGACTTTCTTTAACATCGAGTGACCACTACTTGTAATGTTGCGGGTTAAAAAATCGACTAAGTTGCAGTATGCGCTTAATACGGCAATTTTACCAATCCAGTGTAAAAATCCGGCTGCCATAGATAACGCTTAATATTAACTTTGAAGTTCGTTACTACAACCCCTTCTAACACGAGTTTTTCACGTTGCTCATTTGCTTTTTCAGACCCTGGCGGGAAGGCTATTTTACCATCAGACCTGACCACACGGTGCCATGCAATCGGGGTCGTAATTGTGGTTAAGCATTTACCCATTAATCTTGCGCGGCCGGGTAATCCACACAAGTCAGCAAGCAACCCATAACTGACCACATGCCCTTCAGGAACCATTCTAAGAATCGTTGAAACCTTTTGGTTTAAAGCGCTATCTGACATATATTTTTCTCAAACAAACTAGTTATGTAACGAGACAATAGAGGTTATGATCAACACACGTGGTGCATATTTTAAAAGGATGATAAGTGAGAGCGTACTGTAACATTTGTCAGTATCCGGTGAAAACCTGTGTATGCGGCCATATTTCAACGGTCCATTTCCCTATTACCTTGACGATTTTACAACACAAAAGGGAAGTCACACATGCCAAGAACACGGCGCGCCTCATATCGCTCTGTGCGCCAGATAAAACCAATATCATTGTTACTAGCAACAGCGATGCAATGACACAGTTACAAAACAAACTGTGTGCGAATCGCTGCGCCATTATTTACCCAAATGATTTAAGCCGACCGATTGAGACACTACCGGTTAGTGAACGGCAAACCATTAATCATATCGTCGTTATAGACGGTAGCTGGAAGCAAGCCTACTCTATTATTGAACAGCATAATTGGCTTAAAGCCTGCGCTTTTTATCATTTCGATGAGGCCCCATTAACGCGCTATCGAATACGTCATACA
Source organism: Alteromonas algae (assembly GCF_049117195.1). GTDB lineage: Bacteria > Pseudomonadota > Gammaproteobacteria > Enterobacterales > Alteromonadaceae > Alteromonas. Next base: position 3,958,252 of record NZ_CP185260.1, read on the forward strand.
AAAATGGATAACGGCGTTTCGACGCTTGAGGCGGTGGCATACACAATGAATACGCTATTTGACGTAGATGTTTCTGCGCTTTATGAGGCACAAGAAGCTATGCAATCATTTTGGCAAAGCCCAACGCCACATTTGCGTAAAATATAACTATACGTTCATCGCCACAAAACCAGTCTGGGCTTTAATTAACGATAACCATTGTCGAATTGCAGGGTAGGCAGATAAGTCAAAACCTCCCTCATGTGCAACATGTGTGTATGCAAAGAGAGAAATATCAGCAAGCGTTAGGTAGCGACCGATTAAAAAAGGCGTTTTGCTAAGTTGAGCTTCCATTACCGCTAGGGCTCGATAACCTTGCGCTTGTTTAGCAAGGAATTCATCTTTCCTATCTTCAGGCATACCTAAGTAAATATTGATGTAACGCGCAACGGCGATATACGGTTCGTGACTATACTGCTCGAAAAACTGCCACTGCAATAACGTTGCAAGTTCATAAGGCGACGTGGGAACAAGCGGGCTTCCACTTCCTATAAAATGCATAATAGCGTTGGATTCGGCGATGATCCGTCCGTCGTCTAATTCGAGAAGTGGGATTTTGCCATTTGGAGACTTATCGAGAAATGAGGGAGTTCTTGTATCACCGGCAAGAATATCTATATCAACCCAGTCATAGTGCTTATCAAGAAGCGCCAACAGTAATTGAAGCTTATAGCAGTTACCCGAACGCCTATCACCGTATATACGCATAATTATTGACCAAAAAATAACAGACCATCATAGTAGCTTGGTATGATTTCAGGGACAATGCGTACAGCCCGCACAAAACGATTTTAAAATGGTGTGGCAATAACCCACTCAAAGACAGCCAATAAAAACCAAGATAATGGGATAAGACTAAAGCTTGCAACAATCTGAAGTTTATCTCTAAACGTGAGTATTTGTACCGATAACCCTTCTAACGCTTCTCGCTCGCTTTCTAATGTCTCTATTGATGACAGTGAAGCTGGGTCGTTGCTGTTACCCGCCTTAGATATACGAGACGCGATATCCGTCTCCAGTGACTTAATCAATGCTTTACGCTCCCTGTGTAGCCTAAAGCGTAACTTAACGACTGGTAGAAACAAATAGACGAGAAGGCTACTACTAAATATGCACACGACGAAGACATCTAAGGATGGCACGTCTTTTTTAAACCAAAAAATAGGCGCTAACGCTAAGCCTCCTATAGAAAGTATGGCATTAGATACCCCTAATCTAATTAAAGAAGTAAGCGATGTTATATAGTCTTTCGCGCTTTCAGCCTGCGGCAATAGTTCTTTAGTTAAGTATTTAAGGTTAGTCGTAACCTGCATGATGTAAAGGATAGAGAAGAACCAAAAAGGTACCGCTAATGCGGTAAGCATAAGTACGTGAAACTCCTGTGTAGAGGAAAGGAGGCCCTCTAAAATACAGTACACCACGGTAATAAGAATCGAGACAATAGAGGCATTAAATATATGGTGTGTGAATTCGCCCGATAGTCTTTCGCGATGGTGAGAGAATTGCCCCAATTGATGGGATTTAACGAGTAAAGAAATAAGGCAGCTTGCGACATTCTGATGCAGCATACGCAGTGACAACCAAAAGTAGCCGGTTAGCACCGACATTGCTATTGCAGAATTAAAGTCTCTCTGTGCGTCTACATCTGAATAGGCAGGCCAATCCAATGCACCAGAAAAATAGTGTATCAATAAGAGCGTAAGCGTTGTAACAAGCGGATAGAATCCAATGTCAGCACTATTACGCGCTTTCTTGTACGGAGAGAGTTTCATTGATGATACGCGTTAATAGGCCAGTATCGGTTGCTGTTATCATCCGTTAACAAAAGCAAACCATGTATTAAAAATATTTCGCTACCATATGCTAAAGCATTACGAAAATGCAACCTTGTTGATTACCTCAGCGGTTCAAAGGTAAAGAAATACGCTATGTCGGGTAATTATCTGCGTTGAGCATACGGCAATCAGACAATAAAAAACCCGCCGATAAAGGCGGGCTTTTTCTATAGCTGCTCGCTTATTTGCGTAACTTCTGAATAAGGCGAAGTTGCGCGATTGCTTCAGCCAGCTCATTAGCTGCCTGTGCGTAATCAAAGTCAGCGCCTGGGTTGGATATGTGCTCTTCAGCACGTCGTTTGGTTTCTTCTGCTGCCTGCTCGTCAAGATCTTCAGCTCGAACCGCGGTGTCAGCAAGTACGGTGACGCTACCAGGTTGTACTTCAAGTACACCACCAGCAACGTAGATTAACTCTTCTTCACCGAACTGTTTAACCAAACGCACCATACCAGGTTTAATAGCAGAGATAAGTGGCGCGTGTCCTGGGTGTATACCCAATTCACCTTCGCTACCCGTAACTTGGATCGCCTCAACAAGACCAGAAAAAATTTGTTTTTCTGCGCTTACTACGTCCAAATGTACTGTCATTGCCATGTGAACCTCCAGATTAGGTACGTTAGCATGTTAAGGGCTGACTATTGTCAGCCGCTCAATTATGCTTTCTTGGCTTTCTCTAGCGCTTCTTCGATTGAACCAACCATGTAGAAGGCTTGCTCTGGAAGGTGATCATACTCACCGTCTAGAATGCCTTTAAAGCCACTGATTGTATCTTTTAGCGAAACATATTTACCTGGCGCACCAGTGAATACTTCAGCTACGAAGAAAGGTTGAGATAGGAAACGTTGAATCTTACGAGCACGTGTTACCACTTGCTTGTCTTCATCAGATAGTTCGTCCATACCTAGGATCGCGATGATATCTTTCAACTCTTTATAGCGCTGAAGAACCGTTTGAACACCACGTGCAACGTCATAGTGCTCTTGACCAATTACAAGAGGGTCAAGCTGACGAGACGTTGAGTCTAGTGGGTCAACCGCTGGGTAGATACCCAAAGATGCGATATCACGTGAAAGTACAACAGTTGCATCCAAGTGAGCAAAGGTTGTTGCTGGAGACGGGTCAGTCAAGTCATCCGCTGGTACGTATACCGCTTGGATTGAAGTGATTGAGCCAGTCTTCGTTGAAGCAATACGCTCTTGAAGTACACCCATTTCTTCAGCCAATGTAGGCTGATAACCTACTGCTGATGGCATACGACCAAGAAGTGCTGATACTTCAGTACCCGCTAGGGTGTAACGGTAGATGTTATCAACGAAGAAAAGAACGTCACGACCTTCGTCACGGAACTTCTCTGCCATTGTAAGACCAGTAAGTGCTACACGCAGACGGTTACCCGGAGGCTCATTCATCTGACCGTAAACCAACGATACTTTATCAAGTACGTTAGATTCGTTCATTTCATGATAGAAATCGTTACCTTCACGAGTACGCTCACCAACACCAGCGAATACAGAGAAACCACTGTGTTCGATTGCGATGTTACGGATAAGCTCCATCATGTTTACGGTTTTACCTACACCAGCACCACCGAATAAACCTACTTTACCACCCTTAGCGAATGGGCAAACTAAGTCGATTACTTTGATACCTGTTTCCAGTAGTTCTACCGAGCTAGACTGATCTTCGTAGCTAGGCGCTTCACGGTGAATAGACATACGCTCTTCTTCACCAATTGGGCCTGCTTCGTCGATTGGGTTACCCAATACGTCCATGATACGACCTAGTGTAGACGTACCTACTGGAACCATAATTGGGTCACCGGTATTTTCTACTTTTAGTCCGCGTTGCAGACCATCAGTAGTACCTAGTGCGATGCTACGAACTACACCACCACCTAATTGCTGTTGCACTTCCAGGGTTAGCCCTGTTAAGTCACCTTCAGTAACTCGTAGTGCGTCATACACTCTTGGTACCGAATCTTGTGGAAACTCAATATCCACAACGGCGCCAATGATTTGGACGACCTTACCTTGACTCATAATTTGTCCTCGTTATCTTTTCTAAACCTTTGCCTACACCGCTGCGGCACCGCTAACAATCTCACTAATTTCTTGTGTGATTGCAGCTTGACGCGCTTTGTTGTACACCAGTTGCAACTCATCAATGAGGTTGCCGGCATTGTCGGTTGCTGCCTTCATCGCAACCATTCTCGCAGCCTGTTCTGACGCCGCGTTTTCAACAACACCCTGATACACCTGAGACTCAATGTAACGAACCATCAATTTTTCCAAAATTTCTTTTGGATCCGGCTCGTAGATATAATCCCAACGATGTTGATATTCTTCGTCTTCCGACTTTGGCAAAGGCAATAACTGATTGATCACAGGGGTCTGTGTCATGGTGTTAACGAAGTCATTAAATACCAAGAAAACTCGGTCTAATTTGCCTTCGTCGTATGCGTTAAGCATAACGCGTACTACACCTACTACATCACTCACAGACGGCTTGTCACCTAACCCCGATTCAGCAGCAAGCAAAGTGCCACCAAAACGGTTAAAGAAACCGCACGCCTTTGAACCTAATGCAGCGAAATCCACTTCTACGCCTTGGTCACGCCATTTTTTGACGTCCTTAGCGACGAGCTTAAATTCGTTGGTGTTCAAGCCACCACATAAGCCTCGGTCAGTGGAAACCACAATGTAACCGACACGCTTGACGTCACGCTCTTCCAAATAAGGATGGCGATACTCAAGGTTACCGTTAGCAATGTGACCAATCACTTTAAGCATATTTTGTGCGTATGGACGGCCAGAGGCCATACGTTCCTGCGCCTTTTTCATTTTAGACGCAGCAACCATTTCCATAGCACTGGTAATCTTTTGAGTATTCTTGATACTCCCAATCTTACCTTTTATTTCTTTACCGCTGGCCATGACTATCTCTCCGATTACTCAACGTATTGCCGGTGGTGTGATTACACATCACCGGCTGCATTGATTACCAAGTTTGTGTCGCTTTAAATTTCGTTAAAGCGTCATTCAACTTAGAGGCAATCTCGTCGTTGTAGTTACCTGTTTCGTTGATAGTCTTCATAAGGTCAGCGTGTTCGCTATTCATATAAGAATGAAGTGCCGCTTCAAAATCTAGGATTTTGTCTAGCTCGATACCCTTAAGGAAACCTTTTTCTACCGCGAACAGGGAAACACCCATATCACCGATTGAAAGCGGAGCGTACTGCTTCTGCTTCATCAGTTCTGTAACGCGTTCACCGTGCTCTAGTTGCTCACGAGTTGCTTCATCAAGATCAGAAGCAAACTGTGAGAACGCCGCAAGTTCACGATACTGAGCAAGCGCTAGACGAATACCACCACCAAGTTTCTTGATGATTTTAGTCTGTGCAGCACCACCAACACGAGATACCGAGATACCAGCGTTAACCGCTGGACGGATACCTGCGTTGAATAAGTCAGTTTCTAAGAAAATCTGACCATCAGTAATCGAGATTACGTTTGTAGGTACGAATGCTGATACGTCACCGGCTTGCGTTTCGATAATTGGAAGCGCAGTTAGTGAACCAGTTTGACCTTTTACTTCACCGTTAGTGTAACGCTCTACGTACTGGTCGTTTACACGTGCAGCACGTTCTAGTAGGCGTGAGTGAAGATAGAAAACATCACCTGGGTAAGCTTCACGACCTGGTGGACGCTTAAGTAGCAATGAGATTTGACGGTAAGCAACAGCTTGCTTTGACAAATCATCATATACGATTAGCGCATCTTCACCGCGGTCACGGAAGTATTCACCCATAGTACAACCAGAGTATGGCGCAAGGTATTGTAGTGCAGCAGACTCAGACGCTGACGCAGCAACCACGATAGTGTGGTCAAGTGCACCGTGTTCTTCTAACTTACGAACTACGTTAGCAATAGTAGATGCTTTCTGACCAACCGCTACGTACACGCATTTAATGCCTGTACCTTTTTGGTTGATGATTGCATCGATAGCCATTGCTGTCTTACCGCACTGACGGTCACCGATGATAAGCTCACGCTGACCACGACCAACTGGGATCATGGCATCAACAGACTTATAGCCAGTTTGAATAGGCTGGTCTACTGATTGACGTTCGATTACACCTGGTGCAATTTTTTCAACTGGTTCGAAACCAGCTGCTTCAATTGCGCCTTTACCATCAATTGGCTCACCAAGCGTGTTTACAACACGGCCTAGTAGTGCAGTACCTACTGGTACTTCAAGAATACGACCTGTAGATTGTACTTTATCGCCTTCTTTCAGGTCCGCATAAGGACCCATAACAACAGCACCTACTGAGTCTCGCTCAAGGTTTAGTGCAATTGCGTAGCGGCTTCCAGGAAGCTCAATCATTTCACCTTGCATTACATCGGCAAGGCCATGAATACGGATAATACCGTCGGTTACTGCGACGATAGTACCTTCATTGCGTGCTTCACTGCTTACATTGAACTGTTCAATTCTTTTCTTGATCAGTTCAGCAATTTCAGTGGAATTAAGTTGCATGCTCTTATCCCCGTTATGCTTGCAACGCGTCTGCTAGACGGTTCAATTTCGACTTTACGGAACCATCAATTACTGTATCACCGGCATTTATTACCATTCCAGCGATCAGGGCAGGGTCCACGTTACAATTAAGCTTCACTTTACGTGCCAAACGTTTTTCCAACGACGCAATCAGTTCTGATTGTTGTGCATCGGTCAGCGCCGAGGCTGACGTTACGTCAACTTCTATCTCTTTGTCATAATCCGCTTTAAAAGCATCAAATAACGCAGATATTTCAGGCAACGCGGCTAAACGTTTATTCTCGGCCAAAACTTTAATAAGATTTTGACCATTCTCATCGAGCTGCTCACCACAGACATTTACAAAAATGTCTGCGAGCGTGTCGGCTGCAACCGCACCAGTTAATAACTCGTGCATATCATCGTTAGCAGCAACAGCGCCTGCAAAAGTTAGCATTTCCTGCCACTTAGCTATGACGCCTTTCTCGACGGCGAAATCGAAAGCGGCTTTAGCGTAAGGGCGAGCAACGGTTGTCAATTCAGACATGGCTCATCTCCCTCTTAAAGCTCAGCGACAAGTTTTTCAACAATGTCGTTTTGTGCGTTAGCATCGATTTCACGTTGTAAGATTTGCTGTGCGCCAGCTACTGCTAATGCAGAAACTTGCTTACGTAAATCTTCTTTGGCACGATTGCGTTCAGCTTCAACTTCGGCATAACCAGACGCGATGATTTTTTCGCGTTCTGCATGGCCTTTCTGCGTTTCTTCGTCAACCAATTGGTTGGCGCGCTTTTTGGCCTGCTCGATAATTTCAGCTGCTTGCGCTTTCGCATCTTTCATTTGCTCAGTGGCTTTCGCTTGAGCAAGTTCAAGGTCTTTCTCTGCACGTTCAGAAGCTTCAAGCCCATCGGCTATTTTCTTCTGACGTTCTTCAATCGCTGCAATCAGTGGTGGCCATACATATTTCATGCAGAACACAACGAATACAGCGAAGGCGATTAATTGACCGATAAAAGTGGCGTTAAAATTCACAATCGCCCCTCCTCTTAAAGTTCGCTAAAAAAGTGTGTAGTAATATTAAGCACCAACAGCGAACAATAGGTATAGAGCGATACCAACACCGATCATCGCGATAGCGTCGATAAGACCCGCTACGATGAACATTTTTACTTGCAGTTGAGGTGCTAGTTCAGGTTGACGAGCAGCAGATTCTAGGAATTTGCCACCAAGTAGACCGAAACCAATAGCGGTACCTAGGGCACCAAGACCAATCAGTAGTGCAGCAGCGATGTATAACATTTACGTCTCCGATTTTAAGTTAAATTTAAAGTTAATGTTAAAAGTAGAACTCGGTTAAAAACGGTGCTGATAATTCCAGGGTTATCAACACCCGTTAATCTCTTAGTGGTCTTCACACGCCAGGCTTAAGTACACGATGGTTAACATCATGAAAATAAACGCTTGAAGTGGAAGTACCAAAATATGGAACACAGCCCACATAAAGTGCAGTGGTAACTGGAAATAACCAATAGTAGCAATCAATATGAAGATTAGCTCACTGGCGTACAAGTTACCGAACAAACGTAGCGCAAGTGATAATGGACGCGCTAGGAGTGTTACTGTCTCAAGAATGAAGTTTACAGGGATAAACACAGGGTGTCCGAAAGGCTGCATAGTAAGCTCTTTCATGAAACCGCCGATACCCTTCATCTTAAGTGAATAGAAGATGATAAGTACAAATACACCGGTCGCTAACGCAAACGTTAAGTTCAGATCGGTAGTTGGTACTGCCTTGTTGTACACATCATGAGGGTCCATACCAAATGCAGCTTCACCAATTAAACCCGATACCCAAGGGATAAGGTCTACCGGTACTAAATCCATCAGGTTCATTAATAGAACCCATACGAATATAGTTAGCGCAAGTGGCGCGATGACAGCGCTTTTACCATGAAACGTACTTTTCACGTTGTCATCAACGAACTCAACCACGATTTCTACAAACGCTTGTAGTTTACCGGGTACGCCTGTAGTTGCTTTTGATGCAACGCTGCGAAAGATAATTAGAAAAAGTAGACCGAGACCAATAGACCATGCCAATGTATCAACATGCCATGCCCAAAAACCAGCATCAGAACACGCTTTATTAAAAGCTATTCCATTGTCAGTTGAGCACATGGTGGCATTGGTCAAGTGGTGCTTGATGTATTCTGAGGTAGTGTATTCAGATGCCATTGTTTAACCTAAGTTGTAAAGTGTAAAAATTTGGTGACTGGTATAAAGCATGTTCATATCGGCGCCTTTTTATTCGTTATTCTTTCTTGCCGTAATGAAACATGGCCAGCGCATGACTGGCAGTTATAATCACATAAGCCACAAAGACTTCTAACGGCGAGGCGCTAAGCCCCTTAAATGCAATTACAAATAAAATGATTGTCAGTGCCAGTTTCATTTTTGAACCCTGGCTAAAGCTACGTGCTACTCGCTCGTTATTCCGAGCCCCTGCGTAGCGAAAAGCAAATGCAGAAAATATCATCGTTGGTATGATACTGACGGCCGCACCTGCGGTAACCGAAATGGCGGAATCTATTCCCGCACCAACGCCTGCAATGATTGTTATTACTACCGTAGTAACAAACTGAAAAAGTAACCCTTTCTTAGCGAGGTCTAGACCTCTTTTTGCTAGCTTATTTGTCACTTCTTCTCGCTGCTTGTTCACATCTTACAAAAAGCGTCAGAAGTATACTGTTTTACCGATAATTTTCAACAGTACATCGCTTTTTGAAAGTTATTATGAAAATATTCTACTGATATAACCGGAAACTAGACTGTCCGCTTTACCAAAGGCGCCGTTCGTAACGGTTTGCCTGTCGGCACTTTTAGTCGTCACAATAAAGCTATAAGTTATTGAATTTTAGATAGTATACCATCTAATTGTTCAAGGTCGCTAAAGCTAATTACCATCTTACCTTTTCCTTTGGCATTATGGTCTATGGAAACGGGAGCACCTAAATTTTCTGAAAGTCGGGTCATAAGGTTTTGAACATCAGGATCAATCTGCTTTTCAACGCTAGGTTTAGCCGGCTCAAGTAGCTTTTTAACTAGCTTTTCAGTATCTCTAACCGTCAACCCTTTGCCTGAAACGACTTGCGCAGCGTCAGACTGAGACTCCCCCTCTAGTGCAAGCAGTGCGCGGGCATGACCCATTTCAATATCGCCATGCTCTACCAAAAGCTTTACGTCATCGTTAAGATTATTAAGACGTAATAAGTTAGTCACCGTAGTACGCGATTTACCAACGGCTTCAGCCACTTCCTGGTGCGTCAATGAAAACTCGTTCATCAAACGGTCTAGTGCTTGTGCTTCTTCCATCGCGTTTAAATCTTCACGCTGAATGTTTTCAATCAAAGCAATAGCAACGGCCGCTTCATCAGGGACGTTTTTTACCAAACATGGAACGTCATCGAGTTCGGCAAGTTGGGCGGCACGCCAGCGACGCTCACCTGCAATAATTTCAAACCGGTGTTCATCAATTTTTCTAACAACAATCGGTTGAATTACACCCTGTGCACGAATCGACGATGCAAGTTCTTCAAGTGCATCAGGCGACATGTCTTTTCGGGGTTGGTATTTCCCTGGAACGATAAATTCGATAGGTAACTTTTTCAGCTCGCTTTGCAATACCTCTGAAGACGCGGTATCCATTTCTTTTTGCGAAGAAGATTGGCTGGTTGCAAGAAGTGCGTCCAAACCTCGGCCAAGGCCTCTTTTACGTGCTGACATAGTATCCTCTATGGCATGCGCTGACGAATTCAGCGAATGATATTTTAACTAGCTTTCGCCTGAGAAGGCGTGGTTTTATCCCGACGGCGTAATATTTCACCGGCCAACGCTAAGTAAGCTTTAGCGCCTGTTGACGACTTATCGTAGTACATCGCAGGCGTACCGAAACTTGGTGCCTCAGCAAGGCGCACGTTTCTCGGAATAACCGTTCTGTACACTTGCTCACCAAAGTGGCGTTTTAACTGCTCTGATACGTCATTTGCAAGGCGATTGCGCGGGTCGTACATAGTACGCAATACGCCTTCAATCTTCAATTCAGGATTTACAACGGATGCTAATTTTTGAATGGTATCCATTAAAGCCGTCAGCCCTTCCAGCGCGTAATACTCACACTGCATAGGAACCATCACAGAATCGGCTGCAGCCAGTGCATTAACCGTAAGTTGATTCAAAGACGGAGGGCAATCGATAAAGATAAAATCATAATAATCCAATACCGACTTCAAGGCGTTACGAAGACGAACCTCACGAGCAAACATTTCCATGAGTTTGATTTCTGCGGCTGTCACGTCGCCATTAGCAGCGATAAGATCGTACTTCCCTGCAGTGTTTTTAACGATGACCTCGTTAATCGGCATATCTTCTACAAGTAGTTCGAATGCGGTTGCACCCACTTCATACTTGTCTACACCGCTTCCCATCGTAGCGTTTCCTTGCGGATCAAGGTCAATAAGTAGCACTTTGCGCTTCGTTGCTGCCATAGATGCTGCTACATTCACCGCGGTAGTGGTTTTACCCACACCACCTTTTTGATTCGCGATCGCGATTACCTTTGCCACAATGAATCCTGTTATGCTTTTTTAATCCAAACAAGGTGTCTTTCACCTATCAAGTTTGGCACTGTTAGGGTTTGTGTATCACAAACCTGAAAGTGATCACTTACTTCATCAATTTCAGATTGAGGATATTGCCCCTTGAGCGCCAAAAATCTTCCTTCTGAATCTACCAGATGTTCGCACCAGTGCAACATATCTTTTAACGACGCAAATGCGCGGCTTAGTACAATATCAAACGGTGTTTCTGGCTTCAGCGCTTCTACTCGACTTTGAATGGGAGTGACATTATCAAGTTTTAGCGTATGGACGCATTGTGTCATAAATCGCACGCGCTTTCCTAAACTATCCAAAAGCGTAAACGATTTTTCAGGAAAGGCGATGGCTAATGGCATACCGGGTAATCCTGGTCCAGTGCCAACATCAATAATATTTTTGCCCGTTAAGTGGGGCACAATAGCGAGAGAATCGAGGATATGTTTCACCATCATTTGCTTCGGACAACGAACAGACGTCAGATTGTACGCTTTATTCCACTTATCAATAAGCAACACATAATTAACGAGCTGTTCTTGTTGTTGTGAAGTGAGTGATAATGAAAGGGCCTCTAGTCCAGAGGCCAAAATAGAATGCAATTCTTGCTGTATTGTCATAAAACTCGTCTGCTTAAGCGCTTTGTTTTTCGTATTTTCTTAACATGCCATGCTTCTTCAAATAAACCAAAAGCAGTGAAATGGCGGCCGGAGTAATACCTGAAATACGCGATGCTTTACCAATCGTTTCAGGTCGCGCTTCTGTCAGTTTCGCTACCACTTCGTTCGATAAGCCCGATATCTTACTGAAATCCATATCGACAGGGAGTAATGTGTTTTCATGGCGTTGCGTTTTAGCAATTTCATCCATTTGACGCGCGATATAACCGGCATACTTTATCTGTATTTCAACTTGTTCAGCCGCGATGGGGTTTTCAACACCAGGTCCAATGCTTTCAATTTGCATGAGTTTTTCATACGTCATTTCTGGACGACGAATAAGCTCTTCAAGTGAATGTTCACGGCTTACTGTGTTTTTCAACATGGTATTAAGCTCAGGCGTTGCAGCATGATCAGGATGAATCCATTGGCCTCGAAGACGTTGTAGTTCAGCTTCTACCATTTCCATCTTATCGTTGAACGACGCCCATCTAGCATCATCAACTAAACCAATCTCTCTACCTAAAGCGGTTAAACGGTGATCGGCATTATCTTCTCGTAACAACAAACGATACTCAGCGCGGCTGGTAAACATGCGGTAGGGTTCTTTTGTCCCCATAGTGGCCAAGTCATCAATAAGTACGCCCATGTACGCTTGGTCACGGCGTAAAATCAACGGATCTTTATTTTGCACCTGAAGCGCAGCATTAGCACCGGCAACAAGACCTTGAGCGCCAGCTTCTTCATAGCCCGTTGTTCCATTAATTTGGCCAGCGAAAAATAAACCATTAATAAATTTAGTTTCAAGCGTTTGCTTGAGATCGCGAGGGTCAAAAAAGTCATACTCGATGGCATAACCAGGCCTTACGATGTGTGCATTTTCAAACCCCTTGATTGAACGAACTAAGTTCATCTGCACATCAAAAGGCAAGCTGGTTGAAATGCCATTGGGGTAAACTTCAATGCTATTTAGCCCTTCCGGCTCAACAAATATTTGGTGTGATGTTTTATCAGCAAAACGCGTTATCTTGTCTTCGATACTTGGGCAATAACGTGGCCCTATCCCTTCAATCACACCAGTAAACATGGGTGAGCGATCTAACCCTCCACGAATAATATCGTGCGTTTTTTCGTTAGTGTGCGTGATATAACACGGTATTTGCGTAGGGTGCATTGACCTGTCACCCATAAAAGAAAATACCGGAGTTGGTGTATCACCAGGCTGCTGTTGCATCACAGAAAAATCTAATGATCGCGCATCTAAGCGAGCGGGTGTCCCCGTTTTCAAACGATCGACACGAAACGGTAATGCTCGTAAGCGTTCTGCAAGCGCGATGGAAGGCGGATCACCTGCGCGTCCACCTCGATAATTTTCTAACCCGATGTGTATTGTGCCACCTAGGAACGTTCCAACGGTTAATACAACCGTCTTTGCCTTAAATTTAAGGCCCATCTGCGTAACTACACCGGTAACTTGATCGTTTTCAACAATGATATCGTCAACGCTTTGTTGGAAAAGCGTCAAATTTTCTTGGTTTTCAACCGTCTCTCTTATCGCTTGGCGATACAAGCTTCTGTCTGCTTGAGCGCGAGTTGCTCTCACCGCAGGGCCTTTGCTTGAATTCAGCGTTCTGAATTGAATACCACCACGATCGGTAGCGAGTGCCATTGCTCCACCAAGCGCATCGATTTCTTTAACCAAATGCCCTTTACCGATCCCGCCGATCGCAGGGTTACATGACATTTGGCCAATGGTTTCAATATTGTGTGTGAGTAGTAAAGTTTGCGCACCCATCCTTGCAGCAGCAAGTGCAGCTTCGGTTCCTGCATGACCGCCACCAACAACGATGACATCAAAGGCTTGAGTGTAAAACATAGTAAACCTCACTAAACATACGAATAAATAATTTTCAGAATATGCTGAAAAAAGGGCGCGTATTTTATCTGACTTATTGGATAAATAAAATGTTTAAATATTCTTCAATGGGTTTTAGTTTTGAGGTGTGATCGAGCTTATTGATCTTAAGATCTCTTTTAGATCTGTTTATTTTTACTTTTATTAGGATCGGCAAGATCTGTGGGTAACCCACTAAAGCATAATTAGATCATGTTGTTACGCGATCAACAACATCTGTATACACCGATCCATAACCCCCCTTTGAACTTGTGTATAAACCGGGTATTTATCCACAATGCCAATTCCGAAAAAAGTTATGCCTTTTTCGATCAGAGCTTATACACAGTGGTTTGTAGGATCCTATCCACAGGGCTGATCAAGATGTGATCGGATTGGGGATAAAGTGTTTACTATTACCAGTGATAGATCGTGAACATGAGAGATATCAAAGGGTATAGCGCGATCTTATTGTGGATGAGATCTTTCCACAAAATTATCGTTTTGTCGCCGATCGTTATTTTCCGCTTGTGAGTAGATCGTAAAAATATTTTTCTTAGGACAATAAAAAAGGCAATAAGATCGAATCGTTATTGCCTTTATTGCGAATTATCGCACCTGGTTCGGTTGATACCGTGGGGGGCTGCTTTGTATTTCAGCGTCATCTTGTGCTAAACCTTCCCGTCTGCTCGGGCCCTGAAAGCGAACCTTATAGGTGTCGTACTCTTTAATCGATTCGAAGCAGTACTTACCTAACGCATTTTCAAGCTCTGACAGGTTGTGGTTGGTAATAATGATGCAGTTTTTCTTATTCACTAAACGCTGGCGTAGCAGGTTTCCAAACCAGCTCTGGGCGTTCTTCTTTAACACAGACTCATTGACACAGACCTCATCTAGGATAAGAAGATCAACGTCTAATAAGTCTTGATTGATCTCACGGAAACGCTGTCCAGCATTGTCTGTTGCGCCAAAATCATAAGAGAAATTGCGCATTTCAAGTAAGGTCGAAAGTTGGCGGTACAATACGGATATTTCATACTGATCGATTAGCTGATGGGCTATAGCACCAGCGATATGCGACTTACCACGGCCATAATCGCCGTAAAAGAGCATCATATGAGAACCGCTATTACGCCATGCAGGATCATCGTGAGCAGCAATAAAAGATTGGGCGATTGATACCGCTTCAATTACATCGTCACTGTCTTCTACAAGGTTTGAGAACGTCCACTTAGGGTTGAGATCTGAACGCCCGTGAATGGCTTCTACACGCGCTTTTTTAGAATGTTGCTGGAGCTGCGATATTTCTTCATTGGCTTGCGCTTCATATTGCTTACGAAGCGTTTTATAGTCGATGTATTCGCTGTCATTATCTACAGGCTTATTTAATACCTTCGCTAAGTTCGCAATTTTATCGGTAATACGATCCATAATGATCTAACCCTTCTTGGTCGATGTGGCGTATTTTTCCACCAGCTTTCTCGCATTATCATCTGCTTCAATGCCCGCTGCAACTTTGACTTGCTGTGTACCTACTTTTTGGGTGGGCGCGTAGCCAGATGCTAATCGTTTTCGCTTAATGTTATTGGCAAACTTTTGAGTCCATTGAAATTCACTAAATACAGAGCTAGGCCGGCCTAGCCAATACGCAACGAATTCGCCTATATCGTTCTCATCATAGGTTTTGTCAATAATACCAAGCAAAGAGGCCATCTCGTTAAAAAGCCCGCTGTTTGGCGTCCAGGACGTGCTCATTGATAAATGCTTTTGATGCAGTTGGTCAAATTCAGACGCGGCTTCCGCAACAAGTGGCAGTAACAAGTGTTTGCCATTTACACTGTGTTCTAGGTCAAGTGTGTTCGGTAATGCAACAAGTCCAATTTGTTCAAGCTGTTTTAAAAGGCTATTGATTTGTCGCCCGCGCTGAAACGGCATATCTTTACTGTCGCCGTTTAGGAGTTCAAGAAGCGGCTTGTAGTCAATGGGTGCAGTAGCGGTGGTAGATGAATTTGCAGTAGGGCGTAAACCAAGTAGATAAAGTACTCTGCAATCATTCGATAACGGTGACTGCAAAGCACTATGTTCAGCTTGGGTTAGATAGCTAGTCATACAGCTTTTATGGTTTGTGAAAACCATTCGACGGCGACGTCTTCTGGTATAGGATGTTCTAACACATCAATATGTAGAGGAGGGGCCATTAGCGTGCCTCCACGTGAGGTAATACGTGTTTCCATTTCTTTTGCGCCGTGACAGAAGGTGTCATAGCTAGTGTCGCCCAGTCCTATTATATAGGCTCGGGTTGCGGTGAGTTCGGCATCGTTAAGCTGTTTTGCAAAGTGCTGAATATTATCTGGCAGTTCACCAGCACCATGGGTTGACGTGCACACTATCCACGTTGATTCATTTGTGAATGCTTCAATATTTGGCTCTAGATGAATGGTATGCGTAGCACCCATGGCGTCGAGCTGTTCGGCAATAGCATCTGCCACATACTCAGATGCACCTAACATTGTGCCGACAATAATTTCGTAATGCGTACTCATTAATTATTTACCAATACAGAAAGAAGAGAATATTTTACCCAGAAGATCATCTGATGTGAATTCTCCGGTTATTTCGCATAACGATTGATGCGCAAGCCGTAACTCTTCTGCAAGCAGTTCGCCCGCCATCGCATCATGAAGTTGTTGTTCACCTGTAGTTACAAACTCAAATGCTTTTTCTAATGCATCAATATGACGTCGTCGAGCTATAAATTGGCCTTCAGTGGTTGTATCAAACCCCATTGCCTGTGCTAAATGCGACTTTAATGTTTCAACGCCATCGCCATGCTTGGCTGAAAGGTTAATCACGGAAATATCGCCGTGTGCGGTATCTACTTTCGATTGTCCGACCGTCAATGTGCTTAAATCCGCTTTGTTTCTTACCACAGTAACCGGTATGCCATGTGGCAATCGAGCCATAAACTCAGGCCATATTAGGTAAGGGTCAATAACATCGGTTGTTGTCGAATCAATAACAAAAAGAACATGATCTGCATCACTAATGGCCTGCCATGCCCGTTCAATACCTATTTGCTCTACTTTATCGGGGCTTTCTCTCAATCCAGCCGTATCAATAATATGAAGGGGCATACCGTCGATATGGATATGTTCTTTAAGCACATCTCTCGTCGTACCTGCAATCTCGGTTACGATCGCACTTTCACGGCCTGCAAGCGCATTAAGCAAACTCGATTTACCCGCATTAGGCCTGCCGGCGATCACCACCTGCATTCCTTCTCTTAATAAACTGCCTTGCTTAGCCTGTTCTCGTACGCGATTTAAGCTATCGACTATTGTCGAAAGATCGCCAGACACTTTGCCATCTGATAAAAAATCTATTTCCTCTTCAGGGAAATCGATTGCGGCTTCAACATACATACGTAAGTGAACGATTTGTTCTGATAGCGTTTGAATTTGTTTTGAAAATTCGCCTTGCAACGACCGAAGTGCACTTCGTGCTGCTTGTTGTGAACTTGCGTCAATAAGATCAGCAATGGCTTCTGCTTGTGCAAGGTCTAACTTATCGTTGAGAAAAGCTTGTTCACTGAATTCACCCGGATTAGCAAGCCTTGCTTTACCCGTTGCAAGTACAGCGTCAATAAGCATATCCATAACGACCTGGCCGCCATGACCTTGTAATTCAAGTACGTCCTCGCCCGTAAACGAGTTAGGGCCCTTGAAGAAAAGCGCAATACCCTGGTCTATTACAAGATTAGTGGCATCAACAAAAGGTGTGTACGTAGCCATACGAGGTGTTAATGATGTTGGAACTAGCGCTGCTGCAATGTCTCTGGCATGAGGGCCTGACACGCGCACTATTCCTACACCACCACGACCTGGTGCGGTCGCTTGAGCGGTAATCGTTTCGGTAGACAGAGATGGCGAATGCATAACTTAATCGCGAAAGTTTTTAAATTGAAAAGGCTGACCTAAGTTAGACTCTTTTATCAACGCCATAACCTGCTGCAAATCATCGCGCTTCTTGCCCGTAACGCGAAGTTCTTCACCTTGAATAGCGGTTTGCACCTTTAGCTTTGCATCTTTAATAAGCTTCACAATTTTCTTAGCGATAGGTTGTTCAATCCCTTCTTTAAATGCAATGGTTTGTTTATAGGTTTTGCCAAGGGCATCGAAAGGCTTCATGTCAATTGATGAAGTATCAAGATTACGCTTTGAACACGCAGTACGAAAAAGACTTTCCATCTGTTGAAGTTGGAATTCGGCTTCAGCCTTCATCACTACTGTTTTTTCTTTATATTCGAAGCTTGCTTCTACGCCTCTAAAGTCAAAACGTGTAGACAGCTCTCTACTTGCATTCTCAGTAGCGTTACGAACTTCTTCCATATTTATTTCAGAAACAATATCAAATGATGGCACGATAGGTATCCTCGTTAGACAAAACAGCCCGCATTGGCGGGCTGTTAAAGTAGTTAAATAAAGCGTTATTTATTTAATTCCCCGTTTCTCCATGGAAGCATAAATCATTTTTGCTTGAACCAGGGTGATAACGTTACTTACTAGCCAGTATAGTACGAGACCGGCTGGGAACCATAGGAAAAACACACTCATCATTACTGGCATCCATTGCATTATCTTTTGCTGCATTGGATCAGTAATGGTGGTCGGTTGAAGTTTTTGTAGCAAGTACATGCTTGCGCCAGTAAGTATAGGCAGCACAAAATAAGGGTCTTTAACCGACAGATCCGTTATCCATAATATAAAGTCAGCGTGGCGTAATTCAACGCTTTCCATTAACACCCAGTACAATGCTAAGAAAATAGGCATTTGTAGAAGAAGCGGTAAGCAACCTCCCATAGGGTTAACTTTCTCTTTCTTATATAGCTCCATCATGGCCTGAGACATCTTTTGTCTGTCGTCGCCAAAACGGTCTTTAAGCTGCTGCATTTTAGGTGCAAGGTTGCGCATACGTGCCATTGACTCGTACTGCTTTTTAGTTAGCCAATACATGGCGCCTTTCACGACAATAGTGATAAGGATAATTGCGACACCCCAGTTATTCACAAGGCTATGCAAGAAGGTTAATAGGGCAAATAATGGCTGTGAAATCCACCATAAAATACCGTAATCAACTGTAAGGTCTAAACCTCGAGCAATTTTTGCCAATTTATCCTGGTCTTTTGGACCAAGATACAGGGTGGTTGAAAGCGTTGCGGTATCACCAGAGTTAACTTGTGCCGCAGGAGTTAGTAAACCGATTACCGCATACTTATTCTGTAGGTTTCTTGAATAAAGTGTATTAACAGCGTCTTGCGGTGGTACCCACGCAGAAACAAAATAATGCTCAAGCATACCAACCCAACCAGCAGGTGTTGTTTCTTTTAGGTTTTCATCTTCAATATCGCTGAACGAATATTTACTGTATCTGTCGTCTTCTGTTGAAAATGCGGCACCGCGATAAGTAGGCATAAACATATTGCCGTCATCTTCAAATTCCATTACCTGTTTAAGCTGAGCATATTGCTGAATATTAGCAACCGCACCGGTATTGTTTTCAATAGTGTAACTAACGTTTACATCGTATCGCTCTCTATCGAAAATGAAGGTTTTCGTAACAGTAAGGCCGTCATTGTTCTTCCATTTAAGCGGAACAACTAATGTGTCACCTGTCATTTCAAAGAAACTATTTTCTGCACGGTATACCGGACGTCCATTACTACTCGCATCAGGGCCTTGTGGGCCAATAAGTCCGCTTTGTGCGACATATAGGCCATTGCCAGAACGAAGTAAGCTGTAAGGTTCTTCAGAACCCTGCACTACAGGAAATTTGAGTAGGTCTGCTGAGACGACATCACCACCAAGCAAATCAATACGCAGGTCTAATGTATCTGTCTTTATTTCAATAATGCGATTAGCAGCTGTATTCGACGCCGCCGGTTGTAGTGCAGGCACGCTATCAGCTTGAGGTACGTCTTCATTCTGAGAAGCAGTATTACCTTCAAAAGAAGGAACACCTTGCGCACTTTGCTGGGTTTGTTCAGTTTCAACAGTTTGTATAGGTTGTGGACCATAATCCTTTTGCCATTGCTGCCAAAGCAAAAAGCTAACAAGCGCTAGGCCAATTATCAGAAAACTACGTTGCGATTCCATATAGGTCTCTTTATTTTGAGTGTTTATCTTGTTGTTTTTCCGGTACCGGATCGTAACCACCGGCGTGCAAAGGGTGGCATTTTAATATGCGTTTACTTGATAACCAACCGCCTTTTATCAATCCATGTGTTTTTAATGCTTCTATAGCATACCAAGAACAGGACGGATGGAAACGACAGCGTTGCCCTAAAATAGGAGAAATAAACCATTGATACAGTTTTATGAGTATCAGCGGCAATATAATTAAGCCGCGTTGCAACGCTTGCTTAATTTTTTCCATAGCTTTTCCAACGTTGCGAATACTTCTTGATTACTAAGACCATCAGCGCCCGATTTTCCAATGACGATAATATCAACATTCGGCAAGTTATGCTGTTTATGTCGAAAACTTTCGCGGATTAGACGTTTTAGTCTGTTGCGGTCATGCGCTTTGCGAATACGTTTTTTAGCAAGCGTAATACCAAGACGTGGAGTGGTGTGGTTACTTTTTCTAGCAAGGATGGTAAAAGAAGGGGATACAGCTGGAGTGGCGTTATCAAACACAAAAGTAAAGTGGGTGGGAGTTAACAGACGTAACTCCCTTGAAAAATTATTTTCGCCCACTTTGACGTCTTTCTACTTAAGCAGAAAGACGAGCGCGGCCTTTTGCACGGCGAGCTGCTAGTACTTTACGACCATTTTTAGTCGCCATACGAGCACGAAAACCGTGAGAACGCTTACGCTTCAAATTGCTCGGTTGAAATGTTCTTTTCATGACCAAAGTCTCACTTATATTTAATTAAACATAGGCGTTTTTGGTAAACACATTGCTCTGTTGCCAGAGTAGGTGTGCTAGTCACCAGAAAAGCCCATCGAAAAAGGACGCTGAATTCTAGAGATCTCGGGGGCTACTGTCAATCAATATTGTTGCTTATTGGTAGAAATAGTGAGCAATACATCACATTTTTTAACCACTCCACTTATATAACGTCTATTTAGGCTGTGAATAAGGTCTCTTTTTCAACAGGCTTATCCACAGAGATGTGTGGAAACTTGCATTTTGTTTGCCAAAAATAACAAGATCATCTCGTATTTACTGTGTTTTTTGGATCAATTTTCGATAACCAAAGCACTTTTTGATCTAAGCGTAAATTCTCATTAAAACATAAGCTTATAATTTTGATCGTAAAGATCTGGGAAGATCCCCATTTACATTTTGTTGATAAAGTAAGATAATCCACAGCTATTATAATGATAATTTAAATCTCGCAGTCTTCAGTAAACTATTTTGTTTCTTGTTTTTCACGCCGTTTTACGTCGATGTATAAATATGATGTCTATTAGTTTCTCCTTAGCGAGAGTTTGGAGTTAACGCACCGCCATGTCTTTATGGAATCAATGTCTTGACCGACTTCGTCAAGAATTACCCACACAACAGTTTAGTATGTGGATCAGGCCTTTGGTTTCAGAGGAAGCTGACGGCGTTGTCTCGCTGTATGCGCCGAACCGCTTTGTGTTGGACTGGGTGCGTGATAAATACTTGAATAGTATTATTGCTCTGTTGGAAGAGTTTGCGGGTCAAGATGCGCCATTACTTCGTTTAGAAGTAATGAGTAGACAAAGTGTAGCGAGCAGAAGTAGTAACAGTGCGCCACCTGCATCTTCGGCACCTAAAAGCAACGAAACGCCGCGCGCATCTCAGAGCATACAAACAAAGCCACAAGGCGATCGCCAGCAGAGCCAACAAACCTCGCAACAACATGAACCCATTATTGCGACTAACCCTTCTTCTTTGGGCGGGCAGCCAGCGCAGTTCTTTGGAGCGAATAGTTATAATGCGGGGCAACAGCAACGTCAGACAAATAAAAATCAACCGAAGGTTGTTCCAATACCTGAGGCAATGCGGCATAAAAGCAATATTAACCCTACGTATCAGTTCGATAATTTTGTAGAGGGTAAGTCTAACCAATTAGCACGCGCGGCTGCTACGCAA